>NZ_JAYJLG010000001.1:0-1022000 GCF_051948705.1 Alcaligenes sp. Lyrl_28
TTAGCAGTGGTTTTTGTAAGCCGCCTAAGCGGTTTTTTTTACGTCTGCTGCTTTTGCAGCGCTTCACGGGAGACAGCCATGCCGACCGTATTACACAAGGGGAAGGACTTGGAACCGACAAGCACGGGAACATCGGCCGCTGGCTTGGCCGTTTGGAAGGCGATGGGAGGAATAGCAGGAATGGGGGCCATCGGGGCGGGCTTGGCCACGCTGGTGGTGATGTGTATTCTGCGGCCGCGCACGCAGTCCGAATGGATTGTGGGGGTGATCAGCACGGTGGTGGCCTCGATCTCAGGCGGTGCCGCGGTGATCCAGCACTACGAGCTGCACCACTGGGCGAACAACCCGGTAGGTCTGGTGGCCATGCTTGGATTAGCGTTCGCATGTGGGCTGCCGGGCTGGGCTGTTGTGCGCTGGGCATTCAACTTTTTCGACAAGCGGCGTAAGGCCGATCTGCTCGAAGTTATGACAGAACTGCGCGAAGGCGCGATTGGAGGGAAAACAGAATGAAGTCGTTGTTGAATTTGATCACGGGCCTATTGGCCCTTTTTTTTCGGCCACAGAAAGCAGAGCAGGCCACACCAGAGCCACAGAAGGCTTCACCGACGGACATGTCCGCCGACGGCCTGGCCATCCTGCGGTATTTCGAGAGCTGCCGGCTGGAAGCTTACTGGGATGCCGACGGCAAGGTCTGGACCATCGGCTGGGGCGACACCGGGCCGGACGTCGTTCAGGGCCTGTGCATCACTCAGGCTGAGGCCGACCAACGTCTGCAACGCCGGCTGGCCCATGAGTTCGTGCCTGGTGTTCTGAACGCGCTGACTCGTCCGGCGACCCAGGCCCAGCTCGATGCCATGGTGGACCTTGCATACAACATCGGCGTGGAAGCATTTCAAGGTTCCACGCTGGTCCGCTTGTTCAATGCCGGCGACCAGGCCGGTGCTGCTGAGCAATTCCCGCGCTGGAACAAATCAGGCGGCAAGGTGCTGCTGGGCCTGCGTCGCCGTCGTGCTGCAGACCGCGCTCGTTTCTTGGGCGCGTCAGGGGCTGAGGCAATCAAGATAGGAGCGGCCATTGTTTAAGACGCTATGGGGAAAGGTGGCAGGCTGGCTTGGTCTGCTGGGCGGCGTGGTCCTTGCTGGACTGGCGCTGTTGCAGGTCGGGCGGCGCCAGGGCAGGGCACAGGCAGAACAGAAACAGGAAAAGGCGGACATGGCCGCCGTGGGGGTAGGACGTGATGCAGCTGAAACGATTGAGCGCCTGGACGATGATGCTGTGCGTGATCGCGCTCGTAAGCGGATGCGGGACACCCGGGGGCGGTAGCTACTGCGCTGCCGCTCAGCGCCCGTTTCAATGGCGTTCAGACGCTGAGATAGATGCGACGCCAATCAGAGTGTTGCGTTACGTGGAAACGGAGGCTGAGACCTGGGGGCGATTGTGCCAGAAGTAGAGGCGTCATCCGGTATATATGCTTGGATCGCGGTTGCGTACTCCGTCACGGCCGGCTCTCTTTTGCGCATTGGATAGAGACTTTGAGCCGCTTCAGTGCAGTGGCTCATCTTCTTTGGGCCCTTTAATGATTGCACCCCACATCCTAGGAGGTAGTTGGTTGTTATCGTGGGGCCGGTCGAAAATATAATCAGCCAAACTGCCTGGCCAAAGTTTGAAGCCTAGATGTGTTTGCCACTTGTCTTCTTGGTATAGCCAGAGCGTATCACATGCCTTGCATCGAAAAAGCATTTCATAGCCATGCCTGCCCACGTCGTCGAGTTGAGTAATGGGCTGCATAAGTTTGTGTGGTGCACAAGGCTGAAGAGAAATGATTAGGGTTTGACACTGGGCACAGAGAGTATCTTTATAGGGCGCTCCCATGGCTTTCTCCAATAAATGAATTTGGAACAGCACGCATGTAATTTTTAAAATATCAATGCTCGTGTTGGGTTGCCTCGTGCCTTAAATGACACTCCAAAAACGGTCCTCCCAAGCTGGGCTGATTGACGGTTAAAAGTGATGCTCTTTACTTTTTCGTAGGCTTATCCTTGGCAGGATGAGACGGTTTCGGATGGCACTCGCCTTTGCTGGTGCCTGTCTCAGATGTATCGTTCTGCGGCGATGTAGGGGATGGGGTTTGAGAGGGCTGACTGGGCTTGTTTGTCGATTGCTTTGCAGGGGTACTTCTCGGAATTCAGGAGGATGAGTGCGTTGAAGCCTCAGGTTACTGAAAGCCAGGCTTGTTAGAGGCAAACACTGAGTAAGTAAGCCCATCTATTCAGAGTGCGGCAGGTCACTTTTTTTCAATAGCCGTGGCTTGCCTGAGGAGGATGGGCGTTTAGGGCCTTCCTGTTGTTTATTTTCAAATGCCGTTGCTTCATCCTGGGTAATATCGCGAGGTTTTATTTCTGGCGTTTCCCCTGTTTTTTTTCTGGAAGCGAGCCTGAGTTTCGAGGGAAGTCGAAACCATTCTGCGAGCATTTCTAAAGATGAGAATTTATAGGGCATACGTCATTCCTTGCTTGACCGGCAGAGACGTTGCTCAGAGGGGCCGAGGCGCAATGCCAGTAGTCACTTAGGGGCAAACCGCGAAGGACTGTATTCATCCTAGTCCCGTTCAGTGGAAGACATGTAAAATCATTTGTAATTCATTGTATTTTAAGGGTATTTTCAGCTTGCACGCTCTTGTTTATTGCAGTGTGACAAGCGTTGTTGGACTAAAATCCAGTCAGTGTTGGCTTACCTTAATAGTTAAGCAGCGATTATTTATATTTTTTGAAATAAATACACAGTCTTAGAGTGGATGAGCTCTCACAAGCCCCACAGCTCTATGCGTAAAAAAGCCCGATCGAAGGCATACCTAGTATTTTTTTGGGGGAAAGGTTCGTGGCTTTTGCGTGATACTGTCACACGCCATAAGCTAACGTAGAGCAGTGGTAGCAGTTGGGTCGAAGCTGGTTTTTGATTTGCGTATGGTTGACTGTATCCGTCTTGCAGGGGGGGGCGAGGGTTCAAAAGCCCCAATCCTTTCGTTTCGGCCAAGTTTTCAAAGGCTTGCAGCTTTTTTCTTTAGGCCTTTTTTCATTCTTGAAGGGCTTTATTCCGGTTTTATGGGTTTTTTTTGTGTATTGGCTACCGGATGAAGATAAGCAAGCTATTTATCGGTTTATGGCCTATCCTGTACTTATGTCCCAACATTCGTTGGGGCTGCCATTGACCAATGGAGGTCGTAATGGACAAGAGAGGCAAACCGCCCAAGAAGCCAAGTACACGCAAGTCTGAGCTCACGCCGTTGCAAGAAGCTTGGCCAGCTCAGGCTCCTAATGTGGGGATCAAGCGCGCCAGTGCTGCCCATGACCACAAACCCTCAGGAAGAGGGGCTGTACGGGGCAGATAAACCTCGAGACTTGGATTCCCATCCTATCCAGCCATAGAAAGAGCCTGCAATCACACTATTGCAGGCTTTTTTTGCGTAAGTTGTTGTGCGCAGGACTATCGTTGAAAATCGTGCGACCTACCCGGCCATAGCTTGAATCCCAGGCAAGCGCCCCAACGGTCACGCTCATATAACCACAATGTTTTGCAGTTGGAGCATTGGTATAAAGACTTTTTAGCTTCACCAGGGCCTTGCAAGCAAGGGCCAGCAACAGCCATAAATTCGTGTTTGATATTGAGTGACGAGGACAAGGGTAACAGCTGGCACAGAGTGCATAGATTGTTTGAGCTTTGATAGTGCACTGTGTTCTCCTGAAGGGGGAGCTCCAGGCGTTAGCCAGAGTAGTGAGATGTTTTCTTGTTGTTGGAGTCGTCAGGGGAAGATCTGTTGAGGTAAAAGGCCGGTCGCTTGAACACCGGGGGACTGCGTTACAGACTCGTTGGGGCGAGTCTGCAAGAGCTACTTATTTGCCTTTCGGCTGGTTCTGCGGTGACTTGTCATCTTTCTTGTCGTCTGGATGCATGGCGGCTTTTCGATCAGGAGAAGGTGACGGTTTTTGGGCTGGGTTTTGGGGCTTGTTAGGTGAGCTTGGTGTTTGTGTCATGAGAGACTCCAATAGGTGAATCATCGCAGCAAACCAGGCGTGTTGAGTGCACTGCTTTGCGCTGTGATACACAGATAGTTAGTTAAAAATGGATTGATCGTTTTGCGCTGGAGGAGGGTGGCGAGGCTTCTCGTCGCCGATGGGCTCATCGTTTACAGGTAGCGTCTGATCGTCTTCGTGGATCCGTTCGATTTCGACGGGGCGTTTGTCGCGGGGGTCCGGGATAGTGGGTTCGGCGGGGTCGGTGGCCGAGAGAAGGGGGAAGCGAAGTAAGTTAACTTTTCTTCCAATGGACCGGAGATAGTGTGTCATAGGCACTCCTGCCATGACTGGCGGGATATTTCTCAGAGGGTCTGAGCAACAGGGCCAGTAGCGCCTTCAAGGTGTCAGCGAGAAGGTCTAAGTTCATACTAGGCCGATCCTGGAAATACCCACCATGCTAATTTGTAATTCATTGTATTTTAAGGGAAATTGAGTCTGTACGCTTTGCTTTAAATCCACTTGAAAGGCTGGGGAGGGCTATACTGAACTCTCATTTAACTGTCGGTTAGAGAGGGCGTTATGAACACAGAGGTCTCATTAGTTGGTGGGCAATGGGATGATGATGGCGGATCTCAATTGAAAGCCCTGGCAGTGTCACGAGCCGTGGATCAGCTAGATGAAGATGATCAGTTGATACTTGGTTTTTTGGGGGCGTCGTTATTGAGCTTATGGGATGATTTACCTGCCAGCGAGCAACAGAGGCTGTTGAATAGCCAGGCTATCAAAAGTGCATTTGATAAAGCAGAAATCAAAACTCGAATTCAGCGGCTGGAAGAACATTTCAAGCGGTTAAAGTAGTCGTTCGCCTGCTTAGGGTCACTGTAATCTGCCTAGCCTTGCCTACTGCCATGTGTTGTCGAAAAAAAAGCCCGCTCTATGGCGGGCCTCCTTTTAGCTGTGGGAGTTTTGTGGGAAACGAACGGTAGTTAGTAGTCGCTTATGGGCACTTAACTTCATTTTTGCGTTCTTTGATCTGTTTAAAATCAATGGCTTAGGTTTTGTCTGCTTGCATGGGGTGCAAGGGGTCGAAGGTTCAAATCCTTCCGTTCCGACCAAATTTGAAAAGGCCTACAGCATTTTTGCTGTAGGCCTTTTTCTATTGCAGTAATCAGTTATAGCCAGGGGGCTGCGTTTCTACAATGTTCTTTGCGCCCATATAAATGGGTTCGTTGGGATGCTCAGTGCAGTAGTTACGCATCCGTTGTGCAATCTGCGCTGGAGTCAGGCGGATTTGTCCGTTTTGCGGTCTGTGAAGATTGGTTGCGGATATAAAGCCTTGCACCCAGGACATATAAGCCAGACTCATCGTGGCAAAAAGCTCGCCATCCGAAGGATCTTTCCACATTGCGTCGTGTGCCCTCATGTCCAGTGCCTCGGCCATGCTCTTGCATGGGTGGTGGGCCCCCAAACCGTGTCCGATCCCCTGGGCGTTTGCGGTTGTCGTGCCAACTAACAGACAAGCAGCCCATACTATTTTTCTCATTGTGCCCTCTCCCGCGCAAAGCGCTCTTGTATTGAATTTGAACGTCTTGGTTTCACGCTGCTGCCTTGTGTGCGTTGACAGTCTGGATGCCGGCATGTTTTAAGTTTGGCATGCTAGGGCGTTCAAGACTCCTGGTAGTGCTACGCCAGGGGCAGCACATTTTATTTGGCTTCGCCCGGGAATTGGGGTTTATCGGGGGCGAAATCGATCGACGCCACCCATTCTCGCGAGCAGCGTCATGGCTCATGAGCGGGATGGCGTCCTTATTAACGTAAAGGGCGCTCATGCCTCAAGACAAGAAGCGTGGGGCCAACAAAAAATCCCGAATGCAGGCTTTTTGTTGGCTTGATTCCCACGATCCCGCTTTACCAACCCCAGCAAGTCCCCGATGCTGGCTTGCCGCAATGGCGGTAGTTCACCGCAAACCAGAGTTTGCCGGCGCCACGCGGGCTGCCGTCGGATTTGACGTCGTTGCGTGGCAGCTCTTCCAAGGTATCGCGAGCGGTCTTGGTGACCGATCCACTGGCCGCATCAGCTTCCAGGGTGATACGACCCAGAGCGGCAGCGTCACGATCTTCAAAGACCAGATCCGTATCTTGCAAGGCCGACATTTTCAGAGAGGCATCGCGCACAGCTGCCGCATAGCTCGTATCTGAGCCGCCGGTTTGCAGGGCCTTGTTCAGGGTGCTGGCTGCCAGAATCTGCTCTGGTGTAGCGGGCGGGGCCATCAGGTAGGCGTCCAGTCCGGGGAGTTGGCCTGCTGCTGCCTGACGGCGCAGCCAGTCGCCCCACAGAAACTCCGCGTACTCGGGCAAATTCCCGTTTTTGTAGGCAATATCGCGCGTGAAGTACACCAGAGAACGATAGCGGTCTTCCTGCATGCCTCCTGCCTCTTGGTCGTTGGCCAAACCAAGACGCGTAGGCAGTTGTTCCACGGTGATGGGCTGATTCTGGCCATCTCGCAGCCAAACTTGTTTCTCCTCGCTCATGCGATCCCAGAAAGCAGGTGCATCATGCAAATCGCTGTAGTTGGCGCTGACTTTGACCCAGACGGGCAATTTCGGACCGCCATCAGGAATCTCACGCAGAGAGGAAAATGTGTGGTGACCATCGGTCAGGTAGAGATTGCCGTCCCAGCCGACCACCACAGTTTTAAGATTTTCGGTCTGCGAGCCCAACGGGTCTTTACAGAGATATGTCGTTGGTTGATCCAGACGCGCCGCTTGTACTTCGGCCAGGGACAGGAATTTCTGGGCACGTTCCGTGCCGCCCATGTCCTCGCAGTAGTCATCAAATTTCTTGCCGATGGTGCGATTCAGATAGTCCAGCTGTTGTTGGGGATCGTGTGCCCACGTGGGGCGATCCAGGTCGCCCTGCCAGCGTCCCAGCTTGTAATAAACCTGATCGTAGCCAATGGCGGCCTGAGTGGGATGCAGTTCTTCGATACGAACTTTGATCACATCACCTGCTTTGCGGTCTAGATAGGCAGTATTACGTGGTGGCGGCGCTGGCTCTTCGCTGGCAGGGGGAGTGACGACGGGAGGATCGACGAGGGCGTTGCCGCCGGTGCTCGATCCACTGTCGCAGGCTGCCAGAGCCAGAGGCAACAGGGCAATACCCAGAGTGCGCCACAAGGGGCGCCGCACGAGTTCGAGAGGGGGCAGGAAGGCAGGATTCATAGTCCATTAAGAAATGTTGTTGGAGGACCTTTCATCATGAGGGCTGGGTATTGCCGGAAGATTGCATTCAGAAACATTAATGAGCTGTCTTTCCGGTTGTTGGACTCATGGCTATAGGGTGGGGCGTGCTGTTGAGTTTGAGCCCACTTATTTCCTGCCTGCAGGAGGAATGCGGATCGCCTAAATGGGCCTGTATATAGCCTGGCCTGGGCTGTATCGAGTGTGGCATGACCATACGCAGACTAACTCATGATCTGGCCTTCTGGGTGGCCCGTATTTTTGGGACGTAGGTAGTGTTGTCTTTAGCTCTCTGGCGAGGTTGTCAGCGTAAGGTCAGCCCTTAAAGTGTCCGCCTAGTAAAAACCCTCTTGGCCGTTTTCCCAGGAAAGGCCTACTATTAGCCCTCGATTATCGGATATGAGAATTTTATGGTGTACGACTACCTGATCGTGGGCGCCGGCATGGCTGGCGTGTCTTTGGCTTACCGTTTGCCCCGTGATGCCCAAGTCCTGATTCTGGAAAGAGAGTCTCATGCCGCCTATCACTCCACCGGGCGTTCGGCTGCCATGTTTGTGGAAACCTACGGCACCGAGACGATTCGTGCCTTGACAGTGGCTGGCAATGACTTTTTCAGTCATCCCCCTGAGGGTTTTACGGATCAGCCCATCCTGTTGCCTCGAGGCGTGCTGTACGTGGGAACGGCCGAGCAGCAGGATTTGCTGGACAGCCAATATCAGGACTGGCTGGAGCAGGGCCTGGATGTCAGCCGCCTGAGTGCTGAGCAGGCTTTGGCCTTGGTGCCCTGTCTGGACCCGGAAACGCTGGCCGGCGCCTTGTATGACGGACAGGGCCAGGACATGGACGTCCATGCCTTGCATCAAGGTTTTTTGAAGGGCGCACAGGCGAAAGGAGTGAGCTTGCGTCTGGATGCCGAGGTGGTATCGGCGCAGTGGGATGGCGAATGCTGGGACGTCCAGCTCGAGGGTGAAGCGACCCGCCTGCGCACCCGTGTGCTGGTTAACGCGGCAGGTGCCTGGGCGGATACGCTGGCCCAACGCTGTGGCGTGCAGGCATTGGGCATTCAGCCCAAGCGTCGCTCGGCTTTTTTGTTCTCCCCGCCAGAGGGGGTCGATCATCGCCAATGGCCAGCCGTGATTGATATCGGCGAAGAGTTCTATTTCAAACCGGACGCAGGCATGTTGCTCGGGTCGCCCGCCAATGCGGATGATGTGCAGGCGCATGATGTGGTGGCTGAAGAACTGGATGTGGCCACCGGAATTTATCGCATTGAAGAGCGCACCCGATTGCGTATCCGTCGCCCTAGCCATACCTGGGCTGGGCTGCGCAGTTTCGCCCCAGATGGAGAGTTGGTGATTGGTCAGGATGCGCAATGTCCTGGTTTTTTCTGGCTGGCGGGGCAAGGTGGCTATGGAATTCAAACGGCGGCAGGGGCGTCCTTGCTGGCAGCCAGCCTGTTGCAACAGCAGGAACTGCCTGAATCGTTGAAAGCCTTGAACATTGATCCGGCTGTGGTGTCACCGGCTCGTTTCCGAACCTAAAAAAACAAGCAGCACTTTGATCTCCCGGAGGGGAAGGCATGTCAAATATAAAAAATATCCTGGGCATTGCGATGGCCTTTGTTGGCGTGGTGGTGGGCGCAGGCTTTGCTTCAGGACAGGAAATATTGCAGTTTTTCAGCAGCTTTGGCTACTGGGGGCTGTTGGGAGGGGTGGTCAGTGGCTTGTGTTTCACGATATTGGGCATGGCGGTGGGGGAACTGAGCCAGGTCTCCGTCTCGCATTCGTTCAAGGAAGGCTTGTATCTGATTTGCGGGCCACGACTGGGGATGGTGGTCGATGTCATGATTACCTTCTTTATGTATGCCATCGCTGTGGTGATGTTTGCCGGTGGCGGTTCGCTGATGGAGCAGCAGTGGGGGGTTCCGGCAGAGTATGGCAGCGTGGCGGTCATGCTGATTACGGTGCTGATTGTGTTTTTGCGCGTGGACCGCGTGATGGCGTTTATCGGCAGCATCACGCCCGTTCTGGTGTTGATGGTGATTTTTTTGGCGGTGTATAGCTGGAATACCCGTGACCTCCCGCTGGATGAGCTCAATGTCATCGCCCATACCAAACCCCAGGGCGCGGGGCATTGGCTGGTCGCCGCCTTGCTGTACGTGTCCTACAACATGGTGGTGGGGGCACCTTTTCTGATGATTGCAGGCTCGCAAGCCACGTCGCGCCGCAATGCGTTGCTGGGAGGGCTGCTTGGGGGGCTGTTATTGGGTGTGCTCATTGTATTGATCAGTGCCGGTGTGTTCGGTCGCATCGACTCGATTGGCTCGGCCGCCTTACCGATGCTGATGCTGGCGACCGAGCAGTCCAAGTTCTTGGGGACGGTTATGTCTGTGGTGATTTTCGCCATGATTCTGACAACCTCCGTGGGAGTGCTCTACGCTTTTTCGGCTCGCATTCTGCCTCCCAATACGCGTAGATTCAATATAGGCACCGCGATTGCCGGCGTGCTGGGATTGGTGGGCGCCAAGGTTGGTTTTATTAATCTGGTGGGCACGGTTTATCCATTTTTCGGCTATCTGGGCTTTGTTTTGATGGCCTGGATTCTGATTGCCTGGTTCCGTTTGCGCCGCTTACAATCCAGGAATGCTACGTAATGAACTGCTCAGCAAGGAACAGGTAGGAGCTCGCCTGCGCCAGGCCCGACATAATCAAAAACAGACACTCAAGCAGTTGGCTGAAAAAACCGGCTTGGCGCTTTCCACCATTTCCAAAGCGGAATTGGGGCAAGTCACCTTAAGTTATGAAAAATTCGTGGTGTTGGCCCGTGCCCTGAATATCGAAGTCGGCTCTTTGTTTGCCGTGCCCGATCAGGAAAGCGCACAGGCTTTGCCGGTGAGCGCAGTGGGTATTTCCAGCCACAAATCCACTGCGACCCCCGGTTATGCGACCCGTAATTACGAATACGGTTTGTTGTTTGGGGAACTAAGCGGCAAGCACATGAACCCCATTTTGGCCGTGATCGATTCACGCGATGCCAGTGAGTTTGACGATTATATTCGTCATGCGGGGCAGGAGTTTGTGGTCGTGTTGTCTGGCTCTATTGCCATTCAATTTGAAACCGGTGAAACCTTGTTTCTGGATAAACACGAATCTGCATATTTTGACAGCGGTATTGGGCATATTTATTTATCGACCAGTCAGGAAGATGCCAAGGTGGTGGCGGTCTGTACCAGCGGTTTGCCGCCAGGGATGGCTTGAGGTTTCTGGCCGAGGGATAAGGGATTAAAGTTTTTCCGGCCCTTTTTTTACCGCCGATTTTCTTTTCTCGTTTGCTTTTGGCTGCTATTAAGATTTCGCGCATACGTACCTGAATATGATTATTCTGCTTATTTAATAATTGTTAGTTACAATGTCGTTTCTTATAGTAAAAAAAGTAAAGGGTTAAGAATGGGGAGGACTGTCTTTCTGGCTGCGTTCATGTTGACGGGTTGCGCCTCCATTACCTCCGAGTCCAATCAGTTGGTGCGTGTGGATGCGGTGGATGAGTCAGGAGAGAAGGTAGAAGCGGCGCGCTGCACTTTAACGAATGACAAAGGTGAGTTTGTATCAGAGGCTGGCAAGCATGCGAGAGTGAGCAAATCCAGCAAGAACCTGAGTGTGAGCTGTACGGCTGCTGACAGAACTGACGAAGCCACGGGCACCTTGATCTCACGAGCAGGCGCTGGCATGTTTGGCAATATTATTTTTGGCGGCGGGATTGGCGCCATCATCGACCATAATCGCGGCACCGCCTATAACTACCCCGATTGGGTGGAGTTGGTGTTTGGCAAAGTGCTGACATTTGATCGCACAAACAACAAGGAAGGTCGGCCCATGAAGGAAGCCGACCTGCTGGTTGATCCGGCTCAGCCTGCTGAGGCGGTGGTCGCCGCCAATCCTTGATCAGCCCCTACGGGCTAAGTAGCCCCCAAGATGGGCTTGGTTTCACAAGCTTGGGGGGCAGGTACATGTCAGCGGGATGTGTGCGCATGAGCGTAAGCCCCTGCTGGCCGGTCTGCTTCCCAAGGGCTGTCAGACAGGGCTAGGGCTTGTCAGTTGCCTCATCAAACACAGCGGGGGCATTGCTGCTGGGAACGCGGGTGGGAGCAGGAGCTCCGTTGCTTTTCAAGGGGGCCACACAGCGAGCCGTAGCGTGTTGGAAGTAGGCGGTGCCGGCCGGGTAATGGCGTAAACGTGCCAGTTCCGGCTTGGCTTGGATGCTGCTTTCGGATAGGGGAAAGACGATGCCGCGTGTGGGGATGGTATGGCGTGAGGTGCTGGCATCGTCGCCGCCGCCCTTGACGATCCTGACATGAGGCGGGTCGCGCGTGGGGTCTGAGATGACCCATTCATGTAGACCGTTCGCCATATCCTGGATACCGAGTGGGTTAGCCGGGAAAGAGCCAATATCGTAGTGCTGTGTTCGTTGCTCCTGATCGGGCAGGTTGCGCCCTTCTTGCCATTGGCCATTGTCGGTGGCCCAGGGAAAAGCCTGACCGCGGCTGCGGGCAGCATACTCCCATTCAGCCTCGGTAGGCAGGCGCATATCCAGACCACTGTTTTGACCTAACCAGGCACAAAATGCCTCCGCTTCGTCATAAGGCATATTGGCGGCTTGTTGTTCGTCGCCTTTGACCGCTTGCCAGCGGGCAGGGCGCTGGGTCTGTTTTAAAAAGCGGTCATACAGAGCGTTGCTGGCCTCTTTCTTCATGATTGAAAATGCATTGACTTCGACGGGGTAGGGCTCCAGGGCGCCTTGGTCAGGCTGGGCTACCCATTGCACGCTTTGTGCGCCGTCAGGGGTTCGCATGGGGACCTGAAAATTGCCGGCCATGAAGGAGCCGCCTTCTACTTGTATCAGTTCGGGACCGGGTTCGGGGCTGGAGGGCAGTGATCTCAACACCAGTAAGAGCAATACGCTGGCAACGATGAGAGTTGCACTGATCCGGACGGGGGTATGACGCAATCTGGGTTCCTTGTCGCTGGCTTTGGTATAAGTCAGCGTTTCATCGATTTGTGGGTTGTGCTTTTCAGGCCCCGTATTATTTCACGCTTGCTTCCGTGATGGGTTTGCCTGTGCGCAGAGTTTACTCATTTAAGTCAGACGACGGGGTCGACCAGGCACTTATTCGGCAGGAGCCGCGGTTTTTTTGGGGATGACGCTCAGAGGAATACGAATCACCTGCCCTTCTTGAACCACAATGCTCCAGCGATCAACTTGAAACAGCGCAGGGCTGACTTCAAATACCGCCACATCGGAAACGCTGACGCCAGGATTGATCTTGTCGGGCCCCACGGTGTCCAGATCATGCGCGTAACGGTAGTCCTGGCTTGCCCGTCGGTTCGGGGCGAACTTCTGACCGGCGGCATCCGCCAGGAAGAGGCGGGGCCGGTGTACCTGCGGGTTCAGAGGACGGCCTGAGGTGTTGGTGTAGCGGTAATGCAAAATGATAAATAGATTATTCTGGCGGGCGGGTGTGCCCATCTCGCCTTCATTCGGCTCATTTTGGGTGTTCCACCCGATCAGCTCGATATGCAGGCGCACTCCCTGATACTGAGGGGAGAGCAGGGTGGCTCCGTAGTTCAGCACGGAAGCCGCAGGTGGGATGGGCGCGATGGGAGGGGGCGCAGCAGGCTGCGTACGGGTGGATAGAATCCGGTCGTTTTGACTGTAAGCGACGGCAGACCACAGGGCCAAAGTGACACACAGCCAAAAACGGGAACGGGGAGCAATCATGGGGCGAGGCGAACAAGAGGCTTCATCGGTTACAGGGCCGGTCACGGCGACCCATATGGCAGGCCGGAAAAAAATAAACGGCTCATGGGCCGTTTTTCTTCACTACTTTTTTCAGATCATCCAGCTCTTTGCGCAGAGCGACGACTTCGTCACTGAGTAAACCAATGACGGCCATTTGACTTTGGTACATCTCTACCAAGGGGTGGTAACTGATACCACGACTGGTCAGTTCCCGACAAAGCGCGCTAAGACCGGTTCCAGCGCGCTTGGTTAAGGTTGCCATCTTCCTGTGATCCATAAGCCTGCGTCCTGATCCGTAGTTGTTCGATGTTTACATCCGTTAACCATACCAAAATTCGATGACAATAGTCATTTTTCTTAAAACTTCTTGTATATCGGTGGCTTGGCAATTGCCTTAGCCCACCTGAAAGTTTCCCTCCGGATAACGAACCCGGCTGCGTTTGCGGGTGGCCAGCGTGTACACCAGGGTCAGAGGCCCGAGTCGACCCGCAAACATCAGGATCATGATCAGGATCTGGCTGGGCAGGGATAGTTTGTGGGTGATGCCGTGGCTCATGCCGGTAGTGCTGAGCGCGGAGGCCGCTTCAAAGAGCAGGCTGGTAATGGGCATGTCTTCAAACAGCGTCAGCAGCAAAACACTGATGAAATACAGGGCGCCGGTGATCAGGAACAGGGCCAGGGCTTTCTGGACGGTCTCAGGCGGTACGCTGCGTTCCATCAGAACGACTTCTTCGCGTTGACGGATATAGGAGCGCACGGCTGCCAGCAGCACAATCAAGGTGCCGATCTTGATGCCACTGGCCGTACTGAGTGAGCCGCCACCAATCAGCATTAGCACAATCAAGGTTAACTGGGTGCTGTCGCGCAGATTGGCAATATCCATGGTGGTGAAGCCGGCAGTGCGGGTCGCGGCGTTCTGCATCCAGGCGGCCAGTGCCTGGTCGCCGGTGCCCAACATGCCCAGGGTGTGCGGGTTGTTGAATTCCAGTGCCCACAGGCTGAAAAAACCGATCAGATTCAGTACCAGCGTTCCGATCAGGATGAGCTTGGTGTAGGGCAGGAGGGTTTGCCAGCGTTTTTTCTGGCCGACATCGGCAAGGACTGTAAAACCGATTCCGCCCAGAATAATCAGACCGGACAGCGTCATGACTGAAATAATATCGCCGGAGATGGGGATCAGCGAGTCATGAAACAGTGAGAAGCCGGCGTTGTTAAAAGCCGTCACCGAGTGGAACAGGGCGCGATACAGGGCCGTTGTCCAGGGAAAATCGATGGACCAGCGCAAGAACAGGATGGCGGCTGCGATCAGTTCAATCAGGGCAGCAATCTTGAAAACCTGGAAGGCCGTGCTGCGGATACGGGACACGCTGGTCTGATTAAAGGCTTCCAAAGCCAGCGCTTGTTGGCTGACACTGATGCGCTTGTGCATGGTGATCGCCGCAATCACGGCGAAGGTCACAAATCCCATGCCACCAATCTGCACCAGCAGCGCCAGGACAATTTGTCCGAAGTGGGTTAGGTCCGTGGCCGGGTCAATGACCGCCAGCCCGGTGACGGTGACCGCCGAGGTGGCCATGAACAGGGCCTGGAAAACCCCCAGACGGTGTTCAGCGGCTTGTGGCAGGCTGAGCAAAAGGGTGCCCAGGATAATCAAGGCCATAAAGCCCAAGGCCAGCACCAGCGGCGGGCTGGCGCTCAAGGTGCGAGCATGAGGATGGACCTCAAGACGGCGGGTAAAGCTATTGGGCAGCCAGTTGCGCATACATCAGACCAGTTTGGGGGCGGCAGTACGAAGTGCTTGCAATTGCCCAAACAAAATGAGCAGATCCTTGGCATGCAGGGAGAAATCAGGGCCGGGCTGAATGGTGGTCTGGCCGCGGCGCTTGACCAGCAAGACTTGGACATCGGTCAATTGCTCGCGCAGTATATCCCGTATGGTCTGGCCATTCATATTGTCGCTGGCGGTCACCTCCACAATGTAATCCCCATTTCCCAGGGTGATGTAGTCGTTGACCATGGGGTAGCTCAACATTTGGGCAACGCGTATACCCATTTCTTCTTCGGGGTGGATAATCCGGTTGACCCCAATCTTGGCCAGAATCAGATGCTGGGTATGGGAAATGGCTTTGGCCCAGATGGTGGGGACGCCAAAACTTTTCAAATGCACCACGCACACCAGGCTTGATTCAATATCCGCCCCAATGGCAACCAGAACGACGTCATAATTGTCCAGCCCCAGCTCCTCCAGAGCCTGACGGTCAGTGACATCGGCGATGACGGCACGGTTTAATTGGTCGGCGTATTTGTTGACCAGTTTCGGATTGGTGTCCACTCCCAGCACGGAGTGTCCCATTTTCATGAGTTCCAGAGCGCAGGCTGATCCAAAGCGGCCTAGCCCTATGACGGCGAACTGTGCCATAGCTTATTTGTTCCGTTTGATGCTTGAAACAATTTCAAGCCAAATTAAGCGTTGATGGTATAAAGAGATATCTGGTAAAAACCCTTATCGGGTATTCCCTTGGGCGCGTGTCGTTCAAGCCCTGGCGGAAACATCAATAGTGGACAGTGTAAAACAATGGTTAGTTTGTTTGATCCAATCAAACTGGGTGATATTGAGCTCATGAACCGCATCATCATGGCGCCCATGACACGCGCGCGCGCCTCGGAGGGCCGTATGCCCAACGATTTGATGCGTATGTACTATTGTCAGCGGGCCAGTGCGGGGCTGATTGTAGCCGAAGCGACCTCGGTATCGCCGCAAGGCGTGGGCTATGCCCACACACCGGGCATCTGGAGCAGCGCGCAGGTAGACGCCTGGCGCACGATTACCGAAGCCGTGCATGCCAAGGGGGGGCGGATCGTTCTGCAATTGTGGCATGTGGGGCGGGTGTCTGACCCGGAGTTTCTCAATGGGCAGATGCCGGTAGCGCCTAGTGCAATTGCCTGTGACGGCATGGTCAGCCATTTAAGCCCCGCGCGTCCTTTCGTGGTGCCTCGCGCCTTGCGCATAGAAGAAATTGCCGACATCGTGGACGATTTTGCTGTAGCGGCCCAAAACGCACTCAGTGCGGGCTTTGATGGGGTAGAGATACACGGTGCCAATGGTTATCTGATTGACCAGTTCTTGCACGATGGGTCCAACACGCGTACCGATGCGTACGGCGGAACGATTGAAAATCGGGCGCGTTTCCTGTTGGAAATTGTGGATGCGTGTGTGGCCATTTGGGGTGCCGGCCGGGTGGGTGTGCATTTGTCTCCACGGGGTGGTTTGCATGGCATGAAGGATTCCGATCCGGCCCGCTTGTTCTCTTACGTGGCCTGTGAGCTGGATCGCCGCGATATTGCCTTTTTGTTCTTGCGCGAAAGTCCGGCCTCGGACAGCTTGTTGCCCATGATCAAATGTCAGTTTGGTGGCGCCATTATTGCCAATGAGCATTTTGATTTGCCCACCGCACAGACCACTTTATCCAAAGGCATGGCCGATGCCGTGTCGTTCGGTAAGGCTTTTTTATCCAATCCGGATTTGCCATTGCGTTTGCAGTTACGCGCTCCCCTCAATAGCTGGGACCGGGATTCGTTTTACACCCAGGGCCCCAAAGGCTATACGGATTATCCATTTTTGAAAACCCAGGCAGACTGTGAGCAGTCGGTGGGTGAGGATTTGCAGACGCATTAATTCGGCGCTCTGGTTAAGTCGCTTGAAAATAAAAAAGCCCGTTTGATGCGGGCTTTTTTAATGGAATTTGTGGTGATTCGGTAGTGGATTGAAACAAGGTGCCGTTTTTGAATGATTGTGTGCGGATGGCTGATTTACTGGTGTCAACGCTGGTTTGACGGTGCCCGTTTAGGCAATCCCTTGGCGCGTGGCGTTCAGCTACCGCGCACAACCCGAAAAGTGGCTGCCGCTTTAACCAGCAAGCGCTCCTTCTCGTCGTATCCGCCTCCTTCGCAATAGGCGGTGTCGCCTTCCAGATAGAGACACCGGGCTTTGAACCAGACATCGCCACGGGCTGGGAGCAGGAACTGGGTGTTCATGTCGATGGTGGCCATCCCTGAACCAGGGCGCTGGGCTCGCGCGGCAGCGCTGAGCGTGAAGTCCAGAATAGCCATCAAGGTGCCTCCATGTACATCCGCACGGGAGTTGGCATTCCAGGCTTGCCAGGGCAGAAAAGTGATCACTTCCTGCTCGGTGCTGCTGACGGTTTGCAGGCCCAGGTGCTGCATCAAAGGGATATGAGTGCCGAAGAAATCCTGTTTGGGCTGCGCCAGTTCGGCCTGCAAATGCTTCATGGATTCAGCTTCTGCTTCACTTGAGCGGAAACTTGAGACATATCGGCACGACCGGCCAGTTTGGCTTTAACCAAACCCATGACCTTGCCCATCAGTGCGGGACCTTGAGCGCCTTCCGATTGGGCTTGGGTAATTGCATCGGCAATTGCAGCATCAATTTCTGCCTTATCGGCCTGTTGGGGCAGATATTCTTGCAGAATCTGCAATTCTGCTGCTTCTTTCTCGGCGCTTTCAGTGCGACCGGCCGATTCAAAAGCCTGAATGGATTCGCGGCGCTGCTTGACCTGTTTTTCAATGATGCTTGTGACTTCGGCATCGCCCAGCTCCGTACGCTCATCCACTTCACGTTGTTTGATCGCGGCTTGCAAAAAGCGCAAGGTCTCCAGGCGCGCGCTATCGCGAGCGCGCATCGCCGTTTTGATATCGTCAGCTAAACGGGTTTTGAGTGTTTGACTCATGGTGGTTCCTGATTGAACGGGCAAAGCCTTAGTTTAACGCAGGGCGGGATGGGGAAAAATCCGATTATTGAAAATCCCGACTGCGCGTCACCAGATCACCGATCAGGTGATTCAGGCAAACCAGGCGTCGGGCAATCAAATGGCAGACAGCACCGTCGCGCTGCCAGATGCCATAGACGCCAAGCAGACGTGACTGGAGCAGTGCCTGGGATTGCTCCTGAGCCAGCTCCTCGCGCACGATGACATTCACACTGCCTGTTTCGTCTTCCAGCGTCACAAAGACCGTTCCCTTGGCGGTGCCGGGACGTTGGCGGGTCGTGACCAGGCCACAGGCCCGTGCCAGCCGGCGGTCCGGGTAGTTCAGACTCAGTTGCGCTGCCGTTGAGAATCGCAAAGGAATTAACTGCTGTCGCAGCAAGGACAGGGGGTGACGGTGCAAACTTAATCCGACTGCCTGATAGTCGCTCAATACCTCTATCCCTACGCTGGCACGAGGTAGCTCTGGCGTCGTGTCCGGGTTTTCTGCATGGCTGAGCAAACCGGCCTGGCTGGGACGGCGAGCATCCCATACGCCATGTCGACGCTGGCTATAAGCGCTGCGCAAGGCATGGGCTTGCGCCAGGGCTTGTTGATCATGAGCGGACAGGGCCAGCTCCTGGCGCAAGCAGGCCAGGTTCAATGTCCGTTCGGGGTGGTTTTGCCGGTAGTGAACAATAGCGTGTGCGCCTTGCTCACTTAAACCTTTAACCATGTGCAGGCCCAGACGGACCTGGCGCGGGCTGCCCGGTGCTGAACATACATGGCTGTCAAACAGGCTGTATTGCACATCAACAGGCAGCACTTGTACGCCGTGGCGGCGTGCATCCTGGACCAATTGGCTGGGGCCATAAAAGCCCATGGGCTGAGAGTTCAGCAAAGCGGCCAGAAAATGATCGGGATAACGCGCTTTCAGATAGGCACTGAACCAGGCCAGTTTGGCGAAGCTGGCCGAATGGCTTTCGGGAAAACCGTATTCCCCAAAACCGCTGATCTGATCAAACAGGCGCTTGGCGAACTCAGGGGGATACTGTTTAGCGGCCATACCATCTAGCAACTCCTGTTCAAAAGGCCCCAAACCACCACGGCGACGCCAGGCAGCCATGGCTCGTCGCAGGGCATCTGCTTTGTCGGCCGAAAAACCTGCCGCCTCCATGGCCAGTTCCATCGCCTGCTCCTGAAAAATAGGCACGCCCAAGGTGCGTTCCAGCACAGGGCGGATTTCGGGAGCGGGGTAATCGACTTTGCTGGGGTCGCGACGGCGTTCCAGATACGGGTGCACCATGCCACCTTGAATGGGGCCGGGCCTCACGATCGCCACTTGCACCACCAGGTCATAAAAGCACTTGGGACGTAGCCGCGGCAACATGCTCATCTGGGCGCGGGATTCGATCTGGAATACGCCTATGGTGTCGGCGCGCCGGATCATGCGAAAGGTTTTGGCGCTGTGCAAAGGAATGTCTTGCAAGCGGAACGGCTTGCCTGTTTGCTGACTGATGCTGTCCAGGCATCGACGCAGGGCGCTCAACATGCCCAAAGCCAGGATGTCGACTTTCAGCAGCCCCAGCACATCCAGATCATCCTTGTCCCATTGCACGACGCTGCGTCCCGGCATGGCGGCGTTTTGAATCGGCACCAGCCTGTGCAAAGGCGTTTGTGAAATCACAAAACCACCGGGATGCTGAGACAGGTGACGCGGGAAACCCATGAGCTGACGGGTCAAAGACAGCCATTGATGGGCTTGTTCAGGCGGGCATTCGGGAAAGCGTGCCAGGACCTCATCCTGAATACGGGTATCTTTGAGCCAGGCGCGGTCACATTGGATCAAGGCCTCGATCAAGGCGTGAGGAATGCTAAGTGCCTTGCCGGTATCACGCAAGGCGCTGCGACGGCGGTAGCTCGTGATTACCGCCGTTAATGCAGCCCGTTCACGACCATATTTACGATAAATGTATTGAATGACTTCTTCGCGACGCTGGTGCTCGAAGTCCACATCGATATCGGGCGGTTCGGCCCGTGCCCGACTGATAAAGCGGGCAAACAGCGTATGAGTGCTGGCGGGGTCCACTTCCGTAATACCCAGGCAATAGCATACCGCTGAATTGGCGGCCGAGCCGCGTCCCTGGCACAGAATTCCCCGGCTGCGGGCGTAGCTGACGATGTCATACAAGGTCAGAAAGTAGGACTCGTAGCCCAGGTCTTCAATCAGGCTCAGTTCTTCGTCCAGGCGCGTGCGCAAACGGTCACTGATTCCTTTCGGATAGCGCCTGTGCGCGCCACGCTCGGTTTCCTGTCGCAGATACTCACTGCCACTGAGGCCGGGCGGAACAATCTCGACCGGGTACTCGTACTTGATTTCGCTTAAACAAAACTGGCACAGCTCTTGAATGTGATCGCTGGTCTTGCGCAAGTCGGCCGGGTAGAGGTTGGCCAGTTGGAAACGACTGCGCAAGTGGTGTTCCGCATTGCTGGCCAGAGACCAGCCACATTCCTGTATGGGTGTTTTCAGGCGTATGGCGGTCAAGGTGTCGTGCAAGGGCTGGCGAGAACGCACATGCATGTGGACGCCGCCCAAGGCGGCACAAGACAGGCCACACTGTTGGGCTGCCAGCCGAACCGTGCGTAAATGCTGCTGATCCTGATCCCGCCTATGTAAGCTGAGGCCTAAAAACAAACGGTCGGCAAACAGGCTTTTCAAGTCTTGCGCTTGCTGATAGATGTGTTCGCCAGACAGGCCATAAGCCGGTTTGTAAATGACCAGACAGTCGGCTAATACCGTGTGCTGCGCACCGTAGCGGGCTTGCTGCAAAAAGGACCAGTCAATGGGCGCCTCCTGCTTCAAGTCCAAAGACTGGTGCAGCTCAGAGATGAACTGACAAAGATTGCCATAGCCTTCTTTGTTGCGGGGCAGAATCAAGAGTTCGTGGGCCTGCGTGTCGTTGGGTGAAGCGGTCTCACAATGCGTGCCAGGGCAGGAGGAAGTGTCCCATTGGCCGCTAAAGCGGAATCGGCTGCCAACCAGCAAACGGATCTGTGGATGCAGTCGGGCCTGTGCGTAGGCGCGGACTACCCCGGCCATGGAGGCGTAGTCGCATAAGGCCAGTGCCTTGTAGCCCAGCTCGGCGGCTCGACTGATCAGCTCCTCGGGATGGGAGGCACCCGTCAAAAAACTGTAGTTGGACAGGCAGTCCAGTTCGGAGTAGAGCAGTTCTGAAGGGATACTCATCCAAAGACTCCGTGTAAATACCAAGCGTGTTCCTGGCTTAAATCCCGGTAAACCCAATACAAACGCCCTTGGGGGCACAAGGCTACAAAATAGTCTCGCTGCTGGTGGCCGCCACCGTTCCACCAGCCGGTTTGTATTCGCTCTGGGCCTTGAATCAGGCGCAAACGTTGATGGTCCAGGAGCGGGGATTGTTGGTCGTGTGGCAGGGGCCGGGCCGGCTCCAGCAGCCAGCATGGACGCTGCCGTACCGGGCCTGCGGCTGGGCGGGCGGCCACCGTTGATGCGGGCTGCCATTGATTGGCTTGCTCGGGCAAATGGCTGGCCTGGGGGGCGGGGGTGAGGATCTGCCCGGTCCCGAGTCTGGCCTGCAAGCGTTCCAGAAGTTGCTGGTCTTGTTCCTGCCAATGGTGTGCATCCGGAAACAGACTGCTGGCGTGGGTTTGGCGTGGGTGAAGTTGGCGGGCCCGCAGCATCAGGCTTTGGACGGCGGCAGGTAATTGCAGGGGCTGGAACTGTTCTTGCCAGACAGGCAGAAAGTCCTGGCTGCGCCAGCTAGAGCGGGCCATGTGCAGTTCCAGATGAGTGCTGCGTGGGTAATCTTTATAGCGCTCCGTATGCAGGGTCAGCTCCAGGCCCGTACAAGCGAGTTGGTGCTGGTTCAGCCCGCCTTCCAGCTGGTTTAGCAGACGGGTCAAGGCCCGTAATACCAAGGCTTTGTTATTGGAAGGGGTGTCCAGCTCCAGTCGGTATATAAATTGTGGGGCAGACTGGACCCATTCCAGGGTCCAGCTCTGCAAGCCGTAGGCCTGATCCAGTTGCAGGAGCAGGGTACGCAGCCCGCGCTGGGCCAGACCGTCGCGTGGCAATTGACGCAACTGGCCCAAGGTATGACAGCCCAGGCTGTGCAACCAGTGCAACTGATCGGCAGGTGCGCCCAGCAACTGGATGGGAAGCGGGTTCAGACAAGCGTGCAGCCGCCGGATGCAACGACGTTGCTTGCGTGTGGACAGGGCCAGCAAACAGGCCGCCCGCGCGCTGGGAGCCAGGGCCAGACAGGGATCGGGAATCAGGGCGTGCAAGTCTGCCCGAACGTGTTGGTATAGACGACGCAGGCCACCAAACAGCCGTAGGCTGGCGCTGATATTCAGTACCCATAGATTCGCCTGAATGTGAGCCAGTTGCGGGCTGTAGTGTAGCAAGACCGCCTGCAGCCTGTCTTGCTGCTCTGAACCGGCCTCAGGCGTGAGCAGGCTCTGGGGCAGTCGCAGGCACAGGTACATGGTTTGGCAGGGCCGCTGGCGGCATCCCGGTTGGGTGAAGGGCTAAGGCAATGGCTTGCGAGCAGGGCGGACCGCGGCGCTTAAGAATCTGCACATCCAGCCAGGCCTGGCCTTGTTGATCTTGTCGGGGGTAAAGCGCCAGGCGCAACAGGGCCGGGCTATTGGCTTGGCTGTGCAGGGGACGTAAGCAAAAAAACAGGCTGTCGCTATGGCTGGCCAACAGTTGCAACTGGCGTAAGGCGGCTAAAGGGACATGGGCGGGCAACCAGCTCAGTACGGCGGCACAGTGGCCGTGCCGCAGGGCTTGGGCGCTGGCCCATAAGGTGTCGTTCAGGTGCTGGCTGCGTATCCAGAGCAGGCGGGCGGGTAGCGTGCGTGGCGCAGGGTGGGTTGGCCGGGACATTGCACAGGTGCCATGCCACGATTGCTGCATGGGCTGATAGGGAGGGGCGACCAGCACACGCAAGCGTTCTGCCGGCATGGCATTTAAGGCGGGCAATAGCAAGGACATGGCACTGCTGTCCGGGTGGGCCAGCAGCTCGATCAGGTTGCCCACTGGCCAGCCGCCTCCAGGCAGTTGGGCATTCAGGCTGTCAAAGCCACTGGACAGGCACGTGCCGGCGGCATGCGCATAATGCTTGCCCGTCCACAGGGAGGGGTGAATATCTAAAAGGGAACGAAGTGCGCTTGCCATAGAATGCTCCTGAATGCTGTATAAATATACAGTAAAAATGCAACTCGGCAAACCGGCCATCGGCTTCAAAGCAGAACTTTTATATACTGTGGCCTTCTGTTGGGTCCCCTTGCATGAACGCTTCCTCTTTCTCTCGTCCAGGCCGTTGCGCACGGTGTCAGCGGCCTGTGGCCCGATGCTTGTGTTCGCTGATTCCTTCTCTGCAAGCAACGTGCCCTCTTTTGATTCTGCAGCATCATTCCGAGGCGCGGCATGCGCTCAATACCGGGCGCCTGGCGTATTTGGGTGTGCAAGGGGCGCAGCTGTGGGTGGGGGAGCAGTTTGAAGATCTGGAGGCGCGTTTAGCGCAGGCCCAGCGTCCTGTACTGCTGTTTCCGGGACCTCAGGCCCAGGTGGCCCGGGCCTTGGCGCCCCAGCAAAGGCCTGATCTGATAGTGGTGCCCGATGGCACCTGGCGCAAGGCCCGTTTGATTTTGCATCGCAATCCGATCTTGCAGCGTTTGCCGCATTGGGTGCTGCCGCAAGGGGATGTGTCGCGCTACCGGTTGCGCAAAGCGCCAGATCCTCAGGCCGTTTCCACGTTGGAGGCGATTGTACGGTTGATGCAGCTTATGGAGCCGGAGCGCGATTTCAGCGCCTTGCTACGGCCATTTGAGCATTTGATCGAGGAGCAGATCCAGGCCATGGGCCTGGATACCTATGAGCGCAACTATCCTACTTCCAGATGAAGTTCAGTTCCTGCGGCTTACCCTCGACCAGTGTGGTCTGGCGCTCCTGGGTTTGGCCTTCGTACGTGGCAAACACTTTGTAGTTGCCCGGACCGAGGCGGATCAGGCAATAAGGGCCATCAATCAGGCTGTTGAGCACGGTCTGATCGGCGCTGTTACGGATCACCAACTGAACATCAGAGATGTAGGCGATGCGCTCGCCCTGCTGGGCTGAAAAGTTGACGGACAAGGGAAAGGTGCTGCGCACCATGCGGAAAAGCTGGGCTTCATCACTGCCTATGCCGCCGCTGACGTATTCGGTGGAGCCGTAATACTGGCTGGGGGGCAGTTCCTGAGCGTGCGCAATCGGACTGCTCAACAAGGCCAGCGACATGGCAATGCCGATCAAAGAAAGACGAGGACTCATGAGATTTCCTTGCTTGAGGTGAGGTGGCTAAGCGGGCCATGCATGGCCCTGTTGCTGTTATGAGTGGAAGGGGGCAGGCCGTGCGGATGAAAGCTGGGCCATGACAAGGGCCAGTCATGTTGCCGCTCGGGCTGGGCCGCCGGGGTGAAGCTGCGTTCACGCAGCGTACCTTGCCCATGCTGATCCAGCGTAATGACGGTGGTGCAACGCGTGCCATAGTCGGGGCTGACAATAAACGGGCTGCTTAACAGGCGTTCGCGCTCCAGGCTCAAGCCGGTCTGAGGCAAGTCTGCATCGGCGGCCAGGTCCTGATTGCGCAAACCTTGAAACAAGCTCTCTACGGCCGGGGCCGAGCCGTCAAAATGTTGCGCTTGCAGGGTTTCCTTCAAGAACAGGCTTTTGGGCCACGGGGTGTTCAGCCAGGCATTGCTCAGAATATGGACGCCCGGATCGAGTCGTTGCGGCTGGCCGCTGGGGTGACGATTACTGTAATAAGCCAGTTGCAAGGCTTGCGTGTCGGTGGGCCATTGCAGCACAAAAAGATTAAAACCGGCGTACTCGGCCCCTTGACGGGCTAACTGGGCCAGATAATCCAGAGGGCTGCGCTCATCGCGCAGGAATTGGGGGATCAGTTCTCCCCGCGAACGTTGAGCGCCGCTTTTATTGCCGGGAATTTCGCGGTAGTTGGTAAGCAGGGCCAGTCGTCCCCGGCATTGTGTCAGGCCCAGCCACGTGCCTCCGGCCTGCAGGTCACGACCGGCAAGAATGTCGGGCTCGTCTTGCCAGGGCTGTGCCGGCTGGCTGGGACGAGCATGATATTCATCGCGATTGGCGGCAATAATCAGCGGCCAATCCGCATTGACTCCGATGGCGATATAAGCGATGCACATGTGCCGATTGTAGGATGGCTATGCAGGCTTTGGTAGCCGAAGAAGTGCCAAGTTCCGTATTTTTTCCCGGCATTGGAACGCAGGTGCGGGCCGTGTATTTGCCGCCGGGCCCTTAAGGCGCCATGTAGTCCCGGGCCAGGCGTACAACCGTGACGCCGGGACGCAGCTGACGTAAAGAAGGCATGATCAAGGTGCAGTGGTCGTAAGGCGTCAGCAAGGGCTGCCCATCGGCCTGGCCGATGCATGTGCCTGCCTGGCTCAGGGTTTCCAGGCCTTGCCAGGCCTGGCTGAAACTCACTTGCCGGGAGGGCGCCACCACCGCATGGGTGACCTGCACGATTCGTTGCTGTTTGGGAGAGGCCCGACGCCAGTCTGACGGGATATCTTGGATGTCCACAATCTCGGAGGCGATGAGAAAGCGGGCAATCAGGTCCAGCGCCACAGCCGGTGTCTGCGGGTCTCCGTGAAAGCCGCATTCCAGCAACAGGGAGCGGGTTTCTTCAGCCTCGGGCTCAGAGAATCGGCCGTAATCGCGCATGCGTACGCCGTCCTGATGGCCGGAATCCACAATGACGTGTTCGGGGGCGCCCAGTGTCTTGGCCAGCTCGATGTTGCGCTCCAAGGTTCCGGTCAATAGCAAGGGCGCACAGGGCTCGTGCATGGAGTGCAGATCCAGCAACCAGTCGGCCTGTTCCAGCCAGGGCAAGATGGCGCGTGCGCGACGTTGTTCCTGAGTCTGTGTTTGAGACAGTTTTTGCGCACTCCAGACCCGATTCATGTCTTCATCCACATAACGGCTGGCATCGTGATGCGCCGGGTCAAAGCGATCAAAAGCGTCCAGATTGCAAAAAGCCAGGATCAGCTTGCCGCGACGGGGTTGCACGCCACGAGCGAGCAAGGCTTTCAAGGCCCAGGCTCCGCAAAGCTCATTACCGTGTATTAACGCGCTGATCATCACGGTTCGGCCCGCTTTACCGGAGTCCAGGCACCACAGGCCGGGAACACCGGTATTGCCCTGGCGCTCTGTTTGAATGTCGGGGTACGAAAGAGAAAAGGACATGCTAGGGGCTCCAGCACCCCGACCTGTGGCCGGGGGCCTGTTTTTTTATTCGGCTTGCAGTTTGGCCAGCTCAACCAGGCGGGCGTATTTATCGACTTCTCTGGCCTGAAATTCGGCTGCGTTCATGCCGGGGGCGTAAAGCGTAGCGCCATTCGACCGCATTTTCTCTTGCAGGCTGGACGATTCCAGGCTGTTGTCCAAAGCCTGGCGCAAGGTCTGGGTGACGGATTCAGGCAAGTCCTTGGGGCCATACAAGCCGAACCAGACATTGATGTCGACTTTTTCAAAACCGGGCGTATCGGCCAGCGGCGGAATTTCCGGTGCAGCCGCAGACGCACGGGTTTCGGTAATGCCCAAGGGGACGATGGCACCTGCCCGTGCTTGTGACAGGCCCGAGGACAGGACCAGATAAGCGGTGTCCAATTGTCCACTCATCAGGTCCGAGACCAGAGGAGGCACGCCGCGATAGGGCACATGCATGGCAGTGGTGCCGGTGGAGGCATTGACCATTTCACCGGCCAGGTGCAGGGTGGTCCCCACGCCCGAGGAGCCAAAGCTGAAGGCTTCGGGTTGGGCAGCCCGCAGCTTTTGCGCATAGTCCGCCGCCGAGCGGATGCCCGATTTTTTGGAGGCGGCCAGCAGCAGGGGCTGAGAAGCAATCATGCCAATGGGCGTAAAGTCTTTCTGTCCGTCATAGCGCACGGCCTTGTTGATCATGCCTGCGATAATCATCTCGTTGGTGGAACCCAGCAGCAGGGTATAGCCGTCAGCAGCGGCACGCTGGACACGTTGAGCTCCAATCGTCCCGCCTGCGCCGCCCGCATTTTCGACCACCACCGTTTGGCCCAGACGGCTGCTGAGCTCTTCCGCCAGCAGGCGTGCAGTCAGGTCGACGCTGCCTCCGGCCGGATAGCCTACGACCAACGTCAGGCTGCGTGAGGGATAGGTGTCGGCATGGCTGATCGAAATGGGCAAGAGGCTACAGGCGCCTGCCAGGCTCAGTACCAGACTGCGTTTGGAGAAAGAAAAAGACATGATGTGCTCCCCGTTCGATGGATAGGGCTCCGGCCCGCAGCCCGGGTGGGCGCGTCGGGCTTGTTTATCCTTAGTTATGAAGGGGTATTGTGTCCGCTGCAGCTGATGCTGATGTGCTGTTACGGCACATGGCCGTGCTTTTTCAGCTGGCAGACCTGTTAACGAGCTTGCTGGGTAAAGGCCCAGACAGATTCGGCCAGATCCGAAAGGGGGGCACGCGAGCGATACAGACGGACCTCAAAGGCAATCTCATCGCCCTTGCCACCTAGCTGCACCAGCGTTCCGCGACGACATTCATTGGCAATCATGGACAAGGGCAGCCAGGCCACGCCCATGCCTTTTAATACTGAGCCCATGGCCGTGTCCAGCGAATCGCACCGTACCGTACTGACCAGAGGGTAGGGAAAGTGATGCAGCTTGTCGCCCAGAATCCGGGCCATGGCCAGACCGCCCGAATATGAAATCAAGGGTATGCTGCGCCCGCTATCGGCGTTGAGCTCATACAAAGGGTGGCCATTCTTGCGCCGTTGACAGGTCGGCACCAGTTTGTCGGTAGCGATGGTCATGTAGGTAACCTGTTCGGCCAGAAGCTCAATTGACAGGGCGGGGTGCTCATAGCAGCACAGAAAGTCTGTTTTGCCTTGGGCAAGCAGCTTGGCCATATCGGCCATCATGCCGGTGCTGATATCGATCGGTATGTGGGCGGACAAGGGGGCCTGGCTGCCTTTCTGAAGGCGGCTGACCCAATCGGTGACCAAGGTGCGCGCCAGACTGCGGCCAGTGGCGATGCGCAAATGGCCTTGCCCTGTCTGCTCCGAGGCCTGCAATTGCCGACGTACCCGGTTGAGTTGCTCCAGTACTTGATGGGCGGTGTTGTAGAACACCTGTCCCTGGGCCGTGAGCGTGATGGGCAGGCTACCACGTTCCACCAGAGGGGTTCCGACCCAGGCCTCCAAGGCCCGGATACGGCGTCCAAATGCGGGGTGTGTGACGTGGCGTTGTTCTGCTGCCCGGACAAAGCTGCCTTCGCGTGCCAGGGTGAGGAAATCTTCAAGCAGTTTGAGCTGAGGCACGACAAGCACGCTCCTTAAAAGAATGCAGGCCTATTGATACCGGCTGCTGACCCATCGAAAGAGGTAGCCGAGCAGCAGGTCGTAAAAATGCCCCAAAATCGGCTCAAAGGCCATGATGTTGGGGCATCGGGCAGACCGTGTGTCTGTCACGGTTCAGACACGCAGGGAGATCAGAGCATGGCCAGACCGTTGGATTTTTCGACCAGATCACGGATGCGCACGGCATCACCGATACGAGAATAACGGCCTGAGGAATTCAGCAGCACAATAGCCACCTCCCGATCCTCGATTTTGGTCAACATTACCAGACATTCACCCGCTTCGTTGATGAAGCCGGTTTTGGAGACCTGGATATCCCAGTTGGCGTTTTTGACCAGACGATTGGTGTTGTTAAAGACTAGTTGGCGACCTCGCATGGGCTGGACGGAATACTGGTCGTTGGTCGTGTATTGCTGAATGCGGGCATGCTGGCTGGTGGCGGTCAGCAGTTTGACCAGATCGCGCGGGCTGGCCACATTGTCGCTGGACAGGCCGGTGGGTTCGACAAAGCGCGTATTGCGCATGCCCAAGGCGCGCGCCTTGTCATTCATGGCGCGCACAAAGGCAGGCAGTCCGCCGGGATAGTTACGGCCCAAGGCATGGGCGGCCCGGTTTTCTGACGACATCAGGGCCAGATGCATCATGTCGGCACGGCTCAAACGCGAGCCGACGCTCAGACGTGAGCTGGAATGTTTGACGCGATCCACGTCTTCGTCGATGATCTCCAGCATTTCATCCATAGGCAAGCCCGACTCGGCAACGACCAGAGCGGTCATCAGCTTGGAGATGGATGCAATGGGACGCACGGCGTCGCTGTTTTTCTGGTACAGCACCGTTGACGACTCCAGATCCTGCACAAATGCAATTTCCGAACGCAAGGCCGCATTCTGAATCAGGGCGTCATGTTTGAGGGCATTCAGGGCACGGCGACTATCGTTTTCGTTATAGCTGATAGGCTGCAGGTTTTTTTCGAAAACCAGGTGAGGCACGTTGTAGCTGATGGCGGCGGTGGCTTCCTCCTGGACGGAGGGCTCGGCCAGCGCCAAAGTCTGGGCCAGCGACGAAAGCGAAAAAGGCGCTAGAAATAAAACACATAGCGCACGGCGTATTAATTTATTTGTTCTGGTCTGAGGCATTTTTCAGTTCCCGGAGGGCGAGAAACAGAAGGGCGGAGAGAATTTATGCGCTTATGCTACCAGAAAAAATCCTCTTTATATTAGTATCTTACGGCTCAAAGTTAAAAAAAAATTAAGATGTCTTTGCGGTATCATTAAGAAACTTATTTTTATCTGTATAAAAACACAGTCTATGTCTTTGGTGAAATTTAAAAACAATAAAAAACCTGTTTTTATAAACAGTTTTTTAAATCGTTTGTGGACATCAATATCGCTGGCTTTGGTACTGCCGCTCGCACACGCCGCCTCATTAAGTTGGGATGGCGAGCAGCTCAGCAGTGCCATCACGCCCGCTTCGCCCAGCAGCCAGCAGTTCTTCATGCCAGCGCAAGCGGTACAGGCGCAGGCCTCATCGATTGGCAAGGTGGAGGTCAGCTACCACCATAATGGGCGCGCCATTTTGAAAAGCCGTTTGTGCCTGCAAGGAGGAAAGTGCGTGGATATGAACGGGTCGGTACTCAGCACCAGAGCCTTTGCGGGCCAGGATGCGCGTCTTGGTTTTGTGTTGATGCACGAGGTGTGGAGTTGGGCGGGTAGCACCGAACCGGTGCGCGTCCAGGCTTCGATCCGAGTCAATTACCAGCCTTAGTGTGACTGGCCGCGATGTGCATAATTGTTGTCTGTCTTTGATGCAACGCAAGGTCCAGGCCTAAAGAAACTCGTTCTGCTGCCGATATGTAGTCCTGATGCCCCTCGGGCCCATAACCAGGATTTGTGCATGAACCCCTCAACTTTGATCGGCATCGTGGCCAGCGTGCTGCTGTTTGCCGTGATCTTGTTTTTTACGGCAGAAAATCCCGCCTTGTTTGTGGATTTGCCCAGTCTGGCCGTGGTGCTGGTGGGCACCTTGGCAGCGACCTTTATCAGCTACCCGTTAAGTGAAGTGGTTCGCATCTTTGGACTGATTGGGACAGTGCTGCGTAACGAGCGGCTGTACACCCAGCAGGATATGGATGAGCTGATCAATATCTCCCGCCTGTGGATGATGGGAGATATCCGGGCCGTGGAAGAAGCGCTGGAAAAAGTCGCGAACCCGTTTTTGAAAACCGGCGTTCAGTTAGTGATTGATCGTGCCCCACAAGAAGACATTGAAGATCTTTTGCAATGGCGTATCAGCCGTCTGCGCGCTCGCGAACATGCCGAAGCGCAACTGTTTCGCCTGATGGCCAGCTTCGCGCCCGCTTTTGGTATGGTCGGCACGTTGATTGGTCTGGTCAATTTGATGTTTCTGCTCGGTGATGGCGATATCACCTCGATTGGTCAACAGATGGCGCTGGCCCTGATGACCACCTTTTATGGGGTGCTGCTTTCCAATCTGGTATTTAAGCCGGTGGCCGTCAAGCTGGAGCGTCGCACGGAACAGCGGGTGGTCTTGATGAACATGATCATGCAGGGCGTGTCCATGATGAGCCAGCGCCGTGGCCCCGCGCTGATGCGTGAGACGCTGAACTCGTTCATGGCGCAGTATCAGGACGAGATCAATGACCGGGGCGGCCGCGATGACGATGCCGACCCGGCTGCGCAGCGAGGTTGATCCCATGGGAAACATGGAGCAAGACCTGACGTTAGGTGAGTTGGCGGATCGCCAGAAAGCCTTGCAAAAGGAGTTGGAGCAGGCCCGGGGAGCCAAGATTGAGCAGCAGCTGGCGAGCAATCTGGGCAGTCGGCGTCGCAGTCGCCCCTGGAACGATCCCGGCCTGGCAGTCCCCGAGGAGGAAGAGGCGTGGCTGACCACTTACCTGGATATGATGACTTTGCTGCTGGTCTTGATGATCGTGATGCTTTCTTTTGCCGGCAAGCGGGCTCAGACTGCGGCTCAGGGGCAAGGGCAGGGGGCAGCAACAGTGATGGCCCAGGCAGGTAAAGAAGGGGCGGGGCTGTTGCCGGCTTCAGCAGGGCTGTTTCCTGAATCGGCGCTCGGTGACGGACCGGATAAAAGCAATCATGGTTTGGACCTGGATGGTCTGGGAGATAACATTGATGTGGTCATGAATGATCAGTCGGTTAGTTTCCGTATCAACAGCGAGATTCTGTTCAACTCGGGTGGCGCTGATTTGGGGCTGGAAGGGTTGACCGTCCTGCGCCAACTGGCTACCGTCCTGCAAAAATCGGCGCATCCTATTGTGATCGAAGGGCATACCGACTCGGTGCCCATTCGCAGTTATCGCTACCCGTCCAATTGGGAGCTGTCCGGTGCGCGTGCCGGCAGTGTGGTGCGCTATATGGAGGCCAATGGCATAGGCAGTCAGCGTCTGAGCGCGGTCGGCTACGCGGATACGCGTCCCTTGGGTGACAATGCCACGCAGCAAGGGCGTGCAACGAATCGAAGGGTTGAAATCATTGTGCAGATCCCTCAAACACAGACTGAAAGCCCTGCCCAATAAATCGTTAAAACAAAACCCCGGTTTGCATGTCGCAAACCGGGGTTTTTTTTATCCTGAGCCTTGGTCTCAGGGCGTTCGGATTTAGTCCAGTACGCGCGTGGAGGAAGCCAGGGAGCTGAGATCGAAATTGGGCAGATGACGGCGCAAGGGCATGATCAGGACGCTGATCACCACCGGCACAATCGCAGCCAGCAAGAAGGATTCCAGCAAGTAATCCATAGGGCCATTGGGACGTGGAAACACAGCCAGGCCGGCAACTAGACCGCCCAGGGTACTGACCGTGGCGGTAAAACCATCGTAGCGGCGGCTGTACAGTCCAAAGAACACGGGAAATGCTGCCGCCGAGCACAGCAAGTCTGCCAGCAGGAACAGGTACAGCACGCTGAAACCTTGCGAGGAAGCGTACAGCACAGGGATGGAGCACACCCAGATCAGGGAACGAGCCAGACTCATCATTTGAGCGGTATTGCGGTGAGGCATGATACGGCCCAGGTCCACCGCAATCAGGCTGGACACTGCGCTGATGGCCGTATCGGCGCTGCTCATCACCAGGGACAGCCCCAGGGGAATCAGCAGCACCAGAAACCAGACAGGAACATGCGGCAAAATCACATTGAACAGTGCCACGGAGCTGTCGCCGTGTGAACCCAGGCCGACAAAGGCCAAGCCAAACAGACCCATCAGGAAGATGAAGGGGGCGACAAACAAGCCGCCCAGCAAAAAGCCACGCCGCATGGATTGCGTGTCTTTGGCAGCATAAATGCGCTGCCAGTTGCCCTGGTGAAACAGGCCGGTCAGCAAAATGGCGACAAAGAAGGTCAGGCCGGCCTTCATTCCCACGGGGTCGCTCAGTTCGATCAGTCGCGGGGCTTGCAGTTTGACGCTGTCAAACAAATTCACCGGTCCTCCCACGGCTTGCCAGCCGAACATCACAATCAGAAATAGCATGGGCAGGATGACCAGCATCTGTACTTTGTCGGTAAAGATGGAGGCTCGCAGCCCGCCGTAAGAGGTGTAGATCAGGGTGGCCAGCAGCACAATACTGGCGGTAACCCACAAAGGAATGGGGGCAATCAAGGTAATCATCTTGGACATGGCGGTAATTTCGGCCGTCATGGAGATGAACATGTAAAACAGCATGATCAGCAGGGTCAGGGCATACATGGGACGGCCATAGCGGGCAATCACAAACTCGCTCAGGCTGTGACCGCGTGGCAGCAGTTCGCGCATGCGTTTGCCAAGCGGAATCATGGCCAGTCGTGGCGACATGGAGCCAATGGCATACCCGATCACGGCGCTCAAGCCTCCCCAACTGGCCGCCTGCGCCGGTGAGAATAGAATCCAGGCGCCCAGCGAAGAGGCTAATAATGTCAGAATTGTGGCCAGCGAGCTTTGACTGTTGCGCGCTACCACAAAGTCTTCCAAAGAGCTGTTGTAGTGGCGGGCATACAGCACCCCGGCCAAAGCAAAGGCGGCAGAAAAAACAATCAGCCACAAAAGGGTGGCGGTTTGGTCCAGCATGAGATCTCCCCAAAAACCCGTATGAACGGGCACAAACCGGCCCAGCCGGCACGATGCCGGGGACGGGGCGCAGAAAAATGGAGGGATTGAAATGGGGCGTGTGCGCTTGCCAATGCGCCGCACAGACAAGAGCGGGCAGGCTGCCAGGCCGCGTTTCCTTTCCCTTCGCCGGCATGATCCGGATCAGGTTCTAAGGGTTACCGCTGCAATGCGGAATCTCAGCCCGTCAAGGACTCCCCCAGGAACAGGCTCAAAGAGTAGGAGAGCTTCTTTCAATTGTCAATCATACGGTTGGCGGTGTTTTGTGCTATGGTCTGCCCTGCGGCACGGGGTGTCCTTCTTGAAAAGGGCTGAGATAAAACCCGTCGAACCTGATCCAGCTCATACTGGCGAAGGGATGTCCGAAGCTCTAGCCCTGCGTCCGAACCGGGCCGACATCCTCGCCGAATTTTTGCAAGGAATGTCATGTCTGTGGAACACGTCTCGGAACTCTCCCAACAACTGGTTCTGGTCACTGGCGGCGCACGCGGCCTGGGGGCTTGTCTGGTGCGTGCGTTTGCACGTCAGGGCGCCAAAGTTGTCATCAATTACCTGAAAAGTGCAGCCGCTGCCCAGGCGCTGGCGGACGAGTTTCCGCAGCACTGTCTGGCGGTGCAAGCGGATGTGAGGGATGCGACTGCTGTACAAGCCTTGTTTGCCCAGGCGCAGGCGCACTTTGGTCAGCCCATCACCACCGTCGTCAATAACGCCTTGCCCGAGTTTTCCTTCAACGGCGATGCCCGCCCTCATGCGGATACCTTGACCTGGTCGCAATTGAACCAGCAACTGGAAGGGATTGTGGGTGGGGCCCTGAACACCACGCAGGCTGCCTTGCCCGGCATGAAGCAGGCCGGTTTTGGCCGCATTATCAATATCGGGACAAACCTGTTCCAGAATCCTGTGGTGCCTTACCACGACTACACAGCGGCCAAGGCCGCCTTGTTGTCCATGACGCGCACCTTGTCGCACGATCTGGGACCGGATCAGATTACCGTGAACATGATTTCCGGCGGTTTGTTGCGCACAACGGATGCGTCCGCGGCTACCCCCGAGGCGGTGTTTGATCTGATTGCGGCCAGTACACCGCTGCGTCGCGTGACCACGCCCGAAGAATTTGCCGATGCGGCCTTGTTCTTTGCCGGTCCGTGGGCTCGTGCCGTAACAGGACAAAATTTGGTGGTTGACGGCGGATTGGTGAAAAACGGATGAGACAACTGCATTTCAATCTGTTCATTATGGGCTGCGGACATCACAAGGCCGCCTGGCGCCATCCCGAATCCCAGGTTGAGCGCTTGGGCGATATCCGCTTTTATGAAGAGCTGGCGCAGATTGCCGAGCGCGGCAAACTGGATGCGGTTTTCTTTGCCGATGGTCAGTCCAGCGATAATGTGGCAGATGGACCGCGCTGGTTTCTGGAGCCCTTGACCATGATGGCCGCGCTGGCGCGAGCCACTGAGCGTATTGGTCTGATCAGCACCGTCTCGAGCACCTTTTACACCCCCTTTGTAGCGGCGCGCATGTTGTGTTCCCTGGACCATCTGTCCCAAGGACGGATGGGCTGGAACGTGGTGACCTCGATGTTTGATGCCGAAGCACGTAACTATGGCTATGAAGCCATGCCTGACCATGCCTGGCGCTACGCCCGAGCCGAAGAATTCGTAGATACCGCACTGAAGCTGTTCGACTCCTGGAGCGACAGTGCCTTGGTGATGGACAGGCAGGGTGATTACGCCAAGGTGGATCAGGTGCGTCAGATCCTGCATAAAGGCGATCATTTCCTGGTGGATGGTCCCCTGACCTTGCCGCGCTCGCCTCAAGGACAGCCGGTGCTGTTTCAGGCCGGTGCGTCTGAACAGGGACGGGATCTGGCAGCGCGCAAGGCCGAAGCCATTTACGCCGTGGCGTATGACTTGCCCTCGGCTCAAGCCTATTACCGTGACATCAAACGACGCGTGCGTGAAGCGGGTCGTGGTGTGGATGTGCCTGTCATGCCGGGGCTAGTGACCTATGTGGGCTCCACCATGCAAGAGGCGCGCCGCAAGCAAGAGGAGCTGGATGCATTGCTGCCTACCCAGACCTCCTTGCGGCAACTGGGCATGTTTGTCGGGCAGGACTGCATGAACTGGGAGCTTGATGCACCGGTTCCGCCATTGCCTGCGCTGGAAAGTTTCAAGGGCCCCAAGGGGCGTTATGCCACCATGCTGCGCATCATTGAAACGGAAAAACCGACAGTCCGGCAATTGTTGGGGCGGATTGCTGCCGGTGGTGGTCACTGCACCATGGTCGGTACGCCCGAGTCCATTGCCGATCAGATTGAACATTGGTGGCGTAATGAGGGCGCCGACGGCTTTAACTTGATGCCTCCGTCCTTGCCCAATGGCATTGGTGACTTTGTGGAGCAGGTCATCCCCGTTTTACAAAAGCGCGGTCTGTTCCGCCAGGAATACGAGCACACCAGCTTGCGGGGGCATCTGGGGCTGGAGCGTCCAGCGGCCTGATGCCCGGAGCAGAAAAAAGCGGGCATTGCCATGGACGGATTTGTCCGCTTTTTCCCTAGGGGGAAGGGGCTACGAAGTTCCTGAAGTTTGCTATCCTTAATGCTTTAATTGTCGCCTGCTTAACGAGCAGCGAGCTGTATAGGGATCGCACTATGAAAACCGCCGTTGTCACCGGGGCCTCCTCAGGGTTTGGGGCTGCTCTGGCCCGTAAACTGGTCGCTGAAGGGCATACCGTGCTGGGCCTGGCGCGTCGTCAGGACAAGCTGGACGCCCTTGCTGCCGAGCTGGGCGAGCGTTTTGTGCCGGTCAGCGTGGATCTGACGGATCGTGCGCGTGCAGATGCGGTGCTCGGCGACCTAATGGCCCGGTTCCCCGATATCGATGTGCTGATCAATAACGCGGGTCTGGCGCTGGGCGTGGACAAGGCTCAGGATGCCAAGCTGGAGCAATGGGACACCATGGTGGCCACCAATATCAGCGCGTTGCTGCACATTACGCACGCTTTGCTGCCAGGTATGGTCAAGCAGAACAAGGGCCACATCATCAATCTGGGCTCGACGGCGGGCGAATATGCCTACGCAGGTGGCAATGTGTACGGCGCCACCAAGGCTTTTGTGCATCAACTGGGCCTGAACCTGCGTGCCGACCTGTCGGGTACGGCCGTTCGAGTGTCTACCGTGGCTCCTGGCCTCTGTTCCGGTACGGATTTCTCTACCGTTCGTCTGGGCGATAAAGATAAAGCTGCTGCGCTGTACCAGAACGTGGATGCGCTGACGCCCGAGGACATCGCCAACACCATTGCCTGGATCATGAACGCGCCTGCCCATATGAATGTCAACTACATCGAGTTGATGCCGGTGGCGCAAAGCTTTGCAGGCTTGAGCGTGCATCGCAAGGCTTAAGCTTGGCGACCGGCCCTGGTCTGGCTTGATTAGACTTGGGCTCCGGTCTTACACTGCAAACGTCTTCAGGGCGGGGTGAAATTCCCCACCGGCGGTAAGGGAGCCATTCCCCAGCCCGCGAGCGCTTTCCGCCAGAGAAAGGTCAGCAGATCAGGTGAGAAACCTGGGCCGACGGTGAGAGTCCGGATGAAAGAAGATGAAGCATCGCTGCCTTGTGATCAAGGCAGCGACGTGTTTTATTGCTGCCCGGAGGACGCATTGTTTAATCAAGGATGCGTTCAAATGAAAAATCTGAAAATCTCCCCTGCATTAGCCGTTGGTCTTTTGCATGAATTTTGCGAAGGAGCGTGCTGATGTATACCGGAATTGTTAAAGCGGTTCGTCCTCTTACCGCGGTCAAGGCCGAGCTGGGCCGTACCGAGTTTGAAATTGATTTCACCGATGAATTGCTGGTGGATCTGCAACTGGGCGCCAGTGTCAGCGTGGAAGGCACATGCCTGAGCGTGACCAGTATTTCCGGCCACAAAGTTACTTTTGATGCGATTCCCGTCACGCTGGAGCGGACGAACCTGGGCACGCTCAAGACAGGTGATCTGGTCAATATCGAACGATCGGCCAAGCTGAACGAGGAAATTGGTGGTCATGTGATGGCTGGCCATATCGCAACGACTGCTGAAGTGCTGGAACTGAGCATTACCGAGGCTGGCAACCGTCTGCGTTTTCAGATGCCGGAAGATTGGGCGAAATACGTGTTCCCGCGTGGTTTTCTGGGTGTTAATGGCTGCAGCCTGACCGTGGCGGACGTGGAGGATGGCGTTGTGACCATCAATCTGATTCCCGAAACATTGCGCCAGACAACATTTTCTCGTTACAAGGCGGGCGATAGGCTCAATATCGAAGTGGATCAACAGACGGTTGTTCTGGTTGACGTGCTGGAGCGTACGGTGGCAGGCACGATGGCGCGCGTGATGCCTGGTTTTAAAGGCTGAGTCACGCATGAGTTAAGTGCAAAGGGCCGCTAGTTCTAAAACTGGCGGCCCTTTTTGTGTGTCTGTGCTTTTTAAGCACTCATAAAGCTCGGAATGAAATGCAGTACAGGTGCTTGAGAATATAGCCACTCTAGTGACGATCAGCCATTTTCCAATGGCCTGATGCGCTGCGCACCAAGGCTTGCTCCGCTATTGATTCAGTGTTTCCAAGACAAAATCAGCGCGGTTTTCTACGCTTGTTTTGGGCAGCATGCGCACTTGGTATCCCAGCAGGGGATAGACACGCTCCAGACGTTCATACTCATGCAAAGCCGCGTTCATGTCGTGACGGCGCTCTGGATCAACTTCGTATATTTCAGGCCAGGGGGGCGTAAAGAACACCTGTGAATGATAAGGGTGAGTCTTGTTGAGTTCGTCCAGCAGTGGAGTACCTGTTAACTCTTCTAAAGCAGCTGCGGCGTCAATCAATCCTCGATCAAAAAATACCCAAGGGCCATCTTTGGGCGCGGTTGAGTAGTCAGTCTGCGCGACCTGTATCGCTTCTTTCAGGAAGGCCTCCATATCCTGCCAGGGGAGGGCAGAGCCACCATTGACCCACTGCTCCTGCACGATACGCCGTCCAGGCTCCTGGATAACCGTATAGCCACGATTTTGTAGCTCGGATAACAGAGTGGATTTACCGCCGCCGGAGCAGCCGGAAATGAGGACAAATGTGGACATAAAGAAATCCAGATCAACAAAGGATAAAGGCTTGGCGACGATGCGCCGCGCCCCGAAACTAAGACCGGAGGGAAGGAGGGAAGGAGGGAAGGAGGGAAGGAGGGAAGGAGGGAAGTGGCCTTATTTTAAGGCTGGGACGGGAAATGGTGAAATGCCTGGCCTTGAGTACATAACTTCCTAACACGCTGGTAAGTAGGCATCTTTCATAAATAATAAAATGCAATTAACGGAAAAGAAATATAAACATTGAAAAAGAATGTCTACAACAAAAAGAGGGCGGTTTTGGTGAAGAAGCGGCAGGGTGACACGGCTGGCTACCTATCAACGCATGGGCACACGTGTATGGTCAGATGCTTTCTGTTCGGATTTCCGTCTTTTTAACGTTTGTTCTGTTCGGAAATCCGAACAGAAAGGAGGCGTATTGTTGGTGTTAATACAATCAGCACACAAAAAATGACTTGTTTTTCAATAGACTAATGTCAGCAAAGAGTCTTGGCACAGTTGTTGCTTTTAACTCCGTACAAGAACCCCAGTATTGGGGGCCCTTAATAAAAACGGAGAGATGACATGACTGATTGCGCCGCAACGGCTAACACTCGTCTGGAGAAAGACCTGCTGGGCACGCGCCCCGTACCTGACTCGGTGTATTTTGGCGTACACACCTTGCGAGCCGTCGAAAACTTCAGGATTACGGCGACAACTATCGCCAACTACCCCGATTTGATCCGAGCCCTGGCACAGATTAAAGCGTCCGCCGCACAGGCCAACCATGCACTGGGGGCATTGGATGCCGCCAAGAAAGAAGCGATTGTGCAGGCGTGCCGGGAAATTGAGGCTGGCCAGCATCACGACCATTTTGTGGTGGATGTGATTCAGGGAGGGGCAGGCACTTCTACCAATATGAATGCGAATGAAGTGATCGCTAACCGTGCTCTGGAAATTCTGGGTCACCAACGCGGGCAGTACGCGTTCCTTCACCCTAATGAGGATGTGAACCTGGGGCAATCTACCAATGATGTGTACCCCACCGCCTTGAAACTGGCTGCCTATCAGGGTGCGGCCCGTTTACTGACTGCCTTGGAGTATTTGCAGCAAGCCTTTGATCGCAAAGCTCACGCTTTCAAAGATTTGTTGAAAATGGGGCGCACGCAGTTGCAGGAAGCAGTCCCCATGACCCTCGGGCAAGAATTTGCGGTTTACGCCGGCATGATTGCCAAAGATCGCCTGTGCCTGACCGAGGCCATGCAAGAGCTGTGTGAAATCAATCTAGGCGCGACGGCGATCGGGACGGGGATCAATACGGAGCCACGCTATGCCGAACTGGTTACGCGCCTGCTGTCCTCGAACACGGGTATCAGTCTGCGTAGCGCATCGGATCTGATTCTGGCCACGCAGGACTGCAGCGCGTTCGTACAGCTGTCCGGTGCCTTGAAACGCATTGCCGTCACCTTGTCCAAGACTTGCAACGACTTGCGTTTGCTCTCAAGTGGTCCACGTGCAGGCATTGGTGAGATCAATTTGCCTCCTCGTCAGGCGGGCTCTTCCATCATGCCTGGCAAAGTCAATCCCGTTATCCCAGAAGCCGTCAGTCAGATTGCCTTTGAAGTCTTTGGTAATGATGTGACCGTCTCCTTTGCAGCCGAAGCCGGTCAGCTTCAACTTAACGCGTTTGAGCCCATTATCGCCCACAGTCTTTACAAGAGCCTGCGTCATCTGCAGCGTGGATGCATGATTTTGGCCGACTACTGCGTGGACGCGATTACCGCCAATCCCCAGCGTCTGGCAGACAGCGTCAGCAACTCCATCGGCTTGGTCACGGCGCTTAATCCGTTGATCGGCTATACCGCGGCCACCGCTATTGCCAAGCAGGCGCATGAAACCGGTAAAGGGGTGGCTGAGCTGATTCTGGAGCAAGGTTTGTTAAGCGCGGACGAACTGGCTCAGGCCTTACAGCCTGAGCAACTGATCGCGCCGCGCGCCTCCAAAACCACGGAACAAACTCTTTAATTAAAAACCGACAGGCCCGCGCACGGGCCGATACGGGAGATGAACGCATGAAGCTGAATAAGCAAACCACATGGATTCTGATTGCCATGGTACTGGGCGTGGTAGTGGGTTATATCTGCCACAAGATGGCCGACACCCCTGAACAGGCGCATGCCATTGCCAGCTACTTTGGCATGGTGACGGATATGTTCCTGCGCTTGATCAAGATGATCATTGCTCCGTTGATTTTCGCCACGCTGGTTGCCGGTATGGCCAGCATGGATGATGCGGCAACTGTTGGTCGTATCGGGGGCCGTGCTGTGGGCTGGTTTTTGCTGGCCTCGCTGGTATCGCTGACGGTAGGGTTGATTTTTGCCAATATCTTCCAGCCTGGTGCGAATGTTGGCATTCCCTTGCCGGCCGAATCGGCTCATTTGGGGGTGGATACCTCGGCGCTGAATCTGAAAACGTTTCTGACGCATGTTGTGCCGCGTAACTTTTTTGAATCCATGTCCAAGAACGAGATTTTGCAGATCCTGGTGTTCTCAGTATTTTTTGGACTGGCCTTGGGCAAAGTGCGTGGTAACCCTCAGGCCAACATCCTGGCGCAAACGATTGAGGGCGCAGTGCCAGTGATGCTGACCGTCACCAACTACGTCATGTACTTTGCACCACTGGGCGTGTTTGCCGCTGTTGCCAATATCATCACGACCGAAGGGCTGGGTATTTTGGCCGTCTATGGCAAGTTTCTGGGCAGCTTTTATGCCACCTTGGTGGTGCTGTGGGCGATTTTGCTTGCCGCGGGATTTCTGGTGCTCAAGGGCCGGGTATTCACCCTGTTCAAAGAAATCCGTCAACCGATGTTGCTGGGCTTTTCGACGGCCTCCAGCGAAGCCGCCTATCCTCGTTTGATGGAAAAGCTGGAAGTGTTCGGTGTACGCAAGCGTGTTATCGGTTTTGTCCTCCCGCTGGGTTATTCCTTTAACCTGGACGGCTCCATGATCTATACCGCTTTTGCGGCGCTGTTCATCTCTCAGGCATATGACGTGCCGCTCACCATGCAACAGCAAATTATCATGCTGTTGGTGTTGATGATTTCCAGTAAAGGTATTGCCGGCGTACCACGCTCTGCGCTGGTCGTCGTGGCAGCAGTTTTGCCTATGTTTGGGCTGCCTGAGGCTGGTGTATTATTGATCATGGGCATTGATCACTTTCTGGACATGGGCCGCACTGCGACAAATGTATTGGGTAACGGCATTGCCACAGCCGTTGTCGCCAAATGGGAAGGTGCCATCGATGCGCCTGACCAGGCGGACAGCAAGGCGACAGGCTCACCACAGCCCCAGCCCGAGCAGGCAGGCCCAGACTCAGCACCCGCTGTCGCCTGACGTCTTCCGTGTCGATATAGCGGCTGTTTACTAAATATTCTACGTAAGTGGCCGCTACGTTTTATGCATCTGCCCCGATTTATTCGTCTTCATAAAGTCCTGTTGTTGCTGGTATTGATTGCGTCACTGTCAGCCTTGGCGGGCGTGATGGCTTACCGAGCTGGTGAATCATTCGGACTGTCCAGCTTGCAGGAGTCGGGGCGGCAGCGTCTGGATTTGTATGCGCTGACACTACGCCACGAAGTCGAGAAGTATGAGTATCTGCCCAAGATGCTGGAGCTGGATCAAGAAGTGGTGGGGCTGTTGGAGCGGGGCACCCGGTCCTCGCGCGAGGTCAGCCGTCATCTGGAGCGCTTGAACGAGCGCGCCCAGACCCGCGTGATTTATATCCTCGGCCGTCAGGGTCAGGTTCTGGCGACCAGCAACTGGCAAGAGGCCGATAGCTATCTGGGGGAAGATCTTTCCTACCGCCATTATTTCACCGAAGCGCGTGAAGGACGGCCCGGATTCTTTTTTGGAGTTGGAACCACACGGGGCGAGGCCGGCTATTACATTTCCTCCCCCATCACCCAGGCAGGGCAGGTGATCGGCGTAGCCGTCATCAAGGTGGATCTGGATCGCCTGCAGGATTCCTGGACCCACGCTCAAGCGCCGGTGATAGTGTCCGATCACTATGGTGTGGCGATTCTGTCTTCGGTGCCCGCCTGGAAATTTACTGCCAGTCAGCCCCTGAGCGAAGATGTGCAGCTGCATCTGCGCCAGACCCGCCAGTACAACGGTTTGCCCATTGTTCCCCTGAATTTACTGACCCAGAGCGTGTTGAGCCAGGATGCGCAGCTGGTGTCCTTGCCTTCTGATGGCAGGGCGTCGGGAGCCGAGGATGACACCCGCGGACTCCTGCTGGCCCAGACGATTCCGTTTGGTGCGAACGGCTGGACCTTGACCCTGTTTTTACCCACCGATCTGGTCTATTCCATGGCACGTCTGTACGCCGTGTTGGCCGCTTTGGGGCTTGTATGCCTGTTTGTGATGCTGGTCAGCTGGTATTTGCGCCGGCAGCAACAGCGTGACCGTGCCTTGGCTCGCGTTCAGCTGGAGCGCGCACATGCTCAGCTTGAACGCAAAGTAGAAGAACGTACGCGTTCGCTGGAAGAAACCCAGGCGGGCCTGATTCACGCTGGCAAACTGGCGGTCATCGGGCAATTGTCTACTGGCCTGGCCCACGAACTGAACCAGCCCCTGACTGCCTTGCGTACCTTGTCAGGAAATACCATCCGCTTCATGGAGCGCGGTGATCTGGATACCGTGCGTGCCAACTTGAAGCGCATCAATGATCTGGTCGACAGCATGGGCGCGCTGACCTCTCAGCTCAAGCAATTTGCCCGCAAGTCGCCAGGCCATTCAGAACTGACAGATTTGAGCGCGATTATCGATCAGGCGCTGTTGATTCTCGAACCCGCGATTCGCCAGCATCGTGCAACAGTCCAGATTCAATTGGCAGACGATGCAGGGGTAGTGCAGTGCAATCCCAACCGTCTTGAACAGGTCATCGTTAATTTACTGAGTAATGCGATTGATGCCGGCGCCTCACGAAACACGCACCCTGTTGTTCAGCTCAGCAGCCAGCGGCAAGGTCAGCAGGTGGCGATACGGGTTCAGGACAATGGCCCAGGATTAAGCGAGGATGCTCGGCTGCATCTATTCGAGCCATTTTTCACCACTAAAGAAAGTGGTACAGGGCTGGGGCTGGGTTTGGCTATTTCGATGAGTATTATTCAACATTGCGAAGGCAGTCTGACAGCCGATAACTTGCCAGGTGGTGGCGCCGTGTTCACCATTGTGCTTCCCTTTCCTGGAGCAGAAAAATGTACGAAGGGCTAACCGTTCTCATCGTTGAAGACGATGTCAATGTGCGTCTGGGTTGTAGCCAAACCTTGCAGCTTGAAGGCATTCGGGTGGAGGAGGCCGAGAGCGCAGAACAGGCCTTGCGCCTCCTGCACAATGGCTGGCCAGGCATTGTCGTGTCCGATGTACGTTTGCCGGGTGCCGATGGCATGAGCTTGCTGCAGCAACTGCAACAGCTGGACAGCGACTTGCCTGTGGTGCTGATTACTGGCCATGGCGATGTGTCGATGGCTGTTCAGGCGATGAAAATGGGGGCTTACGATTTTATTGAGAAGCCGTTTTCGCCCGAACATTTTGTGCAGGTGGTATCGCGCGCCTTGGACAGACGTCAAATGAGCTTTGAGATCAAAGCACTGCAGGGTCGATTACAAGACAAGCAGTCCATTGAGGCTCGCGTGTTGGGCAACTCCTGTCCCATGTCCAAGGTGCGCGAACTGATCTGCAATCTGGGCAATAGTGCCGCCGATGTACTCATTTTTGGCGAAACCGGCACCGGCAAAGAGCTGGTGGCGCGCTGTCTGCACGATCTAGGGCCCAACAGGGACGGTAATTTTGTGGCAGTCAATTGCGGCGCCCTGTCCGACAGTCTGTTCGACAGTCAGATGTTTGGTCATGAGGCGGGGGCCTTTACGGGTGCAGGCAAGCGGGTGATCGGCAAAATCGAACATGCGCACCAGGGCACCTTGTTTCTGGACGAAATAGAAAGCATGCCGATGGCCATGCAGGTCAAGCTATTGCGCGTTTTACAGGAGCGCACGCTGGAGCGTCTGGGCTCTAATCAATCCATCGCCATCAATTGCCGCGTCATTGCGGCGACGAAAGTTGATTTACTGGCCCTGGCCGATCAAGGCCTGTTTCGTCACGACTTGTATTACCGCTTGAATATGGCGACCTTGCCCTTGCCGCCCTTACGCGAACGCCGTGAGGATATTGGCCTTTTGTTTGAGCATTTTGCCTTGTTGGCGGCGGCTCGGCATGATCGTCCGGCGCTGGAGCCAGACTCCGAGCGCTTGCAGGCTATGCTGGGCTGGCATTGGCCGGGCAATGTGCGCGAGCTACGCAATTTCGCCGATCGCTGCGTGCTGGGGGTCAACAGCGCCTTGCCCGGTCAGCAAGCCGCTCCAGGAACCGTGCCGACCTCATTGGTCCACACCGTTGAAGCGGTCGAGCGCGCCTTGATCGCTGAAGCCTTGAAACGACATCACCATAACTTGACTCGCGCCGGGCAGGAATTGGGCATAGCCAAAAGTACGCTGCACGACAAGATCCGCAAGTACGGCCTGTTGGCGTCCTAGAACTGGTCTGTCTGGGCATGGGCGGCCGACCCTGTCTGTTACGTCGCCTGAACAGGCCCGCACTACGCAATCGCTACGCGCTGGGGCGGGCAAGCGCCAGATCGTGCCGGTTTGACGAGGCAAAAAAGAACGCCAGACTCTTCAACGTAGAGTCGGCGTTCTTTGTCTTTCACGGCCTTAGGAGACCCGGGTCGTCTTTTCTAAGCCGACAACTTCTCCACGCGGGCTGGCAAACCTTGACGCACGGCAGCTCCTGAAACCCAATCAATCCACACGTTGTCCTGACCGTCGCCACGGGTTGGGTCCGCAAAACCCAGCTCGTTCAGGTTCACGCCAGCCGCAAGATCCGCCAGATGGGGGGTGGCCTCACCGTCGATGTGATGAGAGCGGGCGCCCAGCTCGGTATGACCAAACCCATGTTCGATCGCGATGGCCCCGCGCATGATACCGCCGCGTACCAACGCCACGCCTTCGACGGCTCCGCCTGGCGTACTGACCCGGATACGATCTCCGTTACGGATACCCATATTCTTCGCATCCTTCAGGTTCAATGAGATCGGGTTATGCGGATGCACCTGGCGCAACCGGGACATGCCAATCGACATGGAGCTCATCAAGTTGGATTTGTAGGAGCTCATCAGCAGCGGCCACTCCTGTTCAGAGAAATGTTCGCGCATCGGGCTGCCATCGGCCAGACGGGTAGGGTACCAGGTGGGGCACCCACTGAGTCGTTCGCCCGTCATGGTGTGACGCATCTTGGCCAGATCTTCGTTCCAGATCTGTAGAGCGTTGTCATAGCGATTTTTCAGCTGATTGCCTTTCCAGGCGTTTTCAATTCGATCGAAGCGTCCACCGCGGGTCAGCAACATGGCCACTTTACGCTGCTCTTCGGGATGCAAGCGCGATTGCAGCTCTGGAAAGAGGCGGTCGACACCCGTGATGCGCATATCGTCATCGGAGGCATCGCCCACCGGACGACCTGCACCAAACGCGATGTTGGCCATGCCCCGCAGGTAGAAATCCTCGGCGCACAACAAATCATGGGTATTGCCCGCCTTGTCTTTCAGGACACCCTTGCCAAAACCGGGCAGTTCCAGACGTAGCGCGACCGCAAACAGGAAACTTTCCAAGTTGATCGGCTGACCATCCGCCGTGCGCTCCACGCGGGGCTGAACAACCGGCCAGCGCAAGGTCGAGGACTTGGCGATTACGTCGGCCCAAGGCGCAGACACCCCCCAGCTTTCATAGGTGACCGTGTCCGGCACGATGTAGTCTGCATAAGCATTGGTCTCGTTGATGAATGGATTGACCGAAATCGACAGCGGGAGGGCGGCCGGATCTTTCAACTTGTGCAGCAGCGCATTTTTAAAGCCCGCGATCGCGTAGACCGGATTACTCATGTGATTGATCCAGACCTTGGCCGAGTAGGGATAGCCATTCAGCCCGGAGGCAATCATTTCGCTGCTCAAGGCGCCCACCGCGGGGTACCAGGGAGCAGGAGCCGGGTATAAGGCTTCACCTTTTGCCAGGCGGCGTTTGTACTCGCTGGATTTCTCATAGGCGAAACGATGGCGCGACAAGGACACGCCTTTGGCCGTCGCTTTTCCAGGAAACTGTGCAAAGTTGTAGCGTGGTCCCGGTCCAAAAGGCCCGAATGGGCCCGCATCCAGCACCAGGCCCCCTTTCAGGTTCAGGTTGCCCACCAGGGTATTCAACATGGCAATGGCATAAGCCGTGTAGAAACCCGACCCGTTCATGGTGCCACCATGCGCATCGGCCACTGCCTGCCGGCCATAGCTGGTGAACTCTCGCGCCAGCTCGATCAGGGCTTCTTCTTCCATGCCACAACCTTGGGCGTACTGGGCAATGGTTTTCTCCTGACTGCGCTCGCGCAGCATATGCAAGGCGGTACAGACGCGTACATCCTTGCCGTCCAGCTCAACAAGACGGTCGACAAACAGCGTCGCGCGATCCAGATCGGTATGGGCGCGCAGCTCACCTTGTTCGTCCTGAACGATAAAGGGTGATTCGGCTCCTTCGGTCACTTCCCAACCCAGGTCGGTACCGCGCAAGTAGCGGCCAAAACCAGGGTGCTCAGGATCAGCAATCAGTAAATGGCTGGCGTTAGTCCAGGAAGCCGTGTTTTCGTCCTGTTCGGCCGGGGCGTGGGGCAGGGACAAATGCTCCACATCAAAGCGCTCTTGTTCCAGAATCCAGCGCAACATGCCCATGACCAACGACAAGTCGGTGCCGGGCAGGACAGGCTGCCAGCGGTTGCCGCTGCCCGAGGCCAGGCTGGACGAGGTTGGCAGGATCGGGGAAACAACCACGTATTTAAAGGTGTTTTCAGGGCGCGAACGGGCTTCCGCCAGCTCGCGACCTTGGCGCTGGAAGGGGTTGCCGGATTGAGCGGGTGCCGCGCCAATAAACAGTCCAAAACGGGCGTTTTTCCAATCTGGCTTGCCATGCGGCATGCCTTTGATATCGCCCATGGCAGCGCCAGTGCCTACGCGGAAGCTCTGACCGCAATAAGAGCCGTGGTTGCTGACGTTAATCGTGCCAAACGCTTGTTCGGCAAAGCGTTTGACCAGCGGCGTACGACCTTCGTTGGCCGCATCGGTGAACAACAATTGATTGGCAAGTGGGCCAAACTCGGGGTTTTGCGGATCTATAAGGGTTTCATGGTCCCAAATGGCCCGCAATCCGTCGACGTGGCCTTCGTTGAACAAGTTGCCGCCTTCGCAAACCTCTTCGATCAGTTGCTCAAAGCTGATGCGTTGCCATTGCCCTGAGCCGCGCGGGCCAACACGCTTAAGGGGGGAGAGAACACGATAAGGACTGCTGTGCTGCTCTAGCATGGATGCACCGCGCGCGCAGGCGCTGGCACGGCCTTCCAGTCCATTTTCACCACCGAGCATGGCGTAAACCTCGCGTACCGGCTGCTCCATGGGGGCAGACTGGGTGGTGGCCAAGGGATGGTAGGGGTTGCCGGCAATACGCAGAATCTTATTGTTCTCCGTATCAATGCGCACACGCACCCCACATTGGGTCCAGCAGCCCAGGCAACTGGAAGGGCTGACAATCTGGCCAGGCTGCGTGTCGAGCAAGCCGGTAACCGGATCGATCCGGAATTCAGCTTGCAGAGAGTTGCCGCGGGTAGCATGGGCGGTTGGCGCTCCGGCTGTGCCTTGACCCAGACCTTGTACCGCCTTGATCACGGTGTCGCTGTAACCGGCCGCAAAAGCAGCCAGACCACCCACAGCAACGCCGCCGCGGGTCAGGACCTGTCGACGCGACAGATCGGGGGTTTCGTTTTTCTTGCTCATGACGATAAGTACCTGAAATCTAGTGGGTCTGTGCGGCCTGGGCCGTCAACGGCGCATGCCGGGCCGGGAACAGAGAGAGCAGGGTGGTGCTGGCGGCGATCAAGGCAATGCACAGGCCGAGCACACCCAGCATGCCCAGCAGTCCATCACTGCCCAAAGGCATGGTGTAGAGGTACAAACCAGCACCATATTTCGGTACACCTTGCACCGCCATGAAAATAATCCAGCGAAACACCCAGGCAGAGCCAAGCATGAAGGCGGCACACAGCAAGCTATACCACGTGCCTTGCAACGTCTCGGCCGGACGGCTGAGCATATAAAGCAGCAGCAGACCCAAAGCGCAAGAGCCCAGAAAGCCCAAACGCCATACCGGGTAGGTCTGGAACAGCTCCTGAGCGGCAGCAAAAGAGCGACTCTCACCCATCAAACCGGAGCCAAGCCACAGCAGGGCCACCAGGATCAGGGACAGCACCACACCCAACGACCAGCGGCGTATATAGTTCATCGGCAGACCGGCCACGCCACCGGGCAGAAAGCGGGCAACCAGTAACAGTGCGCCCAAACTGGCCAGGGCTGCTGTCAACGCAAAATTTACCGGCAAAAACGCGGTGTTCCACAAAGGACGTGAACGCAGCACCATCACTTCGAAGCCGCTGTAAACCAGAATCGACACGGCCGAGACCAGCAGGGCCAGGCTCAGGCCGCGCCACAAAGCGCGTTTGTCCAGCCACCAGGCCAGTACGTTCGCCACCGACAATCCGACGAACACAGGCAACAGAATGGCGCCCAATGACATCCAGGACCAAGGTGTGAAGTGGGCATAGAAATGCCAGAAACGGCCAGGTTGGTGCAAGTCGGCCAGCAAGGACACGGGCGCGGCGATGCTGCTGCACAGCAGCACAATCATCAGCGCGGGTTCCAAACGACGCAACGCGGGATCGCGGGACCAGGCGCAACGCCATACCCAGACCGTACTGGTGGCGGCCATGCCTACCAGAAAAAAGTATTGGACCGCCCAAGGTAGCCAGGCGACTTCATAGGCGGGGGTCAGAATTTCAATAATAGACATATCGGCCCTTTAGAACTGATTGGTCAGACGCACGCTGGCCTGACCATCCACACCATCGACAAACTCGTCTGGCAAGCCGATGTAAAACACATGGGGGCTGGTATTCATGCCGGGTTTGAGAACGCGGATTTCCTCTTTGTGCTCGTTGAGCAGTTGGGAAATCGTGCTGTTTTCATCGTTCATGTCTCCAATGACACGCGCTCCACCCACACAGCTTTCTACACAGGCCGGCAGCAACCCCACTTCCAGGCGATGTTCACAGAACGTGCATTTGTCGGCAGTTTGGGTTTCATGGTTAATGAAACGGGCGTCGTAAGGACAGGCCTGAACACAATATGCGCAGCCGACACAGCGCTCGTTATCCACCAACACCACCCCGTCTTCACGCTGAAATGTCGCCTGTACCGGACAGACAGGTACACAGGGTGGGTTATCGCAGTGATTGCAAAGGCGCGGCAGGCTCAGCATGGCCGCCTGCTGCTGCTCGTCGAGCACCTCGTATTGCAGAACCGTGGTTCGGAACTGCCCGATAGGCGGGGCGTTTTCGATCGAGCAACTGACCGTACAGGCCTGACAACCAATACATTTTCGTAGATCCACCACCATGCCGTAGCGGGCCCCCTCTTTCCCACTGCTGCGGCGGGGAGGCTGACTGTTCATGGCCGCTTGGACAGGCTGGATAGGAATAATGGTGGCACCGGCGCTCAGGCCCAGTAATTCCTTAAGAAAACGTCGCTTGCCCGGTTTGGGCTCGGCGGTTGGAATCATGTGTTTTCCTTTTTTTGCCTGGGTTTAACCCATTTAAATTATTTACAGTTATAAGCATATTAAGAATACGAAGTTACAGTCTTGATGAAAGTCAAAAAGAACATTTAAAGGTTGAAATGTTGATATGCAGTGATAATGGGCACAAAAAAAAAGCCCCTTCGTTCAGAAGGGGCTGTATAGGACTGATTTAAAAAGAAAAATACTTAAAAAGTCCCCCCCAGACTCAGGAAGAAAGTACGGCCAGGCTGGTTGAACGTATGAGCGCCAGCGCCATAGATGTAGTTGGGCGTCCCCAGGTTCACGCCGATTGCATTTCCGCGCCGGAACAGGCGTTTGTCAAACAGATTGTCGACACCCGCGGTGATATGCATCCGCTTGTTGATTTTGTACTGAGTGCTCAGACCAAATAAGGCGTACGGGGAGACCTTGTCGGTTGCAGAGCCTGTCAGAGTCTGCCCGTAGTAGTCGTATTTGGGTGGCTTTTGTTCGCCGTAGAACGTCGCTTTGGCCCGCAAGGACCAGTCGGCGTTTACCGTCCAGTCCAAGGTAGTGTTGATGGTGTATTTGGGAATCGTGGACAGCGCTTCGCCAGTGGTCTTGTTTTTGGACTCAATCATGTAGGTGAAGTTGGTTGACCATAGCCAGTTCGGGGCAACGGGCCAGGTCAGGTTGCCTTCCAGGCCTGAAACCACGGCTTTGGGAATGTTTTCCCACTGCAGAATCAATTGCTGCTTGTTCAGGGCGGTAAAGCTATCTACTGCAAAACGTCCTGCTTCCACTTTATTGCGGTAGTCGTTATGAAAGTAGGTCAGGCTTGCACCCAGGCCGCCGTCACCGACATACTCAATTCCCAGCTCCTTGTTGATGCTGGTTTCTGCCTTCAGGTCCGAGTTACCCTGCAGGAAGCAACCTGTCGTGCTCGATGATGTATTACCCCAGCAACCGTTACCGAGACTGTACAAGGTGTAGCCATCATTGCTTTGATACAGGTTGGGAGCCTTGTAGGCGCGGGCGATACCGGCTTTGAACAACCAGTTGTCAGTGACCGCATGCGTGAGATTGAGTGACGGGCTCCAGTTGCTGCCATGCTTGTCGTGGTAGTCAAAGCGCAGCCCGGGTGTAACGGTCGTCTGGTCGGTAGCGTAAATATTGTTTTCAGCAAACACCGAATAAATATTGGCTCGCGATTTGGGCTTGTAGGCCGTCGGTACGCCAGGGATGCGGGTAGGGTTGCGTTGCGCCAAGTCCGAGGACGTGTCGTTGAGTTCCTGGCCAACCCATTCCATACCGACCGTTGCGTATTGCTCAATACTGCCGGCCTTGAATTGATGACTGGCCTCGGCATGGGCGGTCAGGGTGCTCAGGTCAGCCGTACCAAATCCCCCATCGTTCACACGGGACGGGTCATTAAATGCCCCCTCGGTCCCGCCCGCCAGGCCCTCCAGCAGACGGTAGTTGCGTGTTTTCTCGTACTGCACATACGCCAGCGAGTTGGTTTTGTCATTCCAATCGCCCCGATGGGTCAGGGAATAGCTTTGACGATATATTTTGTTCGTTTCGTCGCCCAGTTGGCGTTTGACCTCATCATTGGTATTGGTGTTTTGGGTATCGCCGGTGTAAATATTGCCCTGGCGGCCGTAGAAAACCTCCAGGTCCACCGTGTGGCGGCTGTCGGGACGCCAGGACAGCAGACCATTGATGTCCTTGTTGCGCACCCCCTCACGCCCGGCAGGCAGACTGTTGGCGTTGGCCCCCCCGCGTTCGGTCTGGTGGCCTTTATTGATCTCCGGGTCGTCCGCATCGGTCTTGTTCAGGTTTCCGTATAGGCGAAAGGACAGGGATTCGCTGATGGGGCCGCTCAGGCCAAAATTCATGCGGCGTGTCGCCCCTTCATCGCTGTGTTCGGGCACATTCCCATAAAGAGAATAGGAGCCCTGGAACGTGTCGGTGGTGGGCTTGGTAATGATATTGACCACCCCTCCGGCTGCTCCGTTACCGTAACGAGCTGCGGCTGGGCCGCGCAGCACTTCTACTCGTTCGATCTGCTCGGCAGGAACCCAGTTGGTGTCGCCGCGGGAATCGCGTTCGCCCCGCCAGCCAAATCGCACGGCAGAGCGTGAACTGACCGGTTTGCCATCAATCAGAATCAGCGTGTTTTCCGGGCCCATGCCGCGGATATCAATTTGCCGATTATTGCCACGCTGCCCGCTGGCTGAATTACCCGTCAGGTTGACCCCCGGCATGGTGCGCAGCACTTCGGAGATGTCGTTGGCGGGTGGGGATTTCTGGATGTCGTCGGCGGTGATGACAGACGACCCCAAGGTTTGCTTGAGCTCTTGTTCGGCCTTGACCACGATGCGCTCCAGTTCCTCGACCTCTTGCGCTCGCGTCTGAACAGGGAAGGCCAAGCTCATCGCTACAGCCAGACTGCTTAGGGACATAAAGGGGACACCGCCAGGCCTACGGCGCGTAGCGGCGAAAGAGGAGGACACCGACATGATTAACACCTAGTAATAATGAGATTGATTCGTGATTATAAACAAGGTGGGCGGTGTTACAAAGTGATAATTTCGTATGGCCGATACAAAGGGATCGGCGCATTCAGCCCGACATCCAGCCGCTGCCGGTCAAGACAAAGCCCTTGTCAAGACGGGCAGCGTGCGTGGTAGACAGGGTGAATGCGCTTAAGCGCAGACACTGCAGCCAGGGCCCATGCAAGTATGGATAACCGAGTTGCGCGTACTGGAGCGCGTGCCGGGGCCAGTCACATTATTACCGGCCAGGGCTTGTTGAGGGGTCAGGCCCCGCGCGGGGCTGGATTTGCTGAACAGACGCCGAGGAGCACTCAGCTGCAGCAAAAGACTGCCTTTTTCACAAGCAGGGCAAACTTGAGGGTCGTTGCGGGCAGCCATGCTGCGCAAATGGCTGCTGCGTTGCAAGCAATGATTGCAAAGATAGTCGTACAAAGGCATGGCAAATCCAAGTGAAACGGGCCCTGGTCTCAATGAAAGACCAGGGCCATAGACCGATTAGCTCAGCTTACAGCGTGTGCCTGGACGGCCAAAACGAGCGGCATCATTCAAGGCACCCTTAGGCAGAATATCGGTATCAAAAATACCGGTAGGCAAGGCCAGGGAGGCGGAGCTGTTGGGCAGGTCCACCACGCCACCGTAACGACCCTCAACGGGAGCGGCCGTCAGGAGCATGTACGCTTGCGCGCGCGACAAGTCCGTGGTGCGGCTGATGTAATCAATCGCCGCCAGGCAAGCCTGACGGTACGCGACCGTGGAGTCCAGATAGTAGTTCACGCCTTCTTCCACACTGATCCCGGTAAAGTGCATCCACTGATCGTACTTGGGGTCGTGGCGGCCCGGCACGTAGATAGGCGCGGTCAGATTATATTTGGCCATGCCCCCTTTGATCAGGTCAAAGCCAAGGTGGGCAGCGCCGTCCATCTCAATGGCGCCACAAAAGGAGATTTCGCCATCGCCCTGGGAGAAGTGCAAGTCACCCATGGACAGGCCAGCCCCTTTGACGTACACGGGGAAGTAAATCCGCGAACCGATGGTCAGATTCTTGATGTCCAGGTTGCCGCCGTGCTCACGCGGGGGCACGGTACGGGCGGCTTCGGCAGCCATACGGTCAAATTCCGCGCCCTTGACACCGCGCAGCACCGCTGTCTTGGCGTCGGGTGGATTGGCGTGGCCCTTGGGTACGAGCAAGGCTTCCCGACGATTCCACTCACGCAGCAACTCATGCGAGGGCAGGGTGCCGATTAGGCCGGGATGCATCATGGCAGCGATGCGTACACCAGGGATATGCCGCGAGGTGGCATACACACCATGCAGGTCCCAGATGGCCTTGTCGGCTTCGGGGAAATGCTCGGCCAAAAAACCACCGCCGTTCTCTTTGGCAAAAATGCCCGAGAAACCCACCGGGGTAATACAACGAATATCCAGCAGGTCCACCACCAGAATGTCACCGGGCTCGGCGCCTTCCACGTGGATCGGGCCGGTCAGGGGGTGAGCACGGGTCAGGTCAACGTCGCGCACGTCGTTGGCGCTATCGGTGTTTTTAATCTGGGCATCCAGAAAATCCAGGCATTCCAGAATCATTTCTTCACCCGGCTTGACGCTGGTCAGATCGGGAATATCAGGATGCCATCGGTTGTGCCCTATTTCAGCTTGTTCGGCCAGGGGTGCGCCGGGTTTGATTTTTATATGCTGCATGTGTTCTCCGAAGTATGTGTGCGAGGTTCGCACCAAGGCGCTTTTTCAGGCGCTTGACCACACCATTAACACGACTGGACAAGCATGGTCAAAATCAGCCAAGCAACGGTTTTATATGCATTTTTTTGCCAGTAAATAATTTCTTAAGTGAGTCAATGATTTAGACATTAAGCGATTAAAAAACAATAAACCGCGCTTTTTGTCTAGAGGATAAATCCTGATCTGGCGCAGGTTTTTTATGTCGGCGCGTACCGTTAATAAAAAGGGGTATGGACATACGCTAATTCGTATAGAAGACATACGAGTTTCTTAATGGCCCAAGCAGATTCAAGGCCAGACACGGAAAAGGGGGCTTGGTTCGTAAGGCTCCGAATAACCCTTATCACCAACGCGCAATAAGACAGCAAGTTGAACTGACAACAATAAAAGCAAATAAAACGCAGGAGACACCCTTGTGACTAGCTGTTCCCCCATCCTGTGGATTCGACATCCACTGGCTTGTTCTGACGCGGATGCCGCCGGTGGCGTGCTGATTCAAGACAGCCGCATTATCGAAAAAGTAGCGTCTGGTCAGCAACCGCGACAGGCCTATGACCAAACCTGGGACGCCTCACGTCATGTATTGCTGCCCGGTCTGGTCAATACTCATCATCATTTTTATCAGACCTTGACCCGGGCCTATACCCCCGCCTTGAACAAACCGTTGTTTCCCTGGCTGACCACCCTGTATGACGTATGGGCAGGCTTGGATGATGAGCAGATGCAGGTGGCCAGTGAGCTGGCGATGGTGGAGCTGCTGCAATCGGGCTGCACTACGGTGGCTGACCACCATTATGTGTTTTCGGGCGCCTTGCAGCATGCAATTGACTGTCAGGCTGAAACGGCCCAGCGTCTGGGCGTTCGTGCGGCATTGACGCGAGGCTCCATGAGTGTAGGCCGCGAGCAGGGCGGCTTACCGCCGCAAATCGTAGTGCAGGACGAGCAAACCATTCTGGATGACAGTCTGCGCCTGATTCGCCAGTATCACCAGCGCGAGGACGGCGCCATGATTACCTTGGCGCTGGCTCCCTGTTCGCCTTTTTCTGTCAGCCGTGAGCTCATGCGTGAAAGTGCCCAACTGGCCGAGCGCGAAGACGTGCGTTTGCATACCCATCTGGCCGAAACCGACGATGAAACCGCCTACTGTGAACGCCTCTTTGGCATGCGTCCACTTGATTACCTGGATCAGCAGGGATGGTTGAGCAATCGTACCTGGCTGGCGCATGGCATTCATTTCAATGACGAAGAGATTCAACGCCTGGGTCGGGCAGGGACCGGCATCGCCCATTGCCCCTCCTCCAATATGGTGTTGGGAAGTGGCCTGTGCCGCACCATTGAGCTGGAAGCGGCAGGCGCACCGGTTGGTCTGGCGGTTGATGGTTCGGCTTCCAACGATCACTCCAATCTGGCTCAGGAAATGCGGCAGGCCCTGTTGTTAGGCCGGCTGCGTTACCAGCCAGGGCAGGTCACCCATCAAGCCGTCATTCGTTGGGCCACCCAGGGTTCGGCCCGTTGTTTGGGCCGGGACGATATTGGCGGTCTGAACGTTGGACAGCAAGCAGATCTGGCCCTGTTCACTCTTGATGAATTGCGTTTTTCGGGTGCGGAAAACCCCCTGGCTGCCTTATTGCTGTGCGGTGCGGACCGCGCTGACCGCGTGATGGTCGCAGGTCAGTGGCGTGTCATTGACGGCCAGGTCTGCGGGATTGATCAACACGATTTGATGCAGCGTCATCAAGGCGCCGCATGTCGTTTGCGTGACAAGGCACTGTCCGGCGCAGTGACGGCTTAAGTTCAGTAGCGACAGGGCCGACAGAGCCCTGCCTCATTATTCCTCGGAGACAGTTATGACAAGACCTGCACAGGCAAGGGCTGCGGCAACGGCGCCGCGTCCTGAAGACGAGAATCTGGGCCTGGGGGCCAATCTGGCCTATGGCTTTCAGCACGTATTAACCATGTATGGCGGCATTATTGCCGTCCCGCTGATTATTGGTGAGGCTGCGGGCCTGCCTGCCAACGAAACAGGGCTGTTGATTACCGCCTGCCTGTTCATGGGCGGGCTGGCCACCTTGCTGCAGACCCTGGGCGTTCCTTTCTTCGGCTGCCGGCTGCCCCTGGTACAAGGGGTGTCCTTTTCAGGCGTTGCCACCATGATCGCCATTTTGGGCACGGGCGGCGGTTTGCCCGCGGTGTTTGGCGCAGTGATTGCGGCCTCCTTCATAGGGTTGCTGATTACCCCCATCTTTTCTCGAGTCATCCGTTTTTTTCCGCCTCTGGTCACCGGTTGTGTAATCACCACGATTGGGCTGACCCTGATGCCGGTGGCGGCCTTCTGGGCGATGGGCGGCAATCCACAGGCGCCTGACTTTGGCAGTGTCGGCAATATTTCCCTGGCTGCCCTGACCTTGCTGATCGTGCTGCTGCTCAGCAAGCTGGGAAGTGCCACTATTTCTCGCCTGTCCATCTTGCTGGCTATTATTATTGGCACTGTCATTGCCGTTGCCATGGGACATGCGGATTTCTCAGCGGTCAGCGAAGGGGAGGTATTTGCCTTGCCCAGCCTGTTCCATTTCGGCATGCCCACCTTTCAGACGGCCGCGATCATCTCCATGTTCATTGTGATCATCGTGACCTTGGTCGAGACCTCGGCGGATATTCTGGCAGTGGGCGATATCATCGAGACCAAAGTGGACGCCCGCCGTCTCGGTGATGGTTTGCGCGCCGATATGCTCTCCAGCCTGCTTGCTCCCGTTTTTGGCTCCTTCACGCAAAGCGCCTTTGCCCAGAATGTAGGCCTGGTAGCGGTAACCGGCGTGAAAAGTCGCTATGTTGTCGCCTTTGGCGGCCTGATCCTGATTGCTCTGGGCTTGTTGCCGGTAATGGGACGCCTGGTCGCTGCTGTGCCGCCGGCCGTTCTGGGCGGTGCGGGCATGGTGCTGTTTGGCACGGTCGCAGCCAGCGGCATCCGTACCTTGGCCAAAGTGAACTATGACAACAATATGAACCTGATTATTGTGGCCACCTCAATTGGCGCAGGCATGATTCCCATTGTGGCACCCAAGTTCTACGAGCACTTCCCGGTCTGGTTTGCAACGATTTTCCATTCCGGTATCAGCTCGGCCGCTCTGGTCGCCATCGTACTGAATCTGCTGTTCAACCACTTCACCCTGGGCAATTCCGAGCATCCTTCCGTATTTGCAGCTGGGGGAGGCCGCTATCTGCGTGTCTCGGATCTGGCCAAATTGAATGAAGGTGATCACGTGATTAATGGCAAGGTGATGGACAAAGACGGCAAGGAGATTCCGGTCATTGATGACGATCATCCACTGGCCCATGAGCCCGTCCTGCCACACGCCAAGCCAAGCCTGAGCAGTACGTAAGGCTGGGCAGTCCCTCTTGGCAATATTTGCTCAACGTCTACACGGTCGTACCTTTGGCCGCCTTGTCTCTCTAACGAGCAGGGCGGTTTTTTTACGCAGATACTTGAAAAAGTGAACAAGCCCCCCATTTCTATTGATGTAGGCGCCCGAGCCCACGCCTTCCCTTGCACAGGGCTCAGCAAAGGAAAAATGGAGGTCAAGCATGGCAAGCAATTTGACACGTTTTAATCCGTTTGGGGATCTGGCTGGTCTGGATTCGTGGCGGGATATCGAAGATATGTTCCGGCGCGTCCCCGTCGTTGGTTCCCTGGCCGGGAATACGCCACCCGCCATCCGTCTGGATGTCAGTGAGAACGAGGAAGCCTATCAGGTTAGCGCTGAAGTGCCTGGCATCAATAAAGAAGATGTGCATGTCAGCGTTGATGGCAATATTGTCTCTATCAAGGTAGAGAGCCGGCGCACCCATGAAGAGAAAGAGGGTGATACGGTGTTGCGCAGTGAGCGTTACTATGGTGTGCAGACCCGTCGCTTCAGTCTGGCGCAGGATATTGACGAGGCGCGAGCCAGCGCTAAATGCGAAAACGGAGTATTGGAACTGGTTCTGCCCAAGAAAAAGAGCGGGACCGGGGCCAAAAAGCTGGAAGTTCGCTAAGCCTGTGCTGTCAACAAAAAACCGCGCCGTTCTGGCGCGGTTTTTTGTTTTATGCGCGGCATGCAGGGCGACTGCAGGCGTTCGTTATCACCTGTCCACGCCCCGGCCCAGACATCCCAGTATCAAGGAGTGTGGTTGTCGAGCATATAAGTCAATGAACTGGCCAGCAAAGCACGCGTTCCGATGCGCAGGGCCTTTTCATCAATCATGAACTCAGGTGAATGATTGGGCGCACCCATTTTATCCGGATAGGGTGAGGCATTAAGCCGCCAGAAAACCACGGGTACGTTCTTGCCAAACGCGCCAAAATCCTCCGAACCCATACCTGGCGGCACCTCTTTGGCCCCGATACGGTCGCTGGCCAGTTCCAGAGCAGGGATGATGGTTTGAGTCACGTTGGGATCGCTGACCAGGACCTCATAGCCCGTGTCGATGCGAACGGTCGCTTTCACATCATGGTTGGCTGCAATATTTTGGGCGTATCGCTCAATCAACTCGTGAGCCCTTGTCTGATTTTGTTTGGACAGTGAGCGCACCGTGCCGCTGATATCCGCAGTTTCAGGCAGCACATTTGGACGGTTACCACTTTGCAACAAGCCTACCGTCACCACTGTTGTGCCATCCTGTGGGTTCGTTCGCTGGGCGATGATGCTATTTAGCGCCACCACCGTCTCGGCAGCGGCAACAAGCGGGGAGGCGGCCGTCCAGGGCGAGGAACCATGGCCGCCTTTACCCGCCAGAGAAATGGAAAACACATCACCACTGGCCATCAGGCTGCCTTTTCGGTAGCCAATGCTCCCTGCGGGGTAGGAAGGTCCGATGTGCTGGCCCATGACCACATCCACTTTAGGCTTGTCCAGTACGCCTTCGGCCATCATGGCATTGGCGCCGCTCAAGGGCTTACCAGGACCTTGCTCTTCGGCGGGCTGAAACAAGAGCACAATCGTACCCGGCAGTTCCTCACGCATGTCGGAAAAAACTTGGGCAGCACCCAACAGCATGGCAACGTGCGTATCGTGGCCGCACGCGTGCGATACCGACACTTCCTTGCCTTGCCAGGTGCCTTGGGCAACGGACTTGAAGGGCAGGTCATTGCGTTCCTGTACAGGCAGGGCGTCCATATCGGCACGCAAGGCTACGACAGGGCCAGGCTTTCCGCCTTTCAAGACGGCCTTGATCCCGGTCTGTGCAATCCCGCTTTGAATCTGATAGCCGGGCATGCTCTCCAGTGCCGCTTTAATATAAGTCGCCGTATTATGCTCTTGATAAGAAAGCTCAGGATTCTGATGCAGGTGGCGTCGCCACTCGATCACCTTTTCCTCCAGGGCATCGGCCTTGCCCATCGCGGTTTCCACCATCGGATGGCTGGTTTGTGCCAACGCCGTCCCGGCCAGCAGGCAACTCGTCACCAATAGGCTCAGGCGAAATGCGTGTCTCATACTGTCTCCTCGCTTTTTTAGTGTCATAGCGATTGATCATAGCACCGGCCCAGCCTGTCACCGGCGCAGTTAATTGACACCTATACCACTGTGAATGCCCCAATGCCCTCGGGCCAGCCACGTTACGCGCTGCTCGCTCGCAAGCTGTTCGATCGCCTTGAATACACGCCATTGCTGTCGCCACTGCTGATAATTCAGGCCTGTGTCCCGTTTAAACAGACGACTGATTATTTTTTCGCTAAGGCCCAGCTCCACCGACAGGTCTTTCAGGGCCGGTGGCAGCTTGGCCCCAGCCAGCGGCCGCAAACGACTATCACGAGGCAAGGGCAGAAAAAGAGCCCGCTCGTGCGCGGCTTGCAGCTCATTGAGCAACAGCAATATCAGATGCTGTCGTGGCGGCTGCTCTCAATCCGCGGCCAGATAAACCGAGCGGTACTCGACCTGTTCGCTCAGTTGTACCTGATGGGCAAGCAGAGCCGGAATCCAGATCAAACGGCCTGGCGACAACAAGCACAGGTGTTGATGCAGAGTCACGGTCATGCAGCCGCTGTGAGTGTACAGAATCTGCCCTCAGGGGTAGCTGATGCATACCGGAATCATGCTGCGCCAGGCGCGCCGCGATGCCCAGCACATGACGTCCTGTCAGTTCGGGGAAAGGGTCATTGGCGTCCAACTGGGACATTGTCTTGTTGATGGCTTGCGCCCTCGGTCGTACACATGGCCGGGCTAGTATACTGACGGCTCTGCTTTCCTGAGGCGGTACCCGCAGGACAGACTTCACCAAGGCATTATGAGCAAATCCCCCGTTTCCATCCTGGACAGCAATGTAGAGACCAATATGGCTTTTCAAATGGCCACCATTATCTACAAGCTGGACCAGACCCTTAGATCCACCACCCTGCGTGAACACAATATGACCTACGTGCATTTCAGGGTCTTGCAATACCTGTGGGATAAGGATGGGTGCAGCATAGGAGAAATTGCCAAGGCTATTGTGGTCCATCAGCCAGTCCTCAGTCGGGTGCTTGACCAAATGCAGGATCGTGGGCTGGTGCAGCGTCGCACGGATGAGACGGACAGTCGCTACATGCGCGTCTTTCTGAGCGACACAGGTCGCGAGCGCTACGCGCAGGTCTGGCCGCCTGCCAAGGCAATGATTGACAACGCCCTGTCTGTTCTGACCGTGGACGAGCGCCAGGATTTGGGCCGTATGTTGCGCTCAATGGCTACGCATCTGGCAAATTGACTGGACGCCTGCAAGCAGCCTGACCCGGTAGATTGGCCCGAATCAAACGACCTGCAATGGAGTCCGTATGGGGCAGGTCGGGCAAGGCGTCCTCTGGCCCGAACCAGCGCGCATCATTGATTTCGTCTGCCTGGATACACAATTCCCCGCCCGCATACTCGGCGGTATAAGCCACCATCAACGAATGCGGGAACGGCCAGGACTGGCTGCCGAAATACTGGATATTGTCCACGCGCAGCCCCACTTCTTCCATGACCTCGCGGTGAATGGCTTCTTCCAGGTTTTCTCCCGCCTCCACAAAACCAGCCAGGGCGGTGTAGCGCGCCGTTGCATAGGTGGAGTGGCTGGCCAGCAAGATACGGTTCTTGTCGCGGATCAGCACCATCATGGCCGGGGAGATTCGGGGATAAGCCGAGAAGCCACAAGAAGTACAACGAAAGCACAATTCATGCTTCACACGCTCCATGGCCGAACCACACACACCACAGTAACGATGGCTTCGAGCCCACTCGGATACCTGGAACGCCCGGTTGGCGATGCTGGCCAGTTCGTCCAGTTGCGACAGAACGCCACGCAGGGGACGAAAGGCAAAGCCATCGGGAGCAGGAGTCTGTGCAGCTACATGGCAGGCAAAATCCTGGCAATCCTCCCCCGAAAAAAGCGCATGCCATTGTGCCGGTGGGATATCCAGCGCGGGTTTGGCGGGAATCAAGGCCTGTCCGTCTTGACTGCTGACCAATATTTCATTTCCACGAAAAATGAAATTCATGTGTTTCCTGTCCTTTAATACGCCGCCTAAGCGCAGCACCGAGCCCGCTATTGTACGGGAAGGTGCGGGACGCAAAACAGCGAAGAAAATCACCGCTGAAAAGGTGGAGAGGCGGGGTAGGGCGTAGCAAAAACCAGCGGTCCTAAAACGGGCAGCAACAGGAAAAAAGCTTGCATTGGTGTTCAAGCTCTCAAGAAAAATAAGCGGGAAAAAGTTGAAAAATACTAGTTAGTGGGCATATGGTTAAGTGAAAATAAATTAAAAAAAGAAAATTAATTTTCAATCCTAAATATTTTTTTATTATTAAAAAAACCATGGTCGATTTTTTGTTTTAATTTTTTATTTTTAAAAATCCTATTTTATTTTTATATATTAAGGAGGCTGATAAAGTGTTTATGTTGTTTCGTCAATTTATCAGGCCACTTTAAAAAAACGAGACTATCTTATTGGGATAGGCTGCAAAAAGACTCAAAAAAAAACCGTCTGCTTTGAGCAAGACGGCTTTTTGGAGAAAAAATGGCCTACCAGGAGACGGGGCGGTGCTGCGTGGCTGAAAAAAGCAAACCCCTCAGCAGCTAAAGGCAGCAGGCCCCTTGCTACTCAATATTCTGAGTCTGCTCTCGCAACTGCTCAATGCACAGCTTCAGATCAATCGAGGCCCGTGTCATGTCCATGCTACCGGCCTTGGAGCCCAAGGTATTGGCCTCTCGGTTCATCTCCTGAAACAGAAAGTCCAAGCGTTTGCCGGTACTGCCTTGCCGGGCGCTTTTCTTGCCGGGAGCGGCAAGCACGTCTCCGTTCAGGATCAATTCCAGTTCACTCAAGTGGGAACGCAAACGAGCCAGTTCCTCCGCCACATCAATACGCAGGGAAAAAACAGCCGCCTCTTGCGCCACCCGTGCTGACAACTCTTCCCCCGAGATCAGGGCAAAACCGTCGGGGCTGGCTTGCAGCAAGGCATCGTGTAAACGACTGGCGATCTTGTTCTTTTGCTCGGTCAAAATGGACGGCAAGTGCTGTTCAACTTCGTCGACAATCGCACTCATATCCTCACGGATTTCCAGCATGGCCTGAGCCAGACGTTGGCCTTCTCGCTCTCTTGTGGCCTGAAAATCCTGCAAAGCAGCCTGAAAAGCCTCACTGATCATCGGCAACCATAACTCCGGGTCCATGCCCGAATTATTACCACTCTGATTGCTCAACAAGGTTTGCAGCTCCGGTGCCGGCAGATCGGGAATGCTGACGCGGGCAATCTGCAGCATCTGTGCCGTGCGCTCGACCGCTTCCAGATCCAGGGTGCGTTGCTGATCGCTTCCGCTGCGGGCGAAGTTGACCCGAAGCTCCAGCTTGCCGCGTTGTACGCCTTGTGCGGCCAGCTCACGCAGCAGATTCTCCGCAAAACGCAGCTCCTCGGGCAAACGCAGATTCAGGTCCAGAAAGCGATTGTTGACGCTACGCATCTCGATAGTGATGGTGCCTGCTTCGGACTCGGCCTTGGCACTGCCAAACGCGGTCATGCTACGGATCATGGGGGTCACTTTAAGAATGGAATAAAGCCACCGATTGTACTCTTACGCCCCGGCTTTGGCGGCTCCCCAAGCGTCTGCAAAGCTCTATACTTTAGGCTTTTGGCCGATGGCGGCCAATTTTGTCCTTACACTCCCATCCGTACCGCAAAGGCAGGGCAGGGAAGCAGGGTGGTGACCGTTTTTTACCGCCAGGCGGCCCCACGGAGCCTTCCCTCCCTGAGGCGTGGCCGTCCCAGATAGGGGCCTGGGTTTTGGGCGTAACCGCCGAATTGCTCCTGCATGACTAGCGCTCCTACCAAGAGGGCGGCAGTTCACCGGTGCAACACGGAGGCTCTTTTTTAAGGCAAGCTGTCATGCTACGAATCTTGCATACCGCCGATTGGCAAATCGGGCGCCAATACGCGCGCTTTGAGCTGGAGGACGCGGCTGCCCTGGCTGAGGCGCGTTTCAAGGCTATCGAGAAGCTGGCCGCGCTGGCCACCGAGCATCGCGTGAACCTGCTGATGGTGGCGGGTGATGTGTTCGACTCCCAGACCTTGAGTGATCGCAATCTGCGCCGCAGCTTCAATGCCATGGCCGGATTCAAAGGGCCGTGGCTTTTGCTGCCTGGTAATCATGATGCGGCTCTGAGCGAAAGTGTCTGGACACGGGCCCGGCGCCTGAACTGCATTCCCGATCATGTGCATGTGCTCGATGCGCCCGAGCTGTTTCTGTTGGACTCCCTCAAGGTCGCCGTCCTGCCGGCCCCCCTGACTCAGCGCCAGACCTACCAGGATTTGAGCGACTGGTTCGATCAGGCGGAAAGCCCGGCCGGTTACTGGCGCCTGGGTCTGGCGCACGGCAGTGTCAGCGGCGTGTTGGAACATCTGGACAGCCATAACCTGATTGACCAAAACCGCGTGCAACGCGCCAAGCTGGATTATCTGGCACTGGGCGACTGGCACGGCACGGTCAAAGTCAACGAGCGCTGTTACTACAGCGGTACGCCCGAGCCGGATCGCTTTCGGGATAATGACTCAGGCCAGGCCTTGCTGGTGGACATCAGCGAACCGGGCGCCACGCCCGTCGTTCAAGCCTTGCCGGTTGCGCAGCACCTGTGGCGCAGCATTCAATACCATCTGAATGACGACACGGATCTGGACCTGCTGGAGCGGGAGCTCAATGCGTTGGTCGATCAAAGCGTGGTGGAGCTGGAACTATCGGGCCAGTTGAGCCTGAGTGGTTTTGAGCGGCTGGAGAGTCTTCTGGGACAGTCCCAGGCCCGGTGCCGCGCCTGGGACTGCCAGCGCGAGGCCTTGCGGCTGGCGCCTTCCGAAGAAGACCTGGATGCCTTGCAAGCGGATGGCTATCTGCAGGCCGCATTGAACCAATTGCAGGCGCTGCGTCACGGCAGCCAGCAGCAGGCTGCCGAGGATGCCTTGCTGATTCTGGCCAGTCTGCTGCGCGACAAGGAAGGTGGTCATGCACATTAAGTCTTTACGTGTTGAACAATTCAAACGTTTTCGCCAGCCTGTATCACTGGACAAGCTGGAACCGGGCCTGAATATCATCAGCGCGCCGAACGAAGCGGGTAAAAGCACCTTGGCCGAAGCCCTGCGTACGGTGTTTTTCGAGCGTTATGGCACCGGTAGCCTGACAAAAATCCTGCCCTGGGGCGATTCATCGGCCGCGCCAGAAATCGAATTGGATTTCAGTCTGAACGGCCAGGACATGCGCCTGAGCAAGCGTTTCCTGAAGCGCAAACGCTGCGATTTATACATAGGCAATCAGCATCTGGATAATGATGAGGCCGAGCAGTACTTGGCCCAGCAAATGGGGTTTGAGTATGCCGCCAAAGGCAGTAGTCAGCCCCGTAACTGGGGTGTGCCGGGCCTTTTGTGGATTGAGCAAGGGCAAGGCCAGGACCTGCGTAGCTCGGTCGAGCACGCCAGCGGCACCCTGCAGCAGGCGTTGGGTAGCGAAATTGCCGATCTGACTAGTGCAGACGGGGATTATCTGATCGAACAGGCCCAGCAACAGCTGGACCAATATGTGACCCAGGCTCAAGGACAGCCTCGTGGCGTCTGGTTGGCAGCGCAGAAGGAAGCCAAGGAGCTGGAAGACCAGTTGCAGAGCCAGCAATCCGCCTTGCAGCAATATCAGCAATGGGTGGACGAACTGGCGCAGGCCCGCAAGCACATTGCCCACGCCGAAGCGAAGCGCCCTTGGGAACAACTGCGTGAGCAGGCCAAACAGGTACAGGTTCAGTTGCTTCAAGCCCGCCAATTGCAGGAGCGAGCCAAAGAGTTGCAACAAACCCTGACCATGCTGGCGGAGCGTGAAAAGCTCTATCAACAAGCCGGGGAACGCGACCAGGAGTGGGCCAGCCAACGTAGTCAGCGTGCTGAGCAGGTGAAATCCCTGCGTGCCAAGCTGGAGCTGGAACAGAGCCTGCTCAGCGGCCTGAGCCAGCGCCTGCAGCAGGCGCGCAGCCATAAAGACGCCAGTCTGCAGGAGCAGGAACGCGCCCGTACCTGGCAACAATGGTTTCAAGATCAAGCCAGCTTTGACAGCACACAGCAGCAGCTGCAGCAGATGCAAGGGCAGTTGGAGGAACTGGGTAAGCTGGAAGCCCAACTGGCGCAATGCGGTGCCGCCTTGGTGCAGCTGAAAATCGCCGACGAGGCCCTGGAGCAATTGCGTCAGCAGCACCAACTCATTCAGCGCTTGCAACACCAGCTGGAGACGATTTCCACCGAAGTGCAGATCGAACTGCAAGACGGAGCCAGTCTGGTGCTGGATGGCGAATCCATTCAAGGCCGACACCGCGCTCACCTGAGCGTCAGCACCCTGATTGAACTGCCCGGAATGGGCCAGCTACGCATCATTCCCGGTGGTCGAGACCTGGGTAAAGTGCAACAGCAGTTGGCGAAAACTCAGCAAGAATACGCACAGGCACTTGGACAGTTGGGCGGAAGAAGCCTGGAAGAACTGGAACGCCGCCGCGAGCAATATCGGGAACAAGAACAACAGGACCGACTGTTACGCAGTTCCATGAAAGCGCTGGCTCCGCAAGGAAAAGCACATTTGCAAGGTCTGGTTCAGGCAGCCCAACAGCGCCTCGCCCCGCCGCGTCCACAAGGCGAAGCGATTGAGGCGTCGGAATTGAGCCGTATCGTCCAAGCTGCCACTTTGGCTGAGCAGCAGTACCGGGCGCTCGAAAGTGAGTGGCATGATGCCCGCGAGGCCGTCGCCCGCACTCAGGCCCGTCTGGAACAGGCCCAGGCCGAAGCCAATAGTCTGGAACAGCAATGGGCAGACCCGCAACGCCGGCGGGCGCAGCAGGAGCGCGAACAGCAGTGGGGACAGTTGCGCCTGCAACGCGATCAACTGCTGGCCGATCAGAAAGCCTTGGACGCTGAACTTGCCTCCCTGCCATTGGCCGTGTTGGAACAAGACTTGCAGCGGCTGGAGCGCAGCGCCCAGCAGCAGGAGCAGAGCTACAACGAGGCCTGCCTGGCTGCCCAGCTTGTGCAAACCAAGCTGGAAACGCACGGCGCCCAAGGTCTGGAAGAACAAATCGATCAGACCGTGCTGCGACTGAACGACTGTCGGCGCCGCTGTACAGCGTACGAACGCCGCGTGCAAGCGCTACGGCTGTTGCTATCTGTACTGCGTGAACAGCGCAGCGCCTTGACCCAGCAACTGCACGAACCCTTGCAAAAGCACATCAACCACTATCTACGCCTGCTGCTGGGCAAAGCACGCGTCGAGTTGGACGAGCACCTGGCTCCACGCTGGCTGCAACGCGACAGTGGGCAAGGCCTGGCCGACGATATTGATGGCCTGAGTTTTGGCGCACGCGAGCAAATCGGCCTGATTGCTCGTCTGGCCTATGCGGATTTGCTGCAGCAGGCAGGCCGTCCTACCTTGCTGATTCTGGATGACGTGCTGGTCCACAGTGACAACGATCGCCTCGAAGCCATGAAACGCATCATTCACGATGCGGCACAGCGCCATCAGATCCTGCTTTTCACCTGTCAGGCCGACAAGTGGATGGACATGGGAGTGGCGCTACGGCCCGTGCCGCAAGGCGTACAATAGATGTTTTCAATTTTGTACGGAGCCTAGCCTTGTCTGAAAACGCTACGATTGCACGCCCCTCGGGTCGATCTGCCACACAATGCCGTCCTGTCGAACTGGTGACCGGTTTCACTCGTCACGCCGAAGGTTCGGTGCTGATCCGCTTGGGCGAGACCCATGTTCTGTGCAATGCCAGCGTGCTCGACAAAGTGCCTCCCTTTCTGAAAGGCAAGGAGCAGGGCTGGGTAACCGCGGAATACGGCATGCTGCCACGCTCCACCCACACCCGTTCCGACCGGGAGGCGGCCCGTGGCAAGCAAAATGGCCGCACCCAGGAAATTCAGCGCCTGATTGGCCGCAGCCTGCGCGCCGTTTTTGATCTGAAGGCCTTGGGCGAGCGCACCATCCATATTGACTGCGACGTTCTACAAGCCGACGGCGGAACCCGCTGCGCGAGCATCACCGGTGCCTGGGTTGCCGCCAGTCTGGCGGTACGCAACCTGCAAGAGCAGGGCAAACTGCAAGCCTCGCCCATTCTGGATCAATTGGCGGCCGTTTCGGTCGGTGTATTCGAATCCCACCCCGTGCTGGATCTGGACTATCTGGAAGACTCCGCCTGCGGCGTGGATATGAATATCGTCATGACAGGCAGCGGCAATCTGGTGGAAGTGCAGGGCACCGCTGAAGGCCAAACTTTTGCGCGCCCCACCTTGAACCGCTTGCTGGATCTGGCCGAGCAGGGCATTGCCGAGCTGATGCAAGCCCAGAAACAGGCCTTGCAGGGCTGATCACGATGAAACGGGTCTGTCCTGCTCCCTGCGCGACACCGCCAGGCAGCGGGGCAAGCTCCTATTGGAACGCCGTGCCACGCAGCACACACTGCTTGGCACGGCGCTTTGTCCTTTTTACTGAACAGGGCGCTTTGCCGCCTGTTGCCACTTATGAACACTACATCCAAGCGTGTTGTCCTGGCCTCCAACAATGCCGGCAAGCTCAAGGAGTTTTCCGCCATCCTGGCCCAGGCCGGTATCAGCATGATTCCGCAAGGCCAATTGAACATTCCCGAGGCCGAGGAGCCCTTTGCCACTTTTATCGAGAATGCGCTGGCCAAGGCCCGTCATGCCAGCCAGTTAAGCGGTTTGCCCGCCTTGGCTGACGACTCCGGCCTGTGCGTGCGCGCCTTGGACGAAGCCCCCGGCGTGTACTCCGCCCGATTTGCCGCTCGCGAGCTGGGTGGTGAGAAGTCCGACTCTGCCAATAACGCCTTGCTGGTCCAGCGTCTGCAAGGACAAAGCGACCGCCGCGCCTGTTATGTGGCCGTTCTGGTGTATGTGCGCCATGCTCAGGACCCACGGCCCATCGTGATTGAAGGGGTCTGGGAAGGAGAGATTCAGGATCAGCCCGCCGGCGAACACGGCTTTGGCTATGACCCGCACTTTTATCTTCCCGAACTTGGGCAAACCGCTGCACAGCTCGCGCCCAAGGTGAAAAACCAATATAGCCATCGGGCGCAGGCCATGCGAGCGTTGCTGCATCGTCTGGCGGCCGAGTAAAGACATGAGCGTTTTTTCTCCCGAAGTACGAATCCGGCCCGGCTCGGGGCCGGCGACTCTCTTGCCCAGCCTGCCTCCCTTATCGGTCTATGTGCATGTGCCCTGGTGTGGCCGCAAGTGCCCGTACTGTGACTTCAACTCACACGAAGCACCGGCGCAGTTGCCCGAAAACGAGTACCTGGACGCCTTGCAAGCCGACCTGGAGCAAACCTTGCCCCTGGTCTGGGGCCGACAGGTCATTTCCGTCTTTATCGGCGGCGGCACACCCAGTCTTTTATCGGCCCAGGCGCTGGACCGCATGTTGGCCATGCTGCGCGCTCATCTGAACCTGCTGCCCGATGCTGAAATTACGCTGGAAGCCAATCCCGGCGCTTCGGAAGCCTCGCGTTTCATGGACTATGCGCACAGTGGCGTAAACCGTATCTCTCTGGGCATCCAAAGCTTTAACGATCAGGCCCTGAAAGCGCTCGGACGCATTCACGATAGTCAGCAAGCACGCCAGGCCATCGAGGCCGCCCTGAAAGCGGTAGACCGCGTGAACCTGGACGTGATGTACGCCTTGCCTGGGCAAACACCCGCCCAGTCCGAACACGACATCTTGCAAGCCATGTCTTACGAAACGGAGCATTTGTCGCTGTATCACTTGACGCTGGAACCCAATACCGTCTTTGCCAAATATCCGCCTGCCTTGCCTGATGACGATGACAGCGCGGCCATGCAGGACAGGCTGATCGAGTTGACGGCCAGTCGCGGCTGGGAGCAGTATGAAATATCCGCCTACAGCAAGCGGGGTGGTCACAGCCGCCATAATCTGAATTACTGGGAGTTTGGCGACTACATCGGTATCGGTCCCGGTGCGCATGGCAAATTGTCCTTTCACGATCGTATTATTCGTACCGCCACGACCCGCAGCCCAGCCCAGTGGATGCAGACCGCCGTCAAACGGGATGGCAGCCACTATGCGCACAATGCGCGTGTGTCCCCTCAGGACCTGCCCTTTGAGTTCATGCTGAACGCGTTGCGTCTGAAAGCCGGGGTGCCGTCCCAATACTTTCAGGAGCGCACGGGCGTGCCACTGGCACAGATCCTGCCCACCATCAGGGGCAATATTGAAAAAGGTTTGCTGGCTGCCGATCCGCTGCGTATTCGAACTACGGATTTAGGCTGGCGCTTTCTAAATGACTTACAGGAAGCATTCCTTCCTGATGCAGGTTCCTGACATTTAATTGTTTATTTAAGACATTTTTTATTGTGCATCTGCACAATTGCTCTACAATTAATTTCTGGTAAGTCCTATGCCATAACTACTTTATCGAAATCGGCCTGTTTGGATCAATTCAGATCTGATCCCGGTAAACGTAATTAAGACCTGCCGTAGTGGGTTACACAATGATCCGCGCCACTCCTCCTCACTTTTTGTTAACGTCATTGACGCTGGAGTAACCATGTCCACCCCCGAAGATGTTCTGAAGATCATCGCCGAACGCGAAATCACGTTTGTCGATTTCCGCTTTACCGATACCCTGGGCCGTGAGCACCACTTGACCACCCCCGCACACGCGGTGGACGAGGATCGCTTTGAGTCCGGCGTCGCGTTTGACGGCTCTTCCTTGCCTGGTTGGAAAGGAATTGAAGCCTCGGACATGTTGCTCATCCCGGACGCCAAAACCGCGCGTATGGACCCGTTCCGTGAAGAGCCCACCCTGATTCTGACCTGCGATGTGGTCGAACCGTCCGACCTGAAAGGGTATGACCGCGATCCCCGTTCGCTGGCCAAGCGTGCCGAAGCCTACCTGCGCTCCAGCGGCCTGGGCGATACCGCGTACTTTGGTCCCGAGCCAGAATTCTTCGTGTTCGATGGGATTACCTGGAACGACGACATGTCGGGCAGCTTCGTGAAGATTCGCTCCGAAGAAGCCCCTTGGTCGCGCGGCCTGGAACTCAATGGCAACAACCTGGGTCACCGCCCAGGGGTCAAAGGCGGTTACGTTCCTGTGTCACCCACAGACTCTTTTGCCGATCTGCGCGCAGAAATGTGTCTGTTGATGGAGCAGCAGGGCGTTCCTGTTGAAATCCATCACCACGAAGTGGCGGCTCCCGGTCAGCTGGAAATCGGCACGCGTTTCTCGACCCTGGTCGAGCGCGCAGACTGGAATCAGATCATGAAGTACACCATCCATAACGTGGCTCACGTATATGGAAAAACGGCAACCTTCATGCCCAAGCCTGTCGTGGGCGACAACGGTTCGGGCATGCACGTTCACCAGTCCATCTGGAAAGATGGCCAGAACTTGTTTGCAGGTAATGAATACGCCGGGCTGTCCGAGTTTGCCTTGTTCTACATTGGCGGCATCATCAAGCACGCTCGCGCTCTGAACGCCATCACCAACCCCACGACCAACTCCTACAAGCGTCTGGTTCCGCACTTTGAAGCACCGGTCAAACTGGCGTACTCCGCCCGTAACCGTTCGGCCTCGATCCGCATTCCTTACGTCAGCAACCCCAAGGCTCGTCGTGTGGAAGCACGTTTCCCCGACCCAATGGCCAACCCTTATCTGGCTTTCTCGGCCTTGATGATGGCCGGTCTGGACGGTGTGCAAAACAAGATCCATCCTGGCGATCCTGCCGACAAGAACTTGTACGATCTGCCTCCTGAAGAAGATGCAAAGATCCCAACCGTGTGCGCTTCTCTGGAACAGGCCATCGAGTCTCTGGACAAGGATCGCGAGTTCCTGACCCGGGGCGGTGTGTTCAGCAACGAAATGCTGGATGCCTTCATCGAGCTGAAACAAGCCGAAATCACCCGTTTGCGCATGGTGCCGCATCCGGTCGAATTCGACATGTACTACAGCCTGTAAGATCGCGGGCGCTGGCTTGTGCCAGTGCGGTCAAAAAGAGCGGCCTTCAGGCCGCTCTTTTTATGGACACGGCAAACACAGAAACGGTGACACTGAACAATCCACAGCCTCAGTAGCCGCGCTGTTCAAGCCGCCCGGAGCCTCTGGGCTCTGGCAGTTTATGCTTGCGACTCGTGCTCAGACCTTTACCCTACGCAGTCACGCAAACCCTATTGATATGGAAGTAAAGATGACCCTGGATTTTCAATGGAAACGACTGGATGATCTCTCCTCTCGGGAGATGTACGCCCTCATCCAGGTTCGCGAAGCCGTGTTTGTGGTGGAGCAGCAGTGCGCCTATCAGGAAGCAGACGGTCTGGATCTGACTGCCTGGCACTTGTCGGTGTTCAAGGATGGAGAGCTGGCGGCCTATGCCCGCGTTGTCGAGCCGGGACTGAAGTATGCCGAACCGTCCATTGGCCGCGTCCTGACTGTGGCCAAGTTTCGCAGTTTGAAGATCGGTTATGCCCTAGTGGCTGAGGCTATACGATTTACGCATGCTCAGTATCCTGGCGAGGATATTCGCATTGGCGCACAGGCTCATTTGCAGAAGTTCTACGGGTCTTTAGGGTTTGAACCCGTCGGTGAAATCTACGACGAAGATGGCATTGCTCATATTGACATGGTCAAGCCAGCGACTCCCGCCGATGGCAGTATGGATGCTCATCAAGACCACCCGGCTAGGCGTTTAGGTTTGTAGCAATCCAGCGTGCAACGCCCACAGACAGAAAAGGGCACCCTGTGCGGTCAGGGCCGCGGCGCGGGAGAACGCGACCCCAGTCACAGTGCCACGGGCTCCCCACGTAAAAAGGCCTGGGCACGCTGCGCCATAATGGCCTCCCGCCGGATGAAGTCCGCGACAAAGTCATTCACGGGATGATGATGCAGGCTGTAGGGCGTATCCCATTGGATAATCTTGCCCGCCTGCATCACGCCGATGCGGTCAGCAATCGCGAAGGCCTCTGCCTGATTATGCGTCACCAATATTGCCGTGATGCCGGCCTTTTTTAAAATCTCGCGCACCTCAAAGGCCAGCCGCTCACGGGTATCCACATCCAGATTGGAAAACGGCTCGTCAAGCAATAATAAGGACGGCTTGGGAGCCAGCGCTCGCGCCAGAGCAACACGCTGTTGCTGACCACCGGACAATTCATGCGGATAGCGCTGTGCCAAGCGGGACAGATCCACCAACTCCAACATGTCGTGTACCCGCTCTTGTCGTTCGTTCTGGCCCCATTTGCGCAGGCCAAACGCCACATTCTTCTCTACGGTCAGATGAGGGAAAAGCGCGTAATCCTGAAACATCATGCCGACATGCCGGTCTTCCGGTGGAACCTGTTGAGAAACAGCGGATAGCACACGGCCATTGAGCAAAATATGCCCGGCGCGCAAAGGCTCAAAGCCGGCGATCGCACGCAGAACCGTGGTCTTGCCACAGCCGGACGCGCCAAGCAAACAGCCAATTTCCCCTTGTGGCAGGTGCAAACTGAGTTGGTCGACGACCGGCCGAAATCCCTCGGACGTATCGTAGGACAGGGTAATAGCCTGTAAATCCAGAAAATCATTCATGATGCGCGTGGGCCAGAGGCCATCAATTGAGTACGAGCCAATAAAATAACGGGGATCAAACCGGCCAGCACAATGGCCAGAGCCGCCACCGCGCCTTCCTCATAGGTTCCCCGCGCCGCTTCCGCATACAACCAGGTTGCCAGGGTCTCGAAATTCATCGGACGCAGCAGCAAGGTAGCCGGAAGCTCCTTCATGGCATCCACAAAAATCAGCAGGGCAGCCGCACCCATGGCCGGGCGCAGCAAAGGCAAATGCACGCGCTTGAGCGTGCCGGCCGGCGTTTCACCCAATAGGCGGGAGGCCTGCTCCAAGGAAGCGGGAATACGAGCCAGGCCAGCCTCGATGCCGCCAATCGAGATCGCCAGAAAGCGCAAGGTATACGCGAGCACCAAGGCCAGAGTAGAGCCCATCAAGAGCAGTCCGCTTGACGAAATGCCCAACCAGGACAGGAGCTGGTTGTAAAAAGAATCGAACATCACCAGGGGAGTCAACAGACCAATCGCCAACACCGTCCCGGGAATGGCGTAGCCCAGACTGCTGACACCGGCCAGAAAACGGGCTAGACGAGGCTTGCGTCCCGAACGGACGGCGCGGGCAGCCCAGGCAACCACGAGACCACAGAACAGAGTCGCAAGCGTAGCCAGGGCAGCGATATACAGGGTGTTCCAGGCACTGTTGAGCAGTTGCGCCGAGATGCCGCCGGTTTGCGTCACATGTTTGATTGTCTCGTTAAGCAGATACAGGGAAGGAGCCACAAACCCTACCAGCACGGGGGCCGCACCCAAGGCAATCGCGATGCAGGCCGCCGAGCCTTTCAACCGAGTGGGTCGGATAGGCTCGGAGCGTTGATTACTGGAATACGCCTGGCGACGACGGCCATAACGCTCAATGCTGATCAAGGCCGCCACCAGACAGAGCATGGAAACAGCGATTTGAGCGGCACCTGCCAGATCAGAACGGGTCACCCAGGTGGTGTAGATCGATACCGTCAAGGTCTGCACACCCAGAAACTCGGAAGCGCCGATATCATTCAAGGTTTCCAGCAAGGCCAGACTGACGCCCACAGCAATCGCGGGGCGGGCCATCGGCAGCACAACCCGGAAAAAGACACTGCGTCCGGACTCCCCCATAATGCGTGCCGCTTCGAGCAGACTGGCCGACTGAGTGGCAAACATGGCTCGTGTACTCAGGTAAACATAAGGATAGAGCACCGAGCCCAGCAGAAAAATGGCCCCGCCCAGGGAGCGCAGGTCCGGCAGACGAAATTCACGCGGGCTGCTGTAACCCAGCACATAGCGTATGGCCGATTGAATCGGCCCGATCGGATGCAGCAAATCCAGATAAGCAAAGGCCACGATATAGGTCGGGACCGCCAAAGGCAGCAGCAACGCCCATTGCAGAACCCGCCTGCCTGGAAACTCGTAGGCGGTAATCAGCCAGGCAGCGCCCACCCCTAAACAGCTGACCACCATTCCCACCCCCAGAAGCAGCAATAAGGTATTGCTCATGGCGTGGGGCAACACGAACTGGAACAGGTGCGACCAGTGCTCGGTCGAGCCGCCTAAGGCGTGGGTCAGCAGGGTAATCACAGGCGCAGCCACAATCAGGGCAATCACAGCAGCGGCCAGGGACCAAAGGGGCAGACGACGAAAAAAGGGCATTATGAAAGGCTAGGTGTTACAGGCGCTTCAATGCGCGACGACCGCCGCTCTGATTTCTCAAAGCTGGCGGTCGTAGAAAAAGAGTAGGGCGATTTTAGTTGTCGAAGCCAACTTTATCCACCAACTCGCTGGCTTGCTTGCGATGCTTGGCGATTTCAGTCAGCGGCAAGGGATCGACCTTCAAGGGCCCAAAGCTGGCCACGACCGGGTCCAGTTCAACACCGGCGCGCACGGGGTATTCGTAATTGGCCTTGGCATACAGGCTCTGCGCTTTCTCGGAAACCAGGTATTCCAGCAATTTGACGGCATTGTCCTTGTTGGGAGCATGCTTGGCCACCGCCGCACCGGAAATGTTCACGTGCGTGCCGCCACTTTTGGTGTCCGCGAAGGTGGGACGCACCACATTAATGGCTTCACCCCATTTGTAGGCGTCGCTACCTGGCTCGGCATTTTTCATGCGGCCCACGTAGTAGGCATTGGCGATACCGATATCACAAATCCCGCCCAGAATGTCGCGGGCAACGTCACGGTCCCCTCCGGCGGCTTTGCGACCCAGATTGTCCTTGACGCCACGCAACCATTTTTCCGTTGCTTCGGCCCCATCATGCGCAATCATGGCGGCGACCAAGGCCGTGTTGTAAGGGTGTTGGCCCGAACGGATGCACACTTTGCCTTTCCACTTGGGGTCGGCGAAATCTTCGTAGTGAATGCTTTTCACATCCACGTCCTTGGCAACATAAGCGACGCGATCACGCAAGGACAGGGAATACCATTGTTTGTCCGCGCCGCGCAGATTGGCGGGAATGGCACTGTCCAGGGCTGCGGATTCCACCGGCTGGGTAATACCCGCTTCGACCAGATCCAGCAGATTGCCAATGTCTACCGTCATCAGAATGTCGGCAGGGGATTTGTCACCTTCTGTCTTGACACGCTCGATCAGGCCATCTTTCACAAACACGGTATTGACCTTCACACCCGTGTCTTTGCTAAAGGTTTCCAACAGAGGAGTAATCAGTCCGGGTTCGCGGGTGGTGTAGAGATTGACTTCGCCAGAAGCAAAAGCCGCCATCGACACAGTACCCATCGCGGACAGAAGCAGGGCTTGGGTCAGGGCACGACTACGAAGAGTAAAGCGCATCATCAACACTCCAGAAACAGGCGCAGTTAGCTTAAAGCCGGAAAATGTGAATGATTATCAAACGTATGCAGGAAGTAGGCAAGAATTATTTGGGCAGTCAGTACGCAAAACAGTCAAATCTGCGGTTCCGCAGCCCGCCCGGAGAGCGACAATTCCCCGTCTGAAAACTTAATGGTTTGTCCTGATTGCGATCAAATCGCATTGATGTTCGAGCATGGATTTACCTGCTGAACTCGGTACAATGGGCAGATATTTGCTTACTGATCCGGGCTTTGTGGCCCCTTTACACGATAACTACCATGGCAGCTTTCAATACCGAACAAGTGCTTAGCGTCCACCACTGGAACGACACCTTGTTCTCCTTTACCACTACCCGCGACGCCGCCCTGCGATTTCATAACGGGCACTTTGTCATGATCGGTCTGGAAGTCGATGGCAAGCCGCTGATGCGTGCTTACAGTATCGCCAGCGCCAATTACGAAGAGAACCTGGAGTTTCTCAGTATCAAGGTGCAGGACGGCCCATTAACCTCGCGCCTGCAGCACCTGAAAGAAGGCGACACCATTCTGGTCAGCCGCAAGCCTGTGGGCACGCTGGTCATCGACGACCTGCGGGCCGGGCGCAATCTGTTCCTGTTTGGCACGGGCACCGGTCTGGCTCCTTTCATGAGCATCATTAAAGATCCGGACACGTATGAGCGCTTTGAGAAAGTGATCCTGGTACACGGTGTTCGCTATGTGAGCGAATTGGCCTACTCGGATTTCATCCAGAACGAGCTGCCCCAAAACGAGTACTTTGGCGAGATGGTGCGCGAAAAGCTGCTGTATTACCCCACGGTTACGCGCGAGGCGTTCCGCAATACGGGCCGCATCACGGAACTGATCGAAACCGGCAAGCTGTGCCAGGATTTGGGCATTGCCCCGTTGGACCCTGCTCAGGATCGCGCCATGCTGTGCGGCAGCCCCGCCATGTTGGCCGACATCAGCGCCATGCTCGATGAGCGCGGCTTTGAAGTATCGCCTGGTGTTGGACAACCCGGCGACTACGTGATTGAACGCGCCTTCGTGGAAAAATAATCACGCCAAGATCTGTTAATTTTAGCTATAGGCGCTTAAACTCTGATAGTACAACACTCATCAGAGGTTTCTTATGACTAAGCAAGTTGTCTTCACCGACGCCGCTCCGGCTGCCGTAGGCCCTTATTCTCAGGCCATCATTGCATCGGGCGGCAAGACCGTGTTTCTGTCTGGTCAAATCGGTTTGGAGCCGGCCACCGGCGAACTGGTATCTGAAAATTTTGAAGGTCAGGTACGTCAGGCATTCGCCAATCTGGAAGCCGTGGTCAAAGAAGCTGGCGCCAGCCTGACCGACATCGTCAAACTGACGCTGTTTCTGACAGACCTGTCCCGCTTTGCCAGCGCCAATGCCATCATGGCCGAACTGATTCCGCAGCCTTTCCCCGCACGCTCGACCATCGGTGTGGCCAGCCTGCCCAAAGGCGCTCAGTTCGAGGTCGAGGCAATCCTCAATTTCTAAAGACGTATTGCCATGACCGCAGGTCGGCCTGCGCCTCAGGCCAAACGGACTGCGCCCCGTAAAGCGCTCAGTCTGGACCAGAAATTTGAGAAGCTCGGTCTGCGAGAGCCTGCCGACTTCGTGGTCCATCTGCCTTTGCGCTACGAGGACGAAACCCAGGTCGAGCCTATTGCCCATCTTTACCCCGGCAAGATGGCGCAGATCGAAGGACGTATTCTCAGCACAGATGTCCAGGCTCGGCCTCGGGCGCAACTGCATGCCCGTATTGCCGATGAAAGTGGCGAGCTGGCCTTGCGCTGGCTGCATTTCTATCCCAGCCAGCTCAAACAACTGCAAAGCGATTTGCCCTTGCGGGTGCGTGGCGAGGTGCGCCAGGGCTTTCATGGCCTGGAAATGGTGCATCCCAAAGTCACCAAAGCCGGCCAACCCCTGGCGCGCGCACTAACGCCTGTTTATCCCACCACGGACGGCTTGAGTCAGACCCAACTGCGCAAAGCCATTGCCGATGCGCTCAATACCGCGGACCTGCGCGACACGCTTCCCGAGCAAGTCCGTGCCGAATATGGCCTGATGCCGTTTAACGAGGCCATCCGGCTCTTGCATTACCCGCCGCCAGAGCTCAGCTACGACGAATTGTTCGAGCAGGGCCATCCCGCCTGGAGTCGCATCAAGTTTGATGAGCTGTTGGCTCAGCAGCTCTCCTTGGCGCAAGCTCGCGCGGCCCGTCAGGCTCAACGCGCCAAGCCGATGCGTGAAGCCAAGAGCGATTTGCTCCAATCCCTGCTGGCCTCCTTGCCGTTTAGCCTGACGGCAGCTCAGCAGCGCTGCGTTAAAGAGATCAGTGCGGACCTGAAGCGCTCCTATCCCATGCACCGGCTTTTGCAAGGCGACGTGGGTAGCGGAAAAACCATTGTCTCGGCTATTGCTGCGGTGCAGGCCATTGCCAGCGGCTTCCAGGTAGCCCTGATGGCACCCACAGAGATCCTGGCCGAGCAGCACTATCTGAAAATGCGTACGTGGCTGGAACCGCTGGGCGTGGAACTGGCCTGGTTAAGCGGCAGTTTGGGCGTGAAGGCCAAACGCCTTGCATATGAGGCCATTCATTCTGGGCAAGCGCGTCTGGCGATCGGCACCCAGGCCCTGATTCAGGACAATGTTCAGTTTCATAAGCTGGGGCTGGTGATCCTGGACGAGCAGCACCGCTTTGGAGTGGGCCAGCGTCTGGAGCTGAACCGCAAGGGCGATGCACAGGACAACAAAGGCCAAGCCTATTTGCCCCACCAACTCAATATGAGTGCGACCCCTATCCCGCGCACGTTGGCCATGGCGTTTTTTGCGGATCTGGATGTGTCCGCGATTGACGAGTTGCCGCCCGGGCGCAGTCCCATCATCACAAAACTGGCGGCGGACAATCGTCGTGATGAGATCATGGCCCGCGTGCGAGCCGAAGTCGCGCAGGGACGACAAGCTTATTGGGTTTGTCCCCTGGTCGAGGAAAGCGAGGCCCTGCAGTTACAAACCGCTGTCGACACCCATGCGGCGCTGGAACAAGCCCTGGCTCCTTTGCGGATCGGCCTGATTCATGGCCGTTTGTCCTCGGCAGAAAAAGCGGAGGTCATGGAAGCCTTTCGCAGCGGAAATCTGGACGTGCTGGTCGCCACGACCGTCATCGAAGTGGGGGTGGATGTCCCTAACGCTTCTTTGATGATTATTGAGCATGCCGAGCGTTTCGGTCTGGCTCAACTGCACCAGCTGCGCGGTCGGGTAGGGCGCGGGCAGATCCAGTCCGTTTGTGTGCTGCTGTACCAGGCACCGCTCTCGGCAGTGGCCCGCTTGCGCTTGCGGGCCATGTATGAAACCACGGATGGCTTTGAGATCGCCCGCCGCGACCTGGAACAACGCGGCCCTGGCGAGTTTATGGGCATGCGCCAGTCCGGACAGGCCGGCCTGCGTTTTGCCAGTTTGCAGTCTGATGAGGACCTGATCGAACAGGCCCAACACTTGGCCAGCTCCTTTCGACGTGATTATCCAGACCACGCTCACCAGCATTTGCAGCGCTGGATGAAGGGACGGGAAGAGTTACTGCGTAGTTGACCATGAGCCTGCCTACAAGCTTCACCGTTTACGGCGTGCTAAGCCAGGCAGGATGGATATGGCGCCATAGGCGCCCCTGTATTGTGGTGAAGATGCTCAGCCTGTCCGGCCAGCGCTCTTTACCCAAGGTCTTAATGCTGTTTTGCACAAGGAATTGTCATGACATTGACCGAGCTGAAGTACATCGTTGCCGTGGCACGCGAACGCCATTTTGGGCGTGCCGCCGAAGCCTGCTTTGTGAGCCAGCCCACCTTATCGGTGGCCATCAAGAAGCTGGAAGACGAATTAGGCGTGGTCATCTTCGAGCGTGGCGGGCCCGAAGTGGCGATTACCCCGATCGGGCTGCGTATTGTTACCCAGGCACAGAAGGTGCTGGAAGAGGGGGCCAATTTGCGCGAAATTGCCCGACAGGGCCATGATCCCCTGGCCGGTCCATTGCGCGTGGGCATTATCTACACAGTAGCGCCGTATCTGCTGCCAAAGCTGGTTCCCAAGCAGATCGAACTGACTCCGCAAATGCCGCTGTTATTGCAGGAAAATTTTACGGTGCGCCTGCTGGAGCTGCTGCGTCAAGGTGAGATTGATTGTGCAATTGTGGCCCTGCCTTTGCCCGAGACAGGCCTGGTCATCCGCGAGCTGTATGACGAACCCTTTGTAGTGGCTATGCCGCATGATCATGCCTGGGCCAAGCGTAAGGAAATCGACCCCGAGCAACTGAAAGACCAAACCATGTTGCTGCTGGGCGCCGGCCACTGCTTCCGCGACCAGGTGCTGGATGTCTGCCCCGAGCTATCCCGTTTTTCGGCCTCCAGTGAAGGGATACAGCGCACCTTTGAAGGATCGTCGCTGGAAACCATCCGACATATGGTCGCCACCGGCATCGGTTTGACGGTCCTGCCTGCCAGTTCACTGACGGCCCCCGGACAGGCTAACGAACTGCTGGCCTACGTTCCCTTCAAAAAACCCATTCCAGATCGGCGCATTGCCTTGGTCTGGCGCAAAAGTTTTCCACGTCTCTCGGCCATTGATGCGCTGACCCGTGGGATCATGGAAAGCGGGTTAGCTGGTGTGAACTACTTAAAAGTCGAATACAACAGCAATTTCCCGTATCCTGAACTAGCGTAAGCCGCGCAGCCACTGCGTGTTATTCTGCTTCAGTATTTATTTAGCCCTCTGTTTAACAGGAGTCCACTATGGCAAAAGCCGTGAAAGCAGTGAGTAAAACCGCCAAGGTCAACAAGGCCGAAGAAGCCCCGAACACTGATACCAAGGTCGCAGTTGCAGCCGATGCAAAGGCTGAAGCAAAACCGGCCCCCGCCAAGAAAGTGACTGCTAAAAAGGCCGTCGCCAAAAAGCCTGCTACAGCGGCCGCCAAGCCTGCGGCCAAACCCGCCGCCGCCCGTAAACCGGCGGCTGCAAAACCGGCCGCCACCAAACCCGCTGCCCCCGCGACGTCCACCAGCAGCGCGCTGAAGATTGATATCGGCATTTCCACGGCAGATCGTGCTGCGGTGGTCAATGAGCTGTCCAAGGTGCTGGCCGACTCTTATACCGTCTACCTGATGACACACAACTTCCACTGGAACGTCACTGGCCCCATGTTCAAGACTCTGCACGAGCTGTTCATGACCCAGTACACGGAACTGTGGCAGGCTCTGGACGACATCGCTGAGCGTATCCGCGCGTTGGGTCATTACGCGCCAGGCACCTACGCCGAATTCCAGAAGCTCTCCTCGATTACGCAGCCCACTTCCGTGCCGGATGCCACCACCATGATCGAATTGCTGGTCAAGGGTAACGAAGCGCTGGCTCGTACCGCCCGTACGGCTTTTGATCGCGCCGACTCTGCCGACGACCAGCCCACGGCTGATTTGTTGACCCAGCGTCTGGACGTGCACGAGAAAAACGCCTGGATGCTGCGCAGTTTGCTGCAGTAATTCGCTCGTTGTCGCTGTCCAAGCGCAAGAAAAAGGGCCGCCGCAAGGTGGCCCTTCTTTTTTCCACTATAGAAAACCCTGAATTGGGCCGCAAGGCAGGCATAAAGCCTCGTTATCGGTGTATGCTTTCCTGCATATTCACGGAGGTGTTTTCTATGAAAATTCGTTTCACTCCTGTTGCAGCGGCCATGAGCCTGGCAACGGGTCTGCTCCTGTCCGGTGCTGCTCACGCTGACAATATCCGTATCGCGCTGGCGGGCCCTTTTACAGGCTCGGTCACCCAATACGGCGATATGGTCAAACAAGGTGTCGACACAGCCATCGAACAGATCAATGCCAGCGGTGGCGTTCTGGGCAAACAGCTCGAACTGGTCACTGTTGACGACGCCTGCGAACCCAAGCAAGGGCCTGTCGCCGCTAACCGTATCGTGAATGACAAGATCCATTATGTTGTCGGCCACGTGTGTTCGGGTGCGACCATCGCGGCCACGGACATTTACAACAACGAAGGCGTATTGATGGTCACCCCATCGGCTACGGCTCCTGCGGTCACCGATGGCAAAGGCTATGAAATGATCCTGCGCACCATCGGTCGCGATGATCAGCAAGGCCCGGCTGCTGCCAAGTTCATTCTGGAACAGATCAAACCCACCAAAGTAGCGGTGCTGCACGACAAGCAGTCCTACGGTCAGGGTATTGCCGCCTCGGTCCGCTCTGAACTGCAAAAAGCCGGTACGGACGTGGTCCTGTTCGAGGGGATCAATGCGGGCGACAGTGATTACTCGGCTGTAATCACCAAACTGAAATCCACGGGTGTGGACTTCGTGTACTTTGGCGGCTATCACCCCGAAATGGGGCTGTTGCTGCGTCAGGCAGATGAGCAAGGCGTGAAAGTTCATTTCATGGGCCCAGAAGGGGTAGGCAACCCCGATATCAACGCCATTGCCGGCAAGGCCGTGGAAGGTATGCTGCTGACCTTGCCTGCGGACTTCTCGCAAGATCCCGACAACCAGGCCATCGTACAAGCCTTCAAGGACAAGAAGCGCGATCCTAGCGGTGCGTTCCAGTTGTCCGCCTATGCTGCCACCTTGGCTATTGCCGAAGGCATCAAGGGCGCTGGCGCTGACGACCCCGTCAAGGTGGCAGAGTACCTGCATGCCAACAGTGTGAAAACACCTATCGGTCTTATCAGCTGGAACAAGCAGGGCGACCTGAACGACTTCAAATTTGATGTGTTCAGCTGGCACGCAGACGGTAGCAAATCGGTCTACGGCAAGTAATCTCTGATACTTGTGTGCAAAAAAAAAACCGACCTTCGGGTCGGTTTTTTGTATTAGGGTTTTGCGCTCAAGCCCATTCAGGCATCAATACGCAACCCCGTCTCGCGATCGAACCAGTGCAAAGGGTGGGGGGGCATGTGACCAATCTGGATGGCCTCCCCAATTTGAATCGGATACTCGCGCGTTTGTTCAATCGGACAGCGCACAATAATGCGGTAGTCGCCACAACCCAGATGCAAGAGCTGCTCGGAGCCCAGAACTTCGACCATTTCAACTTGCGTCGTCACACCCGGCACATGCAGCCTGATGTGTTCAGGGCGAATGCCCAAAAACACCTTGCGGCCTCGGACGGAGGCAGGCACCATCTCAGGGCCAAACTGCACAGACTGGCCATTGTCCTGCAGAATCTGACCTTGCTCGCTCACTTGCACCGGTAACAGGTTCATGGGCGGCGAGCCAATAAACGTGGCCACAAACACCGAGGCCGGTTTTTCAAACACCTCGACCGGAGTGCCGATCTGCTCGGGCATGCCCTGGTTCATCACAATCATGCGCTCAGCCAAGGTCATGGCCTCAATCTGATCGTGAGTCACATACAGGCTGGTGGTTTTCAGGCGACGATGCAGTTTCTGAATTTCCAGGCGCATCTGGACTCGCAGCTTGGCATCCAGGTTTGACAACGGCTCATCAAACAGAAACACCTTGGGCTCACGCACAATCGCACGACCCATCGCCACCCGTTGGCGCTGACCACCTGATAGCTGGCCGGGACGCCGCTCAAGCAGCGCACCCAGCTCCAGAATGGCCGCCGCCGCATTGACCCGTTGCTTGATCTCGTCCTTGGAGAATTTCCGGATCTTCAGACCATAGGCCATATTGTCAAAGACCGACATATGAGGGTAGAGGGCGTAGTTCTGAAACACCATGGCGATGTCGCGTTCAGCCGGTTCCAGATCATTGACTACTTTACCGTCAATCAGAACCTGGCCCGCCGTAACGGATTCCAGGCCTGCCACCATACGCATCAAGGTCGATTTCCCGCAGCCGGAAGGGCCCACAATGACCACGAACTCGCCATCGTTCACGTCCACATCAATGCCGTGAATAACGACCGTCCCGTTCGGGTAGGTTTTCTTGACGCCTTCAAATCGTAAGCTAGCCATTCAATAAAGCCTGTAGAGAATTACTTTTCAGAGTCGATAAGACCTTTGACGAACCATTTTTGCATCAGCATCACCACCAGTGCGGGCGGGATCATCGCCAAAAGGGCCGTTGCCATCACCACATTCCATTCAGTCACGCTGTCACCACCGGAAATCATGCGCCGGATACCGACCACAATGGGGTACATATCCTCTTTGGTGGTGATAATCAACGGCCACAGATACTGGTTCCAGCCGTAAATGAACTGAATCACAAACAAAGCGGCAATGCTGGTTTTGGATAGAGGCAGCAACACATCCTTGAAAAACCGCATCGGGCCAGCCCCATCAATACGCGCTGCCTCGATCAACTCATCCGGCACGGTCAGAAAGAACTGGCGAAACAGGAAGGTGGCCGTTGCCGAGGCGATCAGAGGCAAAATAAGGCCTCCGTAGCTATCGAGCAATTGCAAATCGGCCACCACCTTGTAAGTGGGCATGATTCGCACTTCCACAGGCAGCATCAGGGTGATGAAAATCATCCAGAAAAACAGCATGCGAAAGGGGAAGCGGAAATACACCACGGCAAATGCCGAGAGCATGGAAATAATGATCTTGCCAACCGCAATGCCCAGCGCCATCACCATGCTGACCAGCAGCATGCGGCCCACGGGCGGAGAATTGGTCGCCGTGCCTTGCAAGGCGGTCAGGTAGTTCTCCACCATGTGCGAGCCCGGCCAGAGCGACATGGGCGCACGGGCCACTTCGGCACTGGTCTGGGTCGAGGCCACAAAGGTGATGTACAGGGGCAGGGCGATCACGATCACACCCAGGATCAGGATAAGATGCGTGAAAAAATCGAGAAGAGGGCGTCGTTCAACCATGACTGTGTTCCTTGCTGCGCATTAGCTGTACGTCACTTTGCGATCGATGTAGCGGAACTGAATCACGGTCAGTGCCACCACAATCGCCATCAGCACCACGGACTGAGCCGCCGAGGAACCAATATCCAGGCCTCGAAAGCCGGTGTTATAGACTCGGTAGACCAGGATCGACGTTGCTTCACCTGGGCCGCCTTGGCTGACGACATCAATGATGGCGAACGTATCAAAGAAGGCATAAATAATATTGACGACCAACAGGAAAAAGGTCGTGGGCGCCAGCAGGGGAAACACAATGCCCCAAAAACGGCGCATTGGCCCGGCACCGTCCATGGCGGCTGCTTCAATCAGAGAGCGAGGGATTGCTTGCAGACCCGCCAGAAAGAACAAAAAATTGTAAGAGATCTGTTTCCACACTGAGGCAATCACCACCAGCAACATGGCATCGTTACCATTCAAACGCGGGTTCCACTCAAAGCCCTGCTCCAGCAGAAAAACCGCCACAATCCCCACGGACGGCGAAAACAGAAATAGCCATAACACACCGGCCACGGCGGTTGCCACGGCATAAGGCCAGATCAGCAGGCTGCGATACAGCAGGGCGCCGCGCACCACGCGATTTGCCATTACCGCCAACAGCAGCGCCACCACCAGGCCCAGAACGGACACGGCAAGGGAAAACACGGCGGTCGTCTTGAACGAGGCCCTGTATTCCGTACTGCTGAACAGCTCGGTAAAGTTGGCCAGGCCGACAAACTGCGAGGACAGACCAAACGGATCTTCCAAATGAAAAGCCTGCCACAGCGCTTGCCCGGCAGGCAGGAAAAAAAAGATCACAGTAATGGCCAGCTGCGGAGCAAGTAGCAGGTAGGGCAGTGTCTTATGACGAAAGACGACACGTTTTTCCATAGGTTCGCGCGCAAGGGGAAAGGAGCGCCACCATCAGGGTGGACAGATTTCAGGTGAAACGAAAAGCGTATGAGCAGCCAGGACGGCCTGCTGACGGTTTAGTAGGGCCAGGGGCCGGAAGGAACGTCGTCAGGCGCTGCGCTCATACGCTCGATTGTAAACCACCCGCACAAGGCGGGCCCGGCTTACTTCACGCTCTTTTCAAAGCGCTCCAGCAGTTCATTGCCACGGTTTTGCATGGCTTTCAAACCTTCTTCAGGCGTGACTTTACCTGCAAAAATCTGTTCCATCACACCGTCCTCGATATCGCGAATCTGGGGCAAATAACCCAGTCGGATACCGCGGGAGTTATCGGTCGTGCTGGCATCGAGCTGTTTGACCGCCACATCCGCACCTACGTTTTTAGCGTAGAAATCGGACTCCTTGGTCTTTTCAAAGCCGGCCTTGGTCACAGGGACATAACCGGTGTTCTGGTGCCAGGCAGCAGCCTGCTCAGGGCTGGAGATGAACTGGAAGAATTCGGTAACGCCTTTGTAGACATCATCCGACTTTTTGGCAAATACCCAGAGGGAGGCGCCACCAATAATGGAGTTCTGAGGGGCGCCTTGCACATCGCTGTAATAGGGCAGGCTGCTGGTGCCAAACTCAAACTCGCCGGTTTTGATGATGTTGGCGCGGTTGCCGCTGGAGCCGGTAAACATGCCGCACTTGCCGCTGGTAAACAGGGCGTTGGCCGTATCACCCCGACCGCCGTACGAGAAGGAGCCGTCCTTGGACATATCCGCCAGGAAGGTCATGTGCTTGAGAAACAGCGGATTGTCCAGCTGCAGGCGGGCACCGGGGCCACCAAAGCCGTTGTTTTCACTGGCATACGGAATGTTGTGCCAGGCCGCAAAGTTTTCCAGCAAAATCCACGATGGCCAGGACGAGGTATAGCCACACTCCTGACCGGACTCACGCAGCTTTTTGGCGGCGGCATGCAGTTCCTGCCAGGTCTTGGGTGGGTTTTCGGGGTCCAGGCCAGCCTTTTTGAACGCATCCTTGTTGTAGTAGAGCACGGGAGTGGAGCTGTTGAACGGCATGGAGATCAGCTTGCCCTCGTTCGAAGAGTAGTAGCCGGCCACAGCGCCCAGAAAATCAGCGGGGTTGATCGGTTTGCCCACTTTTTCGGACATCTCCTGAACGGGCTGAATAGCGCCTTTGGCTGCCATCATGGTGGCTGTGCCCACTTCAAAGACTTGCAGGATATCGGGTGCATTTCCCGCCCGGAAAGCGGCCACGCCAGCATTCATGGACTCGCCATAATTGCCTTTATACGAAGCCTTAACCTGGTAGTCCGACTGAGATGCGTTAAAGTCTTTGACTAATGCATTAACCCGTTCGCCCAAGGCTCCTTCCATTGAGTGCCAGAACTGAATTTCCGTGGCCGCTTGCGCAGTGCCAATCGAAGCAATCAGACCGGCCAGAGACAGAGCAAATAGTTTTGTTCGCATCAGGTTTTCTCCTGTATAAAAGGTGCCGCTAAGGTGTAGCAGGTTTTAAAACTCAAGCTTATGACTTGTTTATGACGCTCTCGTGAATGTATCCATGGGTTCGTCATATAAGCAATGACTAATTACCCTCAAACGCTAAGAAAACGTGTCAGAGGACAGATTTTAAATGGGAGCGATGATGAATCCACACGATACCTCTTTTAAGCTGGCGTTTATCGGCGCAGGCAATATGGCTAGCGCGCTGGCCGCTGGTTTGATCGGGAAACGCTGCGGCGGCTCGGACGTTTTGGCAATCGATATCTACCCGCCCGCCCTGGAGTCCTGGGCCCAGCAAGGCGTACACATCGCCCATGAGCCCGGTCCGGCCCTGTCCAGGCAACGTATCTGGGTTTTCGCCGTCAAGCCCCAGGTCATGAAAGAGACCGTGCTGGCCTGCAAACCCTATCTGCAGGACGATACCTTGGTGATCAGTGTCGCTGCCGGTATCCCCGCCACCGCGCTGGCCCAGTGGCTGGGTGAGCCTGGCAAGCCGTACCAGCGTGTTATCCGCTGCATGCCCAATACGCCGGCCTTTATTGGCTGTGGCATTACCGGTCTGATGGCTCTGGAACAGGTGGATGACAGCGACAAATCCATTGCTCAGCAATTGTTGAAGTCCGTTGGCGAGGTGGTTTGGGTTGAGGACGATGCAGCCATTGATGCCGTCACCGCCGTTTCGGGCAGTGGCCCAGCTTACGTCTTTTTGTTCATCGAAGCCTTGATCAAAGCCGGAATTGAGCAGGGCTTGTCGCCCGAACAGGCCCGCCAGCTCTCACTGGCGACCTTGCATGGAGCCACCCAGCTGGCAACCCTGTCTCCCGAAGCGCCCTCCGTCTTGCGCGAGCGGGTCACCTCCAAGGGCGGTACCACGGCTGCAGCTTTGGCTGTTTTTAACGAAGGGGGTTTTACGCCACTGGTACAACAAGCGGTCAAGGCTGCCAAACTGCGGGCCGGTGAACTGGCTAAAGAGTTTTCCTGATACCTGCTTGATTTTCTTTACCCCAAGCGGAATTAATCGGGCGCCCTGAACAGGCAAAACAAAAAGCATCCTCCGGGATGCTTTTTGTCTTTTAGCCATAAGGCCTTGAACAGGCGAGGTATTTTCAGGAAACAGGTTTTTAACAAAGCAGGCTTATTCGGAAAACACCGTTGCGCGGCGCTAGGGCTTATACGAAGTGACAACGTTTAGGCGGCTACCCCAAAATGGGTTCCCCTGGTGCAGAACAACGATTATCCAGGCACCAGAAAAAGCACTTTCTAAAAAGCAATGCCGGTAGACCCCGGCCTCGGGAGACAGCTGCTATGACCTTTACTCGACGCTTTACCCCCGCTCTGACCGCCCTGGCCACGGTAATGGCCATGGGTACCGCCTACGCGGCGGACACCATCAAAATCGGTATTCCTCAACCCATGACCGGCCCATCGACTCAATACGGGGACCAGATCCAGGCCGGTGCCTTGACCGCGATTGACGCGATCAATGCAGCAGGGGGGGTCAAGGGCAAAAAGCTGGAGGCCGTTCTGATTGACGATGCCTGTGAACCCAAGCAGGCCGTACCGGCTGCCAACCGCGTGGTCAACTCCGGCGCCAAGTTCGCCGTCGCCCATGCGTGCTCGGGCACGACCGTACCAGCTGTCAACATCTACGAACAGGAAGGGATTGTGGCGATTACTCCCGGCGCCACCTCGCCGCTGGTGACCGACACCATCAAACCTCATTACTTTTTCCGCACCATCGGGCGCGATGACCAGCAAGGCCCTTTTGCGGCCGACTACATTGCTGATGTGCTCAAGCCCAAGAGCATCGCCGTGCTGCATGACAAGCAAACCTACGGCTCGGGCGTGGCCACGCAAGTGCGTGACGCACTCAAGAAAAAGAACATGAACATTGTCATGTACGAAGGCATCAACGTCGGTGACAGCGATTATTCAGCCGTGATCACCAAGCTCAAGGGCGTCAATCCAGACCTGATTTATTTTGGCGGCTATCACGCCGAACTGGGTCTGTTACTGCGTCAGGCTCGTGAGCAGGGCATGACAAACACCTTCATGGGACCGGAAGGCGTTGCCAACCGTGACCTGGTCGCCATTGCCGGCCCGGCAGTGGAAGGATTGCTGGTGACCTTGCCAACTGACTTCACCAAGATGCCGGCCAACAAAGAGGTGATGGAGAACTTCAGCAAATACAAGCGCAACCCTAACGGGGCCTTCACGTTCCCGGCCTATGCGGCAGTACAAATTATTGCCGATACGATCAACGCCGTCGGCGAGGATTCGGCCAAGGGCGCTGACTACATGCACGCAAATGCGTTCAATACCGCCATTGGCGAGGTAGAATACGACGCCAAGGGTGATTTGAAGCACTTCGAATTTGCCGTTTTCAAGTGGGATAAAGATGGCAACTTTGATCTAGTTGAGAAATAAGACTGGATGATGTGCCCCCGCTCTTTATGAAGAACGGGGGCATTGCTTTTGGATGCCCACAAAGCCTCAGAACAAAACGACGGACTCAACGGAAAAAAACAAGCATGTCTGATTTACTCCCTCAGATCGTGCAACAGCTGTTCAATGGATTATCCTTGGGCGCTATTTATGCACTGATCGCCATCGGCTACACAATGGTCTATGGCATTATCGGAATGATTAACTTTGCCCACGGCGAGATCTATATGATCGGCGCCTATGTCGGGCTGGTAACCCTGACTGCGATTGGCGTAGGCTCGGGTCTGCCCATCTGGCTGATCATTCTTATCATGTTGCTGGTTGCCATCCTGGTAACCGCCGTTTACGGCTATGCGATTGAAAAAGTCGCCTATGCGCCGTTACGTGGCAGCCCCCGGCTGGTTCCGCTGATCTCGGCCATTGGTATGTCCATTTTTCTGCAGAACTGGGTGGCCCTGGGTCAGGGCGCGCGCGACATGGCCGTACCAACGCTGCTGTCGGGTTCCTTCCAGTTCAGCCTGGGCTCGGACGGCTTTACCGTTACAGCGCCATACTCGCGTGTCATGATTATTGTCGTGACCGTGGTGCTGATGATCATGCTCAGCCTCTACATCAAGTATTCGCGACTGGGGAGGGCTTCGCGCGCGTGTTCCCAAGACTTGCGCATGGCCAATCTGCTTGGTATTGATACCAACAAGATCATTTCCTTTACCTTCATCATCGGTGCCATGCTGGCCGCCGTGGGCGGCGTGCTGATTGCCACCGCGATTGGCAAACTGAACCCCTTTATCGGCTTTATCGCCGGCATCAAAGCCTTTACCGCCGCCGTGCTGGGCGGGATTGGCAGCATCCCTGGCGCCATGCTGGGTGGTGTCTTGCTGGGTTTGGCAGAAACCTTTGCGGCTGCCTTTATTTCGTCGCAGTACAAGGACATCGTGGCCTTTTTGCTGTTGGTCTTTATCCTGCTGTTCCGCCCCACGGGCCTGCTGGGTAAACCCGAGGTGGAGAAAGTCTGATGATGAACCGCTTTAGCAATGCATTTATCGCCGCTGTTCTGGCAGGCATCATTGTGGCTCCCGTCTTTGGGCTGCAAATTGTGCGCTCCGGAATGACTACCCATCTGGAGAGCGATTGGCAGATCGTCCTGATTGGCATGGCCCTGGTATTTGTGGTTCAGCTGATCCGGCCCAACGTCAATCGCACCAAAGTGCGAGAAAGCCGCTGGACACTGCCGACGCTAAGCATGCAGCACAAAAAGATTCTGCTGTATATCGTGATTGCCTGCGCCGTGGTCTGGCCCTTTTTTGGCGGTCGAGCCCAGGTGGACATTGCCACCCTGGTGCTGATCTACATCATGCTCGGTCTGGGCTTGAACATTGTGGTGGGCTTTGCCGGCCTGCTGGACCTGGGTTTTGTGGGTTTCTACGCGGTGGGTGCCTACACCTACGCCTTGCTCTATCACTACGCAGGCTGGGGCTTCTGGGAAGCACTGCCGCTGGCTGGTGGCATGGCGGCCCTGTTTGGCTTTCTGCTGGGTTTCCCCGTGCTGCGCTTGCGTGGCGACTATCTGGCCATCGTCACTCTGGGTTTTGGCGAAATCATCCGCCTCTTGCTCATCAATATGTATGACCTGACCGGCGGCCCTGACGGTATTTCCGGCATACCCAAGCCAACCGTATTCGGTTTCCCCATGGCGCGTCGTGCGCCAGAAGGGCAGACCACGTTCCACGACTTGATGGGCTGGACCTTCAGCAACCAGGACGTGGTGGTGTATCTGTACTTGATGGCCCTGGCTTTGGCCCTGATTACCTTGCTGGTCTCCAGCCGCGTGGTGCGTATGCCCATTGGCCGTGCCTGGGAAGCCTTGCGCGAGGACGAGATTGCCTGCCGTTCGCTGGGGCTGAACCCGACCACCATCAAGCTGTCTGCCTTTACCATGGGCGCCATGTTTGCCGGCTTTGGCGGGGCATTCTTCGCTGCCCGTCAGGGTCTGGTCAATCCAGAGTCTTTCACCTTTATTGAATCCGCCCTGATCCTGGCCATTGTGGTGCTGGGTGGCATGGGTTCACAAATCGGCGTCATCCTGGCGGCCATTGTGCTGACTGTGGTCCCTGAGCTGGCCCGAGAGTTTGCGGAGTATCGGATGTTGATTTTTGGTCTGGTCATGGTGGCCATGATGGTATGGCGTCCGCAGGGCTTGTTGCCTGTGCAGCGTCCTCATGTGGAGTTGCGCACATGAGTCCATTACTGCAAGTATCAGACCTGTCCATGCGTTTTGGCGGCTTGCTGGCGGTGGATTCCGTCAGCTTTGATGTGGCCAAAGACGAGGTATTTGCCATCATCGGGCCCAACGGGGCAGGCAAGACTACGGTGTTTAACTGCGTAGGCGGTTTTTACAATCCCACTTCCGGCTCGGTCACTCTGGAAGGTCAGCCCATTCACGGCCTGCCCAGCCACAAAGTGGCTCAGAAAGGGCTGGTGCGCACTTTCCAGAACGTGCGTCTGTTCAAGAAGCTGACCGTGCTGGAGAACCTACTCGTTGCCCAGCACAGCCAGCTCAAGGCCGGGTTCCTGTCGGGGCTGCTGAATCTGTCACGATACAAACAGTCCGAGAAGCAGGCCAAAGAACGTGCCGTGCAATGGCTGGATTTCATGGGGCTGACTGACCTGGCCAATCGCGAGGCCGGCAACCTGGCCTACGGTCACCAGCGCCGTCTGGAAATCGCGCGTTGCATGATTACCCAGCCGCGCCTGTTGATGCTGGACGAACCGGCTGCCGGCCTGAACCCCCAGGAAAAACGTGACCTGCAGGCTCTGATCGACCAATTGCGTCGCGAATTTGGCGTGGCCGTCTTGCTGATCGAGCACGATATGAGCCTGGTTATGGGCGTATCGGACCGGATTCTGGTGATGGAGTATGGCAAACCCATTGCCACCGGCCTACCTGAAGAAGTGCGCAATGATCCGCGCGTCATCAAAGCCTATTTGGGGGAAGAATAAGTGCTCAAGCTGGACTCCGTATCTACCCATTACGGCGCGATTCAGGCGCTGGACCAAGTCAGCGTGGACGTCAATCAGGGCGAGATCGTCACCCTGATTGGCGCGAACGGCGCAGGCAAAACCACCTTGCTCATGACGGTATGCGGTTCGCCCCGAGCCAGCTCGGGCAGCATCAGCTTCATGGGCGAGGACATCACGCACGCTGACACGCACCGCATCATGCGCAAAGGCATCGCCATTTCCCCGGAAGGCCGCCGCGTCTTTCCGGACCTGACCGTGTCGGAAAACCTGAAGATGGGCGGTTTCTTTCTGAACCGCAGTGAGATCGAAGAAGGGGAAGAGCATGTCTACAAACTGTTTCCCCGTCTGAAAGAACGCGCCTCCCAGCGTGCCGGGACCATGTCCGGTGGTGAACAGCAAATGCTGGCTATTGGTCGTGCCCTGATGAGCAAACCCTCTTTGCTCTTGCTGGATGAACCGACGCTAGGGCTGGCTCCGCTGATCATCGCGCAGATCTTTGACATCATCCGCACCATTCGTGATGAAGGCGTGACGGTGTTCCTGGTCGAGCAGAACGCCAACAAGGCCCTGCAAGTCGCAGACCGTGGCTATGTGCTGGAAACCGGGAAGGTGGTGATGCAGGATACCGGGGCCAATCTGTTGGCCAATCCGGATATTCGCAAGGCGTACTTGGGCGCGTAAACAGCCAGCCCTCATAGCCTCAGCGCCGTACCGCACCGCGCATTTGAAGTATCGCTTTAATTGACGGGCTGTAAAAAAAACCTGAATCTCAGCTTGGGCTGGATTCAGGTTTTTTATTCGGAGAGTCAGCAGGGAAAAGGATGGCGGCACCAACGCTAAAAACCGTCGACATTCCTGCCCACAGTGTCAGGGGAGTAAAGCACGGCCGCATCCCCTGAACGCCTGAATCGCTAGCTGCAATACAACTTAATCCTTCAACAAGCCTTCACCACGCAGCGCCGCCTTCACACCTTCGTTCTGCTCCATACGGGCAAAGAAAGCGTTCAGGTTCTTCATGCCTGACAGGTCCAGCTTCATCAGACCCGCCCAGCGCAGCACCACGTACAGATAAGCATCAGCCACAGACAAGGAACCCGACAGGGTTTCTTTGCCTTCCAGGTGCTTGTCGATCACACCAAGCTGCTTGGTCAGCAGGACGGCCGTCTTGGCTTTGATTTCGGCCTGTGTCGATTCCTGATCTGCATAGCGATGCGTACCAAACATGACACCTACGTTGCGGTGGATTTCGGCATTCAGGAACGCCAACCAGCGGCGGGCCTCAAAGCGTTGTTCGATGGTGTTGCCCAGCAGATTGGCCTGAGGAAATTTTTCGTTCAGGTACTCCAGAATAGCGATGCTTTGCGTCAGGACCAAATCACCATCGACCAGAACCGGCACGGCCCCGTTAGGGTTCAGCTTCAAGAATGCTTCTTGCTGCAGCTCGTCGCGGCTGACGCGCTGAGCTTCAAACGGTGTGCCGATCCACTCCAGTGCGATGCGGGTCACCAAAGGACAAGCGCCCGTCATGTAATACAGTTTCATACGTTCTCTTTCCAAAAGTGCAGTAAACAAATGGCGCGAGCTCATCGCGCCACTCCAAAACTATCGAGCTTGAAGGTGGCGGGCCAGGAAGCGCTCCATGCGTTCGTAAAACTCGAACTTGTTCTCGTCATTGTGAAAGCCGTGGCCTTCGTTGTCCTTGACCATATACTCCACATCCACGCCGCGAGCCTTCAAGGCCTCTACCATTTGATCACTTTCTGCCTTGTTCACCCGTGGGTCGTGGGCGCCCTGGGCAATAAATAACGGGGTGCGGATCCTGTCGGCATGCAAAACAGGCGAATTGGCTTCCAGCAGCTCCTTGTCTTTGACGGGATCACCCACCATCGCATGCATCTTCACCAGCATCGGTTTCCAGTAGGGCGGAATGGTGTTCATGAAGGTCAGAAGATTGGACACGCCTACATAGTCCACTGCCGCTGCGTACAAGTCAGGGGTTTTGACAATACCGGCCAAGGTCGCGTAACCACCGTAGCTGGCACCGTAAATAGCAATGCGTTTGGGGTCAGCAATCTTTTGATCGATCAGCCACTGAACGCCATCGCTAATGTCGTCCTGCATGCTCAACCCCCATTGTTTGAAGCCCGCTTCCCAGAACTTGCGACCATAACCGGTCGAACTACGGAAGTTGATCTGCAAAACAGCGTAGCCACGGTTGGCCAGGAACTGGACTTCGGGGTTAAAGCCCCAATAGTCCCGCGTCCAAGGCCCCCCGTGCGGATTGATGACCACCGGCAGGTCGCGGTTGGGCACACCCAAAGGCAGGCTCAAGTAGCCATGAATCTTCATGCCATCGCGGGCCGTAAATTCGATGGGCCTCATCACCGCCATATCACTTTCCGGCAAAGCACTATTGATGACGGCCAGCTTGTGCAGGCTGTTGCTGTCCACATCGTACAAATAGCGCGAGCCAGGGTTGCGGTCGCTGTAGCTGGCCACAATCATTTTCTTCTCGTCGCGTGTCATGGACTGCACGCTGATTTCATAGCCCGGCAATTGACGGGCGATCGCGGCGTGAATTTTCTCGCTTTGCTCATCAAAGAAATGCTGACCGGGCTTGTCGGTATAGTAATCCACCGACGTCAGCACCTGACGCAGGCGTGAATACCCGGCCCCCATCAGGTCGTAATCGGGTAGCTCATAAATATTCTCTTCCACGTCGGGTCTGGCAGGGTCAATCAAGACCAATGCCAAGGTGTCACGCCCACGATTGCTCAGGGCATAAAAGCGCTGGTTATCGGCGTGAAAAAAGAGGGGGCTGACTTCGGTGCGGAAATCTGTTTGCAAAATGCTGCGGAAAGGCTCGGATTCGCTGTCACGATAACGCAGTTCGGAATCCACACCGGAAATGGCCATGGCCAGGCGTACGCGGCCCTGATGGTCCGTGCTCCAGCCCAGCACATCTCCCGGATTCTCGGCCGCCAGCGTGCTTTCACCGGTCAGCACGTTGACCTTGTAGACATCAAAGACTTCCGGGTTGCGACCATTGTGCGAGACCAGAATATGGTCCGGATCATCGGGCAAATCATCTTGCACGCCCGCTCGCACCCCTTTCAAAGGCGTCAAGTCCGTGATCTTGCCCGTATTCACATTAACGGCCAGAACGTGATAGTTCTCGTCGCCATTGACATCCTTGGCGTAAATTACGGTCTCGTCGCCTTTCCAGAAGTACTCGGCAATATCGCGTTGATGCTCGGCGGTCACGCGACGAGGCTCGCCGACCGGTTCACTGCCTTCCAGCTCTTGCACAAAAATATTCTGACGAGCGGGATGTCCGTCGATCTTGACCGGCTCCATAAAGCCGATCATGCGCCCTTGATCAGAAATCCGGAAACCGCTGCGTTTGGGGTTCTGAAAAAAATCCCGAATGTCGTACAGGGGAGGAGTGACGCTGGCGACGTTCTCCGGTACCAGGGCATGCGCGCCCAAAGAAAGCAAGAGGGACAAGAGCATAAGCACGAACCTATAAAACAGGGTTATGGAAGGAGACCAGGGACAAGCCTGCATCAATCCCATTACTATATCGGATGATGATCCCAAGCAAAGGCAAGAACCCGCTGATAATAGGGCCGCAACGTACCGCTACCGCTCAGGACAAGGACAGGCATGACTTCTTTGACTCGTATCGTTTTTCTGGATAGGGAAACACTGTCTGACAGCGTCAAGCTGCCGCAGGTTCCCTTTAAGCATGAACTGCAAGTGTACGGACGTACGGCTCCCGATCAAGTGGCCGAACGTATTGCTGATGCCGACATTGTCATCAGCAATAAAGTGGCGCTGCGACGCGAGCATATGCAGGCCGCGCCCCACTTGAAAATGATCGCACTGGCCGCCACGGGTAGCGACAACATTGACCTTGATGCCGCCCACGAACGTCAGATTGTGGTCAGCAATATCCGCGACTATGCCGTACGCAGTGTTCCAGAACACGTTTTTGCACTGATCTTTGCCTTGCGTCGTAATATCTGCGCCTACCGCCAGTCCGTCAAGGAAGGACGCTGGCAAGAAGCCCAGCAGTTTTGTTATTTCGACTATCCCATCCGCGATCTGGCCGGCTCCACCCTGGGTGTGATTGGCTCAGGCTCTCTGGGTCAGGCCGTCGCCACCATGGGCCGAGCATTGGGGATGAAAGTCATCTTTGCGCAGCGCCGTGGTCAGACCATCGTCAGCAATGCCGATGACCGCTTGCCCTTTGAGCAAGTGCTGGAACAAGCCGACATTCTCTCGTTGCATTGCCCCTTGACCGCTGACACGCAGAACATGCTGGGTATGGCCGAATTCGAACGCATGGCCCCCCGCCGTCCCTTGCTGATCAATACTGCCCGTGGCGGGCTGATTGACAATCAGGCACTGGAACACGCCTTGCGTCAAGGCTGGCTGGGAGGCGCAGGGATTGATGTTTGCACGCCCGAGCCGCCACCCGCTGACCATACCCTGATGCGCTTGTTAGACTTACCCAATTACATTTTGACCCCGCACATAGGCTGGGCCAGTCAGGAAGCCATGCAGGCTTTGGCAAACCAGCTGATCGACAACATTGCGGCTTTCCATCGTGGCCAAGCACGCCATACGCTGTAAATAATGACTGATTTACGCTCCTATCAAGCCAATTTTTCCCTGGCCGGTCGCTGCGCTCTGGTTACCGGCTCGTCCGCCGGCCTGGGCCTGGACATCGCCCGTGCCTACGCCGCTCACGGCGCCCATGTGATTCTGCATGGCCGTCACGCCAGCAAGCTCCTGCCGATTGCCGAGGAATTGAAAACCGCCGGTGCCCAGGTCGATACCTGGGAACAGGATCTGGCCGATCTGGACGCCTTGCCTGACTCTTACCAGGCCCTATGTCAGCGCGTCGGCACGCCCGATATTCTGGTGAACAATGTCGGCGTGCGATTGCGCAGCAGCTTGCAGGAGGCGGCCTGGGACGATATTGAGCATTTGCTGCAGGTAGACCTGCTGGCGACGCTGAAACTATCAAAGTACGCCGCCCAGGCCATGCTGCAAGCCCAAGCCCGACAAGGTCGTATTGTTACCTTGACCTCCATCGCTGGCCCCCTGGCTCGACCAGGCGACGCCATTTACCCCGTTGCCAAGCAGGGACTGGCAGGGATGGTGCGAGCGCTGGCGGTAGAATTTGGCGGGCAGGGCATTACCAGCAACGGCATCGCCCCCGGCACCTTTGCCACCGAGAGCAATGCGGCTCTGGCCCAGGACCCGGTCAAAGGCCCGCTGGTAGTTGGCCGCAACCCCCTGGGGCGGTGGGCCAGGCCGGATGAAATCCGCGCTGCCGCTGTGTTTCTGGCCTCACCGGCTGCCTCCTATGTCAATGGCCATATTGTGGTTGTAGACGGCGGATTTTCCATTACTTTCTGAGTTTCTCCGATCATGCCGCTACCTCGTCCCATCCGCATCGCGATCAATGGCTATGGCCGCATCGGCCGTTGCCTGCTGCGTGCCATTTACGAATCTCCACGACGCCAGGAATTTGAAGTCGTCGTCATCAACGAGCCAGCTACGATTGCCACCATGGCCTACCTGACCCGTTTTGACTCGACCCACGGCGTCTTTCCGGCGCCGGTAGAGCACAATGAGCACGAGCTGATTGTGGCCGGCACCGCCATACGAGTGCTGCACGAAACCGACCCCAAAGCGATTGATTGGGCCGCCCTGGAGCTGGATATGCTGATCGAATGCAGTGGCGCTTTTGGCAGCCGTGCGGGGCTGCAGCAGTTTCTGGATGCTGGATGCCCGCGTGTGCTGCTCTCCAATCCGGGCAACAGCGCTCATGACGTCGATTTCACCGCTGTGCTGGGCATTAACCATGAGCAGTTGCAGGGCGATGAGCGTATTGTCTCCAACGCTTCATGCACCACCAATGCCATCATTCCGGTCTTGGCCGAGCTGGATAAAACGTTCGGCATTCGTCACGCTTTTTTAAGTACGCTGCATTCGGTGATGAACGATCAGCCCATGATTGATGGTTACCACAGCAGCGATCTGGCCCGTACCCGCTCGGCTCTGCAGTCCATGATTCCGGTCTCTACGGGCCTGGCAACTGGGGTGGAGCGTCTCTTGCCACAGCTCAAGGGCAAGGTACAGGCCAAGTCCATTCGCGTGCCAATTCTGAACGTGTCTGCGATTGATCTGATGGTCAACCTGGAGCGCGACACCAGTCGGGACGAAATCAACTGCCTGTTTCAGCAGGCGGCGCAACGCTTACCGGGTATTTTGGACTACTCCGATCAGGCCCATGCTTCGATCGACTTCAATCACAACCCGCACTCTGGTGTGGTGGACGGCTCGCAAACCCGAACCAATGGGGACGGGCTGGTCAATATGCTGGTCTGGTTTGACAACGAATGGGGATTCTCCAACCGCATGGTCGATATTGCCTGTGTGTGGGCTGCGCGCTTTTTGCGCCAGCCGTGAACACCCCTTTTTCACACTAAGCTGTCATCCTAATTTTTTCAGGAGCCATGATGAGTACGACACGTATTGAACAGGATTCCATGGGGACCATTGAGGTTCCGGCCGAACACTATTGGGGCGCGCAGACACAGCGCTCCATCCAGAACTTTCCGATTGGCCGTGACCGCTTCAAGTGGGGTCGCAGCATGATCGAGTCGCTGGGCATCCTGAAGAAATCGACAGCGCTGGCCAATCAGGAGCTGGGCGAGCTTCCCGAGGATCTGGCCCGCCTGATCGTGCAGGCGGCCGATGAAGTCATCGCAGGCAAATGGGACTCTGAGTTCCCGCTGGTGGTGTTCCAGACCGGCTCGGGCACCCAAAGCAATATGAACGTCAACGAGGTCATCTCCAACCGCGCCATTGAGCTGGCCGGTGGCGAGAAGGGCAGCAAAAAACCCGTCCACCCCAATGACCACGTGAACCGCGGCCAATCCTCCAACGATACCTTCCCCACGGCCATGTACATCGCCGTGGGTCTGGAATGTCAGCGCCGTTTGCGCAAAGACGTGGGCCAGTTGCGCGACACGCTGGCGGCCAAGGCCAGGCAGTTCAATACTATTGTAAAAACCGGTCGCACCCACTTGCAGGATGCCACACCCGTTACGCTCGGCCAGGAAATTGGGGCATGGGTTGCGCAGATCGATTTTGGCCTGCAAACGGTGGAGAAGGCCCTGGACGGTATTTACCAGCTGGCTATTGGTGGCACCGCCGTGGGAACTGGCCTGAACGCTCATCCTCAGTTTGGCGAACGCACCGCAGCCCATATTGCCAGAATCACCGGTCTGCCATTCCAGGCTGCCGAAAACAAGTTTTTTGCTCTGTCGGCCCACGACGCGCTGGTGAACCTGTCGGCGTCCCTGCGCACCCTGGCCGGCGCCTTGATGAAAATGGCCAATGACGTGCGCTGGCTGGCCAGTGGCCCTCGTTGCGGAATTGGCGAGCTGCAAATCCCCGAGAACGAGCCCGGCTCCTCCATCATGCCCGGCAAGGTCAACCCCACTCAGTGCGAAGCACTGACCATGGTGGCCGTTCAGGTCTACGGTAACGACGCGGCTGTGGGTTTTGCGGGCAGTCAGGGCAATTTCCAATTGAACGTCTACAAGCCGGTGATGGTTCACAATGTGCTGGAAAGCATTGCTCTGATCAGCGATGCATGCCTGGCCTTTGACGAGCATTGCGCTCAGGGTCTGGAGCCGGTCATGGAGAAAATCCAGCACAATCTGGATCAGAATCTGATGCTCGTGACGGCCTTGAACCGCCATATCGGCTACGACAAAGCCGCTGCGATTGCAAAAACGGCCCACAAAGAAGGGCTGACACTGCGCGAATCCGCCTTGAAATCGGGCTACCTGACCCAGGAGCAGTACGACCAGTGGATTGTGCCGCTGGACATGACCCACCCAGGCTAAGCACCTGCCTGGCTTGGGCTTGAGCGTATTCGTCCCCATCCAGGGACGAATACGTAACAAAGCGGTTTTTGTCCCTATGAAAGACTAGGGGAGTGTTGATCCCACCTGTCTGCCTTTCACTGCCTTATGCGTATAACGAAGAATTTCAGCTTGTCTTTGGCAATAGTTGCCACCACGCTGGGACTGCTAGCAGCCCTGGCCCCCCTAGCGGGCCGCGCACAATCTGACCCCGTTCCGGCAATCGAAGGGCCAGCCGTCTCGGTAGAGACAGTGGTCAGCGGACTGGAACACCCCTGGGGCATGGCTTTTTTGCCAAATGACGCAGGCATTCTGATTACGGAGCGTCCCGGTACACTGCGCGTCTGGACCAAGGAGAACGGCCTGTCCGCCCCTATCAGCGGCGTGCCTAAAGTCCACGCCCAAGGGCAGGGGGGGCTGCTGGATGTCGCCCTGGCACCAGATTTTTTTCGTAGCCGTCGCGTTTATCTGGCCTACGCCGAGCGTCGCGACAAACAGCACTCAGCCACCACCGTGGGTTTTGGGGTCCTGTCTTCCGACCTGACACGGCTGGACGCCTTTCGTCCCATATTCCGTCAAGAGCCCGCCCTGTCGACCGGGCAACACTACGGTGTGCGCATGGCTTTCGATCCGGGTGGTCGGGACTTGTATATCGCTTTGGGTGAGAACAATCAGCCTCCCACCGCCCAGCAACTGGATCACTTGCAGGGCAAGGTTGTTCGCATCCGCCCTGATGGCATGGTGCCAAGGGACAATCCTTTTCGTAGTCAGCGCGGCGCCAGAGGGGAAATCTGGAGTTATGGACACCGCAACCCCCAAGGCCTGGCCTGGAACCCCTGGACGAATGAATTGTGGGTGGCCGAACATGGTCCGCAAGGCGGGGATGAACTAAACGTCATTCAGGCCGGGGCAAATTATGGCTGGCCCTTGCGTACCGAAGGCCTGGGCTACGACGGAAAGCCTGTTCCAGGCGCCAGCGCGACCCCACTTGAAGGCTTTACCGAACCGTTGCACTATTGGTCTGTTTCACCGGCCATCAGCGGCATGGCTTTTTATGACAGGCAAGAGGTCCCGGGCTGGCAATACAGCCTGTTTGTGGGGGCCCTGAAAGAGCAGGCGCTGATTCGCCTGCAGTTTGACGAGGAAGACGGCTACCTTGTCGGTGAAGAACGACTGCTTGAAGATCTGCAGCAGCGCATCCGGGATGTTCGGATCGGACCAGACGGTGCAGTCTACGTGCTGACCGATGACCAGAACGGCCAGCTCCTGCGGATTCAAGCCAAGCCGTGAACCAGGCACGACACGGTTCCGCTGATCCGTGCCCGGAGCTCAGTAAAGGGGCCGCCCTGTTGGCGACAGAGGCACGCCGCATATTGTCGATGGCCTACATCCGTTCAAAAAACGCCAGCCCAGGCGGCGCCCAATAGAAAGGCCGTCTCAAGGACGGCCTTCACAAAGCAAACGCTCAGTTCAACTTATTTGATCAAGGTCACCGGCACTTTCACCAGGCTCAACACCTTGGTCGTGACCGAACCCAATACCAGGCCGGGCAGGGCGCTCAAGCCACGGGTACCCATGACGATATGGTCAATATTGTTATTGTCCACATACTCTTTGATGGTCTGGGCGGCGTTGCCGGCAATAATACTTTCCTTAACATTCAAGGGCGAATTGGCGAGCACGGCACGAGCGGGCAGCAAGGCATTGCTTCCTTCATCCTGGTAGTAGGCTTGCAACACGTCTTCCGAAAAAAATCGTTTGACGTTGCCAGAAACGATAGGGGTAGGAACGGCCAGCACGTGCAAAGTGGCTTCCGGCTTGCCCGTTAGTATGTCAACCGCTGTTTTCAGAGCGCGCGTGGAAGCATCAGATCCATCGACAGGAACGAGAACATTAAGCATGAAGACCTCTTGTGGTGTGTGAACTATTTAAATATGAAGCAATAACTTCTACTAGGACATTACAGAATAAGCGGACTGGCTCGCTTGATTCGCATCAAGCGCAACCGCTATTTGTAAAAGACGGTTCTATCATAACCGTATGATCACCCTATGAATGCCACCCTGTGCGTCTTATGCACGGAAAAAAGCGTAGAGGCATCATGCCCCCTTCCTTTCCAACTTCGTTTTACTCAGGAGAACCTCTTATGGCCTTCAAGCAGTGGCTGGTCTGTACGGCTTTACTAAGTACCGCGTTCAACGCCTCGGCGGCTGATGCTGGTTTGGAGGCAGTCAAAGACATACTGACAAGAAACGCCTGTCTGTCCTGTCATACCGTCGAGCGAAAGGTGGTGGGACCGGCCTACCGGGATATTGCAGCCAAGCGTAAAGACGATCCGGCCAACGCTGAAATACTTGTCCAACATATACGGCAAGGCAGCAAAGGGGTGTACGGCCCCTTGCCGATGCCGGCCAACCCGGTCATCTCGGATAAGGACATCCAAGCCGTGGTCGACTGGATCATGGCGGGTGCCCCCCAATAGCAGGAATCAAGGCCACTGCGCCCAGATACGGCCGTCTGTGAAGGGCCGTATGTTTTAGGCTGCGTGGCCCGGCTGATCGCTATGTCAGAGTCAGGACTGATGCCCCTGTTGCTTCATCTTCTCGGCATAGTGAGCCGGCTGAAAACGCCAGGCCATTACCGCCACCAACAAAGCCATGGCTGCATGCAGTATCCAACCGGTCTGAAAGCCATTGCTCAACTCGCGCAGCTGCACGCTGATCATAGGAAACAGAGCGGCGATCGGGAAACCCCCACCTTGCATTAACGCGCTTAAGGTACCGGCACGGGCAGCGTCGGGAAAATGATCCAGAGCCACCAGCAGCAGCAGGGAAAAGCAGCCCCCTAAACCAATACCGATCACAATCGCCCAGGTATACGGTGCCAGATCAGGAACAAAGGCAAAAGCCAGAAAGCCGGCCACCTGGCAAGCCAGCGCCAGCCATACCCACCGGCGCCGATCCTTGTTCCTGGCGGCCAGCGTAGGCAGGCCAAAGGCGGCAAAGGCCTGTGCAACCGAGAGCACCGCCACCAAGCTACCGCTGCTCTCTGCCGTCCAGCCCCGATCTTGATAAAAGGTGGCCAGCCAGGTCACCAAGGAGGCATAGCCGCCATTAATCAGACCAAAGCACACGATCAGCGTCCAGGTGCGGGGTCGGGCCAGCAAGGACAAGGAGGGGGGAGACAGCTGCGCGCCAGGAGCCTGCCGGGGCACGACTTTCCAGGCAATCCACAAAGCGACACTGATGGGCAGGGCCCAAAAGGCCAGGGCAATACGCCAGCTATCGGTCAGGGAACTTACCCAAGGGGTAATCTGCGCGCCCAGCGCACCGCCACCCATCAGGGTCGCTGAATACACCCCCGTTACCTGCGCAATATGACGCGGGAACTGCTCCTTGATCAGACCGGGCATCCCCGCCTGCAGCAAAGACACACCCAAACCACAAAGCAGTGCCGTTGCGATCAGGCTGGCACCATTGGGCACAAACCAGCGCAACGCGCAGCCCAGGCACAGCAACCACAAAGAGGTGATCAGGACATGGCGCAGGGCCAGAACCCGCCGCAGCGAGGGCATGCAAAACGCGCCCAGGCCCATCACCATCATAGGCAATAAGGTCAGCCATGCCAGACTGCTCAAGGGCATGTCCAATCCTTGGGCTACCTGACGGGCCAGGGTGCCACTGGAAGTAAAAAACGGGCGCAGGTTCAGGCCCACCAAAATGACGAAAGCCAGCCACAAACCGGGGCTGGCCTGTGCGCCCGTCGACGTGGCGGACGGGGCGGTCTGAAAAGAAGACATAAAATGCGTGTTGTGATTGGAAGAAAAATAAGCGGCAACTATGCCGAACTTAGGGTCTGGCGCCGGCCTGCTCCAAGATTTCGGCCATTTCGGTCTGGCTGCGCTGACGCGCCAGACTCAGGGGACGCACGCCCTGACGATCGGGCAGATTCACATCGGCCCCGGCCTGGATCAACAGTCGCAATACCTCTTGATGCGCCGGCCCTCCGTCAGAGAGCACAATGGCTTCATGCAAAGCTGTCCAGCCCAAATAATTGACATGATTCGGGTCCACACCAGCCTTGAGCAAAAGACGAACGACCTCTACATACCCATGCTCAGCCGCCGGAATCAGCGCCGTCCCCCCATAACGATTCACACTGCGCAAATCCGCCCCGTTTTCCAGGGTCATACGCAAAATCTCCAGCCGGCCTTGTGCACCAGCAAGCAGATAGGGGCTGTCATGGATAGCGTCGGCCTGATTCACATCGGCCCCCGCACGAATCAGTTGTCGGGCAATATCGATATGGTTTAACCATGTAGCGCGCAGCAAAGGGCTCTGCCCCTGATCGTCGGCAATGTTCACCGTCGTCCGCGCCCGCTTGTCCGATAGAATTTCGCGCACTTTGGCGCTGTCACCTTGCTCTACGGCTTCCAGCAAAACGGTTTGTGCCCCGACACTGCCACTGCCCAAGATCAGGCTCATCGCCAGCCCGGTCAGCAAGCTTTGCAATGTTCCTCTCATGCGTCCCCCTGTCATCACCGCAGTCCTCATGGACCAGAGGCCTATAAATAGCATAGTTAGACCATGGCCAACACCGATTCCAGGCTATAGCCCTTATTTTTTATGGATACGCCTGCCCGGCGGCCGCCACATCCAGCTCCGCGTGAGACATCAATCTGTCCAGCTCACTGCGCAAATAATTCAGAAACACCCGGGTTTTCTGAGGCATCAGACGCGACGGCAACAGGGCCAGAACAGGGAAGGGGGCAAACTCCCAATCGGGCAAGACACGCTCGAGCTGGGCACAATCGGGGTCAAGACGGCGCTCCAGCAAAGAAGAGGCGGTAATTCCCAAATCATGCACCGCCAGCTTGCGCATCATGATCGCGTTATTGACGGTAATCGAGCCGTCCACGATGGCGTCGTACCGTTCCTGATTGGGACCTCGCAAGGACCAGAGCCGATCTGGACCGGAAGGACGCGCACAGATGCAGGTGTGCCCTGTCAATTCCGAGGGATGCTTGGGGCGACCCTTGCGGTCCAGATAGTTGCGGGTGGCGTACAGACCCAGACGAATTTGCCCGAGCAATGTGGCCACGGCACTGGAGTCGGGCTGGGCACCCACCCGAATGACGCAATCGTAATTATCCGATTGCAAGTCAATGGGCCGGATGGTCAGATCAAACTCCAGTTCGATATCAGGATACTGCTGATTAAAGCCACGAATAATGGCCGGCATCAGCACAATGCTGAAACTGGCCGGCATGGAAACTCGCAAGCGTCCTTTAGGTGTTTGCGACACGTCCAGCAATTGCTCATGAGCCAGACGGGCTTGCTCGACGATCGCCAGACAACGCTCGAAATACACTTGCCCAGCCTCGGTGACATCTACATTGCGGGTGCTGCGTTTGAGCAAGGCCACACCCACTTCTTTTTCCAATTCACGAATACGACGTGACACGGTGGAGACAGGCATGCCCAGGGCCAGGGCAGCGCGGCTAAAGTGGCGGGCACGGGCCACTTCCACGAAAATCGCGATGTCGTTTAATAAGGGACCAGCGATAATGGTACTCATTTGAATTGTTCCATGAATGGAAATACGTTTGCAATATTAAGGGTTTTTACTAGGTTTAGAAAGGCTCATACTCCATCTAACGATTCGCATTGAAGACAAGGCGAACGACCGAAAAACACACCATAGACTTGGAGTAAATAATGAAAAATATCACACGTGCCACCGTTGCCAGCCTGATTCTGGGCGCCACTGCATTGAGCAGCACCGCCATGGCAGCCATCAATAACGACGCCACCGGCGAGAACCTGAATTACCCCACGATTCAGTCGAACGATGCCCCATTGAGCCGACAGCAAGTCGTGCAGGAATTGGCAGCAGCCCAGGAACAAGGCTTTATCAGCACAGGTTCCATGGTCGACTATCCCCGTATTGACACCCGCTCGCAGCTGAGCCGTGATCAGGTTAGCGCCGAAGCAAAAGACTGGAACAACAATAACGGCAGCTTCGTCGCTTATTGAGTGTGCTCAGCACTGAGCAGTCCTGACTTCCCCCTTAAAACGCCTCCACGGAGGCGTTTTTTTCGTAACGAGTTGACCTTACCATCGGGTCAAGCCCTAAAGTGACTTCATTCATGATTCATTGAAGGGTGATTTCGATGACAACAAGCGCTTCAAATAAGAACTCGCATCTGACATTGGATGTTGAAGGCATGACTTGCGCTTCCTGCGTGAGCCGAGTGGAAAAAATAATTGGCAAGGTCCCTGGCGTGCAGTCGGTTCAAGTGAACCTGGCCACCAACAAAGCCACCATCCAGTTTCAGGGCTCTGCCCCCACCGACGCTATTATGCAGGCAGTGGAAAAGGGTGGCTATCAAGTGACTCTCCAGGAGATGGTTCTGGACGTCCAGGACATGAGCTGCGCCTCCTGCGTAGGCCGGGTGGAAAAAGCTCTGTTGAAAGTGCCAGGCGTTCACAAAGCCTCGGTCAATCTGGCCACGGGCAAAGCCCATGTGCAGCTCGTCCAGGGCGTCAAGCCTGCCGAGCTGATTCAGGCGCTGGGCAAAGCCGGCTATCCCGCTCGTCTGGCTCAGGCTGCTGCCAGCAACGATCAGTTTGAGCGTGCCGAGCAAAGCTACGAGACCTTGCGCAAGCGCTTCTGGCTGGCCACGGTGCTGGCCTTGCCGGTCTTTATTTTAGAGATGGGCGGACATATGGTGCCCGCCTTTCATCATTGGGTTGCAGGCACGATCGGAACACAAAACAGCTGGCTGATCCAGTTTGTCCTCACCACGCTGGTTTTACTGTTTCCCGGTCGTGAGTTTTATACCAAAGGCATTCCTGTTTTGCTGCGAGGCAGCCCGGATATGAATTCGCTGGTGGCGGTTGGTACCTTGGCCGCGTACACATTCTCGCTGGTGGCCACCTTCGCACCACACTGGCTGCCTGCCGAGTCAGTCTATGTGTACTTTGAAGCTGCCGCCGTCATTGTGGCCTTGATCTTGTTAGGCCGCATGATGGAAGCGCGCGCCAAAGGTCGCACTTCCGAAGCCATTCAACGCTTGTTAAGCCTGCAGCCGCCAACAGCCCGAGTCCGTCGCCAGGGCCAAGAGCTGGAGTTGCCGCTGGCCGATCTGCTCACAGGCGATATTGTGCTGGTCAGACCCGGCGAGCGCATTCCCGTCGATGGTGACGTAGTCGCTGGCCAAAGCTATGTGGATGAATCCATGGTGACAGGAGAGCCCATAGCCGTATCCAAGTCTCAAGGCGACGCGCTCATCGGGGGAACCGTCAACCAAAAGGGCTCGCTGGAATTTAAGGCGACCGCCGTAGGCCAGGACACGGTACTCGCTAATATTGTGTCCATGGTTGAACAGGCTCAAGGCGCCAAACTGCCTATTCAAGCAGTGGTCGATAAAATCACCCTGTGGTTTGTCCCTGCTGTCATGGCGCTGGCAGTCTTGACGGCGATTGTCTGGCTGATTGTTGGTCCGTCGCCGGCCCTAAGCTTTGCGCTGGTCAACGCGGTTGCTGTGTTGATTATCGCGTGTCCTTGCGCGATGGGCCTGGCAACGCCCACCTCAATCATGGTGGGAACAGGACGTGCTGCGCAAGCCGGCGTGCTCTTTCGTAAAGGGGACTCGCTGCAAGCCTTGCGTGATGTGAAAGTGGTCGCCGTAGATAAAACCGGCACGCTAACCAAAGGCGCGCCTGAGCTGAGCAATTTTATTTGCGTCTCTGGAGAGGATGAGGCTCAGGCTCTGGCAGCCATTGCGGCCCTTGAGAATTACTCTGAACACCCAATTGCCCAGGCTATTGTCAGCGCCGCCCGAAGCAGACAACTGAGCCTTCCTGCAGCCGAACAATTTGAATCCCTGACCGGTCTAGGGGTGAGAGCTCAGATTGGTACTGATCAATGGCACGTCGGCGCCGACCGCTTGATGACGCAGCTGGGTGCTGACGTGTCCGACTTCAGCGAACAGGCTCAGATCCTGGCCCAAGAAGGTAAGACACCCATGTACGCGGCCCGCAACAAGCAGGTGATCGCGTTACTGGCTGTGGCAGATCCGATCAAGGAGACCACACCACGCGCGATTGAACAGTTACATGCCCGCGGCATCAAGGTGGTCATGATTACCGGCGACAACCGCCACACGGCCCATGCGATCGCCCGTCGTCTGAACATTGACGAGGTGGTCGCCGAAGTGATGCCAGACGGTAAAGTGCAGGCGGTTCAGACCTTGCGTCAAGCTCATCAGCACCTGGCCTATGTGGGCGATGGCATTAACGATGCTCCTGCCTTGGCCGCAGCCGACGTGGGAATTGCCATTGGCACCGGCACCGATATCGCCATTGAAGCGGCGGATGTGGTCTTGATGTCGGGCGATATGCAGGGCGTGGTCACCGCCATCTCCCTGTCTCACGCCACCATGCGTAATATTCGTCAGAACCTGTTCTGGGCATTTGCCTACAATGTCGCCCTGATTCCAGTCGCCGCCGGCGTTCTGTACCCCGTAAATGGCACTTTGCTCTCACCGATGTTCGCTGCGGGGGCCATGGCCCTGTCCAGTGTTTTTGTGGTCAGCAATGCCCTGCGTTTACGCCGGGTGAAACTGCAGGAATAACCGTTCAGGCCTCAGCGCCCCTGAGGCTCATGAACCCGTTGTCAGTAGAGCAGCGGGTTTTACTGCCTGCAAACCCGAAAAAATGCCGCCCGAGATGGGCGGCAGGACGATGACTCAGTGGTGCTGTCGATGACACACAATGAGCGGACCGAGCATCAGGCCTTCAGCGTGTAGCGCAAAATTTCGACCACTTGCTCAGGAGTACTTGCCCAGGCTTGTGCACTGGCATCCACCTCTTTCAAGGGGTGAATGATATCTTCGGCATGCAAGGTGACATAGGGCTTGCCCAAGGCGGCACAGAATCCAGCATCAAAAGCGGCATTCCACTGTTTGTATTTATCCCCAAAGCGCACCACCACCAAATCCGCCTGTTCAATCAAGGCTCGGGTACGGATGGCATTAATCTTGGAGGATTTGTGGTCACGCCAGAACCCTTCGCTGGCAGGGCCCAAGTGATCGCCCGCCGCATCGCTGGCATCGTGGTCCGTGACAGGGCTGGTAAAGAGGATATCCAGTCCAGCGGCGTTGGCTCCTTGAGCAATCTGCTCGCGCCAGTCGGTGTGAATTTCGCCGGACAGATACACGGTGTAAGTCATTACGCACTCCATAAAGAAAAGCCGGACGCCTTTTGTTCAGGCGCCCGGCGCATTCAAACCCGCTTAACAGTAGCACATTGAACGCCGCCCGGCAGCAGGCAAACACGATAGTGCTTATCCAGCATCGACACAGAAGCAAGCGCAAGGACCGACATAAGCGCAGCCATCGCTCCCGCTCTGAGCCAAGCCTTCAGTCCCAGCCCAGACGATGTGATTGCTCTAGCGCGCGGTGGCGTTGATCGTCATCCGCATGTAGATAGATATTGGTGGTGGCGATAGATTCGTGGCCCAGGGTGTCACGGATGATCCGTAAATCCACCCCCTGATCCGCCAAATGAGAGCCCGCCGAGTGGCGCAACCAGTGTGCCGAAGCCTGCTCAAGCACACGGGCCTGGGACTCCTGATCGGGGTACAAACTCCGTAAACGATCGGCACTGCCTTGAAAAACCTGTTTGACCAACACATGCGCCATCGCACGGCTCAAGTGTTTATCACTCGCCCCCGATGACATCAGCAAAGGATATGGCTCCAAGGCCTGGGGAGGCCCCTGCAAATCATGCGCTTGTCGATAACGCATCAACTCTTCATACAGCTCTTGCGTCAAGGGCACGCGCCGCCACTTGTCTCCCTTCCCATGAATCTGCAGCCACCACTGCGCGGATGACGGGGCATCTGGCCGCTGTTGAACATCAGCCATACGGGCCTGGATCAATTCAGAAATACGCAAGGCGCCGCCATACAAAATGGAAAAAAGCCAGCGCACGCGGGCTTTATGGCGATGTTCGCTGGGGGTGTCCTCGGGCAAGGATTGAATATAGTCCTGTACCCAACGCCACTGCTGCCGACTCAAATAGCGTTGCTGTGGCGCAGACGCTTTCTTCTGACGTCGGCCTTGACGAGACAGAGCCAGGGGATTTCCCGCCAGATAACCAGCCTGGACCAGCCAACTGAACAAGGAGTTCAGAATCAACAAAGCCTGATTGCGACTGCTTTCAGACAAGGGGCCTGCGAAGGGGCGCCAGGCTGCATGATGACGGGCAGGGCGCGCGCGACCTTGCGCCACCCAGCGATGAGCGGGCTGCGGATCTGCCAGAAACAGGCGATAGGCCAGAATGTCTTCCAGACTCAGAGAGGACAAATCCTTGCGACGCTCAAGTACCGCCCATAACAAAAGACGTTCGGCCTCTTTACGGTAGTTCGCGTAGGTGCGTGGGCTATCGATATAGCGCGCCAGCCAGGCTCGTAGCGCTTCGATATCGGTTTGAGCTTCAATCTGGGCCCGTCCACTCATAGAGCGGTTAACACCTTGCCGCCCGTCAAACCGAGCCAGTAGTTGCGCAATATCGTCCGAACCCAATTCGGTGGACGACGAGGAGGGGATTATTTCCATGCAAACAGGGAAAGAAGGAGAAAAAAGGGAGGTGGGCGCGGCCCAAGGCCGTATCGCAGCCGTCAAGGACCTAAGACACTTAATAATTTGACATTATAGAGATAATGTCAAATTTATAAATCAATTTACTTGATAATTTTATATATTACGTTGTATTATTAACCAAATAATTGATGAGAGTATGAAAATGGAGCCCAAGCAGCCTAATGAGTCGCAAATTCTGGCTGACGTCGCTGAATTACGGGATCGCTTCAGCCATACGCAGACCTTGTACAAAGAAGTGGCGGCATTGCTTTTTTTTCGCTATGGCGTCACACCCACCGCCAACAAGCTGTATCAGCTGGTCCGCAAGGGCAGCATGAGCGCACCCGCTCAGGCGCTACAGACGTTCTGGGAGGAGTTGCGCGACAAAAGCCGGGTTCGCCTGGACGTGGCCGATATGCCGGAAGAGTTGCAAACGCTGACGGGGGAACTGTTGGCTCGTATCTGGCAAGAGGCCTTGAGCCACTCAAAACAGCAGATGGAGCATTACCAAATCCAGGCTGACGAGCGGGTTGCCCAGGCCCAGGCACAGACTCGGCAAGCGCAAAGCGAACTGGAGGCAGGGCAGGGCGATCTGAAACGCGCCCAGGCACAGATAGCGCAGTATCACGACAATTTGCAAAGAGCAGGGCAGGAACAGGCGGCTTTGAAACAAGACTTGCTGCACGCAAACCAGCGTCAAAATGAGCTGGAAATCGAGAAACAAGGCCTGCAGCAAGAGCTTCGTCGTCAAAGCGAACAGTTCACCCTGGACCTGGAACGACTGCAAAAAGCCATTGAATTGACCGAGGAGCGGGCCCAGGCTAACGAACGCCGAGCCTTGTTGGAGATCGACAAGGAACGCTCGATTCAGACACGATTGCGTCAGCACATCGAAGAGGCCGAGCAAACGAATAAAGCTTTGCGTCAGGCTCACGAGCAAGAACTGAACCAGCAACAAGACCTCCTGCAAAAGCTGCGTCAGGAATTGGGACAGGAGCAGGGCGAACGCCGTGCCCTGCAAGCTGCTCTGGATATCAGCCATAGTCTGGCCAAAGAAATACAAGGACAGGTGCAGATGCTGCGCACTCGTACCGCCTTGCTAGAGCGCGAAAATGACGAGTTACGCAAGAAAGCCCAGTTGCTCAGCCAGGAACTGAAACAGGCACAGTCACAACCCGTCAGATCGCTGCGCTTGAAGCGGCGCCTGATCAAGAGTGATCCTGAAAAATAAATAGTCCTGGCTCCTTACGCAATGAACGCTAGAAAACAGATCGGATGGCGCTGTAACACCTGAGCAAGCCGAGGCAGGGCCTTGCCATCATGGCAGTCCCTTGAACGCTGTAGAATCTGGATCAATCCGCCGGGCGACCAGTCTTCGATCGCAGCAGCACGCGGTGTAACGGACTGTTTTAAGAGCAACGAGAGCCGCAAGGCCCATGCTAAGCTTTATCGCATGTTGCACACGCCCATTTCTCCTCGCAAAACCGTCGGCTGGCTCTTATTGACCGGCCTGCTGGTGCTGCTGTTGGGTATGGGTTTGAGTATTGGCCGAGACGCACAGGCAGCAAGGATTCACGATGCAGGGCATCCTGTTGCTCACGCGCAATCCTCCGTTTTGGGCCAATCACCTCATCGTGCCCCCCATCATTGCAACACCCCACTCAAAATAAGCTGCTGTGCCTGTCTGGCTAGTCAGGTGAGCTTGCCGGCCGCGACTGTAGCACAGGCAGCTTTTCCGCCAGCACCTTTGCATCAACACTATCTCTCGCGGCTGTTTGGCCCCGCACAACCGCCTCCACGCGCGTCCTGATCTCCTCCATTCCATTGCCGATCCGCACCTCCATGCTCTTTGCTAGGGAAAGGCGGACGGCCCATGAACAGTGATGATCTACTGGGGCAAACCCATGAAAAGACGCGATTTTTTTAAACTGAGCGTGACCGCAAGCCTGTTGGGCAGCTTGCCGTTACGGAGCTGGGCACAAAGCAGGATGGGGCATCACAACCCCATGTCACACGGGATGGCCGAACAGGGCGTGACCACCCGTACGGGCTTGATGCCTGTAGAGAAAATGCCAGCCGGCCAGGCCCTGCAGGCCTTGCCTGTGCTTCAAAACCGCAGCGATAAACCTGGTCTGTTTCAGGCCAACATTACCGCCGCCGCTCATCGACGAGTATTGGCGGATGGCCAAAACACAGAACTTTGGCTGTATAACGGGCAAATGCCAGGGCCCTTGATTGAACTGTATGAGGGCGATCAAGTAGAAATTGAATTTGAAAACCGTTTGGATCAGGCAACCACCCTGCATTGGCATGGCTTGCCAGTTCCCTCTGATCAGGACGGCAATCCTCAAGACACCGTTTTACCCGGACAACGGCGTCACTACCGTTTTACCTTGCCAGAGGGAAGTGCCGGAACCTATTGGTACCACCCACACCCACATGGCAAAAGCGGAGAGCAGGTCGCACACGGACTGGGCGGAACCATTATCGTACGCTCGCACGCTGACCCACTCAGAGATTTCGCGGAGCAACATTGGGCTATCAGCGACATACGACTGGACAACACGGGCCATATTCCGCCCAATACGGGCCTGGACTGGATGAACGGTAGGGAGGGGCAGTTTGTCTTACTGAATGGCCAGCGCCAGCCAGTGATACAAACCCGCTCCCGAGAGCGCATCCGCGTATGGAATACCTGCTCAGCCCGTTATTTGAACTTGCATATTCCCGGCGCTCGCCTGATTCAGGTGGGCACGGACGGCGGCCTGCTGGAGCAGCCCTTGGAGGCGGTCGACTCCATTCTCCTGGCACCAGCCGAACGGGTCGAGTTTTTCATTCAGACTGATCGAAATCTGGAGAGCACCCTGCAAGCCCTGTACTACGACAGACAAAAAATGATGGTCCAGGAGCAGCCCACAACATTGACCCTCGCACACCTGACAATACGCCAGGAGGAACTCGTCCTTCCACAGCAGTTACGGGCCATTCCCCTTGTGCCCGGTGCCTCCAACACCACGAAAGTGGTCTTTAGCGAATTGATGCCCATGGATCATGACATGCCCATGTCGTCAGAACACGGCTCAGGGGCGACATCGAACCAGCACCATCAGAACATGGGCGCAATGAATATCGCCAGCACCATGGACGGCAATGCCATGATGCCTGAAATGGCAGCTTTGCGTTCCATGTTCCGCATCAACGATCAGGTTTATGACATGAACCGCATAGACCTGCGCTGTCCGACCGGGCAATGGCAATACTGGGACGTGATCAACGACTCACACATGGACCATCCCTTCCATCTGCACGGGACCCAGTTTCAGGTCCTCGCCCGACAAACCGGGATGCAGTCGGTTCCAGAGGCGTTCCGCGCCTGGAAAGATACTGTCAATCTGCGTCCCAGAGAAACCGTGCGTCTGGCATTCCGACAGGAACTACCGGGCCTGCGAATGTTCCACTGCCACATCCTGGAGCATGAGGACCTGGGCATGATGGCTCAGTTAATGGTGGAATAGAGGCCGCGCATCCTGCGGTCTCGGTCAACAAAGTCCGCCTTGCCGGTGTGTGTGTGCCGGCAGGGCGGACAAAGCCGTCCCCCCTTTTAAAAAAGCAGGCACGGCCTGCATTACAATAGCGCTTTTGACTTTCTCATTTTCTGCGGAGCATGCACCATGAGCCTGTTGGGCACCCCCTTATCGTCGTCGTCGGACAAAATCATGCTCCTGGGCTCGGGAGAGCTGGGCAAAGAGGTGCTGATTGCGCTGCAACGTCTTGGGGTGGAAACCATCGCGGTCGACCGCTACGAGAATGCGCCGGGGCAACAGGTCGCCCATCACGCGCGCACGATCACCATGAGTGACCCCGACCAACTGCGCGCCCTGATCGAAAAAGAAAAGCCCACCTTAGTGGTACCGGAAATCGAGGCAATTGCCACGGGCGTGCTGGAAGAATTGGAAGCGCAAGGTCTGGTCCGTGTCATCCCTACCGCTCGTGCCGCCAGACTCACCATGGATCGCGAAGGTATTCGTCGTCTTGCCGCGGAAACTCTGGGTGTGCCCACCAGCCCCTATCAGTTCTGTGAATCACTGCAAGAACTCCAAGCGGCCATTGACAGCAAAATCGGCTACCCCTGCGTAGTCAAACCGTTGATGAGTAGTTCAGGCAAAGGCCAAAGCAAAATCAGCGGCCCCGAGGACGTTGCCCAAGCCTGGGACTACGCGATGGCTGGTGGCCGCGTCAGCCAGTGCCGCGTCATCGTGGAGGGCTTCATCGATTTTGATTACGAAATTACCTTGCTGACCGTGCGCGCTGTCGGCGCCGATGGTCAGATTGAAACCCAGTTCTGCGATCCCATCGGTCACCAACAAGTGGATGGCGATTACGTGGAAAGCTGGCAGCCGCAGCCCATGAGTCCCCAAGCGTTGCAAAGCGCGCGCGAGATTGCCCAGGCGCTCACTCAGAACCTGGGCGGTCAAGGTCTGTTTGGTGTCGAGCTTTTCGTCAAAGGCGATCAGGTCTGGTTCAGCGAAGTCAGCCCGCGTCCCCACGACACCGGCATGGTGACCATGGGAACTCAATGGCAGTCGGAGTTTGAGCTGCACGCACGTGCCATTCTGGGCCTGCCTGTCAACACCGCCTTGCGTATGCCCGGTGCCAGCGCAGTGATTTACGGAGGGGTAGACGCCAAAGAGGTCGATTTCCTGAACGTAGCTCAGGCGTTGCGCATTCCGCAAACCGATATCCGCTTGTTCGGCAAACCCGAAAGCTTCGAGAAACGACGCATGGGTGTCGCTCTGGCGGCACATGACGACCTGGAAACTGCTCGTGAAAATGCGCGTCAGGCGGCGGCCACGGTGACCGTTCAAGCCCGCTAAGTCCAAAGACCGGTCGTCGCCATGCCCATTATCGTCGTCCTGCTGCTAATCGGCATTCTTGCGGGGCTGGTGCAGGGCGGCGTGCAGCTTTTCAATCGGGTGAACGCCAGCGCGGGTGTAATGGCCGCTATCTTCAGTCTACTGGTGGCGGTGGCCATACTGCTGACACCATTCATCCTCTGGCGTCGTCATCACCTGGCTATTCACGGAAAAAAACAGCATGGCCAACGCATTGTGGAGCTGGCATTCGCTGATGGTTCCTTACGACTGGATGCCCTGCAAAAGCGGGGCCATATTCAGACCGGGCAGGGGAGCCGCGCCTTTATTTTTGCGGATATTGACACCATTGAAGTGCAGGACAGGGGCTTGACGCTGCTACTGCGCAACCCCGTACAGCCTTGGCATATCCGTCCCACCAATGCCGCCGATCTCCGAAGTTGGCACAAGATACTTCGTCTTGCCGCCAGCCAGGATCTCTAAGCGGCGTCCGCACTGCGGGACCAGGCCAAACAGCGCTAAATGAACGCGGTGCTGACGAGCCTGTGAGCGTAGCGTCAAGACACATCATCACGATCCGGTGTGCGTGTTCCCATGGCCGCCCACCATTCCCACACAAATTCGCCCCAAATGCAGGATGACTGCATTTGGGGCGGATCATTAGCAGCCCGCTGTTTTATACCTGCTCACTGACCTGATCGGCCAAAGCCGGCTCATTCAGGCTGATCATATGTTCGTCCAAAGATTCCAGAGTCTCGACCACGGTGCGCAATACCTGGATGCGAGCGGCTTTTTTATCTTTACTGGGCACAATATGCCAAGGCGCCATATGAGTGTCAGTCTGAGCAAACATATCTTCAGCCGCCCGTTGATAAGCCGCCCAGTTTTCCCGATTGCGCCAATCTTCTGGCGTGATCTTGTAATTCTTGAAGGGCGTTTGCTCACGGGCCTTGAAACGCTTAAGTTGCTCATCTTTATCAATATCCAACCAAAACTTGATCACGGCCGTGCCATTGGCAAGCAATTGCGCCTCAAATTCGTTTATTTCTTCATAAGAGCGTTGCCAGGCGGCCCGGGAAATCAGCTTTTCCACCCGTTCCACCAGAACTCGGCCATACCAAGAGCGATCAAAAATCGCGACCTCGCCCAGCCGCGGCAACTTACGCCAGAAGCGCCATAAATATGGCCGTGCCCGTTCCACCGCATTGGGAGCGGAAATAGGATGAATATCGTAAATGCGAACATCCAGCGCTTCGGTCAGACGACGAATCGTGCCGCCTTTGCCAGCGGCATCGCGCCCTTCAAACACCAGTACCAGAGAATGATTACGAAACGCCTTGCTGCGTACCGCGGTCGACAGACGCCCCTGCCAATGCAGGAGTTCCGTGTCGTAATCGAGCACAGGCTTTACAGGGGGAGGGGACAGCAAGGAAGCGGCCGGAACATTCAAGCGAAACGGGAAGGCATGCGGCTCTCTGACCTGACGCGGGACAATAGGCTTGTCCATCGCTTGCAATACCACTTTTGCCAAGGACACATCACGCAGATTCTTGTCCGCACTGGGGATGACCACCCAAGGCGCATAGTTACGATGAGTCAGATTGATGGTCTGCGTGGCGGCGTTACGCAAGGTCTTGAATTGTTTGTGAACTTTCAGGTCAGCCTTGCTAACGCGCCATGCCGTATTGGGGTCAGCCATCAGCATGGCACAACGATCCAGCTGCGCCTGGGCAGACAGGTGGAACCACAACTTGAGCACCTGCACACCCTGATAGGCCAATTGCGCCTCAAACCGGTTAATCAAGTGGGTATATAACGCAATCCTGGCCGGATCGGGCGTTTTACGCGCCAGCTCTTTCATCAGGGGTGCATACCAGGAGCCAAACACCAGTCCGGTCTGACCCCGTGCCGGCAAGCGATTCCAATAACGCCACATAAGGGGACGCATGGCTTCTTCTTCACTGAGTTTGCCGAACGCCAAGGTATGCACATGACGCGGGTCCAACCAGGTGTTCAGGGTGTTGATGGCAGATCCTTTCCCCACACCGTCCATGCCGGCCACCACAATCAGCAAGGTTTGATCGGCTTTTTCCAGCCGTTCGTACTGTTTGAGCAACAAGGCTTCGCGCAGTGTTTCGATCTGCGCCTTGGCCAACTCATCACTTAAGCTGGGGTCGCGTTCAGCAAACTGTAGTACATGGCCCATCGTGTTTTTGCTCCGTTTTACTTAGCAATCCACTATAACCACGCCAGGGAAAACTTAACTACCTTGGGCGTAAAAATAATCGGCGAAAGATAAACGGAGGGGAGACCGAAACGGAACTGCGCCTCAACCAGAAACATTGATCGATTCGCGACTTTACATAATATACATTATGCGATAATTGCCAGCGAACTAAACAAGAGGTCTTTATTTGTCCCACACAGCAATCTCGCGGGACCTTCAAGCAACTGATTTTCAAGCAAAAAAGCATTCAATACAGTCAAAATCCGGCCGCCTGTCGTTGCTTCGGTGCACCGGCCACCTGCACCCATAAGGTCTACACCCAATCCTGGGCAATGCGCGCTTTCAGTTCCCTTAAATCGGATTGATTGCCCCTAGGGCTGGGCTCGATGTGTTTTGTGGCATGAGTGTAGCCACCACAAGCACGCCCAAGCACAGCCGCTCAAGATCAACCCGCCACAGATACAGAGCGGTGTAGGACGACGGAACGAACGCAAGCCCTATCCCTGATCGCCCGAGCCCGCAGCCAGCACACTGGTTCTGGTCATCTCGTTGCTTGCGCCTGAGATAGTGTTACTGCACTACCAACTCAACTCGTCTATTGCGCGCGCGCCCTTTTTCGTCTGCATTGCTTGCTACCGGAGAAAAAGACGCGACCCCTTTAGCCAGCAAGTTTTCCGCCTTAACACCATATGAAGTATGTAAAGCCTGAACAACTGCCTGAGCTCTACTCTGCGACAAGGTCAGATTGGCCTCAAGCGAACCTTGATTATCCGTATGGCCCACCACATATACTTTTAGGTCTGGATGGCTAGAGAGCAATTTAGCCATTTCTGATAAGGCCGTATCCGATTCTGGTTTTATCTCTGCTTTAGCACTATCGAAGTAAATGCCTGGAACCGTGACATACCCTTGGCGTTCGAGTGATTGTTGCAACTCGTCCGCTTGTAGCACTTTAATTTGATCCAGTTCCAATTGGGCACCTTCTACGATTTCCTGATAGAGATAGGTCCTGTTATTGGACGTATCATCCACCACATGCAGAAAAACGTGGACCTCTCCTGCCTCATCACTACGACGGGTGAGCAAAACACGCTCACTTGAACTACCAAAGACCGCATCGCCAAATGCAGTAGGTCGAACGCGTCCTTCAAGGGAAATAAAGGGCATCATATCCGGACCACAGGTCTCTGGGCCATGGCAGGCAAACAGCGTTTCAAACCCGCCTTGCTGCAGCGCTTTCTCGTAATTTCGCAGAACCTCCAATGCTGAATGCTCACCCGGAATCCGGTAAGCGATGCGAGTGACCTTGCCCTCCAATTCAAGCAATTGCCCCGGTGCTTTCTTGTCCTTAATGATTCCCGCAGGCAACACGGCGGCATCGTAGTTTTTTCTCAAATAGTTGCGAATCTCTGCCCCTGGGAATCGACTCAAAAGCGGATGATCGCTAGAACCTTTGACGTCAGCAGCAAAAACAGCTGGTGTATCCACTATCAGCAACACCAGAAACACGAAAGATAAAATTGTCTTTAACATATATTTTAATTATAAAAATAAACCGCTATTTATTACTATTTACATTCTGATTTTTTGATTCTTGATTTCTATGATCATTAATATTTTTTGTTGTTATAGGTTCCGCAATGCACTACGGACTTCTCCACATTTTGCGGGATTGGTGAGTTCAAAATCCGTCACCAAACGCGTCTTTGGATCGTAGGACATCGTTAGCTGACAGGGACGGAGTATGTCTCTGTCCTCATAAATAATACCTGTCGTCATTCCTGGTCGATCCAAGTTATGGTATGCGTAAGTATCTGCCTCCACGGTGACTCGTTGGTAGTAGGAAAGATTCCACTTATAGGCAGGCTCTCCATTCAAAACGGTTTCAACTTCCCCGCTACGACCAAAAGCATCACGATATTTTTCTATGCTCTCCCCCCTTACCATCGGTTTTTCTATAAGCTGAATACCTAACGCGGAGCCTATTTCAGCAGCACAGCCACCAAGACTTATCAGGGTTAAAAACGAAATAATTAATTTTATGATGTGTGTCATTTTATATAAAAAGATACAAATTGTATTAAACGATCAGCTCGGAATAATTCCAAAAGCCACGTGTTTTTAACACACATTCTGCAAGCTCAGGCTTAAAATTTTTCTCTTTTCCAAAGCATGCTCGATAAAAACAATTCAAAGAGAATCTGCACTCTTTTTCACTCATAGCCATGTTGCAAGGCTATGACGGAACGCCTGGCTAAGCACTCAACGACTCAGCCCATATCCATTAAGCCTCCACAATCGCCATAGTCGTTTTAATACGCAACTGTGTACGGCAAGCCCCTTCTTTTAAACGCAAGGTCAAAAGTATCTGGGTTGTTTGCCTTCTAGAGGGAAGCGGACACCCACTGCATACGGCGTGTAGTGATTTGCTCGTAACTAGCATTGAACAATCCCACATGGAGGGAACGGTCTGTGCCCAGTACAGAGAGAAACAATGACTTCCGGTGCCCCAGCCGTTCTGAGTACACGTCAAATCCCGACAAGGAAAGCACCATAAGGTTGGGGCACAGACCCAAGCCGACAAGGGCAACCGCCCTGAGCCTTGCGTGCAAAGCGCAAGACCAGCCATGCGCGACAGTTCTGGCGCATCTGAGCACGGCCGGAGCAACACCATTCTATCGGGACCTGTACCCTGCTCCGTCGATCCTGCTACGCAGACCGGCCCGCCAATAGTCGTTTTTTCAGCGCTATGTGATGTCGCGTTTGAGCCGCCGTAATCCTCACAAAGCCATTAACAGCCAATTATCGCCCCCCATGTGATCTATGTTTTGCCACAGCCGCGTAATAAATCAGAGGCCTAATTAGTTTTGTTACAAGCCGACGCGGCCCGCTGCATGCCTTGTGTTCGCGCGGCCAAGCTTGATGGGTCCCTCATAGCGGTATTGGGGATCAGGTTTCCTTCCCGGTTAAACCAAAAATAAACGCCTGCAAACCAGAATGAAGCCTTTTGTTGCATCACTCTAACATTTACTAACGCAGGGTGCAGTCGGCAGGGATGGAAAACAAGATGGGAATGCAAACGGGGATCTCGAGACAGGGTCCCAACCGAATTGAACTCTATTGTTTGGGAACCTTTCGTTTATTGATCGACGGGCAGGACCGCAGTCACCTGTTAAGTTATGACAAGGTCAAGCTGCTGCTCGCTCTTTTGGTGCTGGCACAGGGCCAGGCAATAGCACGAGTCAAGCTGGCCGATATGCTCTGGCCCGAGAGCGACCCCGAGCAGGGGCGCGCTCGGGTGCGCCATGCCTTGTATGTGTTGCGTCAGGCATTGGCCCCCCTGTCCAAGGTGCTGCTCAGCTCCACGGCAAGCCTGACACTGGAGTCCGATACCGTCTGGAGTGACGTTCTGTACATAGGCAGTTCCACGGCGACCGAGCTGGACGAAGCGCGCAACAAACTAAGCCTGTACCAAGGTCCATTTCTGGAGGGCCTTAAATTGCCCGGTAGTGACAGTTTGATGAGCTGGCACAACAACTGGAATGCACGCCTGGACATCGAGCTGGCGCAATGCCGACACCATCTGATCAAGGCATTGATGGCCAGCGAACAGCAGCAGGCAGCCCTGGCGTATGCCAAAACCTGGGTCAATCTGTGGCCTGAGGATGAATCCTGCCACCGTTTACTTATCCGACTTTTGGTGCAGGACAATGATCATGACGCGGCCATGCTGGCCTATCAGCAATGCTGTGATGTGCTCCAGCAGCGTCTGGGTGTACAACCTGACGCACAGACGCGCGCTTTGCTGGGCACCGGTGTTAACGCAGCGCCCGCCTTACATGGGCCGTCCGATCCCGAAGGCTACCACTTTCGGGCCATGGCTACGGTAGCCATTGCGATTGGCTGGCGCCCCAACCCGGACAGCGGCGACGATCCCATGGAGACGGATTACGAAACCAGAACCTTTCTCCTGCGCGAAACGCATGAGCGTGTGGTGCGCTGTGCTCGCGAACACGGGGCCTGGATAGAACAGGAACATAACGCCACCTTGCTGGCGCATTTCGGTTACCCCGCCATCAATGAGCGTCCCGTGGCCCCTGCCCTGACCCTGGCGCGCACGCTGGCCGGTCTCAGCCGGCCAGCCCAAGTCAGTCTTGGCCTGGCCGTTCATGCTGATGTACTGCCCATTGATCCGACCACGCCCATCAACGCACACCATTTGCTCTGCCAATCCGTCATTTCCCTGGCCTGGCAAGCAGACAATGGGGCGGTCTTGCTCAGCAGTCAGGCGGCTGCACGCCTGTCGTCCTGGTCTCTGGAGGCCTTGCCATCAGGCAAAGAACCATCCTCATACCAGTTACGCCTGAGCGAAACCGCCACCGATACCGGCCGCATTCACGGACGGCTGCGCGAGTTCGATATTCTGCTTCAATACTGGAGCGGTCGTCTTAGCGCGGCGCCACGCATGCTGTTGCTGCATGGTCATACCGGAATGGGCAAGACCAAGCTGCTGCGTTCGCTGCAGGACTATGTGCGCAATGTGGAAGGTGCCGTCGTGGCGCTGCAGACCCAGGAAAATGATGTACGCAGCCCTTACGCACCGGTATTGCGCTGGCTACAAAAAGAGCTGCGATATGTCACACCGAATACCGCCGACACCCGTAACGGCGAGCAGGACGCGCAGCTACATCAACGATTGATGGCCCAGTACGACCTGAGCGTTGCGCAGGCCGATATTCTGCATCAGACCTTGATTGAACCGTCCACACTCGGCCAGAGCGTAGTGCGTGAACAAACGCAACACGTCTTGCTGGCCCTGTTGCACGCGCTTTGTCGGAACCAGACCTTGTTGCTGACCTGGGAGGACTTGCACTGGTGTGATGCCGCCAGCCTACAATTGTTGCAGCGTCTGCTGGCTGGCGAGGAGCGGCTGCGCATCGTGGCCACCTCTCGCCAGGCCTTGCCCGAGTCCTGGCCTGTCCTGCCCTTGCGGATTGGCGCACTCGCCCACCAGGACATGAATGAACTGATCAGTCAGCGCAGCCGCTCGATCAAGCTGCCTCGCGATATTCGCACGCACATCATCGAGCACAGTGAAGGCAGCCCCATGCTGGCACGCGAACTGCTGCACTTATATCAGCTCGGTCAGGACCTGACCCTGGTGCCGCGCTTGCTGGACCAGTGCGCCGCCCATTTGCGCCGCCTGACGCCGCTACAACGCGAACTGGCCTACTTGGCAGCCCTGCTGCCCGATATTGACGAGCGCCTTGCCAGCCGTTTGCTGGAGCAACCCCAATCGACCATCCGTACCGTTTTGCAGATCCTGGAGCAGCATGAATGGTTGATGTCCACCGAGCAATCCCGCTGGCGCTGCCCCGATATACTGGGCAACTGTCTGCGCCAGCTCATTATCCGTCCCGAGCGCGAACGACTCGGACGACGGCTGGCCGAGCATATGGTCGAGCATAATCACGCGCCATCGGCTATTGCCACCCTACTGGGGCAAGTTCGCTACCAGGATACGGTCCAGTGGTGGCAACGCGCCATCGAGCACGCACTCGAACACGGCCAGTTACAGGAAGCCGAGCGCTACCTGTCACAGGCTTTACGCAGCCGGCGCTTCATCGCCGATCCCACCGTGCATTCACAAACCAGTTTTGCACTGCACCTGACTAAAGCCTCCTTAAGCACCGCGGCCACGGGCCCGGGCTCTCCCCGTTCGGTAGAAGCCTTCGAGCAGGTCAACGAGCTCAGGGACCCTGAAGAGCCCCTGACCTTGCTGGCCAGCCTGTGGGGCGAATGGTTGACCCGTCACAATCGCGGACAATTGGACGGTTCCTTGCCGATTGCCGAAAAAGTACTGCGCTTGTCCCAGGATCAACTCAACGAGGCTTGGCAAGGCTGGGCCTGGTACGCATTGGCCCAGCATCGCCTGTGGCGGGGCGATCCGGTACAGGCAGAAACGTTGCTGGTGCGGGCCCTGCCGTTGATCGGCATGTCGGCCGAACCCCAGGATGCCCAGGCCCTGCCATCCCAGAAGCCCTCGCAGGCGCTGGCCTATGCCTCGTTGGGATTGTGTCAGGCCTTACAAGGCCATTTTTCCACTGGTTTGCAAAATGCCCGCCACGCCATCACCCTGGCCAGCTACCACCATCATCCTTTGGCGGGCGCCATTGCCTCCCGGCTACATCTGATGCGTATTTACTACCTGGCCGGAAATCTGCAGGAAATGGCTCAGGAGAGTTTGGCGTTGACTGGAACGCAGTCACCGGCCAAGCCCGATACGGTCTGGATTGCACTGGCGCAGATGCATCAATTACTACCCGCTGTGCTACAGACCCGCAACGCGGACCTGATTGAGCCCATGCAGGCCGCGATCGAACGTATACGCATGGATATGCCTGTTGCTGTGGAAGGACAACTGTGCATGCTGGCTCGCGCCCTGCTTAGCCTGGCGCGCGAAGACGCAGCGTTTGCCGTATTGGCCGAAGCCGAACAGATCAGCGAACAACACGGTTCCGTGCTGATGCTTCCAGAAATACAGTGTCTGCGCGGCGATATCTGGCTACAGCGCCAATGCCCGGACCTGGCCAGCCAACACTGGCAGCAGGCCCGGGAAAGCATGGACCAGCATGGGCTGCTGGCCTACCAGCACTGGCTTAACGATCGCCAGGCACTAATTCCGGGTTGACCCGCAAGGCCTGGGCAATCTGCCCGGCCACGATGCGGGCTTGTTCGCGGCTGTCATAAACCGGGCTTTGCACCCGGTACAGATCTTTGCGTCCCGGACGAGGCAAGGGAATCTGCACGGCGTCAATCCCCAGCGCATCCAATTGCTCCACGGCAGCGCGGGGATCGGCAAACACCCCCACCTGAACACGCCAGCCCTGCTGCGACCGCTCCTGAGCCGGCGTCGCTAATGAGGCCGCCACTTGCTTGGGCGCAGGTTTGGCGGCCCGTTTTGAAGCGGGCTGAACAGCCTGCTTTTGCGGTGCCGGTGCAGTCGGGGCCGAATCGGGCGACAATGGTCCCTCCTTCTGAAACACCGTTACTGGCGAACGCCAGCACTGGGTCACAATGCGCTCGGGCACCAGATCCTGCGTCCAGCTCGGTTGCGCCATCGGACTGCTCACGCCGGACTGCGCCTCGCGCAGGGTCAGCAATTGCTCGTTGATCTGAGCCTGTCGGGCCTGAATGCGATGCAACTGGTTCACGTTATCCACCAGATTACGTTGCCCCTGCAAACGCCAGTTCAAGACCAGCCACTGTACGCCGGCATCGATCAGACGCTCTTCTTGCTGCGGGAAGTCGCTGGCCTGGAAACGGTGCTCACCACTGCTGAACTCGTGCAAAAAGTCGATAAAGCCTTCTGCGCCCGGATAGACCCGCTCCAGCACAAAGCCTGGAAACTGAATCTGCAGCACTGCATCACCACACTGCCCCTGTGCCCATGCAAAGGTAGCCCTGGAGGGGAAGTTGAAGTTATCCAGCCGCGTCACACCGCTGGCACATTGCAAACTCAGGCGGGTGCGTTGAGGCAATTGACGCGCCCCGGTGTTGAGCAGCGGCGGCTCGGCATCGATCACAACGGCCGCGGCCAAGGACTGAACCGCTTTGGCCTGTTTATCCAGCTCAGCCAGCTCCTGCTGCAAGGTTTCGATCTGGCTACCGCGCACACGCGCCGCCTGTTCATCGTGCAGGCGCGTTTCGGCATGCGCCACCTGCCGCGCCTGAACGGCGTTCGCGTAGGCATAGAACTGCCCACTAAGCGGCATGCTCTGCCCCAGCGCACTGCGCGGTCCGTAACTTTGCGCATCACGGCTCACAAAGTAGCGCAAATCACCCTGCAAGAACTGAGGCACGGTGCCACGATCACCGTACAACAGTTCATAGGCCAGGACGGGACTGCGCACACCCTGTACCACACTCAAGACCGAAGCGGCCCATTGATCCTGCAAACCGCAGGCGGTGCGCCGGGCGGTGTAATCCAGCACCAAGGCCAGCGGACCACGCATCAGAGTCCACACGGCATCCTCACGGGCTGTATCGCGCTGCAACTGGGTGCGCAAGTCATCCAGACTGTGTTGGGCATCGTGCAGCAACGACTCTTGCACTTGCGGGTCCTGTCCAAACCCCCAGGTCTGGCGTGCCAGTTCCTGCGCGCTGCCCGGCCCCTGCAACAAGCGCTTGATCGCATCGGCAAGTTGAGTCTGATAGGCACGCAACGGCGCAATGCCCGCCAGACTGGCGCTGACGCCCTGCACGCTTTGTGTCAACGACTCCCCCTGCTGCACCGAGCGCAGCCCCACATGCCCCAGTGCATTGACGCGTTGAGCCTGATCCAGCCAGCCTGCCAGACCCTCCTGGGCGGGGGCCTGACGGGCGGCCAGACGCAGTTGCTGCAACGTCAGCATGCTAGCCACCCAAGCCGGGCGTTCTCCGGCCGGCACCTGCTGAAACAGCCCATCGACCGCTTCAAAAAGACGGGCATAGGGATCAGCCACTGAAAACAGACTGCTGATGGCGCCATCCCAATCCGATTCGGTCTGCAAATAAAAACGGGCATCGTTAAAGCGCACAATGAAGCGATACCAGGCGTCGTAGGACAGTTGCCGGAAACCCTGTTCCAGCACATCACTTTGCCCCATCCAGAAACTGCGCTCACCCGAGGCTTCGGCCAGCTCCTGGACAAAGCCCGAGATCGCTGCCGTACCGGTCTGCGTCAAACCGGCAGCGATCACAGGCGCCCTAGCATCGGGCCGGACACTCCAGAAATCCGCCAGCGTAATCGGGCGGATGCTGTTTTGAAAATCCGCCCAGGCCAGCAACCAGGAGGGCGAGCGAGCACGCAAGCCCAGCTGGCGCAGCGCCGCCTGCAACGCATCTAGCTCCCCTTGCAGTTGAACCCGCTCGGGCGACCAGCGCAGATAATCCACATATTGTTGACCAAGCAGCACACCCGTCTGCAGACCGACTTGCCGGGAGGCCGAGTCGCCATACAAGGTCGCCAGCTCCATGCCCGGCAAAGGCCGACCTTCAAGTGGGCTGCCGCGTAACTGGCCGGCCACCAGATTGATGCGACGCACCAAATACTGACTCCAGGCAGCCACTTCTGTCTCGCTGCCGCTACGACTGACGCGTGGAAGATCCTGCACAATCAATGGGTCCAGAAATGCCTGCAGGATTTCGCGCCGGAACGCATCCACAAAACGTTGCTGGTAAAACTGCTGTACCTGGCGCACATGGCCCTGAAACGGCAACCAGGCCTGGATGCCGTGATTGGCGCTGTCCAGCCTGCCAATGGCACTGCGCCAGATATTGAGTGACTGCACATCTTCGTCCAGCGCACCCTTTTGCATGCGTGTTTCGAGCTGCTGCAACGGTTGGGCCGCAAAGGCTTGCAAACTCGAGCGCGCGCGTTCACTGGAGTAAAACAAGCCGCCTGCCAGTGCACCACACAAGAGCAGCCAGGCCAGAACCAGAGAATGACGCAACACACGGCGCCAGGGCGACCAGCGGTCGAAGACTTGCCAGCCATACCGGCAAGACGGCAGGATGCGATCGAGCACGTCGCGGGCAAAGGCAATGCCTTCACGAGTTTGATGCGGAGTGCGCACCTGCCAGTACAGGCCACGCAATAAAGGGGTGGCCGAATACGGCGTGGCCTCGAAAGCCGGGGCCAGCAAGTCTTGCAGGATGGCTTGTTGTGCCGCGATACGTTCGGGCAATTCAAACACCGGCGCAGGCTGCACTCCATGCTGACCGAGTACAATCCGCAATTGCGCCATTCGTCGCCCCACGGACTCGAACGCCTGCGCCAGAAACTGCAGCGAGCCCTGCTCGGCCCCTTGTCCGCCCACCATATAGCCCAGCGCCTGATCGTAGACCTCGGGCGGCAATTGCTGCAGCCAGGCAGACAGACCGGGAACCTTCTCACCCCCTTGCAACATCAGCCAGACAGGAATGCGCGCCTGAAAAACACGCGCCAAGGCATCATGGCGAGCCCGCATCTGCTTGCCCGCCGCCTGCAACTGTTCCTGATTGGCCTGCAATAGCCAGGACAAGTCGATATTGAAAACCAAGCCGTTAAGCGGCTCGCGTCGGCGCGTGCGCATCAGTTGGTGCAACAGACGCGACCATGCCGCTTCTTGGGCCGTGTGCTCATCCGCGCCGAGCACCGGCCCAGCCCACACCATGACACTGGCTTTCATGAAAAACCAGCCCACGCCCTGATCCAGGCCTGGCCCCGCTGCGGGCAGCGATTGCACCGCGAGCCGGGCATAATCGTCCTGAGTCTGGCAAGGTCCAACATCCAGGCTCAGCATCCAGGGCAAGGCATACAACGATGAACGCCGTCCCCCCAGTCGTGCCTGACGCAGCACCTGCAAGCCGGCTCCCCATTGGGCGTCAAACGCGGCATGCTGGCTGCCCGCCACACGCGGCATGTCCCGCGCCAGACGCCGGCGCAAACGCCACGCCAGCCAGCGCCGACGCAGCCCCGCAGCCAGCCAGATCAGCAACAGCGCGACCAGCACCAGCGTTGGCAAGGCCCACAGCGGCCAGCCCTTGTGCATCACATACAACCAGGCCAGCCCCGTCAGCACGAGCAGCAGCGCCAAGAAGCCCAGCACACGCAAACTTCGTTTCAACATATCAATGGTCCATCAACAAAGCGCTGGCCAGATTGGCCAGTGAGTGATCCAGATACAGATACAGCACCAGCACCAGCAGCAAGGGTGCCAGCAGCAGCGTCACCGTGTATCCACTGGGCCGCCCCGTCAATCGCCCGGCTGGCCGCGGGGGCGTGGCCTGTCCGGTACCCGACTGCGGAAACAGCGCCTGTCCCGCCGCAAAACCCGGCATGCCCTGCTCATGACGTATCTGCTCGAGCAACTGCACTCGCCAGGACTCAAACTCACCGGGCGCGCGCGCCGCATATTCACCCTGGAATCCGGCAACCAGCACCAGGCCGTACACCTCACGCACCTGCGTGGCATTCTCGGGCAGGGCCTGCAGCCGTTGATAAAACTCGCTGCCAGCGCGCGTGGTGGCAAAGTAATGACGCTGCAACGGCGTCAAACGCCAGTGTCCGGCTCCGGGCCAGGGACTGGTCATGGCCGCCTCGTCAATCCAGGCCACAATGGCAAACAGGGCGGCGCCGACCTCGGCCTGTTCATAGCCGCGCTCACGGGCGCGCGCGCAGGCCTGATCCAGCGCCTCGATCAACGCCGCACCGCTTTGGGCTGAATCGGCTTCCTGAGAAAAGTGAGTACGCGCCTGACGCATGACCGTCAAAAAGAAAGAAGCCAGGCTACTGTCCTGTATCACGGGCATCGCGCTCACCATTTGCTGACAATCAGTTCAATCTGCAGGTTCTCGGGCGCGCCCAGCGCAACCAAGGACACTGCGCGTGTCTGCTCCAGTGCCGCCCAGCCCGGCGACATGGGATCGATGTAGCAGTACAAGGCTCCCGGACGACGAGGAATGCCGCGTGGCGGTTCGGCCAGTTTGAGCAGCTCGACCCCTCCCAGCGAATGGGTCACCATCAATTCAACCTGATCGGGAGCACACAGCTTGAAGTCGCCCGCCAGCGATTGCAAACGCTCTTGCTGCTCGACTCCGGCATAGGCCACCAGGTGATAGCGTTGCCGAGCGGCAAAAAACGCGTCCGGCAGCTCAGCCTCGTACAAGCCTGCGCTGGCGCCAACAGGCTGCAAACGGATCAGCAATTCAGGAGCCGCAACAATTTCATTGAGCAAGGCGCTGATCAGGGTGCTCATGGCGTGAAACCCCGCTGCCAGATCTTCGTGCTGATACGGCGGGGCCAGCACCTTGCCGTCCCGGGTCTCGCCCATCATGTCGTAGCGTTCCGAGAACGTGGACAGCTCGCCGACCAACTGCCGCAACAAGCCGTAGACCTGCCAGGGATGCGTCTGCGGAGCCTCCAGCACATGATTGAGCATGGGGCCATAACGATTGAGCACCTGCAAAGCCACCAGCAAGCTCAGGTGGTTACCGTCCAAATCCTCCGTCCTGCCCAAGCCGCCAGGTTTAAAGACTTCCAGCTGCCGTGCGCGTCCGGTCAGCTCGTCGCGGATGCGTCGTATCGTCTCGATCAGCCAGGGACTGGCCGACAAATTCAGGCTGGGGGGGATGTACTGGCGCTGCAAGCGCGCCTGATCGCCGTCCTGCTCCAGCCGCGCCACAGCCAGCAGTTCATAATGACCCAGCTGAGGCAATTCCTCGTCCCAGAACACGCGCAAGACGTAATTCATCAAGTCCAGTTGCCCCTCAGGGCCCTGCGCATAATCATCCGCCACCGTGACCGGATCGGCAGCCGCCACCATGCGCGTGCTCACCGTCTGAGCCTGGCCCGGATCGTCAACCACACTCACATTGGCCTGGCCAGGCATCATGCGCCGCAGTCCAAGGTACACCGTACGGCCAGTGGCCAGATCCGCCAGTTCAAAACCGCGCGACTCAATCACGGCATTGCCGGGATACTGAATGAAACTGCCGTCGCGCAGCCGCGCTGTTAAGGCCAGCACCCTGAAATCCAGCGTCTGCAATGCCGCCTCGTCCAACTCCAGTTGCAGCACACCCCATGGGTACGGCTGAGTCTGGGCCATGAATAAAGCCAGACGCTGGTAGAACAGATTGTCGTTATGCTGGAAATGCTGGGGCTGCAAAAACAGACCCTGGTGCCAGAAGATCGGTTGCAAAGGATGAACGCTCATGAAATCTCTATGGGTGTTGGTGACCGACGGGCCAGGGGCCCGCTGCCGGCAAGGTGGCCGGGGGCGGAATGACAGTATCAGTCTGACTCTCGATGATGGCTTGCGGGCCCAGCCGCAGACGAATACGCAACGGCTCGGGCCGGGCCTCGTACTCACGGAACATCAGGCCATGGCTGTCAAGCTTGGCGCCAAACTGATAAAGACGGGTGCTGCGGGCGGGGTCCAGGTGCTGATAGCCCAGCGCGACGGCGACGTAACGGGCCTTGTCCATGCGTGCCAGCCGGATGCGCCGCTTGACGCCCGGCTCGATAAAAATACGATCCAGACTGAGCAAACCCGTCGGCGCGCTATCGGCCATCAACAGACTGGAGAGCTGATCGGGCCTGCTTGAATACGGCTCAAACACTGAGGGTTCGACCATCTGCGCCACCACCATCAGCACCGTATGCGCCTGCCCTCCCCAGGTGTTCAACTGTGGATCGGCATTAACCTCCAGCACCAGCGCATCACGCTCGTACTCCCACTGCAGATCCTTCAAGGCCTCGTCCTTGGACTTGGTCTTGAACATGCCGCAGCCGGTCAACACCAGTGCGGCCAGCAAGACCAGCGCGGCGCAGCGACCCGTACGGACACTATGACTGTGCCTCATCCTCAGCTCCCCACCATCACCGTACTTTGACTAGGGCTGATCACCGTCCCGACCGAATTGACCGGCATGCCGTTGTGGCCCGTCATGCAGCCCATGCGCACAGCCGGTTTGCCACCCACCATCACCGTCATGCTGCCGTTCATGAACTGCACTTCGCCTTTGATTCGATTGCTGGCTACGCCGCCGACAGCGCCGACCTCATCACCGCTGCTCATCATGATTTTGCTGCCCTGATTCAAAGCAGGCATATTGACCACCAGCACATTGCGCACCAAGCCCGAGGGCTGGGCCATCTGCGTCGTCGCCAGATTGGGAAAAGGCGTAGGCACGGGACCGGCCGGACTTGGCACTTTGCACACATCGGGAATCGCATTGGCCTGCGCCCCGCCATTGTTGAGCATGAACATAAATAAAAATCTCCTTGGCAATACCGGGCCTAGCCCAGATGCACCTGCTGGCCGTCCACGACCACACGTTGAGCGCCACGCAGCTCAGCGCTGCGGGCCCGCACACGCCAATCCCGCTCGATGACCAGCCGCTGAGAGGCAGCCGCATAGTCATCGTGTCCCGCCACACGCGTAACGCGCTGACCAGCATGTAGCTGGCTCTGGCCATCGTGCTGCTGACGCTGGCCGCTATACTCCTGCCGCTGTGCAAAATAGCTGTGCAGGGACTGTCCGGCCAGATGCACGTTCCGGGCCTGTAACAGATACTGTTCCGCCTGTAGCGCCACATCCGCCCCTTGCAGCACCACGGCCTGCGCCGCTTGAAAATGCAAACCGCCGCCAGTCTGGACACGGACGCTGCCAGCACTGCGCACCACGGTATCAGCGGGCAGATGCAGCTGCGCCGTCTGACCGGAGCGCTCCAACACCGCCAGGATGTAGGCCTGCCGCCCATCGAACGTCAGCAAGACCAGATCGCCTACTTGTGGCTGCAACAGGCAGGAGGCTGCCAGCGGTGCAAAGCAACTGCCCATCGTGCCAAGCACGCCCCAGCGCTGGCCGGCCTGGACATAGACTTTGGCCGGCACGGTTTGCCACTGAGCGACCTGCGAGGGCTCCTGCGCGATGGACGGCTGCTCAGAACCTGAACTCAGACAAGACATCTGCATCTCCTTTTTATAGAGCCGACAAAGTCCAGCGCGCGTCGGCACGCCAGCGCTCGGCCTGCAGGCGGGGGATATCGTCACCCTGCAGGTCTTGCTTGTCACAGCCATCCCAGCACACCTGATGCAGATCGGCTCCGTGTACGCGCATGCCTTTGGCCTGCGCGCGGCTCAGATCAGCCCCTTGCAAACGCGCATAGCTCACATCGGCATATTCCAGACAGGCGCCCGACAGGCAGAGCCCCTGCGCATGCGTATGCCCCAGTCTGGCCTGAGCCAGATGAGCTCCGCGCGCACTGGCCTGCGGCAAGCGTGCATAATTGAATATGGCCCCCTCCAGACGGGCCCCGTCCAGGCAGGCTCCATCCAGCGTGCTGTAAGCCAGCGACAGAAACGGAGCCACAATCTGCGACAGGTCGGCTCGCTCCAGATCACAATGCTCAAACGCACATTGTTCGAAACGGCCTTGTGCCAGATGCGCGTGCGCCAGACTGGTGCGACGCACCTGAACCTGAAACCACTGCGCGGCCACCGCCTGCAAGCCAGCCGCCTCACAATCCATCCATAAGGCCGGCCCGATTTGCTCGGGCAGGCGCAAGCCCCTCAGATCGCAGTGTTGCCAGGTCACGCCGTGCATGAGTGCCTGACTAGCCTGCACCTGGCTCAAATTGCACTGCAGCCACCAGCCATCGTCCAAAGAGGCCGCGCTCAAATCCGCGCCGCTGAAATCGCAGCGCTCAAAGTGCGCCCGGCTCAGTGCGGCCCCGCTCAAGCGCGCCCCCTGGAACTGGCAGTCGACCAGCACCGCATCCGATAAATCACAGGCGCTCAGATCGGCACCGCGCAGGTTCAATCCGTCCGCCCGCAAACCGTCGAATTTCAAACCACTATATTGACCGCCGGACAAATCCAGATCTCGAATTGGGCCCTGCTCGATCAGGGCCAGCAACTGCTCTGCACTCAAACTCATCGTGATTTACCTCCTTGTGTGTGTCGGGCCCAGTCAGGCAAATGGCCTAGCAGCGCCCCTTCCAAGTCCACGCTACGCACTGTGGCACTGCCCAGTTGCGCTCCGTACAGATTGGCTCCACGCCAATCGGTTTGGTCAATCAAGGCGTAATCAAACGCCGCATCCAGAAAATTGGCGCCAGGCCAGCGCGCTCCTGTCCAATTCACTTCTTTGAAAATGCTTCGTGCAGCTTGCACCTGCCAGCCCGTCGCAGCGCGTAAATCGCAGATCTGTAAAAAAGCATCGCTCAGATCAGCCTGGTCGAAGCGGCTGCCGCCCAAGTCACTGTCCTGCATACTGGCCCCCCGCATATCGGCAGACCGCATATCGGCCTCACGCAAGATGCAGCCACTGTCCAAGCGCACATCGGCCATCTGCGCGCCCACCCAGTCCACAGCGTGGCCCTGCGCGCCGGAAAAAGTGGCGCCCCGTAATACCGCTTGCGAGAAACACGCCCGATCCAGCGTGCATTGCGACAGATCAGCGCCATCCAACTGTGCGGCATGCCAATTACTGCCTGCCAGACGGCAACTCGTCATTCCCAGGCGCTCGGCCTGTGCCTGGGCAAAGCCGCCACCTTCCAGCGAACAGTTTTCCCATTGCCCAGCAGCCAGTCGGGCCGCGCTCAGAACAACGCCCTGCAAATCACAGTTCTGTAAACGAGCACCGGTCAGATTCAATGCATCGATCCTTTTGCCCGCCAAAATGCATGCTTCCAACACGGCGCCGCTCAGATCGGCTCCGTCGAGCTCCACACCCCGCAGATCCAGCCCCATCAGATGACACCCGCGCAGGCTATGGCCCGCCTGTCGGTGGGCATGAAACTGCTCCAGCGTGTCGATAAACTGCTGCGGTGCTCCTTGAGCAGCCAACCCAGCCTGCAACACGGCCAGCTCGGCAGCCAGACTGTCCAGACGCTGATCCATTTCGGCCAACTCAGCGTGCAGGCTGGTCCCTTGCTCCTCCAAGGCATCAAAGGCGGAAGGCGGCACATCGGCCCAACCGGCCTTGGCAGCCCGTATCTCGGCCAGCATGTCCACTGGTCCGGAGGTCGAGGGGGCGCGAGGTAATTGCGCCAGCGCCAGCAAGGGCTTTTCATCCAGCTCCAGACGCGTGGCCACGTCCTTGACCTGCGCCAGCAACTGGTCCTGTCCCTGTTGCAAGGCATGTTCGATGCTTTGCAGCGGATCGCTATCCCCGGCCTTTTCGCTCAGAACCAGAGCGGCCAAAGGTGCAATGCGCGGCAAGGAAACCGGGCTATACGGAGCCAGACGTTCTTCCATATCCGCAATCCAGGCATTGCCCTGCGCTCGACCTTGCTCCAGGCTGTCCTGCAACTGGGCCAGGATCTGCGGGTCCGCCTGCGACGCGTCGGCCATCTGCGGCAGGTCGCCCAACGGCTCCATCTCTTTGTCCTGCGGTGTTTCGTGCGCCATACCCTGCGCACCAGCGGCTGCATGCAGCGCTGTCCAACGTGCCTGCAGATCAGGCAGGCTGCCAGCCGGCTCGTGCGCGTACTCGGTAAAGACTGCCGCAGCGGCAACATCGGCCGCATCGGCACGCTGGACCGGGATGCTGGCCCGATACAGCATCAGGACACGTTCATCTTGAGGAAACAGCCACACCGTATCCAGATCAAGGACCGCCTCCTCAATCCGTTCACTCCCTTTTCTGCGCAGCAGCAAACGGGGGCGCAGGCCTGGCAGGCGGCCCGACACTTCCGGTCGTTGCGGATGCATCCCCTGCACACGCCAGGACTCCGTGCCTTGCCAGTAACCATCCCGTACCTGATCCTGAGGAAAAGCATCGAACAATCGCGGATCAGTATCATCAGGCAGCCAGGGAAAGCGCTCTTTCTCCCAGCGTTCATCCACCGTCCCCACCCAACGCATGCGTGAGCCAGCGCCAGCGGGCAGACGCGTCAATATCGCCGGCCCCCATCGGTCAGCCGGCGAAAGCACCGGCGTATCCGGATGTTCGGTATGAGGCAGCAAGACACCCTGCGCCTGCTCCGGGTCTTTCAACCACCCGCAACCGTATGGGTTTTCGTTGTAGCCTGCGCCACCATACGCCTGGCGCAAGGTCAAGGGCAGCGACTGAAACGGCTCGGCAGCACTGGCACGCCAACCTGCCAGCGTGTGTTGCCAGCGACGCGTGCCATGCACATGGAGGGTTTTTTGCAAGTGGCCCAATTGGACCTGGACCGCCATGGCCGTCGTGTGCTGCCCAGGGGGCGCCCAGGCCTGTCCCGCTACGCCATAACTGCCCCGTGTCTTTTTCAAACCCGCATCAAAGGCCTCATCCGGAAAATGCGCCAGCAACCACGGCCAGGCCTGGGCTTCGGGCAGGCATCCGCCCGCTTGCCAGACATAGCCCAAGGTCACCACCCAGCGCGCTTGCCCTGCCTGGGCATGGTAGGCCTGCATCAGCAGCACATCATCGGGTTTGTCGATATCCATAGGGGCAATGTTCCTAATTGAGCTTCACAATGCCGTTGGCCTTGATATTGACCGAGGCCGTGCCATTGATGCGTACGTTCTGGCCGGCCACATCAATCATGGGAGCCTTCATGTAAACCACCGTGTCTTTCACCTTGAGCTGCCCCGTCATGGACATGGATTCCAAAATCACACCGGCATTACCCGCTTTAATCACGACCTGAGCCTTGCTGATCTTGATCTTGGAGATCAGGACTTCCCAGGACAGCAAAGACGTGGGCGCTCCAGTTACGGTGGCATTGCCAGCGACCAGCGTATCGATTCCTCCGGTTCCCACGACATACTTGATTGTGCGGCTGGTCAGCGAGTAGGCATTGGCCACCGTAATGGACTGCTTGCCATAGGTGCCCTCCATATCCACCACCTTGGTGCTTTGACTGCGCACCACCCGTTTCTCGGCCCCCAGGATGATCTTCTTCTCATCGCCTTTGGTAATGCGGCTCTGATCGCTCAACTCGACTTTGGTGTAGTCGCGCAGATCCAGCTCCTTGGAGCCGCTATACTTGATCCCCACGCTATAGCCCACGGTAATGCTGCTTTTGAGCGAGGCTGAGGCACTGACTTCCGCGCCCAGCGACGTGGATATCTTGATGGGATTGACATTCAGCAGCGAAATATCCAGCACCTTTTCCGGTGCCTTGAGGTAGGACAGATCAACCCAGCCATCGGTCCCTTCCTTGACCTTCTTGGCCGATTGATTGATCTCATCCATCAGTTCTTTGAACTTTTCGCTGGACGTTTTTTCCTTCTTTGCCTCCGTCGTATCCTTCTTGTCTCCGGTATCCTCGCCCGCTGCCTCCCCTTCTTTTTTGGGTTCCTCAGATACGGACTTGCCTTGCTCGAGCCTGTCCAAAGCGCTATCTAGTTTGGCCAGCAGGGCTTGCAACTGCTTTAAGGCCCCATCCAGATCAGGCTGCCCGCCTGCCGTGGCCTGCGCATTCTTTTGCAGTTGGGCCAACATCTGCGCCAACAGCGCCCGTTTGGCCTCCAGGGCTTTCATCTGCACGGGCGCGGTAGCCGTCGGCAAGCTGGCCTCCTCTTCCAGAAAGTCGGCCATGGCCTGATTCTGTGCCTGCTTTAGGCGTTCGCGCGGTTCGGGATCGGTATCAACATTGCCCTTGTTGCCCACTTCCAGGTGGTAAACACCAGGCACTTGTTGAATGAACGAGCGTCCCAGCAGGCCCATATGCCCCTGTGTACTCAGACGCACGCCCGAGCGATGGGGGCTGGCCGGGTCCGCGCCCAGATGGAAAGTGCTCCCCAGCGTAGGCGAGGACAAACGCGTATGCTGGGCGCCCAGTCTGTCCTCGAACTCCAGAGCATTCTGACCGGCCGTGCGCAAGCCCGGCTGAGTCGCCGTATCCTGATTGCGAATGCTAGGATTTTCTTCGTTTGGAATGGCCGAAACAATCACCGGCCGGTCCGGGTCGCCGCCCAGAAACGACACCAGCACCTCCGTTCCCTTGAGCAAAGGAAAATTCATGCCATGCTGGCTGCCCGCATACGGCGTGGCCATGCGCACCCAGGCGGAGTTGCCACCATCGGGGCGATTCGCATCGACAGGGGCAAACAAAAAGCGTATGCGGTAACAACCGTGCTCGTTGATCTGGGCATATTCGCCCTGGCCTTCGGCCACGACGATCGCGCTCAAGAAGCCAACCACACGGGGCTTGGGAGTGACGCGCGCCGGGCGAAATTGACGCACCTCGGGCAGCACCGTCAAGGAAGCCTGATAAAAAACCTGCTCATGCCCCGCCGCACCACTTTGGCGCGGCAAGGGCTGGCGCCCCTCGTGGCGCAGCGCAATCACAAAGTAGCGCTGGTTGAAATCGTGGCGGAAATGCTCATGCAACTGCACGGGATAACCGGCCCGTACTCCCGGCGCCAAAGCCACACCCTGAAAACGACTACGCTGGCAGGCAATTTCTTCGGCACGCAAGCTCGCCATGCGCTCGCCATCGTCCTGCTTGCTGAAGTGGGCCCCATAGATCTCCACACTTCCCACGCCATCGAACCTGTCTTGTGGCGGCTGCCCCTGCGGGTCGATAGCCGCTTTCATGGTCAGATTCAATGAAGGCTGGCTAACCGAGAAATCCCGCAGCACCACCGAGCGCGGCGACACACTCAGCGCATGATCGAAACGCGAAACCCCAATCCGATTCTGTTCACCGCTCAAGGCACCGGCCGGTCGCCAATACAGGGGGACAGCCTGCCGAGGCTGGTCCGTGCGCTCATGACCAAACACCAGAATTTCATGGTCTGCGCCCTGTTCGAACCAGTAGTAGACGCCCTCGTGCTCCAGTCGCCGCGAGAGAAAGTCCAGGCTGCTCTCCTCGAACTGACAAATAAACGCAGTGCGCGTCGCCATCAACAGGTCGGAGGACAAACGCAGGCAATACTGCGCGCCGGCATCCTGGGCTGGCTCGCCTTGCCGGCTCAGGCCGCACTGCGCCAGTACCATGCGAATGATGGTGCCCAGATCAGGTTTACCGCCTGCCTGTGCATCGGCTTCCATATAGACTCGCGACAGGCGAAACATGCGCAGCAGCGCCATTTGCGGCTCAAGCACGGCTCGATAATGGGCAAAGCCATCATCACGATGCGTCTGCCGCAATTCGGTAATAATGCCGTGCCAGGGCAGCCAACGCTCCTGCGCATCAAGCACGCTCAAGGTAGCACGCGCTCCCAGCAGTTCTTCCAGATCGATATCGTCGCGTGCGGAGGCCAGCTCGATCTCGAAACGATAAGGCCGCGACACGGCCTCCTCGCCGGACCAGCGCGTCACCAGAAAAAGGTCAGGATCGGCCAGGCCACAACGGAAGCTGGCCAAGGCCTGTTCGGTATCGTAGTCATTGAGCATGCCTTAGCTCCCCATCCGTATCACCCAGGGCTGCGATGCCTGCGGGCCCACATCTACACTCAAGGCGGTCGAGCCATCACCGTCGGCCATCCAGGCCAACACCCGGTCAGACAGCGCCGGCAACAGGCTCTTGCGCAAAATAAAGTCGATATTGCGCGCGCCACTGTCTACCTCGGTACAACGCGCCGCAATGGCCTGAGCAACTGCGGGGGTAAATTCCAGACTCAACCCATTGCTAACTTGCAAGCGCTGCACGATGCGAGCCAGTTTTATCTGCACAATCTGCGCCAAAGCCTCATCCGACAGCGTGCCGTAGGGCACCACCGTCATGCGCGCCAGCAGAGCCGGCTTGAAATGCTGCGACAGTGTCGGGCGGATACGCTCGGCCAGTTCATCAGTCTGCGGCGGGGGGGTCTCGGCCCGGGCGGCCGTCACGATGTCGGTGGCCAGATTGCTGGTCAGGAAAATGACCGTATTGGAAAAGTCGATCAGCCGACCTTCGCCATCGGCCAGCGAGCCTTTGTCAAACACCTGATAAAACAGATTGACCACATCCAGATGAGCCTTTTCCACCTCGTCCAGCAGCACCACACTGTAGGGCCGTTTTCTGACAGCCTCGGTCAGCACGCCGCCTTCGCCATAGCCCACGTAGCCGGGAGGTGAGCCGACCAGCCGGCTGACAGTGTGTTTTTCCTGAAATTCGCTCATATTGATGGTGGTCAGCGCCTGCTCACCGCCGAACATCTCATCGGCCACCGCCAGCGCTGTTTCTGTCTTGCCCACCCCCGAAGGACCGACCAACAGAAACACGCCCAGCGGCTGGCGCGGATCGCGCAAGCCGGACTGCGCCGCCTTAAGCACCTGGGCTATCTGCGCGAGGGCCTCATCCTGACCCCGGATGCGCTGACACAACTGCCCCGCCAGGCCCTGCACGGCACTGGCCCCATCGCGCTGCATCTTGCCCAGTGGCACGCCGGTCCAGTCCGAGACCACCTGCGCGACCGTATCGGGCCCGACCTCCGTAAACAAGAGAGGGGCATCGCCCTGCAGGCGGCACAATTGCTCGCGCGCCTGGCTCAACGCCTGGGTCAAATCCTCGGGCGACAAGTCCGGTTCCACCGCCGCATCACCGTGTTCAGGTCCGGCCTTGTCGGGGTCTGCCTGCAAGCGGGCCAGACGCTGCCGCAAATCCAGGACCTGCTCGGCAGCTGCCCGTTCGGCCTGCCAGCGTTCGACCAGCGCATCCAGATCCTGTTGGTCCTGCTGCACGTGTGCATCGATCTGCTCAAGACGCGCCGCCTCGATACGATGACCGTGCGCCTGATCGCGTTCCAGGGCCTCACGCTCGCGGGCCAAACCCGCCAGACGACGTTCTATCCGCTCCACCCCGGCAGGCTTGACTCCTAGACTGATACGCACGCGGGCTGCTGCCGTATCCAATAAATCCACAGCCTTGTCCGGCAACTGTCGACCCGTGATGTAGCGCTCCGACAAGGTGGCTGCAGCCTGCAAGGCATCGTCGCGCACGCTCACACCATGCACCGCCTCGTAGCGGCTCTTGAGCCCACGCAGTATCTGCACCGCCGTGGCACTGTCAGGCTCGTCCAGTCGAATCAATTGAAACCGCCGCGTCAGGGCCGGATCGCGCTCGAAATACTTCTTGTACTCGGCCCAGGTGGTCGCGGCAATGGTGCGCAGCTCACCACGCGCCAAGGCCGGTTTGAGCAGATTGGCGGCATCGCTGCCACCGCTGGCGCCACCGGCGCCAATCAGCATATGCGCCTCGTCGACAAACAAGATAATGGGCTGCGGTGAGGCCTTGATGGCATCAATCACACCACGTAGCCGTTGCTCAAACTCCCCCTTGACGCTCGCCCCGGCCTCCAGCAGCCCCAGGTCCAGGCCCAGCAAGCGGGTACCGCGTAAAAACTCCGGCACATCGCCTTGCTCGATGCGCAAGGCCAGCCCCTCGACCACCGCTGTCTTGCCCACGCCGGGTTCACCCACGCAAATGGGGTTGTTCTTGCGACGACGCGCCAGAATGTCGATCATCTGGCGGATCTCATCGTCACGCCCGAATACCGGATCTATCTCACCGCGCGCCGCCTTGGCGGTGTAATCTTCGCAAAACCGCGCCAGTGCGCTATCAGCGGCCGAGGTCGCCGTGGGCGGTGCCCCCTTGGACGCGTCGAGCGGCTCGTAAGCCTGCTCAGCCGACGCCCCGGTCCAGGCGGCAAACTGCTTGTGCAATTGCTCACTGGAGAGGGCACGCAAACTCTCGCCCCACGGTGTACCTGCGGCGTAATAACCCAGCCGCATCAACAAGGCCAGCAACACGGCACCACTACGCACATGGCGGGCCCCCAGATTGACCGAGGCGACCAGCCAGCTATCTTGCAAGCACTCCGTCAGCATGGGCGAGAACACCGGGCGCCCCGGATTGCCGCTTTTGAAGCGTGCCAGTGCATCCTCCAATTGGGCGGCCAGTCGCAGGCTATCAATCTGGCTCTGGGCCAGAATGTGTGCCAGATCGCTGCCCGTCTCGCTCAGCAGGCGATGCAACAGGTGCTCAATGCTGATTTCATAATGCCCCCGTGCCAGGGTCAGGCCTGCGGCAGACTCCACGGCCGCTGTGCACAAGGGATTGAGCCTGGCAAACAAAGGCTTTAAGTCAACGAGCATCATGATCATCGTTCTCCGCAGTAAAAAGATTCAAGCCGAAACGCACCGGCCGCTCGGCCAGTACGCGGCTACGGCCTTGGCCCAGCCATGTATTGCATCCCAGCCGCTGCCAACCCCGGCCCAGACAGGCCCCCTGGCGCTGCTGCGGCTCCAGCCACAACTGCAGCTCACACTGCAGCGGAGCCTGTAAATACCAGGCCACGGTGCGGCTGACCCGATCAAACAAGGGCGCACCCGGCAATAAGTCGTGAAACAACTCGGCCTGCAAAGGGCCAATTTCGATATCGGCATTGCCGGCGCAATCGAGCACCTGTTCGCCCAGCACACTGTCCTCACCCAAACTACAGGCCTGTCCGCCCAAGCGGCTGCGATAGACCGGGGCAATGCGGACAAAGCGCGGTGCACAGGGGTGGACCCGCACCGGCAAGCCCCCCAACAAACCTGCCAACAGGCTTTGCAAACCCAAGGCGGAACGTGACTTCATGCCCAGATTGCCGGCAAAAGGCAGGAGCGCCTGCGCATCATCCTGGCGCTCAGGCGTCTCACGCAGCCCTACCAGGGCATATAGCTGGCGCAGGCGCTGGCCGTCACGACGCTCGTGCACAGCCAGCCAGATGCGATACTTTTCCCAAGCCTGATACAGCAGCGGATAAAGCGCCGCATGCACAATGTCGATAAAGTCGCGGCGGGCCGAATATCCCTGCATCGCCTCTTGAATCAGGTCCTCGGTATAAAACGTGGGCAGCGGCGAGGTCACCCCATACAAGCCAAAGAAATTGGCTTCAATATGAAAACGGCCATCGACACCGCGTTCGACCTTGGCCAGATCCGACTCGGGGAATGCCAATGTCAGTGCCGGCCGAATACGCACGCGCTCGCGCAAGGCCGCATCGTCGCCCAGATGCTGGCGCAGCAAACGCGCCGCCTGGAAAAAGCTGTATTGGGGGGCCTGGGCCTGCAAATCCTGCAGCAGCCCAGCCTCTACAACAGGCGTTGCTGACCGATTTGCGCTGGCCATTGCAGCGTCTCCCCATGGACCGTGTCATGCAGCGTCAAGGCGATGAAGGTATTCATCGTGGCGCAGCCGGACAAAAATTCGTTCAAGACAGAACCGAACAGATACAGGCTGCCGGGACCTGAGAAATGATCTCCTGCGCACTCGATGCGAACCGTACTGCCCTGCACAGGCATGCCGCGCACCATGCGCCGCTGGCTTTGCACCTGCACCTGCTGAATAGATTCGATCTGGCGCAATCCGGCGGCCCGCTGCCCGGACTCCCCGCGTTGCTCGGGCAGATACAGCAACAGCAATTTGCGCAGACTCTCGGCGCTGGACAGCGCCATCTGATTGGCCTGCATGTGCGAGAGCACGCGCCAGAGCAAATCCTGCGCCAGATAGGGTTCGCGATAGGAGGTGACCCCGGTGATGTTGGAGAAGGTCACCCGCACCGGCGACCGGTCGGTCGCCTCGCAGATCTCGCCCAGGCGCAGATCATCCGGCCCGCTGCCGTCTGTGCAGCTCAGGCGCAAGGACAGGACCTGCTCACCGTCTTGCGCCAGCCCAGCGCCTGGCAAGCTTAAATAATGCTCACAACCCGAGCCCAGTGCCGAGGCACGTACGCGAATGTGATAGGACTGGGCGCCCGGCACACAGTCGCTGGCCGGCTGATAGCCTTGTTCCAGCCCATCCGCACTGCGTAGGTCCACCCGGTCCACACTGTAAATCTGAGCACCCTGACGCCCCGTGACTGGCCGGATACGATATTCCGGCTGCCGGTGATCCACGTACAAGGGCTGGCCATCCAGGGGGTACAAGTTGACGGCCGGGCTCGCATGCAAGACAAAATTGTCCACACTGACCTCAGGAGCCCAGTCGGGCAGACGGTCAAACTCAAAACGCAACACCAGCCGCGTCCCCTGGCGGGCACGCCAGCGCTCCAGTCCCTTTAGTTCCAGAAAACGCAGCTTTTCAGGCAGGGCAAAATATTCATGCAAAATGCGCCAGGCCGGATGCGCGCCTGCCGGCCAGGGTAATAAAGGATAGGCGGGGTCAAAGCCAAACGGACGCAGACACGCCGGCTCCAGCCGCACCATGCTGCCTTGGGGCGAGCCGACATAGATGGCGCGCGTGTCACGCATAAGAATTCGAAACAAGCCGCTGGCCACCGTCTCGCTGCCGCCCAGCCACAGCCGTAACGAGTTCCCTTCCCATTGAGCGGCATCCAAGCCTGTCAGAGCCAGTTCCAGCACCAGCGCCGGCACCTGACTGGCGCGCTGACCTGCATCCCAATAGGCGTGTTCCAGACGCAAAGGCTCAACAGCGACCGGATAAATCGCATTGAATACCGCGCGTTCACCGCGCTCGCCGGAAGAGGAAAAAGTCGTACCGACCGGCACCTGCAAGGTTTCACCGGTCACGCTGCGCGGACTGTACTGCATGATGGTCATGCACGGCACCGGCCGCAGGAACTGCGGAAACATCAGTTGCGCCAGACTTTGCACAAACTCAGGAAAATCGTCGTCCAGACGCTGGCGCACAAGCCCCGTCATGAAGGCCACACCTTCGAGCAGACGCTCTACATCCGCATCGACCGCGGCCGCACTGCCCAGCAAGGGGGCCAGAGCGGGATTGCGACGCCCAAACTCCGCGGCCAAGGAGCGCAGATTATGCAGTTCCTGTTCGTAGTATCGATTCAACATTCCCATTTCCCTGGAGCACACGCAATGGCCAACACGTTTGTCATTGCGCTTGCAACGACACCCGGCCAGACGAGGAGATTGACGTAGCCAGCCGTATTGGCAGCTCGTGGTCGTCTACCTGCACCAGACCTTCGAGCGAAAAGCTCAAGGACAGCACTTCACTGCCCTGCTCGCTGACCTGCACTTTGGGCGCTTTCAGGCGCGGCTCGTAGCGTTCGATCATGCGGGTGATACTGTCGATGATCTCGCGCGTGGACCCGCTGCTAAAGGAGCCGGCCAGATTGGTGAAATCCGGCACCCCGAACTCCGGGTCCAGTGGCACGCTGCCGCGCCGGGTATTGAGGATGCGCTGCAGATGCTCGCGTATCGAGACCACCAGCACCTGGGCACGCGTGGCCTGGGTCTGGATCTGTCCCGTCTCCAGCGCAGCAATGCGCTCCAGCAGACGCAACTCGCGCATCCCTTTTCCCTCTTACTTTGGTGTGAGCCAGGAGTCTTCGGCCTCGATGCCGTCCGGCTCCCAGGTCCAGACGATTTTTTCGTAGGTCAGGGCGATGTCTTCCATGTGGCCGAACTGGCGGTTCTCGGGAGCCAGGCAGTTAGGGACCCAGGTGCGCGAGCTGGTGACGACGGCCTTTTCCAGGCGAATCGTGTAGTACTTTTCTTCCGTGCCCTTGGGGCTAATACGGTAAAACTCCAGCTCGACTTTGCTCAGTTGTTCGCCCGAGCACTGTGCCTGGAAGATCTTGGGCGAGGACTTGTCGATTTCCTTGGTCAAGGTAATACCCAGGTGCTGGCGCTTGCCCGAGGGCAGGCCCGTCTGGGGGCTCTTGGGCAGTTCAATACGATGATCGACGGCCTGGATCAGAATCTTGCCGCTGTGACCCTGAACTTCGCAGGACCCTTCGATCTTGCCCTGGGTTTCGCCTTCAAGCGTGAGATAGCATGGCATAGGCATGGTAAATTACTCCTGTTGTTAACTGACTGTGTGATGACTTAAGCAGTAGTTGCCAATACCGGGTACACCACGACGTCTGGCTGGCGTCGCGCCGGTGCCTCAAGGCGGCGATCCTGTGTCAGCAGGATCGCCCGCCCTCAAACTCAGTTTTTGTCCAGCTTGCCCACCAGCGACAAGGTGAACGATGCGCCCATGTACTTGAAGTGCGGACGCACTTTCAAGCCCACGCGGTACCAGCCTGGATCGCCTTCCACATCCGAAACGGTCACCTCGGCCTGTCGCAAAGGCCGACGGCTGCGTACACCCGCGCTCGGGTTATCCATATCGGCCACGTACTGACGAATCCACTCGTTCAGTTCGGCTTCCAGGTCATTGCGCTCTTTCCAGGTGCCGATGTTCTCGCGCTGGATCACCTTGATGTAGTGCGCCAGACGGCTCACCACATAGATGTAAGGCAGTTGCGTGCCCAGCTTGTAGTTGGTCTCGGCCACCTTGCCTTCTTTGTTGTTGCCAAAGAACTTGGGCTTTTGCGAGGAATTGGCCGAAAAGAAGGCCGCATTGTCCGTGTTCTTGCGCATGGTCAGGGCGATAAAGCCTTGTTCGGCCAACTCGAATTCGCGTCGTTCGGAGATCAGCACTTCGGTCGGGATCTTGGTCTGGGTCTCGCCCATGGCCTCGTAGTTGTAAATAGGCAGATCCTCGACCGCCCCGCCGCCTTGCGGACCGATGATGTTGGCGCACCAGCGATAACGTGCAAAGCTGTCGGCCAGTCGGTCTGCAAACGCAAAGGCCGCATTGCCCCACAGAAAGTTCTGATTGCCGCCCGACACATCTTCGTTGTAATTGAAGGTCTTGGCCGGTACCGTGTCCTCGCCATAAGGCACGCGCAGCAGAAAATGCGGCAAGGTCAGGCCCACGAAGCGGGCGTCATCGGACTGACGAAATGAATTCCACTTGGTAAATTGCGGGCCTTCAAAAACCGCACTCAGATCTTTCAGATTGGGCAGTGCCGAGTAATTGTCCACGCCAAAAAACTGCGGTCCGGCCGATGCAATGAAGGGCGCGTGCGCCATGGCCGACACGCTGGCCAAGGACTGCAGCAGCTTGATGTCCTGGGTGCCGGGACCAAATTCGTAATTGCCGATGATCGAACCAAACGGCTGACCACCGAACTGTCCGAATTCCGCCGTGTAGACAGCGGTATACAAGCCCGAGCGGGTGATATCGGTGGCATCCTCAAAGTCTTCCAGCAGCGCCTGCTTGGACACATTCAGAATGGCCAGCTTGTTGTTCTCACGAAAATCCGTGCGATCGACCAGAAATTTCAGCCCTGTCCAGGCCGACTCCAGACGTTGGAAATCGGCATGGTGCAAAATCTGGTCCACCTGACGGCACAGTTTGCGATCCAGATTGGCGATCATTTCATCGATCAGGCCCTGGCTGATCTTCTCGCTTTGGCGACCTGGCTCAAGCAGCTCGGCTACAAAGGCTTCCAGCCCCTGGCGGGTAATGGCATAGGCCTCATCATCAGGACGCAGGCGAGTCGATTCAATCAGCTCATCGAGCAGCGAGCCGCCTTCCTGGGCGCCTTGCGCAGTCTGAGCCTGCTGTTCCGGTGTGTTTGCAGTCATGTTTATTCCCCTTGCTTGTCCTGTACGCCCAACTCAGCCAGCAGACGCTGACGCGTGCCTTCGTCCTGTACCAGTCCCTGCAGACGCTTGCGAAAATCAGGCAGATTGCCCAGTGGCCCTTTCAATGCCTTGAGTGCGTCGCGCAAGGCAATCAACTGGCGCAGTTCGGGCACCTGATCGACCAGCGCATCGGGCTGAAAGTCGCGCATGGACTCAAACCGCAGGTCCACAGTCAGTTGATCGTCCGGCCCGGCCTGCTCATTGAGCTTGTCCTGCACCAGCAAGGTCAGCGACAGATTCTGGGCCTTGAGCACGTCGTTGAACGTATCCTTGTCCACGCTGACCGGCGTACGCGCATCCAGGGGCGTACTGTCTTCGCGCAAGGTAAAGTCGCCCAGCACTAACTGGCGAAACGGCAGCTCCACCTGCTCCTGGGCATCACCCGTGGCGGGTTTGTACACAATATTGACGCGCTCTTTGGGGGCGACGGAACCATCAGCAGCCATGTCGGTTTCTCCTGTTTAGAAAATCGGGGTCTGTTCTTTCATCGGGCGCGCATCAGTTGCTCGCCACCCGTCTTTAACCGCGCCAACGCTCCATCCAGCAAGCGTCGCGCAGCTTCGGCCTCGGCTCCAGCCGCCATGACCAGAGAGGTCAGGCCAAACACATCCAATCCTTCACCGTCCCGCGCCGTCTCTGTAGGCGGTTCGGCATGGCCAGCGGCCGGTGCAGGCTCAGTCACCCGCGTCCCGGACGCGGTCAGCCACGCACGCGTCTGCTCATCGGCAAAGGGACGCCCATCGCTAAAAGCCAAGCGCTCCAGCCCCGGTAAACGCTGCAAGATCGCTTGCGTTTCGATCAGAATGGTTTGCGCACCGGGCTGTCCCTGAGGCAAAGCCTGCGCCGCCTGATAGGACAGGCGGTTCAAATCCAGCCAGAAACGCATGCGTCCCAGGCGCGACTCTGCAAAGCGCAATATCGCCGCCGGGTCCTGGGCTTCGCTCAGGCGCTCCAGCACTGCCAAGTCCGCGACAGGCGGCGGAGCAACACGCGTCACCCCTTCCTGGGCATGCGGCAAGGTATCCAGAAACAGCCAGGCGCTTTGCCGGTTCAACCGCAGCAGCCAGGCCGTAGCCAATAGTGCATCGTCCAGAGTCAGCAAAGACTCCTGGATCGTCGCGACGCTTTGCTCTACATAGCGCTCGGCCGCGACCACGTCGCTTAGCGTTGCAGCAGCGATGGCAAGGGCCTTGTCGCTCACGGAATCAGGCGCCACCTCAGAGTGCACAGGCTGAGCGACTTCTTTGGCTACACGTACCGGGGCGGCCGTCTGGGTCGCTACCGCAGGCTCGTCCTGAGCCGGTTCAGAACGCGGGAAATCAGGAACAGGCGTTTCAGACGAAGTCTGTGCATCAGGGGCCTCGCTCTGGGCGGTCGGCAACAACTCTCCCAGACGCTTGCCTAAACGCCACCACGCCGGCGGTTCATCGTCTTTAGCCTGCCAGAACGCATCCAGCTCATCACACAGGGCAAGAACCTCGTCGCGTTGCTGCGAATCCAATCCCTCTGTGTCCCAATCGGGCTCGGACAATACTGCGTCACATTCGTCCAGCAGCCATTGCACCTGATTGCGCCGGCCACGAATGCGTGCCGCAGGCGGACTCATGACGTCCCAGTACACCGTATGCAGATCGCGGATCACCTGCAGTCCAGCTGCCAGACCACGCGTACCGTACTCATGCAACCAGGCTGCGCACAACCACACCCCGGCACTCAAATCCTTGCCCTCTTTATCCAGTACCTGAGTTGCCAGAGAGGCGACCAGTGACCAGTCCACCGGCGTAGCGGCATGCATGTCCACACGCTTTCCGACTTCAGCCTGAAGCGACGCAAATGTCTCACCGTCACGCGGCATGTGCCCATGAGTGAGTGTTTCATTGATGGCCCGTACGCCTAGCTGCTTGTCCAACATCTCTACGTGCTCCCTGAGTCGGATCACCGGAAAAACGGCGATCTGCTACTGATGAACCTAGTGTAGAAATGTCACGTTTAATGACCGTCCAAATCTTATTGTTGCTGTTTCACCGTTTGAGACGATTCAATAAACACTTGGTAAACGCTCAGCCGTTTACACCCGCAGCTTGGCTGCAGCTCCCGCAAAGCGGATGTGCTAGACAACGGTGCCACTTGACATCATCAAGGAGTCTGGGGGCGGGAAGGTTGGATAAGACGGGAACCGGTTATTTCTGGGGCTGTTTTCTCAAGGCGCTAAGGGTAGCGCCGCATTGGATCGCATGGAGGCATCGGGGTTGCGAATGCCAAGTGCAGGGTTCAGTACCGGACTTCCTACCGGCATATGATCTCTGAATTTGAAAGTCTGAAAATTAGCCAAGGAAATCGCCCGTATTCCATTAATAAAATTGAAAGGGATGATAATTTCCTCTTCACTGGCGGTATGCGGCCCTCGATAGATGAAACCTTGCAGTCCTAGACTCTGAATCAGCGGTTTGTCATCTGGAATTTTTATACCAATTTCACTTAATGCTTCCCTGACCAATTTTGATTTTTCTGATTGCGGAATTTCAGGGTCTGCGATTTCATTACCGGCAATATCAACAAAATGGGTTTTTTTCCCCTTACCTGCGAAATTGTTAACGGTTGAGGTCTCTATATAAATCAGATTGATATAGGCTTCGCCGGTACCATCCGGCGGTAAAGCGTCCGGTAAATACCCTTCTGCCGTGAGTCTATCCTCCGCCACATACAAACCCGACCAATCGTCTTTTTTGCCTTCCGGATAAGACTTGATCGTGCTGCGATAGCGCTTGTCATTGGCGCTGACACCAGCGGACTTGTAGCCCAGAAACACGCCGGTCGGGCCGGGCTCAATGGCGATCTCCCTTGTTTTCGCTTTGACACTCATCGGACTCTCTCCCTGTCTAAGACATGTACTGCAGCGTCAATCCATTCCGTCTTTGACTATATGGTGATTAAGAATAGAAAGCAGCAACAGGAAAGATAGATCGAGCAAGAGTCAAACGTCAATCAAACAAGAATACTCAGTTTCATTGATTCCTTATTATCAGGCCCTTTAGAAATAACGCCGGGTTCATCATCAGGCAGCGTCACGCCGGATTTTTTTGCGCACACACGAGAACATATTTTTTGAACGAAGAATAGATAAAATCCATATTCAATGAAATGGTTCAGCGTCAAAAAACCATAACACCTCGGTTGCGCCTTATTCTGCCTACAGACAGGCTCGAGCGCTTGTTCTTGAATTCGAAAAAACTCCTTGCTGTCTGAGCGGTCTTTATCGTTCTTGTTCGCACCGCGCTCCCTGGCAAACTGCCTCAACAAGACAGGTTTACAGAGTCAGCTTGAAACCCTTGTGGCTGGCCGTAAAGCCCAGCTGTTCATAAAACCGATGTGCATCCGTTCGGGCCATATCGGAAGTCAACTGCACAATACGACATTGGCGCTGACGGCACTGCTCGACGGCCCACTGGATCATCAAACGGCCCAGGCCGGAACCACGGGCCGAGCTGGCAATACGAACAGACTCGATCTCGCCCCGCCATGCGCCTTGGTGAGAGAGTCCCGGCATATAGCTGATCTGCAACGTACCCACCACACGACCATCCAGTTCCACCACGGCCAGATACTGATTGGGATCTGCCTCTATGGCGGCAAAGGCATCCAGGTAGGACCGGGCTAGGGGCAAGCGTGTATCTTCGCGTTTTTGGCCCAAAATGTCGTCGGCCAACATGGTGACGATCGCCTCAAGATCGGTTGCAAGCGCCCGACGAAAAACAGGTGTGGATGTCAATTCAAACTCCTTGGTCAAAAAACCGGCTTAATGGATTTGAAATTATGCCCCTTGGAAGCGAACAAACCATGACTAGCCCTTCAGTCTGATTGCGTACTGGGCCTCGTTAATGAGGTCGCCACCACTTTTTGCGCCTGCAACCAAGCCAGCCAGGCAGCCTGCAGACGCCAGGCGCTGGCCGCGCCCGGGGCGTAACCCATCACCTCTTCAATTTCAGGCAGAGAAAAGCCGCGTTCAATCAGGCCAGCACCAAAGGTGTTGCGCAAGCGTTGTGGCGTCATCAACAAATCCATCTGCTTGATGCCCCATTTACTGACGATACGCGCCAGGGTGGCCGGATTCATCTGCGCCTGGGGACGAGCCGCGCTGATCTGACGGCTGCCCGGAAAGACGCGACTCTCTTTCACCCAGGCTCCAGCGTCTTGAAGGCCACTGAAGATCAACCAGCTACGCAACATCTCATCACACCATACGGGCACCCTGACATCGCGCTTTGCCACGCCCGAGAGACTGATGAGCAGGGAGCCATCGCGCCAGAGGGCCATGCCCTCGTCCTCATCGGCCTGCCCGTCAGAAAGGGGGTCAACCCCCACTTGGGTGGCTCTGATGGCCGAGGGATGCAGCTGTTCCAACTCCACCGGACGCAGACCCGTCGCCAGCATCACCGCCACAATCGTCATGTCCCGATATTCGCGCCACCGGGTGGCGACCGTCATATCAGTGGCCAGCTCCAGAACGCGGCGCCGATGACGCAATGACTTGATCGTCGCCCGACATTGTTCGACCGACAGAAATTGAGTGGCCTGATTGTCGGGCGCTTGCCGCCAGCTTTCCTTGAAGGGATCGTTGATGGCTGGCGCCAGAGCGGGGTTTTCGGAGCGACCATCCTGACGACACAGTTCCTCGTAGGCGCGGGCGATGACTTGTTGATAGCGTTCGCGCTGAGGTCGGCGCACATCGTCCAGATTGCTCAAAAAGTCACGAATATCCGTGGGCTGAATCTGCGTGTACTGTTTTTGATGCTCATGAAGGGCCTGCAAAAAGCGCCGCCATAAGGTTCGATACACTCGTTGCGTACTGGCTGCCATGGGGGGACGCTGATGCTGCAGCCAAGTATCAAACAAGGCTTCCGCCGAAATGTCGGCGGCTTTTACGCCCAATAGTGGCAGGTCAAACTGCCCTTCTTCGCGTGTAGACCTTTTTTTCATGGCGTGCCCGTCTTTTCCGTTAATTGCATTTTATGATAAGCCCCCAGGGAGCAGCGTGCAATATGGCCGGCTCAGGCCAGTGAATTTGCTTTCTTCCATTGGCGCAGCCGATTTCGCGCATTGGCATACGGCGAGGCCGTATTAAACTGAATCATGCGCCCCTGTGAGTAGGTCTTGTACCAAGGGGCACCGTACAAGGCCTGGTCGGTACAGTGTCCGACCAGCTCCACAATCCGGCCATAGACATCCTGGAGACGGGTAAGCAGTTCCGAATAAGAAAGATCGGCATAATCCGCGTAGAACTTCTGTGCCAAGGCCCCCAGCTCGTTCCATTTGAAACCACGTTCGGGAAAATCGACCGCTTCCCCCCGGGCTTTGGCGTGACTCCACTTCAATACCAGTTCGTTCCAACCGATTAAATAAGCCACCAGATCCGACACGCTCATCTGTGTTCCTTTGACATGCCCTTGCAGGCTGCGCTCGCGGCATCGCTCCTCAGGAACCGTCAGCAACTCTGCCCTGAGTTGTTGATAGCTACTAGAGATAGCCTGCAGTAACTCCTGTTTGTTTTGCGGTACTGCCATCGGTGCCCTCCCCTGGTCTTGGTTGTTCAAGTCCGGCGCGCCGCCCCCCAGGCAAGACAGACGGCAGCCAGACCGCCTGACTTAACGAAAGAGATTTTGGTGTACCCAACCCTTATTGGTCAGAATCAACCGTGCCTGCCCTTGAACTTCTGGTGCTGTCAGTGCACGCAGGTCCTCGTAGGCATCCAGAACGGCTCCATCCGTAATCCACGGCGCGGCATCAGCCAGATGATAAACATAGTTAACTTGGCTGACGGTAAATCCGCCTGCACTGGCCGGCTCTGTGAAGTAGTTGATGCGTTTGAGAACCAGACGGCCCGTACAAAAGGCATCACGCTCGCCCTGGGACGGCTCGGAGCCTGCACGTCGCAAATAGGTATCGGCCTGAGGCGTCAATTCGTAGCGCGGTGCCTGCTCTGTCCCCACCTGACGCACGAGCCCCACCGAGGCCAAGGCCGCCAGACGAGCCCGATCCTCCACGATCAGGGGCGAGTCATGCTCAGCCTGGTAAGGATAACTTCGTCCCGGCACACCGACACATAAACCATCCCGGCTATCCAGATAAGACTGGATAGCTGTGCTGAAATTTTCCTCATTGGCCTGCCTGGAGTCCTGACACCCTGCCAACAAGGCGGCTGCCCCAACGACCAACGCTGTCTTCCACATAGATACTTCCTTGCTCGCGAGCTGAAAAATCGAGTGTATCCCGCGCTCGCACCACCCTAACAGCCTTGTCACACGCTGACAAGAAAAGACGCCGATAGCAAGGTCGCAGCGCGACTACCCTCAAATTTGCATTACTGCATTGCAAAATCTGGTCTTTTAGGAAGCTTACAAACAGGTTAAAGTTTCCAGGCTTCGTAAATGAAAGGCATTATCAATGAGCAACACTTCTGTCCCAGAGGATCAGCCCCGTTACACCCGCATCGCCCGCATCTTGCACTGGATCATGGCATTGGCGCTGACTGCCTTGGTCATCGTGGGCCACACCATGAAAACCTTGCCGCTGTCCCCCCTGAAACTGCAAGTCTATTCCTGGCACAAGTGGGCTGGCATCACCCTGCTGCTACTGCTGGTGCTGCGCCTGATCTGGCGTTTGTTGCACCGCCCCCCTGCCTTGCCCGCCAGCATGTCTTTCTGGAGCCGGGCGCTGGCGCATAGCGGCCATGCCCTCCTGTATCTGTTGATGCTGGCCATCCCTCTGACCGGCTGGCTGATGAGCTCGGCCAAAGGATTCCAGACGGTCTGGTTTGGCGTGATCCCCCTGCCCGATCTGGTCTCCAAAGACAAACCTTTGGGAGAGTTGCTGGTCCAAGTACACATCTTTTTGAATTACGCCCTGATTGCCATGGTCAGCCTGCACGTTCTGGCGGCCCTCAAGCATCAGTTCATTGACCGTGACGGCTTGCTCGGCCGCATCACCTTTACTTTAGGCAAAGCCAAATCATGAAAAAATCTGTCTTCGTGTCCCTTCTGGCCGGCTCCTTGGGTCTCAGTCTCAGTCTGGCGGCCAATGCCAAGAACTACCAGACGCTGGATGCCCAAAATAGCGAAATCGGCTTTCAGTATTCGCAAATGGGCGTGAAGCTGGATGGCCAATTTCGCAAGTTTGAAGGCGAGCTGAACTTCAACCCCGACGCCCTGGATCAGTCCAAGGTGGTGTTGAAAGTGGCACTGGATAGCGTGGATACCGGCTCGGAAGAAGCCGATGACGAATTGCAGGACGTACGCTGGTTCGACATTGACGCGCATCCCCAGGCCGTTTTCAGCTCCAAGCGTTTCCGTGCCGTCAGCGCCCAGCAATATGAAGTGCAAGGCACGCTGCAGATCAAAGGCCGTGAACAGCCCGTTACTGTCATGGCAACCATGGCACCCGAAGGCGATAAAGCTACGTTCAGCGGCGCTTTTGACATTAAGCGTGGCGACTTCTCGATCGGTGAAGGCTCCTGGTCCAGTTACGACATCGTGGCCAACGAGATCACCGTCAATTTCAAGATTGATGCCCGGTAAAACGACGCATCAGCCCTCATTCCTCTTTTCTACCCGCATCAGCAAGGATTACACCCTCATGATCAAACCAGTGATTGCTCTGTCCGCCAGCTTCCTCCTTGTCTTTGCCGCTCAAGCCGCGCCGGTGAGCTATCAGGTTGAGCCCAGCCACACCTTTGTACACTTCAGCTACAAGCACCTGGGCCTGAGCACTCAAAACCAGCGTTTCGACAAAGCACAAGGCACGGTTACCCTGGATCAGCAAGCCAAAACCGGCAGCATCGACATGAAAGTCGACACCCGTTCGGTCAGCACCGGCTTTCCCCTGTTCGATGAACACATTCAAGGCAAGGATTACTTTGATACGGCCCAGTTCCCTGAAGCCACGTTCGTATCCAAGGAAATTCAATTCGACGGCGACAAGCCTGTGTCCGCCAAAGGCGATCTGACCATCAAGGGCATTACCAAGCCCGTTACCATGAACATTGAGTCGTTCCTGACCATGTCCAAGCACCCGATGTTGAATAAACCCGCCCTGGGTGCGGATGGCAAGATCGAGATCAAGCGCAGCGACTTTGGCATGGCTGCCAATGTGCCCCATGTCGGTGATGAGGTCACCATCCGTATCGCCCTGGAGGCCATCGCGCCCTGATCCAGACCTGCCCGCCGTTGCAGGAAATCCAGTTACAGGATTTCCTGCACCACTTCCAGGGGACGCGCCAGACGCGTCCCTTTTTCCGTCACCACAATGGGACGATTCAGCAAAATGGGGTTGGCTTCCAGGGCAGCGAGCAACTCCTCGTCGCTTAAATCCGGATTGTCCAGATTCAACTCGCTGTAAATCGCTTCTTTGCTACGCATGGCCTCACGCACCGTCAGACCCGTGGCCGCAATCAGCGCTTTGAGTTCGCTGCGCGACAAGGGGGTTTTCAGGTATTCAATGATCTCGGGCTCCCGTCCTTTTTCTCGCATCAGGACCAGGGCATTGCGCGAAGTGCTGCAGCGCGGATTATGATAGATTTTGCTCATAACAGTCTTTGACTTCCTATAAACCGTATTCAGGCAAACAATAGTAGCCCAGCGCTGCCGGCCCCGTCATCCGGCCTGCTTGCGGCAAACAGGCCCGCATCTTCATTCAGCCAGGAGAACCCATGATCGACCTGTATTACTGGACCACTCCCAACGGACATAAAATCACGATGTTTCTGGAAGAGTCCGGTCTGCCTTACACCCTGTACCCCGTCAATATTGCTCAGGGCGACCAGTTCAAACCCGAGTTCCTGCGTATCGCCCCCAATAATCGCATTCCCGCCATTGTCGACCACGCTCCGCAAGACGGCGGCGCGCCCATCTCCTTGTTTGAGTCAGGCGCCATCTTGCAGTATCTGGCCGAAAAAACCGGACAATTCCTGTCCGCAGACTTGCGCATCCGCACCGAAACCTTGCAGTGGCTCTACTGGCAAATGGCAGGGCTGGGCCCCATGGCCGGTCAGAACCATCATTTCAATGTGTATGCCCCGGTAAAAATCGAGTATGCGATAGATCGTTATGTGCGTGAGACAGGTCGCCTCTATGGCGTGCTCAACAAGCATCTGGCGCAGCGCGACTTTATCGCCGGAGACTATTCCATTGCGGACATGGCCAGTTACCCCTGGATTGTCTCGCATGAGCGCCAAGGCCAGAACCTGGACGACTTTCCCCATTTGAAGCGTTGGTTCCAGCGTATTGCCGAACGACCAGCTACGGGTCGTGCCTACGCACTGGTCGAGACAATCAACCCAGGCTCTCCCGTCCATGATGCGAAAGCCCGTCAAATCCTTTTTGGCCAAGACTCCAAAACCATTCGATAGGACTACGACTCCATGACCTTACAGCGCCCTTATCAGCTGCTGCTTATTGGCCTGACAACCCTGGCTCTGTCGGCGTGCTCCAGCACGCCAAGCTCCAATATTTCCCTGATCCCCACGCAAACCCAGGATCAGACGGAAAAAGACGGTGTCTTTACCCAATCCCTGAACTACAAGCACATCAAGCCTGGCTGTACCGGCGAATGCCCGCGCCTGGAAGTCAAATCCCTGATTTTCCCCGGTAATCCTGAGCTAACCGGGCTGGTCGATGAAAGCCTGGCACACATGACCGTCATCACCGACCGCCATCCCGGTTATCGTGGTTTGAAAGAGTTCGAGAACTACTACTGGGCCACGGCCAATCATCGCGATGAAGTTCATCTGTCAGCCCGTACGCGCTACCGCAACCGCGATCTGACCGTTGTAGAGCTAAGTTCAGGCATTTACATGACCGGTGCCGCTCACGGTATTACGGCCACGCAGTTCATCAACTGGGACAATCGCCTGAAAATGGCCCTGCCCCTGGATCGTATTATCGCCCCAGGCAAGATCAAACCTTTCCAGGAACTGGTACGTCAAGCCCATCAGAACTGGCTCTCCGGCCTGAGCGAAGCGCGCGAGGATCGCGCCGGCTGGGACAGAATGTGGCCTTTCCAGCCCGCTCAGAATGTTGCGCTGACGGACCAGGGGCTGCTGGTGAAGTACAACCCCTATGAGATCGCCCCCTATTCCTTCGGTCAGCCTGAGTTCTTGCTGCCTTACTCCCAATTGAAAGGCATATTGCGCCCCGACTATCTGCCCGCCAACTAGCCAAACCGCTTGACTGAGCAGAAAGGCGGCCTTCCTCTGGCCGCCTGTCCTAGCCCACACGCTGTTGCACGCTACCCCAAGCCCGGCATCGCTGCCCTGCCGATCCGAAACCCAGCCTGCTGCCAGCGCCCTGTCCCCTCTTTACCTGGTCCCGCCATCATGTCTGATAATTTGTTCCGCTTTCACGACCTGTTTGCCCAATTGGGCTTGCCGAACTCACCTGAGGCGATTGCCCGCTTTCTGAACGAACACCGCCCCTTGCCCAACGACGTCCTGCTGGCGGATGCCCCTTTTTGGGATGCCTCCCAGGCGGATTTCATTCGGGAAAAACGCCTGCAGGATGCGCCCGAATGGATTCAGGTCATTGATCAACTCAGCGAAGCGCTGCGTGAGACCAGGGACGTCGTAAGTTCAGATAGGCCTTGTCGTGTGCTGGCCCTCTCTGGGAGCCTGCGCCAGGGCTCTTTCAATACCGCCTTGGCTCATGCAGCCCAAGCCCAGGCCCCTCAGGGCATGACGGTTGAAGTGGCAACCTTGCACGGCATCCCCCTGTATGACGGTGATCTCGAAAGCAGCAACGGCATTCCAGAGGCGGTACTGAGCTTGAAAGCAAAAATTCTGAATGCAGACGCGCTCCTTCTGGTCACCCCCGAATACAACAATGGCATACCCGGCGTGTTCAAGAACGGCATTGACTGGCTGTCACGCACTGATAGGAACGCCATTTTCTCAGAACGTTTAACGGGGTTGATCGGTGCCTCCATGGGGGGATTTGGCACGATTTCATCCCAGGCGGCCTGGCTGCCCACACTGAAAATGTTGGGCGTGTCCCTCTACAGCGGGGGCTCTTTGATGGTGTCTCGCGCACAGAACTCCTTTGACGCAGCGGGCACGTTACACGATGAGCACACCCTGAACCTGCTGAGCACGTATCTGCAGGGTTTCCACCGTTTTGTCCAGGCCTCCCAGCCAAGCAGAGCACATCAAACAAGCGCGTAACCGACACGGCCAGAAGTGCCGGGTGGCCTGATCGCTTTTACAAAGCAAATCGACACGCACAGGTACAACAGAAAACGGTGGGATCAGCACCAGCAAGCCTTACAAGTTCGCCGTCTCAGCAAAAAGGAGCCTTGAAGGCTCCTTTTTTATTGCCCAAGGCTTAAGGCTGAACGGGCTTGTCGAAACGATCCAGATCAAAGTAACGACTGGTACCACTGGAAGCGGCGGGAGCAGAACTTGTACTGTCCGCCGCAGGCGAAGCGGCAGGCTCGACCGTGACAGTCTGGACCCGATTAAGATCGGGCTGCTCCACGCGTTCGGGCACACCATAGGTCTGTACACTCTCTCCCGAAGATGATCCTGCGGGAGGAGGAGTCGAGCCGGCCTTGCGGGCAAGCGTCTGTTCGAGATAGGCGGCCAATTGATCGTGGTTGGCTGAACGCGCCCAGTCTGCAGCGCTCAAACCCTGGGCATTTTGCATGCCTGGGTCTGCACCGGCCGCCAATAACAGATCCACCACCGCACGTTTGCCCGATAAGGCCGCCATCATCAAGGGACTGGTACCGTCGGGTGCGGGCGCATTCACAATCGCTTTTTGCGACAGCAGGTAGCGTACCGTGTCTTCATGACCTTTAGAGGCTGCGTAGTGCAAGGGCGACCAACCCACTCGGTTCACTTGCCCTCCTCGTGCCTGCAAATCACGTAAACGGTCGGTTTCCCCCATCAGGGCCAGATACATCATGGGGGTTTCACGGGCCTCGTTCTCGATGTTCACATTGGTTTGGCGATTGGCCAGCAAGGTATCCACCACTTTCCAGGACTTGTTGCGGATCGCCAGCATCAAAGAGGGATTGCCCTTGGAGTCCACCGCATTAGGGTTCGCCCCTTTGATGAATTCCTGCTCAATGATGTTGGGGCGATCATTTTCCAGCGCCAAATACCAGTTCCGGCTTTCCAACTCAGGCTCCTGCGCCTGCACAGAGGTGGACATCAGCAGGGCCAGAGGCAGCATCATGGAAAGAACAGGCCTTCTTATTACTTTTTTATTAAAAATCATTAACTTAAGTCCTTTTCTTAAGGTGCTTGATGAGGTATTGAAGCGGAAAAACAAGCTCTTTCGAATCTCAAGCCGTTCCCTCTTGGCAGTAGGTATTTTCTCAGAAAAAGGATCATATAAATCCGCTAAGCAATTGATAATAAACATCAATATAGTCTTAAAAATCTGGAAATGCCTCAGACACTAGACGCCCGTCAAAGCCGTGCGTGACTAGCATGACCGCGCTGCCTTGTTTGTCAATATCGCCGCCTATTGCTCCGTCTGGAGCGAGGGCTTATCCGCGTTCACCCCATCCTGAAAACACAGGCACTACTTATTTAAAATCAATCACTTAGCCTGACTATTTGACAAATTACCTAAGAATCAACAGGCATCCCACGTTCTGCTGGCTATGCTCTACTCAATCCCGCAGAGTAGTAAACGAATCTCTCATTCAGATTAACTTAGAGCCGTACCTTATTGAATAACCTGAAAAAATTCTCTGTGCTGGCTTCTTCCACCTCCTTGACGGAAATACCCCGCAATTCTGCAATCTTCTCGGCCACATGAATGACCAGAGCAGGATTATTGGTTTTACCTCGATACGGAACTGGAGCCAGAAAGGGCGAATCGGTTTCAATCAGCAAGCGGTCCAGCGGCACCCGTTGCGCCACGTCTTGGAGCTGGGTGGCATTTTTGAAGGTGACGATGCCCGAGAAGGAAATGTAGAAATTCAGGTCCAGGGCCGCCTGCGCCACTTCCCAGGTTTCCGTAAAGCAATGCATGACGCCCCCCGCAAGCTGAGCCTGCTCCTGGCGCATGATCGCAATCGTGTCCTCACTGGCTGAACGCGTATGAATAATCAAGGGCAGGCCCGATTCACGACTGGCCCGTATATGGGTACGGAAGCGCTCGCGCTGCCATTCCAACGGCTCTTGCAAACGGTAGTAATCCAGGCCCGTCTCTCCGATAGCCACGACTTTCGGGTCCTGAGCCAGCGTCACCAGCTCCTGCACGGTGGGCTCGGTCACCTTTTCGTAGTCCGGATGTACACCGACCGAGGCAAACAAATGGGTATGCGGACGGACCAACTCCATCAAACCGGGCCAGTCGTCCATATCGACGCTGACCACTAGCGCACAGCCCACCTGGTTCTGACGCATCTTATCCAGAATGGCGTCCAGATTTTCAGCAAGTTCGGGAAAGTTAAGATGGCAATGCGAATCAACAAACATGATGAGAGGTACTTTTCTTAAACACGACGACATGCCTGGTGCAAGCGGTCCAAGGCATGATGAACCAACAATTTAGCATTGAGCGGATGATTGCCCAGCGCCTTTTGCTGGGCCAGCCATTTGAGCGCTTCGGTAAGGGCCGCCGAATTGGCCTGAGCCGCCAGCGCATCAATCTGTTTTTGCAACGAGGGATAGTAACGCGCTGACTGGGCAAAACCACTTAACTGAATATCAACGAACAAACGTTGCCAATGATCGACCCATTCCTGAACCGGAAGTTTTTCCAGCGTATCGGCCAGCGACAAGTCCGCTTCACGGCCAGCTTTCAAGACACCCTCGATCCAGGCACTGAGCCAGTCCGGACACGGCGCCTGCATCGCCTCACTGGCGCTGAACGCCTTTAAGGGAGCTCCCCCCCAGGCTGCCAACCAATCAGATGCGTGCTCTAGCCCCTGCTGCTGCAGCCATTGCACCGATTGCTGAGCATCCGGTACCGGCAAAGGCAAGCGGCGACAGCGTGAGACAAGCGTTGGCAGCAGTCGATCGGGGGCATCGGCCACCAGCAAAAAAACAGTACGATCGGCCGGTTCCTCCAATACCTTCAGCAAGGCATTGGCAGACACCAGATTCAAGGCCTGAGCCGGATACACGACCGCGACGCGCCAGCCTCCCCGATGCGTGGCCGTATTGAACCAGTGCTGCAACTGTCGCAACTGCTCCACCCGGATTTCCCGAGACGGATTTTTACGGGCTGCCGCGTCCTTGGCCAGATCGCCCTCCTGCATGTCGGGTCCCTGCTCCTCCAAGGCAATCGCATCAGGACGCAACAGACGCAAATCCGGGTGATTGCCCCCACGCACCCACTGACAGGCCTGACAGTGGCCGCAAGCCAGTCCCTGAACAGGCTGCTCGCACAATAAACTGGCTCCAGCCGCCCGGGCGAACTGCGTCTTGCCGATACCGGGCAGACCATGGATCAGCCAGGCATGGGCAAAACGCTCTCGATTACCCAGCCAGGCCTGAGCCGTCTCGATTTGCCAGGGTAGAAAAGTCAAACTATCAGACACCGTATTGCCTCAAGGTTGCACATCAACAGGCCTGATTCACGCCAGAAAGACAAGATGGTCTCCCTTGCCTGAACGGCTCAGCGCACATTGTAATATGAACCGGTAAAATGCCTGCTCCACTACCAAGGATGATGAAGTGAGCTTATTGATCGGGCTGGCCGCCAAAGCGCGTTCAGGCAAAGATACCGTGGCCAATCTTTTGCTGGCCCACACCCCTTTACTGGCTGCCTATGCCTTGGCCGACCCTGTCAAAATGGGCTGCGAGGTGCTGTTTGGCCTGAGTCCCGCCCAGGCCTGGACTGACGACAGCCTGAAAGAAGTCCCTATCGCGCTATGGCAGCGCTCCCCGCGGCAGTGCTTTCAGTTGCTGGGAACAGACTGGATGCGCGAACGCGATCCCGATCACTGGTTGCGCCGCGCCCAACATCTGCTGAAGTTCGGGCCAGGCGCCGCCCTGGTTCGCAAACCGCAGGACTATTCGGTCTGGGCCCTGGCTTTGCCCGCTCTTTACGGCTTGTCGGCCGAACAGTTGGACGGCGAGCAAGCCGACCGTGTGGACAGCTTTTGGGGACTCAGTCCACGTCAGGCCGTTGAACACCTGCGCAGCCGGGTCCTGTCGCAGTATCCCGACTTCGAGCAACGCCGTCAGGCCTTGCCCCTGCGTGCACCGAGCCACCAGCTACCGGATATGAGCCAGGCACGCTGCCTGCTGATTAAAGATATTCGCTACGAAAACGAAGCCGACTTCATCCGTCAAAATGGCGGGGAGATATGGCATATTGAACGCCCTGGCAACCCGGTCATCAGCCAGCACTCCTCGGAATGGGGGATCGCGCGTGCCCCGCAAGACTACCTGATCCGAAACGATGCCGGCTTGCCAGAGCTGGCAAACAAGGTCCATGACCTCTGGCGCGGATTTACCCAGCGCCACGGCTTGCTGGCGTAAGAGGCCGCCAGCTCGGCCCCGGTCGGACAGGATCTGCCATGGCCGGCCTTCCTTCATCGAGCGCCGGCCTGTCTTGCACTCTGGCGCTAACGCTTGAGAATGTACTTGGCCACGGCCCGGTTATGCGCCGCCAGATTGGCCGAGAACTCGCTGGTACCGTCACCCCGCGACACAAAATAGTAAAAATCGTGCTTTTCCGGATGCAAAGTCGCCAATAAGGAGGCCTTGCCCGGACTGGCGATCGGAGTGGGCGGCAGACCCGCACGAGTGTACGTGTTCCAGGGCGTATCGGTTGTCAAATCACGCTTGCGGATACGACCCTCATAGGCTGAACCCATTCCATAAATCACCGTCGGATCCGTCTGCAAAGGCATACCCACGCGCAAGCGGTTCATGAACACCCCCGCCACTCGCGCCCGATCCTGGCTGTGACCCGTCTCACGTTCCACAATGGAGGCCATGATCAGCGCCTCATAAGGCGTTTTCAACGGCAAATCAGGATCACGGTCGGCCCATAACTGCTCCAAGAGCTCCTGCTGGGCCAGAAAACCGCGTCGCAAGATATCCACGTCAGCCGTACCCGGAACAAAGACATAGGTATCGGGGTAAAACAAACCTTCGGGATGTCCGACTTCAACACCCAGGCGGCTTAACAAATCGGCATCGCTGACCTCGCCCAAGGTCTGTCGAACCTGCGGGTTGTTCGCCAGCGTGTCACGAATGCGCTGATAGGTCCACCCCTCCGGAATGGTCAGGCGGGTCTGCAGCATATTGCCGCTGGACATCCGCTCCATCACTGTCCAGGGGGTATCACCACGCACCGCCTCATAGGCGCCGGCCTGCAGCGAGGTATCCAGACCCGTCAGGCGCGCCATCCAGACGAAGGCGTCCTCCTGGATATCAATGCCAGCCTGCTGCATGCTGCGCGCAATCGCACGCGGCCCTGAACCGGCAGGGACCACATAATCAATGCGTTCAGCACCCATGTTCACGGGCAGCTTCTTGGCCCAATACCAGGCGCCACCCGCGAGAACACAGGCGGCAACCACCACAAGGCCCAACAGGGCAGAGAAGATTTTGACGTTTTTTTTCATGCGAGCGCTATTGTAAACAGAATGGGGCGGCCTGTTCTTGACGATGTGTCACAAGGCGGCATGGAAATGACGTGCGCCGATCGTCCCCTTAACACGCGAACACGCACATGCCCTGTTGTCAGCGGGGATATGAGCCTGGAACAGGCCCTACCCACGGTATGATTGATGTTTAAATTTATTCTTTCGCTCAGCCATGACCGGAATGTCTGCCCCTCTCTCGTTCACCTTGCCCGATTTGTGCGTCCTCCAGTTTCAGGGAGCGGATGCCGTCCCCTTTCTTCATGCCCAAGTCAGCAATGACCTGGAGCATCTGGGTGCCGATCGTGCCTGTCTGGCCGCCTACTGCACCGCCAAAGGGCGCAGCCTGGCGACCCTGGTGCTCTGGCGCGAAGCGACCGACACCGTATTTGCTCTGGTGCGTCGTGATCTCAGCGAAGCGCTGATCAAGCGCCTGCGCATGTTCGTGCTGCGCAGCAAGGTCACCATCAGCCTGACCGAGTTGCAGGTTTATGGTGTGGCCGATCAATCTGCCGCCCAAGCCGTCTGGAATTTGCAGCGCGAGGGTGGCGACACCCTGATTCAAGCCCCCGGCACGCTGGAGGGCATGAATCGGCACTGGCGGATTTCTTCGCAGCAAGCTGCGAACGCGCAGGCTTCTGAAGGCCGTTGGGAAACAGCAGATATTTTGGCGGGCTTGCCCTGGGTCAGCGCCGCTACGCAGGACCTGTTCATTCCCCAGACCCTGAACCTGGACCTGATCGACGGGATCAACTTCAAAAAAGGCTGTTATCCCGGCCAGGAGGTCGTGGCGCGCAGCCACTATCGGGGCACCATCAAGCGTCGCATGATGGCCGCCCGCACGGACCGGCTGGATGCGCCCCCTGCAGGCCAGGAAGCAGCAGACGTATTCTTAGTCCCTTCCGAGGGAGGGGCCGAGCCGATCGTTGCCGCCCGTATCATTAATCGTGCCTGGCAGGCCCAGCAGCAGCGTCTGTATGTCTTGATGGAAGTGGTACTGGCGGACCTGGAGCAAGGCCAGTTTCAACTGGAGCAAGGACAGGCACTGGAATTGCAGCCCCTGCCCTACGCTCTCCCAGAACTTAGCGCCTCTGACGGTACAAATTAAGAATGCTGGAAAAATCCAGTCCGGCATTCTGACCCTGGGCCGCGTGCAAGGCGAACAGGTTACGGGCCAGTTCGCCTAACGGCGTCGCGCTATTTTGGCTCACGGCGGCATCCGCAGCCAGACCCAGGTCTTTGAGCATCAGACCGGTGGCAAAGCCCCCCTGATAGTCACGCGAGGCCGGCACATCCGGCATGACACCGGGCCATGGGTTGTACAGTTCGGTGGCCCAGTTGCGCCCCGAGCTGCGCGCCATGATGGACGACAACACGGCAGGGTCCAGACCATGGGCAACGCCCAGCGCCAAGGCTTCAGCGGTACCCGCCATTAAAATTCCCAACAGCATATTGTTGCAAATCTTGGCAACCTGACCCGCACCGGCTTTACCGGCGTGGAAAATGTTCTTGCCCATCGCATCCAGATAAGGACGCGCCTTTTCCAGCGCCTGATCCTCACCCCCAACCATAAAGGTCAAGGTACCGGCAATTGCGCCACCCGTACCACCGGAGACAGGCGCATCCAGCATCAACAAGCCCAGCTTGGCTGCCTTGGCCGCCAGATCCTGGCTGGTTTGCGCATCAATCGTGCTGCAATCGACCAGCACCGTGCCCGGGGCCACCGCCTGCAGCAAGCCGTTCTCGCCCTCGTAAACCTGACGAACATGGCGGCCAGCGGGCAGCATGGTAAAGACCATCTGTGCCTCTTTGGCGATTTGCGCGGCTGACTCGCCCACCTGCGCCCCCGCCGCCTGCAATTCCTTCATGGCTTCCGCATTCAGGTCAAAGACTTTCAAACGATGACCGGCTTTGAGCAGATTCAGCGCCATGGGTTTGCCCATATGGCCCAGCCCGATAAATGCAATCGTGTTACTCATTTTGTCTCCTCGTCATTATGAAAACGGCGCCGTCAGGCGCCGCAGCGGTCTGCCTGAATTTACAGGTCAGCCAAGGGATGAGTCCTGTCTGCAGGCCACGCCGGAACAAAAAAGCGTTCCACCCAGCGGGCATCGGCCTGTTCCAGCGACGCCGGATTCCAGCGTGGCTGTTTGTCCTTGTCAATCAGCAGTGCGCGTATGCCTTCCTGGAAATCGCCTTGCACACCACACTGGAGCGAGACGATGTATTCCAGACGGAAAACATCGGCCAAGGACAGGTGGTGCACGCGCTCCAGTAGCTCAAAGGACAAGCGAGCCGAACCAGGAGCCCCTTTGGCGAAGGTTTGTGCAGCACGCGACAGCCAGGGGTCGGCACTATCCTGCCACTGCTGCAGAGCCTGTGTCATGCGTTCAAATTCACGGCTGGCGCAGACATCACGCAGCATGGCGTAATTTTGCTCCAGTGGGCCGCTATCGGGGCGAGCGCCCTCTGCCAGAGTGCGCAGGACCTGATGCAGGCTGCTGTCACGAGCAGCGCGTTCATCAGACCAATCCGTGGCTTGCAGGGCCTTGAGCAAGGCGTCGAAATGCGATCGTGGCAAGTACGCATCCGCCAAGCCCAGGAACAGGCAGTCCGAGGCGTTGATTTGCGCGCCGCTCAGGGCCAGGAAATGGCCGATCCCCGCAGGCAGATGCGACAGCATCCAGGTACCGCCCACATCCGGGAACAGACCAATGGAGATCTCGGGCATGGCAAAACGCGTGGTATCTGTCACCACACGATGGCTGGCGCCGTTGAACAGGCCCACGCCCCCACCCATCACGATACCGTCACCCCAGCACAAAATCGGCTTGGGGAAGGTATGGATCAGATAGTCCAGGCGGTACTCCACATCGAAAAATTCGCGGGCGTACTCATTATTCCAGGCCGAGCCCCCCTGGTTCTTTTGCATCGAGGCGTACAGCGAATGCAGATCGCCCCCTGCGCACAGCGCCTTTTCTCCGGCACCGCGCAAGACGATCATGGCAATACTGGCGTCCTGCGCCCATTTCTGAAACTGCTTGAACAGCAGCTGGCACATTTCCAGATTAAGTCCATTCAGGGCTTGCGGGCGGTTCAGCGTAGCAACACCGATCGCCTTCCCGTTCTGGCCGGGCAGGCGATCAAACAAAACAGAATCCGTCATCGAATATCAGCTCCAAGATCAATGATTTGTCGTGCAATGATGACACGCATGATCTCGTTGGTGCCTTCCAGTATCTGGTGCACCCGCGTATCGCGCACCAGACGCTCGACAGGATAATCCTTCAGGTAACCATAACCGCCAAACAGCTGTTGCGCATCCACGCAGGCCTGAAAACCCAGATCGGTGGCCATACGTTTGGCCATGGCGCAGTAGGTACTGGCCTGGCTGCTACCGGCGTCCAGATGAGAGGCCGCCAGCCGCACCATTTGGCGGGCAGCCACAACGCTGGTCAGGATATCGGACAATTTGAACTGCAGCGCCTGAAACTGATCCAGCGGCTTGCCGAACTGGCGGCGCTCCTGCATATACTGACGGGCCGCATCATAAGCGCCTTGGGCGGCGCCTACCGAGCAGCAGGCGATATTGATGCGCCCACCGTCCAGGCCCTTCATGGCCAGTTTGAAGCCCTCGCCTTCCTGGCCCAGCAGGGCCGAGGCAGGAACGCGCACACGCTCAAAGGTAATGCCGCGCGTGGACTGACTGTTCCAGCCCATTTTCAGTTCTTTGCGACCATAGGTAATACCCGCCGCATCCGCAGGAACCACAAAAGCCGAAATGCCTTTGGGACCGTCGCCTCCGGTACGGGCCATCACCACCAGCACATCGGTATCGCCCGCTCCGGAAATAAAGGCCTTGCTGCCACTGATCAGATAGTCATTGCCGTCACGCTCGGCACGGGTACGCAGCGACGCCGCATCCGAACCCGAACCAGGCTCTGTCAAGCAATACGAGCCCAGTTTCTGTCCGCTGCTGAGCAGTTCGCCCCATTGGGACTTGACCTCATCCGTGCCCCAGGTGCCAACCATCCAGGTCACCATATTGTGGATCGTCAGAAATGCCGTGGTCGAGGGATCAACCGCCGCCATTTCCTCAAACACCAGGCTGGACTCCAGACGCCCCAGTCCCAGGCCGCCGATGGACTCCGGAGCATACAAGCCGCAAAAACCCAATTCACCCGCTTTACGGAAGGCCTCGATCGGGAAAATCTGTTCCTCGTCCCAATGCGCCGCATGGGGTGCCAGCTCACCTTGCGCAAACTCGCGAGCCGCTTGCGCAAACGCGTTCTGATCGTCTGTCAGTATCATGTCCGTCTCCTTATTTTTACCCACCATAATGCGAGCTGCCCCCTTTAGTTGTCGTGCTGATGACAATCAGCCGTTTCATAGGGGGCAGTGCAAGGCAGGAGGCGACAGTCTAGCCGAAAGTAGCGGCCTGACGCGCAGGCGCAGAAGAACTAGGCGCGGACGGGCTTGCGGCGGGGTCGGGCAGCAGCGCGAGCCGCCAGCTTGTGCGCATAGCGGCGGCGGCGGGAGTCCATGGGGTCAAAGACCAGTTCACGGTAGATCTCAACGCGATCCTGATCACGCAACACCTGATCGAGCTGACAGCGCTGGCCATAGACGCCGACCTTCAAGCCCTCCAGGCTCGACGCCTCATCCAGGGGCGGCAAGCCACATTCACGCAATCCTTGCGCAATACCGGCCTGTAGCAAAGCGTCACGCACACAACTGCCAGCCGGCAAGCGCAAGGCGGCTTTCCAGACCTGGGCCTGGGTTGCCACCACAACGCTAACGGATAATTCAGTCACCGTACACCTCTTGTGCGCGACGGGTGAAGGAGTCGATGAAACTGTTGGCAACACGGTTGAAAATGGGACCGACCACCATCTCCAGGGCGCGACTGGAAAACTCGTACTCCATGGTGAACACGATCTTGCACCCGTCTTCCCCCAAAGGCGTAAACTGCCAGTCCCCCGTCAGGGCAGAAAACGGCCCTTTGACCAGGCGCAGCACAATGCGGTTAGGATAGTCGTGCTCGTTACGGGTGGTGAAGGTCTGGCGAATACCCGCGATGCTGATGGTGACTGAGGCTTCCATCCCCTTTTCGTCGCGCTGGCTGACACTGGCACCACCACACCAAGGCATGAACTCAGGGTATTTTTCCACCTCTGCAACCAGGTCAAACATCTGTTCGCAGCTATAAGGAAGAAGGACGGAGCGTTTTACTGTATGCATCAGGTCTGGTTAATAGATAGAATGTTCTGATTTTACAATCTATGGTTGGCAATTAATTCATGAGTATTGTTGATAATCGCAAGGCTACCCACGAATACTTTATCGAAGAGCGCTTTGAGGCCGGTCTGGTCCTGGAAGGCTGGGAGGTCAAGGCGATCCGGGCTGGGCATGTCCAGCTCAAAGAAAGCTATGTCATCGTGCGCGAGGGCGAGTTGTTTATTTTGGGCATGCACGTCAGTGCCTTGCCCACCGCCTCAACCCATATCCGGCCCGACGCGACTCGTACCCGTAAACTGCTGCTCAAAGCCGAGGAGATCAGTAAACTGATCGGCAAGGTTGAGCAGCGCGGTTACGCCCTGGTTCCCCTGAACCTCCACTACAAAAAAGGTCGTATCAAGCTGGACTTCGGTCTGGGGCGCGGTAAAAAACTGCACGATAAACGTGATGTCTCCCGCGACAAAGACTGGAAGCGCGAACAAGAACGCTTGATGAAACACGACACCCGCCGTAAGACAAATGAATAAAACGGGCTGAAAAGCCCGTTTTGTTCTAAATCTCAATGTAATTTAACACGAGGGGCGGCCCGTTTGCTGAGCAAGCGGCCCAAAGCCAGGGTTGCGGTACGTGCAAACCCCAAAATCGCCATGTAATGCATCAGGTGCAGGCTCATGTACATGATGCGCGCCAGCAGCCCTTCCACAAACCAGCTTTTGCCAGACAGCACCCCCATCAGGCTGCCGACACCGCGACTGTGGCCCACCGATACCAGCGAACCATAATCCTTGTAAACAAAGGGCGCTTCATCAACCGGCCTGCCCTGAATGCGTGCCGCCAGCCGCTTGCGCAAATAGCTGGCCTGCTGGTGAGCGACCTGGGCACGGGCAGGCAAAAACTGACCCTCTTTGTCCCATGGCACCTGTGCGCAGTCTCCCAAGGCCCAGATGTAAGGGTCCGGCGTGGCCAGGCAGGCATCGAGCACCAGTTGATTGATTCGGTTAACGGGCAGACCCAACTGCGCCAAAAAGGCGGGGGCTTCAATTCCAGCCGCCCAGACGCAGAGATCATTGGGATATTGCCCCCCTTGCGCGTCCTCAATGTAATCAGCGGCCACTCGGCTGACCCTGACCGAGGTACGCACGGCCACGCCACGCTGCGCCAGCAAACTTTGCGCGGTGGCAGACAGTTTGGGCGGCAAGGCTGAAAGAATACGATCGGCACCTTCCAGCAGGGTAATGCACACCTCGCGGTCAGAACTGCTGCCTGGAATACTGTAAATACTCAAATCCGCACGAGCTTCGAGCAGCTCAGCGGCCAGTTCCACCCCGGTTGCCCCGCCCCCCACAATATTGATATAGAGTGGCGCCCCCGGTTCTCGCTGCGCGCGACGGGTCACACTGATCAGTTCATTGAGCAACTTCAAACGAAAACGCTCGGCCTGATGTGTCGAGTCCAGCGCCAGCGCATGCTCATGGGTGCCCGGCGTATTGAAAAAATTCGATTTGCTACCCACAGCCATCACCAAGGTGCCGTAGCTCAAGGTGCGCTCGGGAAAGACCTCGTCATGATCGGGCCCCAGAACCGGGGCCAGCGTGATCGTGCGTCGGGCACGGTCTATGCCGGTCATCTCACCTTGAATAAAGGTAAAGCCACAATCGCGCGCCAGCATGAAATACGACAGGCCCTCGCGATGAATATCCAAGGTGCCCGCAGCAACCTCATGCAAGGACGGCTTCCAGATATGGTCGCTGTCTTTATCGACCAAAAAGATATGCTGGCGCCCGAACTGACGCCCCAGCTTGGCGGCCAGCTCCAGCCCACCTGCCCCACCCCCAACGATTACCACTTGATACGGCTGCGTAGTAGACATCCAAAACTCCTTGGGACTTACCTCAAGCAAAGAGAGTATCAGAACCGTCGCCTTATACTTTAAATCAAAACAGATAAGGACTATAGCGATACGCAAACACGATCTGGGTCACTCAGCCAGACGAGCTTGTGGACCGCCAAGGACCCGTGCTGTTTTTAGAGGCCTGAATGGGTAGCAGATCAAAGACTGACGCAAAGAAATACGTCTTTGCGTGGTGCATGGCGTAAAATCGGGACGTTAGTCTTGCCTTCCCTTAACGATCGAAATAGGGCAGCAGCACAACAGCCATTGATACGGTATGATGCTGACTTTGTCCTGTTCACTTCCTTTCTGCCTGCCACTATGCATGACGATGTTCCCCGAAAATCCCAACGTGCGACTCGAAAGGGGCGCGAACGCCGCGACAAAATCCTGGAAGTCGCTTCCGAGGTTTTTCGTGAGAATGGTTTTGAGGCTACGTCCATGTCCCAAATCGCCGCATTGGCAGGCGGTTCCAAGGGCACGCTCTACAATTACTTCCCCTCCAAAGAAGACCTCTTGCTGGCTGTCCTGCTGACGGGAGCCCAGAGATTTACCGAGCAGGTCCTGACCAAGCTTGACTGTGAAGGGGATATACGCGAGGAGTTGCGGCGTTTCCTGCTTCCCATGTTGAGCAATCTGTACTCGAAGCAAACGGCTCAACTACTACGTATCGTGGTTTCGGTAGGTGGCCATAGCGATATTGGCAAGCGCTTCATGGACATGCTGGACGACCAGATTTGGGATGGGGTGAAGTGCTTTTTTGCCCGCCACATTGAACGCGGCACCCTGCGCAAGCTGGACCCCACCTTAATGGTGGAACACTTTCGCTGCCTGAGTGAGGGCGAGATTGTGCTGCTGCTCATGGGAGCCATGGAGCCCTGGAGCGAAGAGCGCATTCAAAACGAAACCGAACACATTCTGGATATGTTCCTGCACGTTTATCAGCTGGACCCAGCCAGTTAAGACACTGGCTTCCTGGAAACCTACCCGACTACGCTGCACCACCCGCAGCGTCTTTGCGCCGCCAACCCGGCACACGCACGCCACACAGCGAGCCCGCCCTCTGCACGAAGGCTGCCCAGCCAAGGGGGGCCCCCTTCCCTCTACCCTGTCCGGATCTATACGAAACTGCCCCTTCTAGGACTGATCGAGTCCGTGTTCGCGAACTGCGCGTTGAAAAACCGTAGCGACGTACAGAGACGTTTCGCAACGTCGAAGGAGCGGCTAAGACAAAAGTGAAGTGACGCACAGAGGTCCAGCCGCCAGCAAGCAAATCCCAGATCGGCCGGGTGCCGCAACCAAGATAACCCTGCCCCAAGATGCAACAACACCCCGGTGTGCCTATTGCACACCGGGGTGTTGTTGTGGCGCTTAGCCACTGGCCTCCGCCAGCACCCTGCCAGGCAGACGCTGGCAGGAATCAGGACTTAAGCCTTGGCCAGACGCTGCCAGGTGTCCACAACCGTGTCAGGGTTCAGCGACAGCGAAATAATGCCCTCTTCGCTCAGCCACTTGGCCAGATCAGGATGGTCGCTGGGGCCTTGGCCGCAAATACCAACGTATTTGTTCTGGGCCAGACATGCCTTGATGGCACGGCTCAGCATGAACTTCACCGCCTCGTCGCGCTCGTCGAAGTCGGCAGCCAGCAGTTCCATACCGGAGTCGCGATCCAGACCCAAAGTCAACTGAGTCATATCGTTGGAACCGATGGAGAATCCGTCAAAGTATTGCAGGAACTTGTCGGCCAAAATGGCGTTGGAAGGTACTTCGCACATCATGATCAGGCGCAGACCGTTTTCGCCACGAGCCAGACCGTGGGAAGCCAGCAGATCAACCACACGCTCTGCCTGACCCAGGGTACGCACAAATGGCACCATGATCTCGACGTTGGTCAGACCCATTTCGTCACGCACTTTCTTCAGGGCTTCACATTCCATCTTGAAGCATTCTGCGAAGTCTTCGGACAGGTAGCGAGCCACACCGCGGAAGCCCAGCATGGGATTCTCTTCCTCGGGCTCGTAGCGCGAACCACCCACCAGCTTGCGGTATTCGTTGGACTTGAAGTCCGACAAACGCACAATGACGGGCTTGGGGTAGAAGGAAGCGGCCAGGGTCGCGATACCTTCAGCCAGTTTCTCCACGAAGAAAGCACGTGGGCTGGCGTAGCCACGAGCAGCCGATTCCACCGCCTTTTTCAGGTCGCTATCCACATTGGGGTAGTCCAGAACCGCCTTGGGGTGAATGGCAATGTTGTTGTTGATGATGAATTCCAGACGAGCCAGACCCACACCATCGTTGGGGATTTGCGAGAAATCGAAAGCCAGTTGTGGGTTACCCACGTTCATCATGATTTTCAGACCGATCTCGGGCATCTGGCCCCAGCTGACTTCTTCGATCTCGGTTTCCAGCAGACCGTCGTAAATACGGCCTTCGTCGCCTTCCGCACACGACACCGTCACTTCCTGACCTTCTTTCAGCACGTCGGTGGCGTTGTTGCAACCGACCACGGCGGGGATGCCCAGTTCGCGAGCAATAATCGCAGCGTGGCAGGTACGGCCGCCACGGTTGGTGACAATAGCCGACGCCAGCTTCATGATGGGTTCCCAGTTGGGGTCCGTCATGTCAGTCACCAGCACGTCGCCGGGTTTGACCAGATCCATCTCGGAGGCGTCAGCCACGATGCGGACTTTACCCGAGCCGATCTTCTGGCCAATGGCGCGGCCAGTGACCAGTACCTCGCCCGTGGCTTTCAGGCGGTAACGCTCTTGCACATCGTTGCTGCCTTGCTGGGACTTCACAGTCTCGGGACGGGCTTGCAGGATGTAGATCTTGCCATCGATGCCATCACGGCCCCACTCAATGTCCATAGGACGCTGGTAGTGTTTTTCAATGATGGTGGCGTAACGGGCCAGTTCGATCACTTCTTCGTCGCTCAGGGAGTAACGATTGCGCTCGGACACAGGTACGTCCACGGTACGCACAGCGTGATCGGTGGTACGACTTTCGTCAAATTCCATCTTGATCAGCTTGGAGCCGATACGACGGCTGATGATGGGGTAGTGACCGGAAGCCAGGGTTGGCTTGTACACGTAGAACTCGTCCGGATTGACCGAACCTTGAACCACGGTTTCGCCCAGACCGTAGGAGGAAGTCAGGAAAACGACGTCCTTGAAGCCCGATTCGGTGTCTAGGGTGAACATCACACCGGCGCTGCCCTTGTCCGAGCGCACCATACGCTGAATACCCGCAGACAGAGCCACTTCAGCGTGGGCGTAGCCCTTGTGGACGCGGTAAGAAATAGCGCGGTCGTTGTACAGGGAAGCAAACACGTGGTGAATCTTGCTCAACACCTCGTCGATGCCCACCACGTTCAGGTAGGTTTCCTGCTGACCGGCAAAGGAAGCATCAGGCAAGTCTTCGGCGGTGGCGGACGAACGCACGGCAAAGGAACCCTTGCCGTCAGCGTCCAGCTCGGCAAACGCCTCACGTACGGCTTTTTCAAACTCGGCCGGGAACGGCGTGTCGATGATCCACTGACGGATTTCGGCACCGGCCGCAGCCAGTTCACGAACGTCGTCGGCATCCAAAGCGTCCAGACGCTGCTGAATGCGCTTGTCCAGATCGTTGTTTTTCAGGAAAACGCGGAATGCTTCGGCTGTGGTGGCAAAACCACCTGGCACGCGCACACCGGCATCGGCCAGTTGGCTGATCATTTCACCCAGCGAGGCGTTTTTACCGCCTACTGTGTCGACGTCCGTCATGCGGAGCTTGTCGAAACCAATTACGTAAGACATAAGTCACCTTGAATAGAAAAAAAAGCGTGTTTGCTTAAGACAGGGACCGTCACAGCGGTGTCTGTGCAATCTGTCTTAAGCAAACCTGCCTTTCCATACCCCGATTCGAGCGGTAAATGGTAATCTTGCAAATTGTACCGTTTCCCGAGCTTTGTGCACGACTTATTCCATGTCTTCTTCTCCTATTGAGCGTACCGTCTTTGTCGTTTCCGACAGCACGGGCATTACCGCCGAAACTTTCAGCAACTCCGTCCTGTCGCAATTCGCTCAATTCGAATTTCAGGCCGTCCGGATTCCCTTCATCGACACCATCGAGAAAGCCCAGTCTGTCGCAGACCGCATCAATCAGTGTGCCCAGGACCAGGGTCAGCAGCCCCTGGTGTTCAGCACCTTGGTCGACCCCAAGATGGCCCACATCATTGGCGCGGCCAACTGCACTTTCCTGGATTTGTTTGGTGCCTTTGTACGACACATTGAGCGTGCCCTGGGCGTGAAATCCAGCCGTTCCGTAGGCCGTTCGCACTCGGGCGGCATGTCCAAGCGCTATAACAGCCGCATTGAAGCCATCAACTTCAGCCTGGCCCACGACGATGGCCAGTATGTGAATGGCCTGGAACAAGCCGATGTGATTCTGGTGGGCGTGTCACGCTGCGGCAAAACCCCGACCAGCTTGTACTTGGCCATGCAGTACGCTGTCAAGGCCGCCAATTACCCGCTGATTCCGGAAGACTTTCAGCGCGGCACCCTGCCAGCCACCCTGGCCCCCTACCGAAAAAAGATCTTTGGTTTATCCATTCATCCGGACCGCCTGTCCGAAGTGCGCAATGAACGTCGTCCCGACAGCAAGTACGCCTCGATTGAGCAGTGCCGCATGGAAGTCGCCGAGGCAGAACGCCTGATGCGCATGGAAGGCATCCCCTGGTTGTCGACCACGACCAAATCGATTGAGGAAATCTCCACCAAGATTCTGGATGATGTCGGTTTGGACCGCCGTTCTTACTGAAGTCGACGCCAGCGTTTGCCCGCAGTGCAACAAAGCGGAGCGGCAATGAGCGTAAGGCCTGAGTCGGTGTTTCACCGAACTCGGGCTTTTTTTATTTAACCCTTCTCCGGCCCACTTATCCCGCAGCACCAGCCGTATGTACGGCAGAATGTACCTCCCTGATCTGCCTTCGCCCCGGCTCTCAGGCGCGAGCATGCCCATCACGCTGGACGGCAGAGTCATCACCGCTTGTTTAGCCCCTCAAGACACGCCACACGCGACATCGTCAAGGTCGTGGAGAGGGGGATTGCAAGGCTGTCTGTCCGACCCGTGCCACGACAAATTCAGCCCACGTCTTGCCCAGGCCACGCAGGCAGCATGCCGCTGCCACCCACCCACAGCAGCGCTATTACTTTCTATGCTGGCGACGCTGTTCGTACAAACACAGCGCCGTGGCAATGGCCACATTCAGGGACTCCACCCCGGGCGCCTGGGGGATGAACAAACGCTGGCTGGCTTTGGCCAGCAAAGCAGGACTGACGCCCTGCCCCTCGTTGCCAAACACCCATATTGCGTGTGCAGGCAAGGCAGATTCATACAGGTCTTGAGTGTCAGGCCCCAGAGAGGTCACCAAAACCGGCAAGCCGGCTTTCTCAAGCAGTTCCAGGCCCTCGACCTGCTCATGAATCTGAATAGAAAAATGCGCGCCTTGTGCGCTACGCAGCACCTTCTGGGACCAGACACTGGCGCAGCCCGGCGTCAAGTAGACCGCCTCCATGCCCACCGCCACGGCGGTTCGCAGTACGGTGCCCACATTGCCGGGGTCCTGCACCTGATCGAGCAAGACTGCACTTCCAGCAGGCGCTGTCCACGCCTGCCCGCGCGGCACACGCACAATAAAGCCCACGCCTTGCCCCTGGCCTACCTGGGACACCGCATTCATCAGCGTGGCATTGAACGTCACACTGAGATGACCCGGTAAAAAACGAGCCAGTTCCAACAGCTCGTCCGAATGGCGATCCATTTCAAACACCGCCAGTTCCGGCAAGCCACGGCGCTCCAGCCACATCTGGCAGAGATGGATGCCTTCCAACCAAATCAGCTGATCGCCCCCATCCAGCTCGCGTTTGTCGTGAGCCAGGCGCTGCACTCGTTTGAATAGCGCATTATCTTTGGATTCAATCAGCCTCATTTTCTTCAACTTACCTAACTAGAGATGCGCGTACCGGCGCGAAACTTCGACGATGCTCGGGACACGGCCCGTGCTGGGACAAACGTTGCAGATGAAAGGCCGTCCCATAGCCTTTGTGCTGGTCAAAACCGTATTCGGGATAGTCTCGGTGCAATTCCAGACAGACTGCATCCCGCGCTGTTTTCGCCAAAATTGATGCAGCCGCAATGGCAGCATGGCTGGCGTCACCTTTGATGATGGCTTCTGCCGGGCAACACAGGCCAGTGGGAATGCGATTGCCGTCCACCAAAGCCTGTTCGGGTTTGACACTCAGGCCATTGCAGGCTCGCTGCATCGCCAACATGGCCGCGTGCAAGATATTGATGTCGTCAATTTCCGCCACACTAGCGCTGGCAATTTCCCAGGCCAACGCCCTTTCCTTGATCAACACCGCCAAGGCTTCACGCCGTTTGGCGGTCAGCTTCTTGGAATCATTCAGGCCTTCAATGGGATTGCTCGGGTCCAGAATCACGGCAGCGGCAAAGACGGGACCTGCCAGAGGGCCACGCCCTGCCTCATCCAGCCCCGCCACCAAACCCGCCGAGGCATTACTGACTAATAAATCCAGCTGCTTCATGCACGCGCCATATTCACAATGACCTCGGCCGCCAACGCGGGCGTATCCCGACGCAAGGTCAAATGCATTTCGGTAAAGACTTGCTCGATATGTGCCACATAGCTCTGATCGCTCAAGGCTTTCCAGCACTCTTGCGCCAGCTTCCTGGGCTCGGCGTCTTCTTGCAGCAGTTCAGGTACGACAAAATCCCGAGCCAGCACATTAGGCAAACCCACCCAAGGCACATAAGGCCGGTCCTGACCAGACTTCCACCGTATGATGCGCTCCATCATGGGGCTGAGCACATATGAAATAACCATAGGCCGCTTGTACAAGGCGGTTTCCAGACTGGCAGTACCACTGGCCACCAGCACAGCGTCACTGGCTTCCATCACCGTCCAGGCGGGTGGACGAACCACGCCTTCCGAATCAGGCTGACGAATACCGGCTGTATTGGCATCAATAATGTGCAAGTTACGGACGGGGTGTTGGGCCAGTGCTTCCTCAAATTCCTGACGGCGCTTAGGATTGACCATGGGCACCAGAATCATCAAATCCGGCTCCTGATCCTGCAAGATCTGCACCGCCTGCAAAAAACGGGGTGACAGCATCTTGACCTCGGAAGACCGGCTGCCAGGCAAGACGCCCAATATACGCCCTGTCTCGGGCAAGCCCAGCCGCCGACGCGCGTCGGCCTTGTCCGGCTGCAAGGGAATATTCGCCGCCAAGGGGTGACCCACATAGGTCACGGGAATGCCTTCCTTCTCGTAGATCTCGGTCTCGAAAGGAAACAGCACCAACATGTGAGACACGGCTTCGCGGATTTTATGGATGCGCTCATAGCGCCAGGCCCAAATGGAGGGCCCCACAAAATGCACCGTTGGAACCCCGGCCTGACGCAGACGATGTTCCAGACGCAAGTTGAAGTCGGGGGCATCGATGCCTACAAACACATCAGGGCGTTGCCGCAACCACTGATTGCGCATGCCCAGGTAGGTAGAAACCAGCCCGGGAATGCGTTTCAGCGCCTCGACATAACCGAATACCGTCAAGGCATCCATGGGATAAAACTGATGAAATTGCTGCGCCGCCATTTCGGGTCCGCCTATGCCCTCTACCCACAAGTCGGGATGGCCTTGGCGCAAGCCTTGAATGATGCGAGCCGCCAGCAAATCGCCAGAGGGCTCACCCGCCACCATCCCAATGCGCAAATCCTGCTTGACCCCTGTCTGCCCCGACCCGCCTGAACGTGCCGCTACTGGGCTGGAGGCGCTGCTCATGGTCGGCAAATACCCCGACTGGAATCGTTCAGAAAATCGATCATGACCTGAACCGCTGCCCGGCAGTCGGGCTGCGCCTGCTGCAAGGCCTGCATCTGCTCAACGGCCTGCTCGACGGTCAATTTACGACGGTACAGCAGCTTGTAGCTTTCCTTGACGGCCGAAATCGCTTCGGCAGAAAAGTGACGACGACCCAGGCCTTCGCTATTGACACCGACTGGACGGAATGGATCACCTGCACCGATCACGTAAGGAGGAATGTCCTGACGGACCGAGCTGGTGCCACCAATCATGCTGTGCGCACCGATGCGACCGAACTGATGCACGGCGGTCAAGCCGCCCAGAATGGCCCAGTCGCCAATATGCACATGGCCGCCCAACTGAACACTATTGGCAATAATCGTATGACTGCCGATCTGGCAATCGTGCGCAATATGGGTGTAGGCCATGATCCAGTTGTCGTTGCCAACACGGGTCACTCCCACGTCCTGCACCGTGCCGGTGTTAATGGTGACGTATTCACGAACCATATTGCCATCGCCGATTTCCAGACGAGTGGGTTCCCCGGCGTACTTCTTGTCCTGCGGCATGCCCCCGATGGAGCAGAAACGGTAGAAATGGTTGTTGCGACCGATCGTGGTCACGCCATCTATCACGCAGTGCGGGCCTACTTTGGTGCCCGCCCCTATCGTGACATTGGGCCCAATGATGCTGTAGGGCCCGACCTCGACATCATCGGCAAGCTGAGCGCCCGCTTCGATAATGGCCGTTTCATGAATACGCATAAACTATTCTTCCAATTGTCGGATAGCACACATGATTTTGGCTTCGGCGACCACTTGGCCGTCCACCAATGCGCGACCCGTGTACTTGCACAACGCGCGGCTGATGCGGTCAGCCGTCACTTCCAGGCGCAGTTGATCGCCCGGCATCACGGGTTTGCGAAAACGCGCACCATCCACACCGACCAGATAGTAAGCCAGCTTGTTGTCCACTTTCGCGTACGGATCTTCAGGATCAGTAAACGAGAACAAGGCGGCGGCCTGGGCCATGGCTTCAATGATCAAGACCCCAGGCATAACCGGCATGTGCGGAAAGTGGCCAGTAAAAAAGGGTTCATTCATCGACACGTTCTTGATGGCGACGATGCTCTTGCCAGGCACCAGTTCCAAAACGCGATCCACCAGCAACATCGGGTAACGATGAGGAAGGCGATCCATAATTTGTCGAATGTCGAGTTCCATGTCCTGTCCTGCTTAATTTTTATTGATATGTTCAGATGATTCATTTGCTCCATCCGCCTGCTGCCGTTCCAAGGAACGCAGGCGACGGCGCAAACCGCTCAATTGCCCCAGCACGGCAGCATTTTTCTGCCAGTCCTGATGCCCCGCAAAGGGATAAACTCCGGTGTAACGTCCGGGCTGGCTGATGCTGGAGGTAACGGCGGTACCGCCCGAGATGTGCACATCATCACCCAAGACCAGATGCCCGGACAGCATGGCCGCCCCGGCAATCGTGCACCGCGCCCCGATCCGGGTTGAGCCGGCCACCCCCACACAGGCCGCCATGGCCGTATGTTCACCGACCTGCACGTTGTGCCCGATCATGATCTGATTGTCCAGCTTGACCCCATTGGCCAGCACCGTATCGTCCAACGCTCCTCGGTCCACCGTGGTGTTGGCTCCGATTTCAACATCATCACCAATCCGCACGTGACCGATCTGCGCAATCTTGGCCCAGGCGCCCTGGCCCTTGACGGGGTCCGGAGCAAAGCCAAAGCCGTCTGCACCAAGCACCACACCCGAGTGCAAAATGGCGCGATCACCAATATGCACCTCGTGATACAGGGTCACGCGCGCATGCAGCAAACAGTCCTGCCCCAAGGTAGAGCCTGCGCCAATCACGCAATGCGCACCCAAACGGGTGCCCCGTCCGATCTTGACGCCTGCCTCCACCACACAAAATGGACCGATCGACACACCGTCGCCCAATGCAGCACTGGGATCAATCACAGCGCTGGGGTGAATACCCGTGGGCAACTGAGCCATCCGCACTTGATCAAAACGCTGTGCGAGCAGCGCATACATCAAATACGGCTGAGAGCACAGAACCGGGATAAAGGAGGGCTCAACGTCCAGACCTTCGTAGACTTGCGGCGTCAAAATCACCACCGCGGCGGCAGTCTGCTGCAGCAGATCCTGCATCTTGGGATTGGATAGAAAGCTGATTTCTTCCGGGCCCGCAGAAAGCAAAGAGCCTAGGCCCCGAATCCGGGGCATAGGCTCTTTCACGCCTTCTGGCAGCTTGCAATCCAGTCCGGTCTTGTTGATGGCGTCTATAAGTTCAGACAGCTGTACAGCCTGATCAACGTTCAGCAATACCGGCATAGTGCATCAACCGCCCAATGCTTTCAGAACTTCCTCGGTGATGTCCACACGTGGGCTAACCGTTACGGCGTCCTGAATGATCAGGTCGTAGCCCTGGGAGTCAGCAATACGTTTGATGGCGGCATCAGCCTGCTCAACAATGGCCGAGAATTCTTCGTTGCGGCGACGATTGAAGTCTTCCTGGAACTCGCGGCGTTTGCGCTGCAGGTCGGAATCCAGATCAGCCAGCTGGCGCTGACGCTTGACGCGATCAGACTCGGACAGCACAGGAGCGTCCTTGTCGAATTTCTGAGCTTGCGAACGCAGGTTGTTGGCCATGCGCTCCAGCTCTTCGTCACGGCGCTTGAATTCTGCCTCGATCTTGGTCTGGGCCGCTTTGGCTGGCTTGGAGTCGCGCAAAATGCGCTCTGTGCTGACAAAACCGATTTTTGTCTGTGCCTGAACAACAGGTGCAGCGGTCATGGCGCCAACACCCAGCGCGGCAGCCAGAACGAGCGCTTTATTGCCACGCGACAAGCTGCGGGCGATGTTTGTAAGTTTTAATGCGATGTTTGACTTCATGAAAAATCTACCTTGCAAATTAGGCTGCAGAATAGTGCAATTGTGCCACTAAACACGAACATCAGAAAGCGGTACCAATCTGGAACTGGAAGGCTTGTTTATCGTCGCCTTCCTTGGCGCGCAAGGCGCGACCGTAGGACAGCTGCAAAGGACCCAGCGGGGATTCCCACGACAAGCCCAGACCGGCGGCGTACTTCCAGCCGCAGGGATCTTCAGATCGACGATCAGGGCGACCCATTGCACAACCACCGCTCGTGTTGTCGACCTTGCCAGCATCGGCAAAAACGAACCAACGCAAGGTGCGGTCACGTGATGCGCCTGGGAACGGCAGGTACAGCTGGGCATTGGCCACCATACGGCGCGAACCACCCAGATAGTCACCGGTCAGGGTGTCTCGTGGGCCCAGGGACGCACCCTCGTAACCACGTACCGAACCGATACCACCGGCGTAAACGTTCTTGATAACCGGGAAAGTCTTGCTGCCAATGCTGCGACCATAGTCAATCGCTCCATTCAAGGCCAGCGTGTATGCGCGACCCAATGGAATGTAGTGCTGATGGCTGGCGCGCAGCATGTAGTAGCGCAAATCCAGCGTACCCATATCGGCCGACAAGCTGGTCAGGCTTCCCTTCTTGGGAGCAATCGCGCTGTCACGGGTATCTTTGGACCAACCCAGATTGAAAATGAAGGTGTTGGTACGCTCACCATACTCCTGCACGTAATCCTGGTAGGCAAGCGGAGTGTACTGAGGGCTCAGACGCGATAGTTTGTTCTGCTCGAAATTGACGCCCATGAAAATACGGTCGTATTCCGAGATGGGCACACCAAAGTTCAAACCGGCACCGATCGCGGTGTTCTGGTAGTCGCCCCAGCCGTCATTGGACTGGTAGGGCGTGGTACGACGATAGTAAATCGAAGTCGTTTTGCTGATGCCGTCTGTTGTCCAATACGGATTGGTATGGCTGATTACCGCTGTGCGGTTCACCTTACTGGTATTGACCTGCAAGGACAAGCTATTGCCACTACCGAAAATATTGTCCTGGCTGATCCCGGCCGAGAGCATCAGCTTATCGGTGGAGCCATACCCGACACCCAGGTTGACCAGACCCGTGGGTTTTTCCTTGACGTCCACCTGGACGTCCACCTGATCCGGCGAGCCGGGCACAGGCTTGGTATTGACATCCACTTCATTGAAGTAGCCCAGACGATCCACGCGATCACGGGAGAACTTGATGGCGTCCGAATCGTACCAGGCAGCCTCCTGCTGACGCATCTCACGGCGCACGACCTCGTCACGCGTGCGGACGTTGCCGCCCACCTCGATACGGCGCACATACACGCGACGGCCCGGATCAACATAGAAGGTCAGGTCAGCCGTATGATTTTCGCGATCCAGGACCGGATTGGGGTTGGCGTTGGCGAACGCATAGCCCAGGCCACCCAGGTATTCGGTAATGGCTTTCACCGTACCGCTGGTTTTCTCCGAGGAGAACACTTCCCCCTCTTTTTGCTGAACCAGTGGTTGAATCTGATCATCCAGACCCAGCAAGTCACCGGCCAGCTTCACGCTGCTCAGCGTGTACGGCTTGCCTTCATGAATCGTCAGGGTGATGTAAATGTCTTTGCGATCGGGCGAAATCGACACCTGAGGCGGCTCGGCGGAATACTCCAGAAAGCCTCGATTCAGGTAGTAGGAACGGATGCGTTCCATGTCACCTTCCAGCTTCTCGCGGGAATACTTGTCGGTGCCCGTGTACCAGGTCATCATGCCCGAGGTGGTCAGCTCCATCTGGTCGAGCAAATCGCTTTGCGAGAACGCCTCGGTACCGACAATGCGAATTTCCTTGATCTTGGCCAGACCGCCTTCAAAGATGTCAAAGCTGACGCCGACACGGTTACGCGGCAACGGCGTGATGATAGGGGTAATTTCCACCCCGTACTTGCCCTTGGACAAGTACTGCTGTTTCAGCTCAAACTCGGCCCGTTCCAGCATGGAACGGTCAAAAACCCGCCCTTCTCCAAAGCCTACCTGAGCCAGGGAGTTGGTAATATTCTTGGCATCGAACTCACGCATGCCGTTAAAAGATATGGAGGCGATGGTTGGGCGCTCTTTGACATTGACGATCAGCACATTGGTGCCCGTGTCAATTTGCACATCGCTAAAAAAGCCTGTGGCGTACAGACGCTGAATGGCATCTGCGGCCTGCTCTTCCGAGAAGGACTCACCAACCTTGACAGGCAAAGACGCGAACACGGCGCCGGGATCGACCCGCTGGATACCGTTGACTTGAATATCGCGCACGACAAACGGTGCAAATGCATTCGCCAAGGCGGGAGCAAGCAAACTTGCCACCAATACGGGCAGAACACGCAACGCAAAAGTAGGTTTCCGGCTAAACGACATCCTGGACAATCCTTGGTCGGTCAAATGGTTGGAAATTGTATGCCACCCGCTCTCAACTGAAAAGGCGGGTGATGTCATTAAAAAAAGCAATACTCATCAGTACGGCCAACAAGGCCAAACCCAGGCGCTGACCCAGCAGCATCATGCGCTCCGAAGCGGGCTTGCCGCGTACGGCTTCGATGGCATAGTACAGTAGATGCCCGCCATCCAGCATAGGTACGGGCAATAAATTCAGTAAACCAATGCTAATACTGATCAGCGCCAGGAAATTCAGGTAGGCGATCAAGCCTATTCTGGCGGTCTGACCCGCATAATCGGCAATAGTAACCGGCCCGCTGACATTCCGTACAGAGACTTCCCCGGTAATCATGCGCCCAATCATCTTCAAAGAGAACCAGAATGTCTGAGCCGTACGGGTAAATCCGCGCTCCACGCTCTCGATGGGGCCATAACGTACCAGTGTCATGGGCATGTCTGCCGCCACCTGCGCACCAATGCGTCCCAGCCCTTGCGAATCGCTCGCGGGCGTGACCAGCAAACGCTCAAGCTCACCCGCACGCAGTACATCCAGCTCCAGGGTCTGGCCGGCCGATTGTTGCACTTTTTGGACAAACGGGGTGATGCCGGGCTCGGCCAGATCACCCAGGCGGACGATGACATCCCCTTCTTTCAGCCCGCCCTGCTCGGCCGCACTTTCCTTGAACACTTCCTGCACAATCGAACGAGCCGGACGCAGAACCAGGCCTGCCTGGGCCATCAGGTCCTGTCCATCCGGCAAAATCTCGCCGGCCGGCAAAGTCAGGTAACGATTTTGTTCCCGCCCCAGTTGGTCTTTCACCCCCACTTCCAGCTCGCCGCCGGAAGACAAGGCATCCATGAATGCCCAACGCGCCTGCAACCAGGAATCAACAGGCTTGCCATCGACCGACACCAAACGGTCTCCCGCCTGAAAGCCGGCCTGTGCAGCAGGCGTCCCTGCAGGCACGGGGCCGATTTGCGCAATGGGCTCTTGCGTGCCCAACAAACCGACCACGGCGTAGATCACCACGGCCAGGATCAGGTTCGCCAGGGGACCGGCCAGCACAATGGCGGCCCGCTGACGCAAGGGTTTGTGATTGAAGGATTCGTTGATCTGCGCCTGCGTCGCGTGAGCAGGTGGATCGTTCTGCATGGCCACATAGCCACCTAAGGGCAGCGCCGATACGGCCCATTCAGTGCCGTTCCTGTCGAAACGACGGTACAACACCTTGCCAAAACCAATGGAAAAGCGCTCGACACGGACTCCACAACGACGAGCCACCCAGTAATGACCCAGCTCGTGAAAGGTCACCAGCACGCCCAGGGCCACCAGGAAAGCCAGAACGGTGAAGAGCATGTTAATTCCTGTTAAATACGCGCTGAAAATCGACAATAGTCCAGCGCCAGTGACCGTGTCTCGCTATCCAGTGCCAGAACCCCATCCAGGGCATCCAAAGCCTGACTGGCCCGGCCATTGAGCTTGTCCAGACAGTGCTCGATCACTGCCGGAATTTGAGTATAGCCAATCTGTCTTTCCAGGAAACGGTCCACGGCAATTTCATTGGCCGCATTCAGGGTCACACAGGCGGCTTGACTGTCGCGCAAGGCCTCATACGCCAGCTTCAAGCAGGGAAAACGTTGAAAATCGGGCTGTTCAAAGTCCAGGCGTCCCATCGTGGCCAGATCGAGCAGACCCACGCCACTGTACAAGCGCTCCGGAAAGCCCAGACCATAGGCAATCGCCGTACGCATATCAGGCTGCCCCAACTGCGCCATGACGGAACCGTCTATATACTCGACCATGGAGTGAATCACGCTTTGCGGATGCACCACCACATCAATCTGGTCAACGGGCACAGAAAACAGCCAATGCGCCTCGATGACCTCCAGACCCTTGTTGAGCATGGTGGCCGAATCCACCGAAATCTTGCGACCCATGCTCCAGTTGGGATGAGCACATGCCTGCTCCGGTGTAACCGTCTCCAGCTCAGAGAGTGCGCGCGAGCGAAAGGGCCCACCCGAAGCCGTCACCAACAAACGACGCAAGCCGGCAACCGGCTGGCCAGGCTCGGCAGGCAGTTCGCCCGCCAGACATTGGTAAATGGCACTGTGCTCGGAGTCGATGGGCATCAACTGTGCCCCGCCCTCTTGCACAGCTTGCATGAAAATACGTCCCGCGGCGACCAAGGCCTCTTTATTAGCCAGCAATACCCGCTTACCGGCACGCGCGGCGGCCAAGGCCGAAGGCAAGCCAGCCGCGCCAATAATGGCCGCCATGACGGTCGTTACCTGAGGGTCGGCAGCCGTGTCGGCCAGCGCCTGTGCGCCTACCCGGATTTCCGGCAAAGCACCACCCTGCCATGCATCCAGAAAACGGCTGCGAGCCGCCTCGTCCGGCACCAGAACAACGCGAGCCGCACTGTCCTGAGCCTGTTGGGCGAGCAGCTCCATGCGACTATGGCCACTCAAGGCATATACCGCCATCCGATCAGGATGACGAGCAATCACATCAAGTGTGCTGACACCAATAGAGCCAGTGGCCCCTAACACACATACTTGCTGGAAACTCATGAGTTCTTCCTTGACGCATACTCGTCCAAGTCACACCGGACTAAAAGAGCCACGCCCCACTTAACAACAAGGCCACAGGAGCAACCGGCAACAAGGCATCGATACGATCGTATACGCCACCATGGCCAGGCAACAATTGGCTGGAATCCTTGACTGCAGCACGGCGCTTGAGCAAAGACTCGAACAAGTCACCCACGATGGAAAGGGCGGCCAGGGCAACACCCAATACCGCCGTGGCCACCCAGCCCCAGCGCTGCATCACATCAGCACCAAAACTCCCGGGCCAATTGGCGCTGATCAGCATCCAGGCGGAAGCGGCAACCATACCACCCACTGCCCCGGCCCAGGTCTTGCCGGGACTGACACGCGGAGCCAGCTTGGCTTTGCCAAAGGCACGGCCCGCAAAGTAAGCGGCGATGTCCGCCACCCAGATCAGGACCAATAGGGAGAGCACATAGACCATGCCCTGCGTATGCAGAAACAAATACAGACTGGCCCAGGCGACCAGGGGCGCCAGTACGCCCATCACACTGAGCAAAACACCTTGAGCACGTTGTGTGGCCTGACCTTGCAGCACCAGCCCAGTGGCACCCACCACCCACAAGGCCGCCATTATTGGTACAAGCCCCCGGTACACCAGGTCAGCAGCCTGCCCCCGCGGACCGGTTTCATACCAGTACACACTGAGCCACAGCATCAGGGCACCATTGAGCAAGGCCAGCGGCCAGGCCCAGCGCTGCTGCGCCTGAGACAGGCTCAAACGCTCCCACTCCCAGCAGGCCAAGGTGCTCATCAGCACAAAAATCGCCAGCAAAGGCCAGCGTACGGGAGCGAGCATGGCCGCGCCCAGAATGACCAGCAGGACCAGGGCGGTAATGACTCGTTGTTTCAACATAGACTAGGCTCCGTCAAGGCGCGAGGGTACCCTGCACCTGGGCACTGGTGCGCCCAAAGCGCCGCTCGCGCCCACGATACCACTCAAAGGCCTGTTCAAGCTGCGCCCGGTCAAAATCCGGCCAGTACACGTCTGTGAAATACAGCTCGGTATAGGCCATCTGCCAGATCAGAAAATTCGAAATACGGCGCTCGCCCCCCGTGCGGATAAACAGATCCGGCTCAGGAGCGTAGGACATCGCCAGGTAGGGACTGAACAGGGCCTCATCCAGTTGTTCGGGATGATCGACCAGCTGGGGATTGGCAGCCAATGCTTTTTGCGTCGCCTGCAAAATATCCCAACGACCGCCGTAGTTGGCGGCAATCGTCAAATGTAAGGTGTCGTTATCGCGAGTCTGCTCTTGAGCGTCGGCAATCAGGCCGCGCAACTCTTCACTAAACGCAGACAATTCGCCAATAACATGAAGTCGGACGCCGTTTTTTTTCAGTGTTGCCACTTCTTTTTGCAGCATCTTGACAAACAGGCCCATCAACAGGGACACCTCTTCCGCAGGGCGTCGCCAGTTTTCGGAACTGAACGCAAACAGGGTCAGATAGCGCACGCCAAGCTCGCCACAGGCTTCAACAACACGCCGGACAGTTTGCACACCCCGCAAGTGCCCTGCCGTGCGAGGCAACAGACGACGGGTCGCCCATCGTCCATTGCCGTCCATGACAATCGCCAGGTGGCCAGGAACCTGACCGTGTTCCGGAATCGTTTGGGTAGAACTGAATGAAATCACCTAGCCACCTGTGCAAAAGCCGTTAGACCGTCATGATCTCGGCTTCTTTCTGGGCGATCAACTTGTCGACCTCGGCAACATACTTGTCGGTCAGCTTCTGGACCTCGTCCTGGGCACGACGTTCCTCGTCCTCGGAGATTTCCTTGTCCTTGACTTGCTTTTTGAGCGTGTCATTGGCATCACGGCGCAGATTACGGATGGCGACCTTGGCATCTTCACCTTCGCTACGCACCACTTTGGCCAGATCGCGACGACGCTCTTCGGTCAAGGCAGGCATGGGAACACGAATGCTCTCGCCCATGGAAATCGGGTTCAATCCCAGGTCGCTGTCGCGAATGGCTTTTTCAATCGGGCCGGCCATATGCTTTTCCCACACTTGCACATTCAGCGTGCGGGCATCCACCACCGTGATATTGCCCACCTGGCTGACGGGAACCATAGAGCCGTAGTACTCCACTTGCACGTGATCCAGCAAGCCCGCAGTGGCGCGGCCTGTGCGGATCTTGGCCAGGCCCGTCTTGAGAGACTCGATGGACTTGCCCATACGATTGTCGGTCGATGCTTTGATCTCGGAAAGACTCATGGACTAAATTCCTATAACTTTAAACGTGAACCAGGGTGCCCTCGTCCTCGCCAGAGACCGCGCGAGTCAACGCACCGGGCTTGTTGATCGAAAACACTTTAATGGGCAGTTTTTGGTCGCGACACAGCGCAAAGGCCGTGGCGTCCATCACTTCCAGACGACGCACGATCGCTTCGTCAAAGCTGATACGCGAATAACGAGTCGCGCCTGGATCTTTATTGGGATCGGCACTGTAGATGCCATCGACTTTGGTGGCTTTCAGTACGATTTCCGCTCCCACTTCGGCGCCGCGCAGAGCCGCTGCCGTGTCCGTGGTGAAGAACGGGTTGCCCGTACCAGCCGCAAAAATAACAACTTTGTTTTCTTCCAGATAACGCAGCGCCTTGGGACGAATGTAAGGCTCTACGACCTGTTCAATATTCAGGGCGGATTGCACCCGGGCATCCAGGCCACGGTGCTTTAAGGCATCTTGCAAGGCCAGGGCATTCATGACGGTGGCCATCATGCCCATGTAATCGGCTGTCGCACGATCCATGCCCTGGGCACCCGGAGCGATGCCGCGAAAGATATTGCCCCCGCCAATCACGATAGCCAGTTGTACCCCCAACTGGGCAACCTGGGCGATCTCCTCCGTCATACGAATGATTGTGCTGCGATTAATACCGAACGAGTCCTCGCCCATCAGCGCTTCGCCGGAGAGCTTCAACAGAACACGTTTGTAATGAGGGGTAGTCATGGGTGGGATTCCAAGTGACGAAGACAGAAGAGAGTGTAAAGCAGCAGGGCAGGCACCGCCACTACGGTGCCTGCCCTGAAAAAACAAGCTGGATTAGGCTTGGCCGGCAGCGGCTGCTACCTCAGCGGCAAAATCCTCAACACGCTTCTCAATGCCTTCACCCACTACGTACAGGGTAAAGCCAGCGATCGATGCTTTTTTCTCGTCCAGCATTTGCTGCACGCTTTGCTTGTCGTTCTTGACGAAAGGCTGGCTCAGCAGCGTCACTTCCTTCAGGAACTTGGCTACAGCGCCATCGACCATCTTGGTAACGATATCAGCAGGCTTGCCGGATTCAGCTGCTTTCTGAGCTGCCACAGAGCGCTCAGCTTCGATTTCGGCAGCGTCAACACCCGACGCGTCCATGGCTTTGGGGCGAGTTGCCGCGATGTGCATGGCCAGATCCTTGCCCACTTCTTCGTCGCCACCGGCGAAATCCACCAGCACGCCGATCTTGCCACCGTGAACGTAGCTGGCCAGCTGACCAGCTGTTTCGTAGCGTTGGAAGCGACGGATCGAGATGTTCTCACCGATTTTGCCCACCAGAGCGGCGCGCACGGTTTCAACGTTGCTGTCAGCCAGTGGCAATTCAGCCAGAGCGGCCAGATCAGCAGGATTATTCTTGGCAACCAACTGAGCGATATCGTTGATAAAGCCGATGAAATCATCGTTCTTGGCGACAAAGTCCGTTTCGCAGTTCACTTCAACCACGGAACCGGTCTTGCCATCTTCAGCGATGTAGACCGACACCAGGCCTTCAGCGGTAACGCGGGTAGCTGCCTTGCTTGCCTTGCTGCCCAGCTTCACGCGCAGGATTTCTTCAGCACGAGCCATATCGCCGTCGGCTTCAGTCAGTGCTTTTTTGCATTCCATCATGGGCGCGTCGGTTTTCTCGCGCAATTCTTTAACCATCGATGCGGTGATTTGAGCCACGGTTTTCTCCAATTCTGTAGAACGTGCCCCGGCCAAGCCGGGGCGATACGAAAGGTCACTGTAACTGCCTGCCATGACAACTTATGGCGTCTGACAGGCAGCCGTGAGCCTGTTACTCCTGAGAGTCAGCCTGAACTTCGACGAACTCTTCGTCAGCGGCAATTTCTTCAACCAGACCGTTCAGGTTCTGCTCGCGGCCAGCCAGCACGGCGTCAGCCATGCCACGGGCGTACAGAGCGATTGCCTTGGCCGAGTCATCGTTACCAGGAATCACGTAATCCAGACCTTCTGGGGAGTGGTTGGTATCAACCACGGCCACAACGGGGATACCCAGCGTGCGGGCTTCAGCCACGGCAATCTTGTGGTAGCCGACGTCGATCACGAACAGAGCGTCAGGCAGGTTGTTCATGTCCTTGATACCGCCGATGGCCTTGTTCAGCTTTTCCAGTTCGCGTTCGAACATCAAGGCTTCTTTCTTGCTCATGGTTTCCAGACGGCCTTCAGCCATCTGACCTTCCATTTCTTTCAGACGCTTGATGGAAGTCTTGACCGTTTTGAAGTTGGTCATCATGCCACCCAACCAGCGGCTGTCAACGTAAGGCATACCGCAACGCTCGGCCTCAGCAGCCACCAGTTCGCGAGCAGCACGCTTGGTGCCTACGAACAGCACGTTGCCGCCACGAGCGGCCAGTTGACGCAAGAATTTGGTTGCTTCTTCGTACTGAACAACCGTTTTTTCCAGGTTGATGATGTGGATGTTGTTACGCTGACCGAAGATGAACGGAGCCATCTTGGGATTCCAGTAACGAGTTTGGTGGCCAAAGTGCACACCGGCTTCCAGCATTTCACGCATCAAAGACATAAAGTTCTCCAAGGGTTTGGTCTTGTAACTGCCCGGTATCCGGTAAGGGCCGCAGCCTAGGCTGCATTCCAGACACCCCGAGACGGGCAATCACGCGATTTACAACTTAAAACATAAGACGCAGCCCAACATGGGCATACGCCTGCACTACAACGGATTTGCACCTTGTAACGGACCACACGTCCGCCACCCAGGCCCAAATCTGTAACTTTTCTGGCCACCGCCTGCATACAGCACCGGGTTTGCAGGTGTATCCTAGAGGATTGCCTAGCCAGCACCGCCCGAACAAGAACCGGGCGTTGCCCAGGGTTGCTCTTGCAAGGCCTGGCAACGCTGGCTGACCATATATTCGTTGTGAATCATGCCTGTGCTACACAACACGCTTCTTTTCAAAACAGCAGCACGTTTACCTCAGTTCCGGCTAGTCCGGGCAGACTGGATAAAGCCTGAGTTTGATCCAAGCACTTGTCCGGCCGTATTTTCCTGGTCCTGCCAGCGTCTACAAGCCAGCAAGCCTGAAGGATCAACCTGTGGCCCGCTTTGCCTGGCGGCTGTCGCTTGGCACCCGTTGCCGGGTAAGCTGTTGTTTGCAAGCCCTGTTGTTGCACGCCGTTGTTTGAAACCCGTTGTTCGGGCTCCCTTCCGGCTCTTCTTTAAGCCACTTATTCGGATTGACCAAACCGTCCGAATGAGCCAAAGCGGGGCTAAACCGACCCAGCGCACAACTGCAAAATTCACAAAAGCCTATAATTCTACTATTTTTCAATAGACCTGTTCAAGTTGCTATGAGTATTCTCGTCACAGACCCCACTGATCTCGAAAAAATGCGCGCCGCTTGCCAGACGGCGGCATCCATCCTTGACTACCTGACCCCCTTTGTCAAAGCAGGTGTCACCACGGGCGAACTGGACCGTCTGTGCATGGAGCGGATCAATGAGCTGGGAGTCAAATCCGCCACAGTTGGCTACGCGCCTCCCGGTTACCCGCCTTTTCCCGGTGCTATCTGCACCTCCGTCAACCACGTGATCTGCCACGGCATTCCTGGCGATAAAGTGTTGAAAAATGGCGACATTCTCAATATGGACGTCACCATCATCCAGGACGGCTGGTTTGGCGATACCAGCCGCATGTACTACGTGGGCGAACCCAGCATCCTGGCCCGCCGCCTGACCGAGACCACCTACGAATGCATGTGGCTGGGCATTGACCAGGTCAAGCCGGGCGCCACGCTGGGCGATATTGGTCACGCCATTCAACAGCACGCCGAAAAGCAGGGCTTTTCCGTCGTACGCGAATACTGCGGACACGGCGTGGGCCAGAAATTCCACCAGGACCCGCAAGTGCTGCATTACGGCAAGCCCGGCACCGGTGTAAAACTGGAACCGGGCATGATTTTCACCATTGAGCCCATGATCAACGCCGGTCGTCGTGAACTGCGCACCCTGGCCGACCAATGGACGGTGGTGACCCGCGACCACAGCCTGTCAGCCCAATGGGAGCACGCAGTCCTGGTGACCGACACCGGTTACGAAGTGCTGACAGTCTCGCCCGGCATGCCGGCCCCTCCAGCCATCATCAACAAGGCCTGAACCATGTCTTTCCTGGCCCAGCTTCGCGACAGAATTGCTGGCCGCCGGGCTCGGGCCTACGAGCGCTTCAGACAGGATCTGCATTGCGACCGCTTGCTCAAGAGCCTGTGCAGGATTTGCGATCAGGGCCTGCGTGAGTTGCTGGAGCATTATCCCCTGCCCCGCCAGGCCAGCCTCGCGGCTCTGGGCGGGTATGGGCGCGGCGAACTGTACCCGCATTCGGACGTAGACCTGCTGATCCTCCTGCAGCGCGAACCTAATGCGCAGGATATTGATCGCATTCAGGCTCTGGTTGCCGCTCTGTGGGACATCGGGCTGGCACCCAGCCACAATGTGGCCACGCCCGCTCAATGTCTGGAACAGGCCAGCCAGGACATCACAACGGAAACCGCCTTGCTGGAGAGTCGCTGGCTGGCGGGTTCATCACTCCTGCTGCGCCACGCCCAACGGCAGCTACAAAGCCAGATGGACCCGCAGGCCTTCTTCTTGGCCAAGCAGGCCGAGCAGCAGCAACGTCATGCCCATCTGCAGGACACCCCCTATTCGCTGGAGCCCAATTGCAAAGAGTCTCCAGGTGCCCTGCGCGATTTGCAGGTACTGCTGTGGATGGCCCGGGCCGCCGGCTTGGGACGCACTTGGGCGGCTGTGGCCCAGTCAGAATTACTGACCGAATCCGAACTGAACGCCCTGCAACGCGTCGAGCAAGCCTTCAAGCGCCTGCGCATTGAGCTTCATCTGTTAACGGGCCGCGCCGAAGACAGGCTGCTGTTTGATCTTCAGCCGCGTCTGGCAGAAATCTACGGTTTCCAGCCCACCGCCACCCGCCGCGCCAGTGAATTGCTGATGCAGCGCTACTACTGGGCCGCCAAAATTGTCAGCCAGCTCAATCTGATCCTGATGCGCAGCATTGAGGAACATTTATTTCCGCAAACCGATCAGGACCCGATCATTCTGGACAGCCAGTTCCAGATTCATCACGGCCAGCTTGAGCTGCGCCAGCCCGACGGCTTCGAGCAGGACCCGTCGCTGATCTTTGTGGCCATGCTGCATTTGCAGCAGCAGCCCAATCTGCGCGGCCTGAAGGCCGACACCTTGCGGGCCCTGTGGCATGCACGGCGGCTGATCGACGCCAAGTTTCGGGCCGAGCCCAAAAATCGACGCCTGTTTCTGGAGATCCTGCAACAGAACAAGGGGATTGTGCATACCCTGCGGCTGATGAATCTACTGAATCTGCTTCCCCGCTACCTGCCGGTTTTCCGGCGCGTGGTCGGACAAATGCAGCATGACCTCTTTCACGCCTACACCGTGGACGAGCACACGCTGAAGGTCATACGCAATCTGCGCCGCTTCACCATGGCCGAGCACAGCGAAGAGTTGTCCATGGCCAATCAGTTGATGAGCGGCTTTGACCGTCATTGGCTGCTCTACATTGCCGCCCTGTTCCATGACATCGCCAAAGGCCGTGGTGGCAATCACTCCGAACTGGGCGCACAGGACGCACTGGCGTTTTGCCTGGATCACAATCTGATACCCATGGACGCGGAACTGGTGGTGTTTCTGGTGCGGGAACATCTGACCATGTCTCAGGTCGCCCAGAAACGCGATCTGAGCGACCCGAATGTCATCTTCCAGTTCCTGCAGACCGTGGGAACGGAACGACGCCTGACCGCGCTGTACCTGCTGACCGTCGCCGACATCCGCGCCACCAGTCCGACCGTCTGGAACTCCTGGAAAGGCAAACTGCTGGAGGACCTGTACAACCTGACGCTGGCAGCGCTGGGGAGACAGGCTAAGGACGGGGTTTCCGTCCTGGATCAGCGCAAGCGCGATGCCGCAGGGGAAATCCGTCTGGCGGGCTTGCTGGACGAGGCTCGCGAGGAATTCTGGCAGTGGCTGGACAAACCCTATTTCCTGCGCCACGACGCCAGCGAAATCGCCTGGCATACCATTCAGCTCTACCACCAGTCGCACAGCCAGACGCCCATTGTGCGCATACGGCCGGCCGGACAAACCGACGCCCTGCAAGTGCTGGTCTATACCAAGGATGCCAGCGGCCTGTTTCTGCGCATCTGTCGCTACTTTGACAGCCAGTCCGTCAGCATCCAGGATGCCCGTATCTACACCACCCGGCATGGGTGGGCGCTGGACAGCTTTGTTGTCATGCTGCCCGCCTACGACCATGCGCTGCGACGCGACCCGTTGCTGATCGAAACCGAGCTCTGTCAGGCACTGGAGCAGGAAGTGCCGCCCTCAGAGCCAGCTCATGACCCCTACCGCGACATTCGTTCTCGCCGGGCCCGTGTGTTTCCTATCCAGCCTACCGTGGACCTGCGTCAGGACGAGCAGGGACAAGACTGGATTTTGACGCTTAGCGCCACGGACCGGCGCGGTTTGTTGTACAGTCTCGCCCAGGTATTCGAGCGCCACGACGTACGTCTGCGCTCGGCCAAGGTCATGACCTTGGGTGATCGCGTCGAAGACGTCTTTATCCTCAGTGGCGCCGCCCTCGAACACAACCGTCATCAATTGCGCCTGGAGCGCGATGTCCGTTTAGCCCTTTCTCAATAAGCCCGCCCCCTTTAATGGAACTCTCCTCCGTATTCGCCGATGTCAGCCGCAGCTTCCTGTTTGCATTGGCCACGCTCTTGCCCATGCTCAACCCACCTGCGGCCGCTCCTATTTTTCTGACGCTGACCGAAGGCGCCAGCGTGCCCGATCGTGCCCGCCTGGCCAAAAAAGTGGCCGTCAACATCTTCATCATGCTGGCCATTGCAATGGTCGCTGGCAATATCGTGCTGAACTTTTTTGGCATTTCCCTGCCTATCATTCGCATTGGCGGGGGCCTGCTGGTGATCGGCACCGCCTGGCGCCTGATCAATGCCTCGGACTTTGACGCGGCCCATGCCCAGAACATGGCCGAGTCCTATTCCTGGGAGCAGATTCGCTCCAAAGCCTTCTATCCACTAACTTTTCCCATGCTGTGCGGCCCTGGCTCGCTATCGGCGGCGCTCACGGTCGGCGCGACCTTGCACGACAACTCGGTCACCGGCACCATGAGCAAGCTCGCGGGGGCCTTACCGGCGATTGCCGCAGCCAGCGTCATCGTGTTTCTGGCCCTGCGCTTTGCCTCCCAGTTTTTATACAAACTGGGTAAAAATGGCACGGCTGTCGTGATGCGTCTATCCGCCTTCATCCTGTTGTGCCTGGGCGTGCAGATTACCTGGGCCGGTTTCCATGAACTTTTCCTGGGTTTGCTGCACGAAGCATCTACCTTCCATTCTTTAAATGCATCTTGATACCATGGCCGCCTCTTTCCGCCAGTCCGCTGCACCCTTTTATCTGATTGCCCTGCTCGCCTTCGCAGGTGTGGGTATCGCCCTGCTATCGCAGCACGTCTTTAGCATCCCGCCTTGCGCATGGTGCGTACTGCAACGTCTGATTTTCATTGTGCTGGGTCTATGTAGCCTGGTGGCCGGCGTCCTGCGTCAGCTCGGCCATTCGGGCAGCTCCACCTTGTTCAGCCTGCTAGGGTTGGCGACGAGCGTGGGCGGTGTGCTGGCGGCCTGGTATCAGGTTTCGGTCGCACAGCATTTATTCAGCTGCGACCAGACCTTTGCGGACCGCTTCATCACCCAGTCCGGCCTGGAAAGCAGCCTGCCCTGGCTGTTTGGCATTTACGCCTCCTGCATGGATGCCCGTCAAGACCTGCTGGGCATTGAATATGCCTACTGGAGCCTGGGACTGTTTGTGCTATTGGGGCTGGGCTTGCTGCTGACCCTGCTCACGCGACGCCGTGCTTGATACAGCCAGCCCTCCTGAAAAGCCCTGCAGTCTTGCAGGGCTTTTTTCAAAGCGCGTTGCCCTTGACACAAGCACAGCAAAGCACAGCCCAGTTCAGCTCTACGCACCACGGCTACAGTGTCAATCGGCACATCGGGTGGATAACCGTAGCACTCCTATGAACGCGCAAAGTGCTGCGCTCGATTCCATACCCCTGTCAGAGCCTAGCAATCCCCCAAAGCGAAAACAGGCCTATTAGGGGCCCGTGACGCCAAGCACATGACACCAAGCCAAAGAAGCAGGCGCACTACTGGCGAACAAGAAAAATTTACATCACCCTACACGCAAGGCATCCGGAACAGGGAATAGAAAAAGCCCGCTTTAGAGCGGGCTTTTCTCCAACGAGCGGGCATCCGCTTAATCGGTCACATCCGGAACATCACGGCCACTTTTACGACCTTCCGCCAACAGATTCAAATATGCCTCATCCACATCGCCAGTTACGTAGTCGCCACTAAAACAGGAAGACTCAAATCCAGCAAAGCGGGGATTCAGATCACGCAGTGATTGCTCCAGGTCGTGCAGGTCCTGATAGACCAGTCCGTCCACCCCAATTTCCTTGGCAACCTGATCCACATCGCGACCAGTGGCGATCAGCTCAGAAACCGTAGGCATATCAATGCCGTAAACGTTCGGGAAGCGAACCGGTGGCGCGGCCGACGCAAAAAACACCTTGTTTGCGCCCGCGGCACGGGCCATATCCACGATCTGACGGCTGGTTGTGCCACGCACGATGGAGTCATCCACCAACAGCACATTCTTGCCACGGAACTCCATGGGAATGGCGCTCAGTTTCTGACGCACCGACTTCTTGCGCACTTCCTGACCGGGCATGATGAAGGTACGGCCCACGTAACGGTTTTTGATAAACCCTTCGCGGTAGTTCAGGTTCAAGTGAGCCGCCAACTGCATGGCCGATGGACGGGCCGAGTCAGGGATAGGCATGACGACATCAATATCGGCCAGACGCAGGTTCTTGGCGACATTCTCGGCCAGGTACTCACCCATTAACAAGCGGGCGTCATAAACCGATACGCCGTCGACCGTGGAGTCAGGACGAGCAAAATACACGTATTCAAAGACACAGGGATTCAGGCGTGGGTTCTCGGCGCACTGACGGCTGCTGAGATTACCGTCCAGATCCACGATGATGGCCTCGCCGGGCTCCACATCACGGACGAGCTCGAAACCGCAACCCGTCAGGGCTACGGACTCGGAGGCGATCATCCATTCTTCACCCTTCGGGGTCACGTTGCGACCCAGGCACAAGGGACGAATCCCGTTCGGGTCACGAAAGGCAACCAGACCGAAGTTCGCGATTTGCGACACCACCGCATAGGCGCCCCGGGCACGACGATGCACGGCAGCCACGGCCTCAAACACTTCGTCCTGAGAGAGTTCAGGGCCGGTAGCGGCACGCTGCAACTCGTGCGCATACACATTCAGCAGAACCTCGGAGTCCGAGTTGGTGTTGATGTGGCGACGATCAATGGTGAACAGTTCTTCACGCAGCTCACGCCAATTGGTCAGATTGCCGTTATGCACAAAGCTCAGACCAAAGGGGGCGTTCACGTAAAAAGGTTGCGCCTCCTCCACGCTCTGGCTGGAGCCGGCCGTGGGGTAGCGCACATGGCCAATACCACTATTGCCGGGCAAGGAGCGCATGTTGCGAGTACGGAATACGTCCCGCACCAGGCCAAATGCCTTGTGCATGCTGAAGAACTGGTCGTGCCAGGTCGCCAGCCCCGCAGCATCCTGCCCACGGTGCTGCAGCAAGAGCAAACTGTCATAGATCAACTGATTTACAGGGCTGCGCGCAACAACCCCTACAACTCCACACATGATTGGTTCCCGTTAGTGTGTTCTCAATAAGGTAGCCATTCTGCCAAAGACGGCGGCAGCATGGCCTTAATCGACTGCACCGCGCGGATTGCAGGTTCAGCCAGCTTGGCCTGCTCCCACCACGGCTCTTTAGGTAAATCGGTATGCCCGGCCAGGATGACCAGTATCAGCACCAGCAGCACGCCACGGGCCACGCCAAACAGGCCGCCCAAACCATGGTCGGCAGGCGTCAGCCCCGTTTGCTCGATCAAGCTGGCCAGCAGCATGTTCAACAGCCCCACCAGCAGCAAGACCATAAAAAAAACGGCTCCGTAAGCCAAAGCCGTACGTAATAAGCCGTTTTCTACCCAGACTTGTATCCAGCCTGATGTGCGTGGTCCCCACCAGATTGCGGCCATGAAAGCCAGCAAATAGGCGCTGAGCGAAAGCACTTCCTTGATCAATCCGCGTATCAGGCCCAGCAGGCCTGACACACCCACAATTCCAAGGACGATATAGTCGAAGCTGCTCACTTAGCCGAGATAAAGCTGTTCTCGTAACCGAGCGAACGCAAGCGCGCCTGGGCCGCCTGAGCCGCTTCGCGCGTAGGGAATGGCCCCACGCGCAAACGATAGGTTGGTTTGCCACCGCTTTGCGCTGTCTCCACATAGGCATTGGTCACACCGGCCGATACCAGTTGATCACGGCGCGACTGGGCATCGTTCTGATTGGAGTAGGCGACAATCTGCAAAATGAAGTTGCCTTGTTGCGCGGCCGGTTTAGCGGCAGGCGCAGGCTTGTTGGGTACACGCCCCTCCAGCAGAGCCAGGGCATACGAACCATCATCCGTACGACCGTTTTGAGCCGGGGCGGGAGCAGGCTTGGGTTTTTCAACAGGCTTGGGTTTTTCCACGGGCTTGACGGGCTCTGGAGGGCTAGTCTCAGGCGCTGGCACAGCAGGCGTGCCAGTCTGAGCCGGATCGGTTTGCAAGCCGGGATCGACCACGGCCAGTCCACCATCGCTACTGGTAGCAGGGTCGGCGACCAAGGGTTCGTCGGGCTGCTCAATCACCGGGGTGGGCGTGTTTTCCTGCACCACCAGCTCGCCAGGGCGAGTCTGCGTCGTACCCTGCCCTGCGGGCTGAGTAATCGGGCCCAGCGCCAGCGACTGTTCCGGCTCGGGCGGAGTTTTGTCAGCAGTCAGCATGGGCACCAGCACCACCACGGCCAGCACCAGCGCCAGCGCACCGATCAGACGGCGACGAGCCCGTCCACGCAGTTCCGATAATTGTGAATCGCTGGAAGCACTGGAGCGGCGACCCGACGATGAGGAAGTATCGTTACGTGAAAATAAACCCATGAGCCCTAGACCTATGAAATAAGCAGTCTTGCCGATAATCAGGAAGATGTGCGCTCGTTTGCGGCTTCAAGAATCGGCCCTACTGTCGCAAACGAGCCAAACACGACAATTCTATCATTGTCACCGGCCTCTTTTAATGCCGCCTCGTAAGCGAGCCGGGGACTGTTGTAACTGGATACGACCGCTGACGCTTTACTGACCGAAGCACGCGCAACAGGGCGCACACCGGGTCGATGCCCGCTGCTTTCCGCTTCAGGTGCCAACACATCAGCAGGCATCTGATCGCTGGCCAGAACGGTACGCACATGCTCCGCCAACTCGTGACCCGACAGGCTGCGCGGCCCTTCCAGGCTGGCGCACATCCAGTGGTCAATACGGCTTGCCAGACGTGCGATGACGCCATCCACATCCTTGTCCTTGTACATACCCACAACGGCAATTGTCTTGGGGTAAGGAGGCATATTGTCCAGGTTCTGCGCCAGAGCGGCAGCAGCATGCGGATTATGCGCCACATCGAAAATGACACAAGGCTGACCTGGCTGAATCTGGAAACGTCCCGGCATATGCGCACGCAGCAAGCCCGCACGCACCGCCTGGGCAGGGACGGCCAAACGAGGATGCAAGGACTCCAGCGCCGCCAGGGCGGCAGATGCATTGAGCAGCTGATTGGCGCCACGCAGGGCCGGATAGGCCAAGGCAGCCCGTCGTTGACTACGCCCGCCATACGCCCATTGCTGGCGGTCGCCGGAGTAGTTGAAATCCTTGCCAAACAACCAGAGTTCGGCGCCAATCTCCTGGGCGTAATCCAGCATGGTCTGTGGTGGCACTGGATCGGCGCAAATGGCGGGACGACCGGGACGGAAAATATGGGCTTTTTCCCAAGCCACCTGCTCGCGGGTATTGCCCAGGTATTCTGCGTGATCAATATCAATGCTGGTAATGATCGAACAGTCGGCATCCACGATATTGACGGCGTCCAAACGCCCGCCCAGACCGACTTCCAGCACCGCCACGTCCACACGCTGCTCCTGGAACAGCATCAAGGCAGCCAGCGTGGAAAACTCAAAATAGGTGAGCGTCAGATCACCACGGGCTTCATTGATACGAGCAAACTGCGCCGTGATCTGCGCGTCCTCCGCCATCTCGCCATTTAAGCGGATGCGCTCGTTATAACGCACCAGATGCGGGGAGGCGTACACCCCTACTTTGTAGGCCGCGGCCAGCAGAATCGCTTCCAGCATGGCACAGGTCGACCCTTTGCCATTGGTACCACCCACGGTGATGACAACCCCATCCAATTTGATGTTCAGACGTTGGGCAACCTCGCGAATCCGGCCCAGACCCAGGTCGATGGTCGACGGATGCAAGGTTTCCAAATAGGACAGCCAGTCGCTTAGCGAAGAGTCGGCTTTCAGAACAGGATGAGTCATGGACAACACCAATTACAAAATAAAAACGGCAGGCGCTGATGATAGCACCTGCCGTGAGCCAATACGCCTTAACTATCAGGCGAATACTGGTATTACTTGCGACGTGTTGGCGGCAAGTCCGTGCACGTCCCTTCAGCGACGGCCGCAGCCTTGCTGACCGACTCGCACAAGGTGGGGTGCGGGTGAATGGATTTGGCCAGATCGACCGGGTCCACCCCCATTTCGATGGCCAGCACCAGCTCACCGATCAGCTCGCCTGCATTGGTACCGACAATGCCGCCACCCACGATACGGTGGGTTTCCGCATCGAACAGAACCTTGGTAAAGCCTTCATCGCGGTTGTTGGCAATGGCACGACCAGACGCAGCCCAGGGGAACACGCCCTTCTCGACCTTGATACCGTCTTTTTTCGCCTGATCTTCGGTCAGACCCACCCAGGCGATTTCCGGATCGGTGTAGGCCACCGAAGGAATCACACGAGCATCAAAGAAGGATTTCTCGCCGGCGATGACTTCAGCGGCCACATGCGCTTCATGCTCGGCCTTGTGTGCCAGCATGGGCTGCCCCACGATATCGCCAATGGCGTAGATATGTGGCACGTTGGTGCGCTGTTGCTTGTCAACCGGAATGAAGCCACGGTCGGTGACATGTACGCCCGCTTTCTCAGCACCAATTTTCTTGCCATTGGGCGAGCGGCCCACGGCTTGCAGAACCAGATCGTAACGCTGCGGCTCGGCTGGCGCATTCTTGCCTTCAAATGTCACCCAGATGCCATCATCACGAGCTTCGGCAGCCACCGTGCTGGTTTCCAGCATCATGTGGTCGAAGCGGTGCTTGTTCATCTTCTCCCACACCTTGACCACGTCGCGGTCTGCGCCCGGCATCAGGCCAGTCTGCATTTCCACCACGTCCAGGCGTGCGCCCAGCGCCGAGTACACCGTACCCATTTCCAGACCGATGATGCCACCACCCACGATCAGCATGCGCTTGGGCACAGACTTCAGTTCCAGCGCGCCGGTGGAGTCCACTACGCGTGGATCGTCGGGCAGGAACGGCAGTTTTACCGACTGGCTACCGGCCGCAATAATGGCCGAAGCGAACTTGATCACTTTCTTGGTGCCGTCGTTGGCGGTCACTTCGATGTGATTGGGGTCCAGGAACTGGCCGTTACCGACCACAACCTGCACCTTGCGGCCCTTGGCCATACCGGCCAGACCACCGGTCAGCTTGCCGATCACCTTGTTCTTGTAGTCGCGCAGCGCGTCGATGTCGATTTGCGCTTCGCCGAACTTGATACCGTGTGTTGCCAGGGACTTGGCTTCCTCGTAGACCGCTACGGTATGCAGCAAGGCCTTGGAAGGAATACAACCCACGTTCAGACACACACCACCCAGGGTGCTGTAGCGTTCGACCAGAGCCACTTTCAGGCCCAGGTCAGCGGCACGGAAAGCCGCGTTGTAACCGCCCGGGCCCGCGCCCAGAACGACCACATCCACGGAATCATCCGCAGCACCCTGATGGCTGGCAGCCTGCGGAGCAGGTGCCGCGGCCGGAGCGGCAGCGGCAGGAGCCGCTGCTTTAGGTGTTTCCTGTTTGGCGGGTGCTGCAGCGGGGGCCGCCTGGCCCTCCGCTACTTCGATCTTGGCAATGGCCGACCCCTGGGAGACCTTGTCACCCACTTTGACCAGCAATTCCTTGATCACCCCTGCCTGAGCGGCAGGAATTTCCATGGAGGCCTTGTCGGACTCCACGGTGATCAGGCTTTGCTCGACTTCGACCGTATCACCGACCTGCACCAGCACTTCGATAACATCCACCTCGCCGGAGTCACCGATATCCGGGACCGTCAGATCAATCAGACTCATGACAACTCCTTACAATGCGATGCGACGGAAGTCAGCCAGCATCGTTGCCAGGAAGGCATTGAAACGGGCGGCAGAGGCACCATCAATAACACGGTGGTCGTAGGACAGGGACAGCGGCAACATCAAGCGTGGCTCGAACTCCTTGCCATTCCAGACTGGCTGTATGGAGGAGCGCGACAGACCCAGAATGGCCACTTCTGGCGCATTGATGATGGGTGTGAAGTCCGTGCCGCCAATACCGCCCAGCGAAGAAATGGTGAAGCAACCGCCCTGCATCTGAGCTGCGCTCAACTTGCCGTCACGGGCCGCGGCGGCCAGTTCGCCTGTTTCACGCGCGATATCCAGAATGCCTTTCTTGTCGGCATCACGGATGACAGGCACCACCAGACCGTTAGGCGTATCAGCGGCAAAGCCGATGTGGTAGTACTGCTTGAGCACCAGATTGTCGCCGTCCAGCGACGCATTGAACTCGGGGAATTTCTTCAGGGCAGCCACGGCAGCCTTGATGACGAAAGCCAGCATGGTGACGCGAGCGCCGGACTTCTTGTATTCCTCGTTCAGCTCTTTGCGCAACGCTTCCAGCGACGTGATGTCAGCCAGATCGTTATTGGTGACATGCGGAATCATGACCCAGTTGCGATGCAGGTTGGCACCCGAGATTTTCTTGATGCGCGACAGGGCTTGGGTTTCGACAGGACCAAATTTGGCAAAGTCCACCTTGGGCCAGGCCAACACGTCCAGACCACCGACCTGGGCAGCAGTACCGGCAGCGGTAACCGGAGCGGCACCGCCCGCCATGACCTGCTTGACAAAGCCGCGCACGTCGTCCGCCGTAATCCGGCCTTTGTCGCCGGAGCCATGGACCTTGGCCAGATCCACGCCCAGTTCGCGAGCGAACTTGCGAACGCTGGGCGACGCATGGGGAAGATTGCGCAAGGAAACTTCGGCATCCGCAAACGCTGCAGTAGGCGAAACACGCTCTGGGGCGGGAGCACCCGCACCCACCACCACCGAAGAGCTGGCAGCAGAAGCTGCTGCAGCGGGTGCCGCTTCGGCCTTGGGAGCGGGGGCGGCCTCGGCTTTGGCTGGCGCAGGCGCTGCGGCGTTACCTTGCACCGTCAACTCCAGGATGTCGCTGCCCTGGCTGACCTTGTCACCCAGCTTGACCTTGATGGCGGTCACCACGCCAGCGTGGGAAGACGGCACTTCCATGGAGGCCTTGTCCGACTCCACGGTAATCAGGCTTTGATCCACCTCAACGGTGTCACCCACCTGCACCATGATTTCAATGACGTCCACATCGCGAGCGTCGCCGATATCAGGAACCTGCACGGTCACTTGCTGCTCGCCACCGGCGGGAGCTGCCGCGGCAGCGGCAGGCGCCGCTTCAGCTTGAGCAGCAGGAGCAGCGTCGGCCTTGGCAGACTCAGCGGCAGGCGCGGCCTGCGCGCCTTCGGCGGCTTCCAGTTCCAGAACCAGACTGCCTTCCTTAACCTTGTCGCCCAGCTTGACCTTGATCGACTTGACCACGCCCGCGTCGGACGAGGGAATCTCCATGGAAGCCTTGTCGGACTCCACGGTAATCAGGCTTTGCTCGACCTCGATGGTCTCGCCTTCCTTGACCAGGATTTCGATCACTTCGACTGCGTCGTCAGCACCGATATCCGGGATTTTGACTTGAATGATATTGCTCATGGTTCAGTCCCTTATGCGTGCTGCGGGTTGGCCTTGGAAGGATTGATGCCGTACTTGGCAATGGCCTCGGACGCTTTGCTGAACGGAACCTTGCCCTCTTCAGCCAGTGCGCGCAACGCGGCCAACACCACAAAGTGACGGTCAACCTCAAAGTGCTCACGCAGCTTGAAGCGGTAGTCGGAACGACCGAAACCATCGGTACCCAGCACCTTGAAGGTACGATCTTTGGGCACGAAAGGACGAATCTGGTCGCCAAAAGCCTTGACGTAGTCGGTCGAGACCACGATGGGGCCATCGGTTTTGGCCAGTTGGGCCGTCACGTACGGTACGGGCAGGTCCTTGCCTTCAGGGTTGAGCAAAGCTTCACGCTCGCAGTCCAGACCATTGCGGCGCAATTCGGTAAAGCTGGTCACGCTCCACACATCAGAGCCAATGCCCCAGTCTTTTTCCAGCAGCTCTTGTGCTGCAATCACTTCACGCAAAATCGTGCCCGAACCCATCAGCTGAACGCGCAGCTTGGCGTCCTCAGCGACCGATTTGAATTTGTACATGCCACGCAGGATGCCTTCTTCGTCACCCTCGACCAGACCGGGCTGGGCGTAGTTCTCGTTCATCAAGGTGACGTAGTAGTACACGTCTTCCTGATCCTGAACCATGCGCTTCAGACCGTGCTGCATGATCACCGCCACTTCGTGCGCGAAGGTCGGGTCGTAAGACACGCAGTTGGGAATCAGCGAGGACTGAATATGGCTGTGGCCATCTTCGTGCTGCAGACCTTCACCATTCAACGTGGTGCGACCGGCGGTACCGCCCAGCACGAAACCACGGGCTTTCATATCACCCGCTGCCCAGGCCAGATCGCCAAAGCGCTGGAAGCCGAACATCGAGTAGTAGATGAAGAACGGGATCATGATGCGGTTGTTGTTGGAGTACGACGTGGCAGCCGCAATCCAGGAGCTGAATGCACCCTGCTCGTTAATCCCTTCCTGCAACAACTGACCATTGGCCGTTTCGCGGTAGTACATGACCTGATCTTTGTCGACCGGGGTGTACTTCTGGCCTTCCGGCGCATAAATGCCGATTTGACGGAACAGACCTTCCATACCAAAGGTACGCGATTCGTCAGCCAGGATGGGCACCGCACGCGGACCGACCTGCTTGTCGCGCAGCAAGGTATTCAGGAAACGGACAAATGCTTGCGTCGTGGAGATCTCACGGCCTTCGGCGGTGGGCTCCAGCATAGGTTTGAACGCCTCCAGGGTCGGCACGGTCAACTGTTCATCAGCCTTGGTGCGACGCTTGGGCAGGTAGCCGCCCAATGCCTTGCGACGAGCGTGCAAATACTGCATTTCAGGCGAGTCGTCAGCAGGCTTGAAGTACGGCAGTTCTTCGAGCTTGTCATCGGGTACCGGAATATTGAAACGGTCGCGGAACTCGCGCACAGCGTCCAGATCCAGGCTCTTTTGCTGGTGCGAAGGGTTCTTGGCCTGGCCAACGTGGCCCATGCCGTAGCCCTTGATCGTCTTGGCCAGAATAACGGTAGGCTGACCTTCGTGCTTGGTGGCAGCGTCAAACGCCGCATACACCTTGTGAGGATCATGACCGCCGCGGTTCAGGCGCCAGATGTCCTCATCGCTCATGCGGCTGACCATCTCCAGCAGCTTAGGATGCTTGCCAAAGAAGTGCTCACGAACATAGGCACCGTCGTTGGCTTTGTACGCCTGGTACTCGCCGTCCACGGTTTCTTCCATGACCTTGCGCAAGATGCCTTCCTTGTCGCGCGCCAGCAACGGGTCCCAGTAACCGCCCCAGATCAGCTTGAGCACGTTCCAGCCAGCGCCCCGGAAGGTTCCTTCCAGTTCCTGGATGATCTTGCCGTTGCCACGCACAGGGCCGTCCAGTCGCTGCAGGTTGCAGTTCACGATGAAAATCAGGTTGTCCAGCTTTTCACGGGCAGCCAGACCAATCGCACCCAGGGATTCAGGTTCGTCCATCTCGCCGTCGCCCAGGAACACCCAGACTTTACGGCCACTGGTATCGGCAATGCCGCGGGCATGCAGATACTTCAGGAAACGGGCCTGGTAAATGGCCATCAATGGGCCCAGACCCATGGATACCGTGGGGAACTGCCAGAATTCGGGCATCAACTTGGGATGCGGGTAAGACGGCAAGCCTTTGCCGTCCACTTCCTGACGGAAGTTGTTCAACTGATCTTCGCTAATCCGGCCTTCCATGAAAGCGCGGGCGTAGATACCGGGCGAGGAATGGCCCTGGAAAAACACCATGTCGCCGCCGTGATCTTCGGTCTCGGCGTGCCAGAAATGGTTCTGACCGCAACCAATCATGGTCGCCAAGGAGGCAAAGGACGCAATGTGACCGCCCAGACCACCCCCATCAGGAGGGGTTTCGCGGTTGGCACGCACCACCATGGCCATGGCGTTCCAGCGAATGTAGGAACGAATGCGCTCTTCCAGAGCGAGGTTGCCAGGGTGCGCAGGTTCCAGACCGGGAGGAATCGTGTTCACATACGCCGTGTTGGGCGAGAACGGAATATGGGCGCCAGAACGACGGGCCAGATCAATCAGCTTTTCAATAAGCTCGTGAGCGCGGGCCGGGCCTTCACGGTCCACCACCGCTTCCAGGGCGTCAAGCCACTCTTTTGTTTCTAGGGCCTGGTCTTGACTGACCTGAGCCGAACTATTGTCTTGGGTTGAGGACATATAGTGTCTCCATATATGTGGTAGTAGTCCGGTCTTGCTCGACGCTGAGCCGCCCATCTCCTGAGAAGTAAAGCGATCCTGACCGAAGCGGGTATTGCGGACTGTGAGCGTTCAAGGCGGGGTACGCCTGCACCAACCCATTCTAGGAAAGAACCTAGAAACGCTCAAGCAAAATTTCATTTTATGGTATGTGTTTTCATAATACGAAATATCACTAAAAAAAATAGCCCTACATTACAATTCAGCCATACTTCTTTTCGTGCAGTTATGGCCACTCATCCTAAAAAGTCTCTGATCCCTTCAACCTTCTACGATCAGGCCAAGCAGAACCGGCGTGGATTCTATTGGCTGACGCCGGTTGTCGTGCTGTTTCTTTACCTCTGTGTCATGGGGGTATTTCTCTGGCTGCAACGTCTGCAAAACGACAGCGTCATGTTTGTGACCATCGATCAGGAAACGCGTCAGCAGCGTTTGATGATGGTGATTCTGGCCCTGTCATTGGTCATTGTGGTCAGCCTGCTGGCCTTGTGGCGCTATACCCGCTTTCGCACCCACGCCGAGGCCGCCCAGACAGCCGAGACCGGGTTTCGACGCGCCATGGAAAATTCCATGTCCACGGGGATGCGCGTCTTTGACATGCAAGGCCGCATTGCCTATGTCAACCCTGCGTTTTGCAGAATGATTGGCTGGAACGAGGCCGATCTGGTCGGTCGCACCGCCCCTTTCCCCTACTGGTTGCCCGGTCGTCATCAGCAGCACCAGGAAACGCTGGATTTGCTCTTGTCCGGACGAACCCCCAGCAGCGGACTGGAAGTGGAAGCCCAGCGACGGGACGGATCGCGTTTTACCGCCCGCATGTACGTCTCGCCTTTGCGCGCCCCCAACGGAGAGCAGATCGGCTGGATGACTTCCATGACCGACATTACCGAACCCAAACGTATCCGTGAAGCCCTGACCGCCGCTCACGAACGCTTCATGACCGTACTGGAGGGTCTGGATGATGCCATTTCCGTGGTCGCCGATACCTCCGAGGGCCTGGAGCTGCTGTTTGCCAATCGCACTTATCGACGCTTCTTTGGCGCCCAGTCCAACGGCCATGCCGAACTGCTGGGAGGGCGTCTCGGTCGCTTCACGGACGAGACCGTGGAAATTTATTCTGAATCAGCGGCCCGCTGGTTCGAGGTCCACCATCGTATGCTGGCCTGGACCGATGGCCGCCGTGTGCGTTTGCAAGTGGCACGCGATATTACCGACCGACGCAAACACGAAGAGGCTTCGCGCATTCAACAGGAAAAAGTTCAGCTGACCAGCCGTCTGACCACGATGGGCGAGATGGCCTCCTCGCTGGCCCACGAATTGAATCAGCCGCTGACGGCCATCAACAACTACAGCATGGGCGCGGTTGCCATGCTCAAGTCAGGCCGCTACCAGCCCGAGACCTTGCTGGCTGCTTTGGAAAAAGCGGCCCAGCAGGCCGAACGGGCCGGCAAGATCATCAGCCGCATCCGCGAGTTCGTCAAACGCAGCGAGCCGCGCCGCACGCGCGTCAAAGTCATGCGCATTGTGGAAAATGCCGTGGGCTTTGCAGAAATTGACGCCCGCAAACGCCAGATCGAAATCGAACTGAGCATCCCCGACCCCGTTCCAGACGTCATTGCCGACCCCATTCTCATAGAACAGGTATTATTGAACCTGCTCAAAAATGGGATCGAAGCCATGGAACACAGCGAGCATCATGTGCTTCAATTGGTGATTACCCAACAAGAATCGCTTTTGGAGATGGCTGTCATCGACCGTGGTCATGGCCTGAAAGATCCCGAGCGCCTCTTTGAACCGTTTTACAGTACCAAGTCCGAAGGCCTTGGGATGGGCCTGAACATCTGCCGCACAATTATTGAATCGCATCACGGCCGCCTGTGGGCAGTCGGCAATCCCGAGGGTGGAACGATCTTTCGTTTCAGTCTACCTTGTGCAGCGCCCGATGTAGCGGACACCCTTGATAACAAACTGGAGATACCCGAATGACCAGCCCGCAAATGCCATGCACCATCTACGTAGTCGATGACGACGAAGCCGTACGGGACTCCTTGCGCTGGCTACTGGAAGCCAACGGCTACCGGGTCCGCTGCTTTGCATCGGGCGAAGAGTTTCTGGGTGCGTACGACCCGGCCCAGGTGGCCGTGCTGATCGTGGACGTGCGCATGCCCGGCATGAGCGGCCTGGAGCTCCAGGAAGCGCTGATTGCCCGCAAATCCACTATCCCGATCGTGTTCATTACCGGTCACGGTGATGTCCCCATGGCCGTGAGCACCATGAAGAAAGGCGCGGTCGACTTTCTGGAAAAACCCTTTAACGAAGCCGATCTGCGCACCATCGTAAGCCGCATGATTGAACAGGCTACCGCTCGCGCCTCGCAGGCGCAGGCGCAAAAAGATCAACAAGAAGTCCTGGGCCGCCTGACAGCGCGCGAGCAACAAGTGCTGGAGCGCATTGTTGCCGGTCGCCTGAACAAGCAAATTGCCGGGGACTTGAACATCAGCATTAAAACTGTCGAAGCGCATCGCGCCAATATCATGGAAAAACTGGAAGTCACTACGGTTGCCGACCTCATGAAAATCGCCCTCACCAAGTCCGAGGACGTGTAAATGAGTGCTCGTATTATTGATGGAAAAAAGCTGTCCACCGCCATCAAGGCGGACGTTGCAGAACGTGTTGCCAAACTCAAGCAGACTCACGGCATCCAGGCAGGCCTGACCGTGGTGCTGGTCGGGGAAGATCCCGCCTCGCAAGTCTATGTGCGCAACAAGGGCCTGGCATGTGAAGCCGCCGGCCTGAAGTCCGACATCATCCGCCTGCCTGCAGATACCAGCGAAACGGAACTGCTCGCACTGATTAAGCGCCTGAATCAGGACAGCTCGGTACACGGCATTTTGGTCCAGCTGCCCCTGCCCGCCCATCTGGACGAGCATAAAGTGATCGAAACCATTGCTCCCCACAAGGACGTGGACGGCTTTCACGTCAGCAACGCGGGCATGCTCATGACCGGCAAACCTCTGTTTGCTCCCTGCACGCCCTATGGCGTGATGAAAATGCTGGAGTCGGAAAACGTGGCCTTGCGCGGTGCAGAGGCCGTCGTTGTTGGCGCCAGCAATATCGTGGGCAAACCCATGGCCATGCTCTTGCTGGCGGCGGGCGCTACGGTCACCCTGTGCAACTCCAAGACACGTGATCTGGCCGCTCAGACCCGCCGCGCCGATGTGCTGGTCGCGGCTGTAGGCCGCCCCGGCATCATTACCGGTGATATGGTCAAGCCCGGTGCCGTGGTGATCGACGTGGGCATCAACCGCGGTCCCGACGGCAAGCTGTGCGGTGACGTGGACTTTGCCAGTGCCAGCGAAGTGGCCTCGGCCATTACGCCCGTGCCCGGTGGCGTCGGCCCCATGACCATTGCCATGCTGCTGGTCAACACCTTGGAAGCGGCCGAACGCTCGGCCACCATCAGTCTTTAATTTATTCAACGGTTTATGACGACAAATCCCTTACTGGTTCCTATCGACAGCCTTATTGACTATCCCGCCATCCAGCCCGAACACATCGAGCAGGCGGTGGACCAACTTCTGGCCCTGGCCCGCCAAGCCGTAGAGACAGTCTCCAACGACGATAGCGAACCCAGCTGGGACAACATCGTCGAGCCCATCACGGACGCCACCGAGACCTTGTATCGCGCCTGGTCGGTAGCCGGTCACCTGAATTCGGTTATCAACACGCCTGAACTGCGGGCCGTCTACAACCAGTGCCTGCCGCGCATGAGCGAGTTCTCGACCTGGGTGGGCTTGAACCGACCTTTATTTCTACGCTATCAGGCCCTGGCAGACAGCCCGGCCTTTGCGGCCCTGACACCTCAGCGCCAACGCATCATTACCCTGGCCCTGCGCGATTTCCGCCTGAGCGGCGTACAACTGGAAGGTCAGGCTCGTGAGGACTACGCCCGCATTTCCGAGGAACTGGCGCAAACCTCGCAGCAGTTCTCCGAGCACGTACTGGATGCCATTGATCAGTGGCATTACCTGGTCACCGATCAGGCTGAGCTGGACGGCATCCCGGACGATGTGCTGGCCGCAGCCCAACGCGCCGCTCAAGAGAACGATCAGCAAGGCTGGCGTCTGACACTGAAAATGCCGTGTTACCTGCCCGTCATGCAGTACGCCCGCAATCAGGCCTTGCGCGAGCGGATGTACCGGGCCTACACCACCATTGCCTCCGATCAGGGGGATGCGCAATTCGATAACTCCCAGGCCATCGAAACCCTGCTGAGGCTGCGTGCTCAGGAAGCCAGCCTGCTCGGTTTTGCCAGCTACGCCCATATGCGTCTGGAAACCCGCATGGCCGACACTCCCGAACAGGTGATGGGCTTTTTGCGCGACCTGGCGGCCAAAGCACGCCCCTACGCGCGTCAAGATCTGGACGAGTTGCAGGCCTTTGCCCAGAAAGAGCTGGGTCTGGACAATCTGCAAGCCTGGGATGTCCCCTTTTGCTCTGAGCGCCTGCGTGAACAGCGCTACGCCTACTCGGAAGATGAGGTCAAACAGTACTTTACCGAGCCTGCTGTTCTCAACGGCCTGTTCAAGGTCATTCAGCGCCTGTTTGATGTGACCTTGCGCGCCAGCGACGTCCCCGTATGGCATCCTGCCGTGCGTCCATTTGAAGTTCTTGCCTCGGATGGCAAAACCTTGGGCTACCTGTATATGGACCTGCACGCCCGTCAAGGCAAACAAGGGGGGGCCTGGGTCGATAGCGAACGCAGTCGCCGCCGCCTGGGTGAGCAACTGTGTCTGCCGATCGCCTATCTGGTGTGCAATTTTGCCGAACCCCAGGCAGGTCGCCCGGCCCTGCTGACGCATGATGATGTAATCACCCTGTTTCACGAGTCGGGCCACGCCTTGCATGCCTTGCTCTCACGCGTGGACGATCCAGCAGCGTCGGCCTTCTCCGCCGTGGAATGGGACGCCATCGAACTGCCTTCGCAGTTTATGGAAAACTTTTGTTGGGAGTGGCCTGTCGTCCAGATGCTGACCGCCCACGTGGAAACGGGCGAGCATCTGCCGCGCGCGCTCTACAACAAGCTCAATCAAGCCCGCAACTTCCAAAGCGGCATGCAAATGGTGCGTCAGCTCGAGTTTTCCCTATTCGACATGTTGATCCATTCGCGCGACAGCGGTCTGGACATCGATGCCGTCATGGAGATTCTGGATCAGGTACGTCAGGAAGTGGCCGTGCTGTTTCCGCCAGAGTGGCACCGCTTCCCGCATCAGTTCTCGCACTTGTTTGCGGGTGGCTATGGCGCGGGTTACTACAGCTACAAATGGGCCGAAGTCCTGTCTGCCGATGCCTACTCGGCCTTTGAGGAAAAAGCCTATACCCATTCGGATGGGGCGCGTGATACCCTCGATAGCAATACCGGCCATCGCTTCTGGCGCGAGATTTTGTCCGTGGGGGGCGAGCGTCCCGCTGCCGACTCCTTCCGTGCTTTCCGAGGTCGAGACCCTTCCATCACCGCCCTGCTCCGTCACAGCGGGCTCACACCCGAGCCCGCCTAAACCCAGAGGACGCTCATGACAGCCAGCCGGATGCGGCCCAGCCCAGTAAACCCCATTCTTGTCTTGTTTAAGCAATATGGTCTGACACTGGCGCTGAGCTTGCTCCTGCTTGGCAGCGCGACTGCTGCCAATCTGCATCCCGTACGGGGCTTCCTGCCCGATCTGCGCTTTTCCCTACAAGCCGCTGGTCCCAAAACACTCACTCAGGATGACTTCAAAGATAAAGTCGTCATGATGTTTTTTGGTTATGCCAGTTGCCCCGATGTCTGTCCCACTACCCTGGCTCAGTTAGGTGCCGTCATGGACGCTCTGGGAGACAAGGCTGAGCAGGTGCGCATCCTATTTGTCAGCGTGGACCCGCACCGCGACACCCCGGACACACTGGCCCGCTACGTGGCCGCCTTTGATGGCAAGCACACGACGGGACTGACCGGTTCAGAAAAGCAGATTGCAGACCTCGCCCGGCGTTATCGGGTGGCATACCAGATCGAAAAACCAGACCCCAAGGCGCCGGAGAACTACGAAGTCTCGCACAGCCGTGGCGTATATATCTTCGATCAGCAAGGCAGGGCGCGCTATCTGGCACCGGATACGGAGTCGGTACAGGTTCTGGCAGAGGGTGTGCGAAGTCTACTACCTTGAAAAAGCCCCCTTCAAGAGGGGGCTTCGTCTTTCTGGCGATTCCACTACGGGCACGACCTGGTGAACAAACGCAGACATGCCCACGCTCTCTGCCTGACAGGCCGGCAAACCACTGCTGGCCGACCCGCCACACCCTGAGTTATTGAGCTCGCAAAGCAGACTGTGCCTGGCGCAAGGCTGTACGCAAACCCTCTTCCAGGACGGGATGATAGAAAGGCATGGCCAGCATCTGGTCCAGCGTCAGCCCCATCTGCAATGACCAGGCTAATAAATGGGCAATATGCTCTGCTTGAGGCCCCACCATCTCAGCCCCAAGAAATGCCCCGTCCTGGTCTGCATACACATGCAGCAAGCCACGGTTGACCAGCATGACCCGCGCCCGTCCCTGATTACCAAAGTTCACACTACCGGTCACGGCCCCTTGCGGAAGTGATTTAAAGGGAGTCCCCACCACGGCCACCTGCGGATCGCTGAATACGACCGCCATACGGGCCCGGCGAGCCATCGGCTCGTCCTGCCCCTCGCTCAGGGCCTGCAAAGCCGCCAGGCGACCATCGTCAGCCGCTTCATGCAGGATAGGTGCACGCTGGTTGACATCACCCGCAAGGTAAATAGAGGTTCCTTTGATCTGCAGGCTGGTCATGTCATAGACCACCCGGCCTTTGTCGTCCCATTGCGCAGGCGTATTTTCCAGGCCCAGATCATCCAGTTGAGGACGGCGGCCGGCCGCTCCCAATACATAATCATAATCTTCGACACGTTCCTGACCGTCCACCTTCAGATGCACCCGTGCCTTGCCATTGACCACTTCGCTACCCAGCACGGTCACGTCCGCGCGGATATCGAGCTCCTGACTGAAAATAGCCCGCCCAGCCTCGCGCACTGTCGGATCGGACAGTCCCGCCAGACTCTGACTGCGGTTGATGATCGATACATTAACGCCCAGCCGAGCCAGAGCCTGCCCCAGCTCCAATCCGATCACGCCCGTCCCTACTACCAGCACGCTGCGCGGCAAATCAGTCCAATCAAAAACGTCCTCGTTACTGATCAGCAAGGCGCCCAAGGGCTCCAGCTCTTTCGGGCGCACTGGCGTGGAACCCGTAGCGACAATCACACTCCCTGCCGTGATGCGGGTGTGCTCATCCACCTGCAGCACGTGCTCCGACAAGAAACGGGCGTGGCCGCGTATCTTGTCCTTCTCATCAAAGCCGTTCACATCCTCCACTACAAAACCCACAAAACGGTCACGCTCGCGACGCACGCGATCCATTACCTCTTTTCCATCGATACGGATTGCGCCATCCACATGAACCCCAAAAGGCGCGGTGTGACGAGCATGATGGGCGGCATCCGCAGCCGCAATCAGCAGTTTGGAGGGCATGCAGCCAACCCGGGCACACATCGTGCCATACGGGCCAGACTCGATCATCAGCACTCGTTTACCAGCTCGTTTAGCCGTACGATACGCTGTCATGCCCGCTGTTCCCGCTCCGATCACGGCAACATCACACTGAATTTCCTTCATAAACCGCTCCTTGAGTGTGTAACAAGGCTATCAGGGGCCAGATGACCGGCCCGACAGCCCGTTCTACAATGTGCAGAATTGAACCGTTTAATCATAACGCAGTCCTTTTGCACTGCCAGAGGAAAGCCCATGCTGATTAGTGAAGCGGCCCGCCTCACCGGCCTGACACCCAAGATGATCCGGCACTATGAGGATCTGGGCCTGGTAAATAGTGTCCGTGCTCCGAACGGCTATCGTATCTATCAGGCTCAGGACCTGGACACCTTGCACTTTATCGTCCGCGCCAAAGAACTGGGTTTTAATCTGGCCGATATTCAACAACTGACCAGTCTGTGGCGCAATCAGCAGCGCCCCAGCTCTGAGGTCAAGCAGTTGGCTCAAGCCCATATTCAGGACCTGGAAAGCCGGGCGGCCTTGCTGCTGGATATGGCTGCCAAACTGCGTGTCCTGGCCGAGCAATGTCAGGGCGATCAGCATCCCGACTGTCCGATCCTGGATGGGCTGGAGGGCGGCTGTTGTCACCCGAGTACGCCAGATAAGACTGCCGTGCCGCCCCGAAGTAATCATGCATCCGCTGCAGGCCCGCTTTGAGACATCGGCCCCGGCGGGTGGTAAGCGGCTTCCCCCAAGCCGATCTACGCCGCTGAAAAAGCGTGGACTCTGACCGCTTGTGCCGACTTGCCACCTTCACCCGCACAAACACAAAAAAGCCTGAGCTCAAGGAGAACTCAGGCTTTTGCTTCTTGTGTCTTGGATGGGCTGCTCAGCCGCACCGACTTCGGGCTCAGGCCGCGCGCCACTCCGTCACAAATTGCTGCGGCTCGGGACGTTGCGCAGGACCTAGCGTGTGAATGGGCGTACCCACCGACACAAAGCCCAGGAACTGATAATCCAGGGAGTCAAAGCCCAAGGCTTCAGGAACTTCCTCACCGTAGGTCCCCAGGCCCGTGCTCCAGAACGCTCCAAAACCCAGTTGGTGAGCCGCATGCAGCATATTGCTAACCGCAGCACCCGTTGCCAGAACACGCTCCAGCTCAGGAATTTTTTCCTCGCCATGATCGATGTGGCTAGCCACGGCAATCAGCAAAGGGACTTTTGCCAACCAGGCACGTACGCTGGCCGCCTTCTGCTCGGTCAAGGGTGTGCCCGCACGTTCGTTAGCCGCAATCGCCAACTCGCCCAAAGCCTGTACATTTTCACCACGAATCAGGCAAAAGCGCCAGGGCTGCAAACGGCCATGATCGGGAGCGCAAACGGCAGCGCGCAAAATCAGGTCCAACTCCTGTTCGCTCGGGCCGGGGCCTTGCACCAGCTTGATGGAACGTCGGGACAACAAGGAATCAATGGTACTCATAGTGCTTCCAGAATCAGTAAAGAATGCCCTGCCCGGCTGGCAGGGCTCGGTCAGGCGTGAGCAGGAGCGCCCGCTTGTACCAGCAAGGCTTTCATGTCGCGCACGGCTTTTTCCCAACCATCAAAGACAGCCTGCGCAACAATGGCGTGACCAATATTGAGCTCAGCCAGACCTGGTAACGCCGCGATGGCCTGGACATTGCCGTAATGCAGGCCATGACCCGCATTCACACGCAAACCTTGCGAGACGCCTTGCGCGATACCCGCACGAATGCGTTCCAGCTCGCTGGCAGCCTGCTCGGGCGTTTGAGCATCCGCATAGGCGCCGGTATGCAGCTCGATCACCGTGGCGCCCACTTGACTGGCAGCACGAATTTGCGCGGGATCAGCGTCAATGAAAAGCGAAACACGGATGCCCGCAGCCTGCAACTGCTCAACCGCTGCCCTGACCTGATCCAGATGCCCCAGTACATCCAGCCCCCCTTCGGTGGTCAGTTCGGCGCGGTGCTCGGGAACCAGGCAGACATCATCCGGCTTGATACGGCAAGCGATGTCCAGCATTTCGATAGTGATGGCGCACTCCAGATTCATCCGGGTGCGCAACACAGGGCGCAGGGCCTCGACATCGGCATCCTGAATATGACGCCGATCTTCACGCAGGTGTAAGGTAATCAGGTCCGCTCCGGCTTCTTCTGCTCGCAAAGCGGCCTGAACAGGATCAGGGTAGGTGGTCAGACGCTGCTGGCGCAGCGTCGCCACATGATCGATATTGACGCCCAGTTCTAACATTCCCCAAGGACCTCCGTAGTTTCAGGGATGAATGACCAGACACATTATCGCCTGTTTACTCCGGTGCTGTCCCGGCTGCCTGGATCTTTGTGTCAGGCTGGACGGTTTCGGCAGACCATCCACCGCCCAAGGCCTTATACAACTCCACCCGGTTCATCAGCGAGGCCAGACCCGTCTGGATATAAGCCTGACGGGTTCCATACAGGCTGACTTCGGCCGTTTGCACCTGCAAAAAGCTGTCTATCCCCACCTCGTAGCGCAATTTGGCCAGACGCAAGGTCTCGCTGGCAGCCTGATCGACTTCCTGCAAGGCATCAATCTGCTGCCCATAGGTCGCCTCGCCCGCCAGTGCATCGGCCACCTCACGGAACGCATCCTGAATGGTTTTCTCGTACTGGCTGATCGCAATATCACGACGCGCCTGGGCCAGATCCAGATTGGCCCAGGTGCTGCCCGAGAGCAAGGGCATGGTAATTTGCGGCTGGAACTGCCAGTACCGGTTGTCTGAGCTGAACAAACCACCCAGCTCCGGGCTCATGAAGCCTAACAAACCGGTCAGACTCAAACGCGGGAAAAAAGCCGCGCGCGCCGCACCAATGCTGTAGTTCGAACCGCGCAGCACGTGCTCGGCGGCCAGAATGTCAGGACGACGCTCCAGCAACTGCGCCGGCAAGCCCACCGGCAAACGGGGCATCAACTGCGCACGGGTGAAGGGCAAGCCAGCGGGCAGATCATCCGGGATCTCACCACCCAGCAGGACTTGCAAGGCATTCAAAGCACGTTGACGATCCCGTTCGACCGCCTGCATATCGGACCGCACAGTGTTGTATTGCACCTTGGCCTGATTCAGGTCCAAAGCAGACACCGTGCCGGCATCGTAGGAGGACTGCACCAAACGCAAAGTCTCTTGACGACTGCGCAAGGTGTTGCTCATCAAGGCATGCAGCTCTTCAGCCGTGCGTACCTTGAAGTAGGCCTCCGCCGTTCCCGCCACCAGCGCGATATGGGCCGTGCGTTGGGCCTGCTCAGTCGCAAAATACTGTTCGCGAGCGGCACGGGCCAGATCACGCACACGACCGAAAAAGTCCAGCTCAAACGCAGTGATGCCCACTCCAGCCTGGAACGTGCGGGTCACCGGAGCCGAGGTCGGGCCAGCAGGACGCAGCTCTGCGGGCGTGTGAGTGGCCTGCTGAGCTGCCTGAACGCCAATGCTGGGCAGTTGATCGCTGCGCGCCACGCCATATTGGGCGCGCGCCTCTTCGATACGTTGAGTCGCAATGCGCAAGTCGCGGTTGTTCTCCAGAGCGCGCTCAATCAGGACATGCAAGCGTGGATCGGTGAAGAACTCACGCCAGCCCAGATCGGCGGCCTGCACCGCCTCCGTCTGGCCCTGCTGGGCCAGGGGAAACTGAGCGGGCACCGGCGCCGCCGGACGCTCATACTTTGGCGCCAAGGAGCATGCCGACAAGGCAAAGGCTACAGCCAGCACCAGGGGACTACGTAAAAACATGCTAGACATCAGTGCTGTCCTCCTTGCGAACCGGGCTGCTGCGCAGCTTGCTTGGCCAGTTCTTCCTCGTGCAGTTTGGCGGCTTCGCCAAACAAGCGAGGCTTGGTTTTAAAGAGCTTGAGGATAACGACGAAGAAGGTCGGCACCATCAAGACAGCCAAAGGCGTGGCGGCCAACATGCCACCGAGCACACCCAGACCCACGGCGTTCTGGCTAGCTGCGCCCGCACCGCTGGAAGTCGCCAGTGGCACCACCCCCAGCACAAAGGCAAAGGAGGTCATCAAAATAGGACGAAAACGCAGACGGGCTGCTTCCAGGGTGGCGTCGATCAGTGTCGCGCCCCGGGCATACGCATCCTTGGCAAACTCCACAATCAGAATCGCGTTCTTGGCTGATAGCCCGATCACCGTCACGATACCTACCTGGAAGTACACATCATTCGGCATGCCCAGACCAGAGACCAGCAACACCGACCCCAGCATGCCCAACGGCACCGCCAGCATCACCGACAGTGGAATGGCCCAGCTTTCATACAAGGCCGCCAGCAGCATGAACACCACCAACACAGCCAGCCCCATCAAAATTGTCGACTGACCCGCTGCCTGACGCTCCTGGTATGACAGACCGGTCCAGTCCACCCCAAAGCCGCTAGGCAGCTGCTTCATCAGGTTTTCCATCTCGATCATGGCTTCGCCGGAGGTGTAGCCGGGTGCAGGACCGCCACCAATACGCACCGACTCGTAACTGTTGTAGCGTACGATCTGCACAGGACCCTGCTCAGTTGTCTGGCTGACAAAAGCGGACAGCGGAACCATCTTGCCTTCGCTATTGCGCGCGTTGAGTTTGAGCACATCATCGATGGTCATGCGGTAGGGAGCATCAGCCTGCAGCCAGACGTTTTGCACCCGACCCTGGTTCGTGAATTTACCCACAAAGGACGAACCCAGCGCACCGCTGATCAGGGACGAGACTTCGCTAAAGTTCACCCCCAAGGCCGCGGCCTTGTCCCGGTCAATCTCCAGACGAATTTGCTTGCCCGGACTCAGGCCGGTGATACGCACACTTTGTGGATCAAAAACAGGGCTTTGCTTGGCCAGGCTTAACAACTGCTCGGCTGCCGCCATCAGTGCGTCGTGGCCCATGCCTGCCCGATCTTCCAGCCGCATATCGATACCCGAGGAATTACCCAGGGCAGAAATGGCCGGCGGCACAATGGCGATCACCATGGAGTCAGGCAAACCGAACAGCAGTTGACCCATGGCCCGGCCGGAAATGGCCTGTGCCGAGTTTTCCTCTCCCTTGCGCTCGTTAAAGTCCTTCAAGGGCACAAAGGCAATGGCCGAGTTCAAGCCGCTACCGTTAAAACTGAAACCCTGCACGGCAATGATGTTCTCGACCTGAGGCTGCTCTTTGAAGTAGTCCTCGACCTTGGCGATGGTTTCAATGGTGCGGTTGGCGGTCGAGCCGGCGGGCAGCTCAATATTAGCAATCACGTAGCCCTGGTCTTCTTCGGGCAGGAATGCAGTGGGCATGCGCACATACAGGAAGCCGAGCACCAACACCATAAGCAGATAGATAAACATCATCCGGCCGCCACGGCGCAAGGTCTTGCCTACAAAGCTTTCATAGCCGTTGGTCGTACGCATGAAGACACGGTTGAACCAGCCAAAAAAGCCACGCTTGGTTTCGTGATGACCTTTCGGAATCGGTTTCAGCAAGGTCGCGCACAGCGCAGGCGTGAAGGTCAAGGCCAGGAAACCGGAAAACGCGATGGACACGGCCATGGCTACCGAGAACTGACGGTAAATAACGCCGACCGAACCGGCCATGAAAGCCAGGGGCAGGAACACCGCCGACAAGACCAGCGTAATACCTACAATGGCGCCACTGATTTGCGGCATGGCTTTCTTGGTCGCTTCTTTAGGCGAGAGCCCGTCCTCGACCATGATACGTTCGACGTTCTCCACCACCACGATGGCATCGTCGACCAAAATACCAATGGCCAGCACCATCGCGAACATGGTCAGCACGTTTACCGACATGCCCAGCACCTGCATCACCGCAAAGGCACCCAGAATGGCCACGGGCACCACCAAGGCCGGGATGACGGTGTAACGTACGTTCTGCAAAAACACGTACATCACGATAAACACCAGCACCATGGCTTCCAGCAGGGTGTAGACCACTTGCGTGATGGACTTGTCCACGTAAGGCGAGGTGTCGTAAGGAATATCGTAGCGAATATTATCCGGGAAAAACTCGGAGAGCTTTTCCATCTCGGCCTTGATGGCCGCCGCGGTATCCAGGGCGTTGGCCTCGGGCAGCAGGGAAATCGCAAAGGCCGCTGTAGGTTTGCTGTTCAGGCGCGCCCCAAACTGGTAGTTGTCCGCCCCCACTTCGACCCGCGCCACATCTTTGATACGCACCGTCGAACCATCCGGCTGGGAGCGCAAGATGATGTTCTCAAACTCTTCCACGGTCTGGAGCTGGCCATTGACCGTGATGGGCGCTGCCACACGCTGACTTTCCAGATTAGGAGGCCCGCCCAAGATACCGGCAGACACCAGCATATTCTGCTGGCGGATGGCCGTGGTGACGTCCGAAGGGGTCATCTGATAGCCGACCAGCTTGGCCGGATCAAGCCAGACCCGCATGGCTCGACCAGAGGCAAACAACTGGAATCGGGCCACACCAGGCACACGGGAAATCGTGTTTTTGATGTTGCGCTCGATGTAGTCGGCCAGCGCGGTCTGATCCAGGCTGCCGTCTGTCGAGGACAAGGTCGCCACCAGCAAAAAGCCGGTACTGGACTGCTCGACGTGCAGGCCCTGCTCCATCACTGCCGTCGGCAAGGACGCGGTAATGTTGCTGACCCGGTTCTGCACGTCCACCTGCGCCAGATCAGGATTGGTGCCGGGACGGAAGGTGGCGGTAATCTCAGTGGAGCCATAGGAGTCACTGACAGACTCGTAGTACAGCAGCCCCTTGGCGCCGTTCAACTGGTCTTCAATCACACTGGCTACTGTGCTGGCCACATCCTCGGCAGTCGCCCCCGGGTAGGTCGCCCGGATCGTGACCGAAGGCGGTGCCACATCGGGATACTGCGCCACGGGCATATTGGGCAATGCCAATAAGCCAAATAGCGTGATCGCCAAGGCAACGACCCATGCAAAAATGGGCCTTTCAATAAAAAACTGAGGCATGTCGCTTACTCGCTAGACTTGGCTTCGTTTGGCTCAGCCGCTGCGGCCGGCTGCTGTGCGGGAGTCGCATCAGAGGCTGGCGCCGCGGCGGGCTTATCCCCTTTCCAGGGAATGGTCTGGACCGGGGCACCGGGGCGAATCTTCTGGAAACCCTCAACAATGATCTGGTCACCGGCCTGCAGGCCTTTGTTCACGACATACTGGCCATCGTGCTCAGGTCCGAGCACCACGGGTACGGACTGAGCTTTTCCGTCACGAACCACGTAAAGATTGGATGAGCCATCCGAGGTGTACTGCACTGCCTGGGCAGGCACCAGCAAGGCATCGGGAATAACCCCTTGCTCCAGACGCAGGCGAACATACATACCTGGCAGGAGAATTTCATCGGGGTTGGGGAACACGGCCCGCAGCGTAACCTGGGAGGTGGACGGGTCCACACTGACACCACTAAACAGCAGCACGCCGTCCTGGTCGTACAGCGAGCCATCTTCCAGCACCGCCTTGGCTTTGGCCTGGCCCTCGCCGGCCGACTTCAGGCTCCCATCGGCCATGGCACGACGCAGCTGGCTAAGTTCGGCGGTCGAACGGGTCACGTCTATATACACACGATCCAGTTGCTGTACCGTTGCCATGTGCGTGGCATTGGTCGCTGACACCAAAGCGCCTTCGGTAATCAGCGCTCTGCCAATGCGTCCGGCAACAGGAGAGACAACCTTGGTATATCCCAAATCGATAGTGGCGCTTTCCAGGGCCGCCTGGGCGGCGGCAATGGAGGCCTCAGCCTGCATGGCCCGTGCCTTGGCGTTATCGTAATCCTGACGCGAAACCGCGTTTTCCTTGATCAGGCGCTCATACCGCTGTGCCAGTTGACGGGCGCTTTGCGCATCAGCCTGAGCATTTTTCAACTGGGCCGCCGCCTGATTGCGCACCGCACGGTAAGGGGCGGGATCAATGGTAAACAAAAGCTGGTCCTGCTTGACCTCAGCGCCTTGCTCAAAGTTGATCTCTTCAACAATGCCGGACACACGGGCACGGATTTGTGCATCTTTGATCGCTTCGACTCGTCCAGGCAGCTCGGAGAACAACTCGGTAGAGGTCGGTTGGACGGTAATCACGCTGACCGGGACCTTCATCCCGCCGGCCGGAGCTTGAGGCTCTTTGTTGCCGCAGGCGGCCAGAAGAACCAGGGAAGAGAAGACAGCAATGCGAAATGGCTGTCGACCCAGCAAGCTTTTAAATGACATGAAGAACTCCTGAGCTAAGCGTTGCATGGGAGTTTAACGCTTAAACTGACTGGATTGTATGGTTTGGACAAGCAGCAAGTATATGTCGAAAAAGCCTAAATCAAACAGCAAAATTTGCGATGAGACTCATTCCGATCATGCAATCATTTGGCGCCTACGAGTAGCCCGCTCCCACCTGATCCCCGTCCCGTCGTCGGCCCACCTCAAAAGAACACGTATTATCATATACCTAGGGTTTGATGAATATAAAAAAACCGCGTTTAACCCCCTAGAGTTGACGCGGTTTTCCAGATCCGGAATAGTGCTTTCTAACCGAGCAACAAACTATCGTCGGCCAGAGTTTCACCCCGCACCTTCTCGAACATCTCCAGCAAATCACGCACATCCAGACCCTTGCGCTGTTCACCGCTGACATCCAGCACCACCTTGCCCTGATGCAGCATTACCGTCCGATCGCCGACATCCAGCGCCTGACGCATACTGTGCGTGACCATCATGGTGGTCAGCCCGCCCTCACGCACAATGCGGTTGGTCAGCTGCAAAACAAAGTCGGCTGTACGCGGGTCCAGAGCGGCGGTATGTTCATCGAGCAGCAAAATTTTGGAGGGGCGCAAGGCGGCCATCAGCAAGCTGACCGCCTGGCGCTGACCGCCCGACAACAGACCGATACGATCCGTCAGACGGTTTTCCAACCCCAGGCCCAAGGTTTCCAGACGCGCTGCAAACTCGGCGCGCATGGAGTGCCGCACTGCACGGCTTAAACCGCGACGACTGCCCCGACAGGTGGCCAGCGCCATATTCTCTTCGATCGTCAAGTCTTCACAGGTGCCCGCCATGGGGTCCTGAAACACCCGGGCCACCCAGTTGGCGCGCTCCCAGACGGGACGGCGTGTGACATCCACATTATCGATCAGGATGTGGCCTTCATCCACGGACTGATCGCCCGATATGGCATTCAAGAAGGTGGACTTGCCCGCGCCGTTGGAACCGATCACGGTTACAAACTGGCCTTCAGGAATCGTCAGAGACAGGCCGCGCAAGGCACGGGTTTCAATAGGCGTGCCTGGATTAAAGGTCAGGCACAGGTTTTTTGCTTCCAACATTACTGGGCCCCCTTCTGTTTACGAGCACGCTTTTTCTTGAGCAACGGAATCACCAGCGCCACCGTCACCAACAAGGCAGTCACCAGGTTCAGATCCTGCGCTTTCAGACCGATCACATCCGCGTTCAGCGCCAAGGCAATGAAGAAGCGGTACAGAATCGCACCGAGCACCACGGCCAGCGTCGCATAAAACAGCTTGCGGGCAGGCAGGATGCTTTCGCCCACAATCACGGCCGCCAAACCAATGACGATGGTCCCGATCCCCATGGAAATATCGGCCCCGCCCTGCGACTGAGCAAACAGGGCTCCCGCCAAGGCCACCAGAGCGTTGGAGATGGCCATGCCCAGCAAAAGCATATTGCCGGTTGCCACACCCTGCGCACGCGCCATGCGGGCGTTGGCTCCGGTAGCCCGCATCGCCAGACCCGTTTGCGTGCCGAAAAACCAGTCCAGTGCCAGCTTGGCCACCAGAACCAGGCCAATCAACAACAATGGACGCGCAATATAGTCGGCGATGGCGTCGGGCTGCAGGATCGTAAAGACCGTTGGCTCCATGATCAAGGGCACATTGGGGCGTCCCATGATACGCAGATTGATGGAGTACAAGGCAATCATCATCAGGATACTGGCCAGCAGATCCATGATTTTCAGACGCACGTTCAACCAGCCAGTGATGGTGCCCGCAATGGCACCGGCAAAGGTCGCGACCACGGTGGCTAGAAACGGGTCATTGCCCTGGCTGATAAGGATGGCGGCTACTGCCCCACCCAAAGGAAAACTGCCATCGACCGTCAGGTCAGGAAATCGCAGGATGCGAAAAGAGATCAGAACCCCCAGAGCAACCAGTCCGAAAATCAGACCAATTTCCAGGGCCCCCCACATTGAATAGATAGACATATTGTTGGACGTCTAGGATACAAAAGAAACAGGCGGGCAGCTTGTGGCAACCCACCTGCAAGAAGCAGTCAGCTCAGGCTTATTCGACGATTTTTGTGGCGGACTTCACGAAGTCCTCGTTGAGCGAAACACCTTGACGCTTGGCCGCGCCCGGATTGACGTAGAGCTCCAGTTTGGTGCTGGTCTCGGAAGCCATGTCGCCCGGTTTTTCGCCTTTAAGAATACGAATGACCTGCTGACCGGTTTGCAGACCCAGATCGTAATAATTCACACCCAGGGCCGCAATGGCACCGCGGGCCACGCTGTCGGTGTCCGATGCAATCAGAGGCACCTTGGCATCAACGCCCACTTTGACCAAGGACTCGTAAGCCGACACGACGTTATTGTCAGTATTGGTGTAGATCACATCGACCTTGCCCACCAGACTGCGCGCCGCTGCACCCACGTCCACGGTACGAGGAGCAGTGGCTTCAACCAGCGTCATGCCGTGTTTGGGCAACAGCTCTTTCATTTCTTTAACAACCACGGCGGAGTTGGCTTCGCCAGGGTTGTAGACCATGCCCACGCGCTTGGCATCGGGCACAACTTTCTTGATCAGATCAACCTGGGCTTCCAGGGCCAGGGCATCGGACACACCTGTCACGTTGGTGCCCGAGGGCGCCATGCTGGGCACCAGATGCGCGACCACGGGATCGGTCACCGCGGAATACACCACAGGAATGGTTTTGGTTGCCGACACCACCGCCTGCGCGGACGGCGTCGAAATGGCCACGATCACATCTGCCTTGTCGCCGACAAACTTGCGGGCGATCTGGGCGGCAATCGCAGGGTTGCCCTGCGCGGTCTGAAACTGCCATTTGAAGCCGGAGGCTTCGGTGTACCCGGCATCGGTCAGCGCTTTGTGTACCCCATCCTTAATGGCGTCCAGGGCCGGATGTTCCACAATTGACGACACCGATACAGATTGCGCTTGAACGGCAGCGCCCGACATCAATCCAACACAAGCCAAAGCGGCCGCCACCTGATGCACCGATCTGATCAGTTTCATCCAATACTCCTTAGATGCAAAAAAACGAAAATTTTAGGTTTTAAGTCTAACGCGAACAGCCGGAATTTTCCCCCTGAGGTAATCCCTGCCCCAAGGCCTTATTGGCCCTGCATCTGGCGTCGAAACGAGAGCAGCTCGCGCGCCCAGCGCGTAGCCGGCAAACCATAATCAGCCTGCACCTGCTCGGCACGACTGAGCAGTTCGCCCGCGGTCATCTCCAGGGTGCTGCCTTTAAAGGCCAGAACGACCTGATTGCCCTCATCCATTTCGGGCAAGAGCAGTACTTTGCCATTAAAAGCGGCGCGAATGTTGTCAATATTATGTTTGAAGCTGGGATGCGCGCCAAAAAGATTGACGGTCATGATGCCCTCGTCTTCCAGAACGGCACGGCAGTCCTGATAAAACTCCAGACTGTCTCGCACAGGACCTTGCGCATCGGCATCATACAAATCCACCATCAAGGCCCGATATTGACCATGTTGCCCGCTGTCTTGTACCCATACGCCGGCATCGGCCTGATCGATCAGCGAGCGCGCGCTGCGAGGCAAGCGAAAGAAAGCATGACACATGCCAATGACCGAGGGATTCCACTCGACGGTCTGAACCTGGCACGCCGTCTGCTTCAAACAGAAACGCAGCAAGGACCCGGCTCCCAGACCCAGAATGGCCAGCTTGTGCTCAGGTTTGGGGTCTTCCATGAACAGCAACCAGGCCATCATTTGCTGCGTATAAGCCAAGACCAGCTCGGCGGGCTTGCGAATGCGCATCGCGCCTTGAATCCACTCCGTGCCAAAGTGCAGATAACGAATCCCTTCGCTTTCCGACAATGTGGGGCTGTCATCCCCCTGCTCACCTGCCATGAAACTCTTCCTTGCAAATCAGTCAGGCCCGCCCGCTCAGACCGAGTGCTCAGCGCGGGGCCACGCCATGGTCCGAACCTGCAGACACAGAAAACATCGCCGGAAGGCGGCATTGCGCCACTTCCGGCGTTTTTTAGCAAGGCGCCATCATAACAGCGATCACCGCAGAGCAAAGAGCAGATTCAGACGCGCCCCACCATGACGACCGTATCCTGACCGCCATTCCAGACCCAGGGTGGTCAAGGCGTAGCGGGCTCGACCGCCTTGAATGCGAATCTGCCATTATCCCGATCAGAAGCCGCAAAGACTGGCTGCTCGACCAGCCAGTCCTAGACGTGGTTTCAACACAATTCCGTGTTATTGACTGGGTGCTTAGGGGCCCACAAGAGGGGACGTGGCTAGACCGGTTTTGTCAGGATATATACGCCTGAACCAAAAAAAACCGGAGAGCGGTTTGATCCGCTCCCCGGGTTTTCCATCCTCTCATCAAGGCCGGGACAACCGACCTGCGCAAGCTCAGGGACGCTCAAAAATAGCGGCAATCCCCTGCCCGCCCCCAATGCACATGGTGACCAGGGCATAGCGGCCCTGCACACGCTGCAGCTCATGCAAGGCCTTGACCGTAATGGCGGCACCTGTCGCCCCAATCGGGTGACCCAGGCTGATACCACTGCCGTTGGGATTGACTCGCGCCGGGTCCAGCCCCAACTCGCGCAATACCGCGCATGCCTGGGCGGCAAAGGCTTCATTGGACTCAACCACATCCAGATCAGACACGCTCAAGCCCGCACGTTCCAGCGCCAAACGGCTGGCTGGCACAGGTCCAATGCCCATAATGCTCGGGTCCACACCGGCGTGTCCCCATGACACCAGCCGGGCCAAGGGTTTGAGGCCGCGTTGGCGAGCTTCATCGGCGCACATCAGCAAAACGGCGGCCGCTCCGTCATTCAGGCCCGAAGCGTTGCCGGCCGTCACACTGCCTCCCTCGGGCAGGAACACTGGCTTCAAACCCGTGAAATTGTCCATGGTGGCATCCAGACGCACGTGCTCATCCTGATTAAACACAATCTCGCCTTTGCGGCTTTTCTGGATGATCGGCACGATCTGCTCTTTGAAGTAGCCCTGTTCAATCGCCCGCCGCGCACGCTGGTGCGACTCCAGGGCGAGCTCATCCTGCTCGGCACGGGTGACGCCATATTGACGGGCGACGTTCTCGGCCGTGATCCCCATGTGAACGCGATCAAAAGGATCGGTTAACGCCCCCGTCATCATGTCCATCATGACCGAATCACCCATGCGCGCGCCCCAGCGATGAGCGCTGGCCATGTACGGGGCTCGGCTCATACTTTCTGCTCCGCCTGCCAAAGCAACCTTGGCATCACCCACCAGAATGCCTTGTGCGGCCGAGACAATCGCCTGCAGACCGGAGCCACACAGCCGATTTACATTCATGGCCGGCGTTCCATGTCCCACACCGGCTTGCACGGACGCCACACGCGACAAATACATGTCACGCGGCTCGGTCTGAATGACTTGGCCCATCACCACATGCTGAACGTCTGCCGCTGATACACCGCTTCTGTCCAGCACCGCCCGCAATACGGTGGCCCCCATTTCAATGGGGGACACATTTTTCAAGCCCCCCCCAAAATCCCCAATCGCAGTACGACATGCCTGGACCACCACCACTTCTTTCATATGAATCTCCCTCCATCCCATTGGGATAAGATGACCTGCATAAAAAAAGCCAAGCTGACAAAAACGTTCACTCGAATATACACGGCTGCCATAGAAAACTATAAAGCAGACACAAAGACCTTAATTCGCAGTATGGTTTTATACCTTACCCACAAGACACGTTCTTGATAACTCTTTTTAAAGGATTGCCCCTCATGTACGAGCGTATCCTGGTCTGCACCGACGGCTCAGAACTGTCCGCCCATGCTGTCACCCATGCATTGAACCTGGCTAAAGCCACCGGCGCCAAACTGCTGGCTTTGCGCGTCATTCCCCGGTACCGCCAAAGTTACCTGGAAGGAGGCCCGATTCTGGATCAAAAACTCGATAGCCGCATCGAAGCATCCTGGGTGGAACACGCACAATCCGAACTGGCCGCAGTCAAGCAGGCCGGTAAAGATATTGGCGTGTCTGTCAAAGGCCTGGTGGTGAAATCAGAACTGGTAGCCGATGCAATCATCGCCACTGCCGAAAAACAAAAGGCCGACTTGATCGTCATGTCCTCGCACGGACGCAAAGGCTATAAACGTCTGTTGCTGGGCAGCGAAACCCAGCACGTATTGACGTATTCGGAAATTCCCGTGTTGGTCATCCGCAAAAAAGCCAAGAAAAAATAACACGCGACCAAGCATCTAAACGCAAACTCCGGTTTGCGTTTTTGATTCTCAGGAGGCTTGCATGAGCGTCAGCACACAGGAAAAACGTCGCCGTTTTCGGGCCTTGCATGAAAATGGCCTACTGATTCTGCCCAATCCCTGGGACATAGGCAGTGCCCGCCGGCTCGAGCGCATGGGCGCTCAAGCCCTTGCAAGCAGCAGCGCCGCGTTTGCCTGGTCCAGAGGATTGGAAGACTTTGAAGTGGGGCGCGACGCCCTGCTCGGCCACTTGCGCGAGCTGAGCGCCTGTACCAGCCTGCCCATCAACGCCGACTTTGAAAATGGCTTTGCCGATGAGCCCGAACACGTGGCCACTAACGTCAGTCTGGCCATTGAAACCGGCATCGCCGGTTTGTCCATTGAAGATCGGCAGACGCAGGGCCTGTATGACCTGGATCTGGCCGTTGCCCGGATGCGAGCCGCCAAACAAGCGATTCGCGAGAGTGGTGAGGATGTCATGCTGGTGGGCCGCTGTGAAGGCCTATTGATCGGTGCGCTCAGCCTGGAGGAGACCATAGCAAGACTACAGGCCTTTGCGGCGGCCGGGGCTGACGTGGTTTACGCCCCCGGTTTGCGAGTGCTGGACGACATCGCCCGTCTTGTTCGGGCACTGGCCCCTACCCCGGTCAATGTTCTGCTGATCAACCCCGGCCTGACCGTGCCCGATCTGGCCGCCATAGGTGTGCGACGAGTCAGCACCGGTTCCCAACTGGCCTTGGCAAGTTGGAATCATTTCGAACAAGTGAGCCTGCAACTGCTGGAGCAAGGCCACCTGCCCCCCACTGCAGCGCATCGCCCTTGGCCTTAGCGTGCCGTGACAGACCGGGCAGGCATAAAAAAGCGCAAGCAACCGGGCTTGCGCTTTTTAAGCTCTCAGTCAGAACTCAACTGTCCTGATTCTGCTCGCTGGAAGTGTCCGCCTTGGACTTCTGATCGGCTTCCACGACAGCTTTCTTGGGAGCCACCCAATTCAAGGGCTCGACCTCAAAGGCTTGCTTACGACGTACTGGTTTCGATTTGCTCACGAATAACTCCTGCTCAATATCGACAGGGGGCGCTGCCCTTAGCACCCCGATTTCTTTATTATATCAATGATTAGACCACAAATCAATTCCACACGCGTTATAAGCGCATTATCAGATCAAATTAGACGACGTTGAGCAAAAATAAAAGAAATTAAAACCTAGCTTTTCATAGACAAAAAGGACATCGACTTCTTCGCCCTGCCTTGCTGGCAGGAACCGAACAAGGCCCGGCCCTCCCCTCTCGCTTCACAAGTTGGATTACAACAATAAAGAGACCACGACATGCGCGATTCACACCCCACCGACCACCTGGATCGATCCTTGCGCAGTTTTCTGCGTATTGCACAATTAGGCTCCGTCAGCAAAGCGGCTGAAGATTTAGGACTGAGCCAATCGAGTCTGAGCAAACAACTGAGCGCACTGGAGCAAAGCCTGGGCCAGACGCTATTTATCCGCACCGGACGCGGCGTCAGCCTGAACGATGCCGGCGAGCTACTGCGCCAGGCAATTGAACCGGCATACAGCCGCATTGACAGCGCTATCCACGCCGTGCGCCAGGAACATGGCATCCATTCGGGCACGGTACGGCTGGCGACGGTGCATACCCTAAGCTACTACTTCATGTCGGATGTTGCAGCCGCTTTCATGAGCACCCACCCTGGCGTGAACTTGTCTCTGTTGGGGCGCAGCTCACCAGAAGTGGTGGCCTTGGTCGAAAGCGGCAAAGCCGACGTAGGATTTGTCTACGATTCGGCCGTAGACTGCGGAGGGCTGATTTCCCATTCTTTGTTTGACGATCATATGTGCCGCATCTCTGCCAGACACGAGGCCGTGCCCAGCACGGACCTCCGTCATCAGGACTTGCGCCTGATTGGTTTTCCGCCCCACTATGCCCTGCGCCGCATGATTCACAGCAGCGGGCTGCATCCCGAGTTTGTGGCTGAGGTCGAGACTATAGACGCCATGTTGCGACTGGTGGCGTCCGGACTGGGCGACTGTATTTTGCCCAGCCGTATTCCCGACACCTTGCTGCACGAGCATCAACTGCATAAATACCCCATCGAGCTCCCCAGCCTACAACGTCGGGTGGTGGCGATCTTGCGGGCAGACCGTGACCCACAAGCCCTGACCTCACGGCTGCTCGAATGTGCTTTACGCATAGCTCAAAGCGTGTGACAAGACACTGCAACAAGAGCGTGTCACAAGGGCTCGTTACAGATAGCCAAGCCGTAAAAAAACGGGCCTGACGACCGACATTTCAAGTCTGGAAATTGCCCAGAATCTTGAAGGCCCATCACCTGGCCCGCTCACTTAACGGCTCTAGCCCAAGGCCGGGTTCCCTCTGCGGCCTTGGATTGCACACTGCTTTATTTACTGTGCCACGCAGTCCACGTAGTAGCGTTTCTGACCAGTGGCATCCACCTCTTCCACGAAACCGTGAATATCAGTCCCAAAACCCGGGCACTGACGATGCAGTTCACGCGAGAACTTCAGGAAGTCCACAATCGTTTTGTTGAACGCTTCACCGGGGATCAGCAATGGAATACCCGGTGGGTACGGTGTAATCAGGTTCGTGGTGACACGACCTTCCAATTGATCGATCTCCACGCGCTCTGTGCGGCGCTGCGCAATGCAGGCAAAGGCATCCGCCGGACGCATGACCGGCACCACATCGGACAGGTACATATCGGTCATCAGGCGGGCAATGTCGTGCTTGGCGTAAAGCTGATGCACATGCTGACACAAGTCGCGCAAGCCCATTTCCTCGTAGCACGGGTACTGGCGCGCAAACTGCGGCAGGACACGCCAGACTGGCAAGTTGCGGTCATAGTCATCCTTGAATTGCTGCAGGGCAGTCACCAGGGAATTCCAGCGGCCTTTGGTAATGCCAATCGTGAACATGATGAAAAAGCTGTAGAGCCCAATCTTCTCCACGATCACGCCGCGCTGCGCCAGGAACTTGGTCACGATGGAGGCGGGAATGCCGGTTTCCCCGAATGCCCCCTTCAGATCCAGGCCGGGTGTGACAATCGTTGCCTTGATCGGGTCCAGCATATTGAAGCCGTCTGCCAGGGGACCAAAACCGTGCCATTCGCTATGCTCGGGATCGTCCGTGATGATCCAGTCCTCGGGCTGGCCCACCCCATCTTCGGCCAAGGTCGGCGGACCCCAGACTTTGAACCACCAATCGTCCTCATCGAACTGGGATTCCACCTTGCGCATGGCGCGGCGAAAATCCAGTGCCTCGATAATGCTCTCCTCGACCAGCACGCGACCGCCGGGCGGCTCCATCATGGCGGCCGCCACATCGCAAGAGGCGATGATCGCGTACTGCGGGCTGGTGCTGGTATGCATCAGATAGGCTTCATTGAACAAGTGGCGGTCCAGGCTACGGGTAACCGAATCCTGAGCCAGCACATGGCTGGCCTGACTCAGACCAGCCAGTAATTTGTGCGTGGACTGGGTGGAGAACACCATCGTCTCTTGAGGACGCGGGCGGTTCTTGCCCATGGCATGAAACTGACCATAGAAAGGATGAAACGCCGCGTGCGGAATCCAGGCTTCGTCAAAGTGCAGCACTTCCACATAACCATCCACCGCATTTTTGATGACCTGAGTGTCATAGATGATGCCGTCGTAGGTGGACTGAGTCAGCGTCAGCACACGCGGTTTCACCGTATCGGCATCCAGATGAGACAGCAACGGATGGTTGCGGATCTTCTCGCGAATGGTTTCGATATCAAATTCGCTACGCGCAATGGGGCCGATAATCCCGAAGTGATTACGAGTCGGACGCAAAAACACCGGAATGGCACCGGTCATCACAATGCTGTGCAGGATGGACTTGTGGCAGTTGCGGTCGACGACCACCACATCACCCGGTGCCACAGCATGGTGCCAGACAATCTTGTTACTGGTGCTCGTGCCGTTGGTCACGAAAAAGCAATGGTCAGCATTGAAGATGCGCGCCGCATTGCGTTCGCTGGCACCAATGGCACCGTTGTGATCGAGCAATTGGCCCAGTTCCTCGACGGCATTGCAGACGTCGGCCCGCAGCATGTTTTCACCAAAGAACTGGTGAAAAATCTGCCCCACCGGGCTTTTCAGAAAGGCCACGCCACCGGAGTGACCGGGGCAGTGCCAGGAATAGGAGCCGTCCTCGGCGTAATCGAGCAAGGCTTTCAAAAAGGGGGGTTTGACCCCTTCCACGTAACTGCGCGCCTCCCGCACGATGTGACGCGCCACGAACTCGGGCGTGTCCTCGAACATGTGAATGACGCCTTGCAGCTCGCGCAAAATATCGTTTGGCATATGACGAGCGGTTTTGGTCTCGCCATAGACATAAATAGGCACATCGGTATTGCGCCGGCGAACAGCCCGGATAAAGGCACGCAGATTGACCAGCGCAGGCGCACTGTCTCCATCTTGCGTGAACTCCTCATCATCGATGGACAAAATAAACGCACTGGCACGACTTTGCTGCTGGGCAAACTGACTCAGATCGCCATAACTGGTGGTTCCCAACACCTCGAAGCCCTCGGCCTCGATCGCATCTGCTAATACACGAATGCTCAGACCAGACGCATTTTCAGAACGAAAATCCTCATCGATGATCACAATGGGGAATTGATATTGCATGCCATGTCCTTAATACAAGGGAGTGCCGCAGGGGGCGGCAAAAAAAGGGAGGGACGCCAGTCGCTTTTGTGCTGCAGATCGTACCGATTTTCACGTCCCGTCATTTGACACTTGCTTTTCCCTACGTCCTTGGGCATAATTTTACATGTCCCAGGACAAAACAAAAGGCGTGGTGACAGATTGGCTATGTGACGGACTGCAAATCCGTTCAGGTTGGTTCGATTCCAGCACACGCCTCCATCTTGCTTGCATTCAAGACCGACAAAACTGGCTTAAGTTCCGGTTTGATGCACACAGAAAAAGTCGCCTTTAGGGCGATTTTTTTATTCACTTTTCCTGGGCTGCAAATCGGCACACTCTGCGCTGCGGCCAAGCATTTTCATCCCACTTGGCCCACCAATCCAACTTGGCCTGCAATTTAACACAAGCACGCGCGTGATCTGCGCAAAAAGCCCGCTTTTTCGTGCCCTAAAAACATCACTGCGCATGCAAGACCTGCGAGGTCTTGAACCCTGTCTTTGGAGCTGTTACATGCAAATAATGAACAGTGAAACTCCTGGCCTCACGTGTCTGCTTTTTACTACGACCTAGTACAAACATCCGCCATCCGTATTTGATTCACCCCCGCAAGCCTGCTGGCTTTAAAACCAGCCTTTGGCCTGCGCTGATATGATGGCGGCATTCGCGCATGCTCCAGGTCATCGAGCGGCTTTGTCCGCCCTGCTGGCCGCCTCTGCCTCACCCATAACCATAAGACCGTCTGCAAACGGTTTTCACCGATTCAAGTCGATTGTCGAACACCATGAAATTAACCACCTGGAACGTCAATTCTCTGAACGTTCGTCTTCCCCAAGTGCTGGACTGGCTGGCAGCCAACCCCGTTGATGTACTTTGTCTTCAGGAATTGAAACTGCCGGACGAACGTTTTCCTTTGGAGGCCTTTCAGGAAATGGGCTATCACGCGCATTGGGCTGGTCAGAAGACGTATAACGGCGTGGCCTTGATTTCCCGCGAGCCAGGCACGGACGTACAACGCAATCTGCCCAATTACGAGGACCCCCAGCAACGGCTGCTGGCTGCCACCTACCCCTCGCCGGATGGCCCGGTCCGTGTCGTCAGCGCCTATTGCCCGAACGGGCAATCGCTGGACAGCGACAAATACAGCTACAAGCTGGAATGGTTCGCCGCCTTGCACGACTGGCTGGAAAAAGAATTGCAGCAGTACCCCCGACTGGCTATTTTGGGCGACTATAATATTGCCCCGGCCGACCAGGATGTCTACGATCCCGTGAAATGGGGGGTGGATGTGCTGGTCTCCCCGCCCGAGCGCGCGGCGTTCGAGCGCCTGCTGGCTCTGGGACTACATGATGCCTACCGTCTGTTTGAGCAAGAGGGCAGCCCGTTCACCTGGTGGGACTATCGCCGTTTTGCGTTTCGCCGTGATGCCGGGCTGCGTATTGACCATGCCCTGCTGTCTGATGAACTGAAGGCGCGCTGTCTGGCCTGCGAGATTGACCGTGAGCCACGCGCCAATGAGCAACCTTCGGATCACGCCCCCGTTACCGCCATCCTGTCTTTTAGCTGACACACTCACTTCATTATGCAAATTCAAAGCCAAATCATCGAGCAGACCGACTCGGCCTATGTGCTTGAGATCACCTTGGAAGAGGAACACAAGGTCTGGGCCTATCTGGCCGTCAGCGAACCTGATCTGGATGCGGTTGCCACCATTGTGCCTCCCGAACAATTCGAGGCAGGAGGCGATGTGCATGTCATGGCCATTGCTCAGGCAACGGACGCCCCGCAGGAAGTGGAAGCCGTGCTGTTTTCCATGAACCCCAACGATACGGTCGTCTTTCTGTGCGCCGACACGGCCAGTGTGCAGGCTGTCCTGAATGAGTTTGGGCAGACCGACCCAGACAGCCATTAATTTTTTTATAAAAACACCACTATTTGAGTCCGCTCTCCATGTCCACGAGCTATCCTGGCACCGTTTTTATGGTTGTCGCCCCTAGCGGGGCCGGCAAATCCAGTCTGGTCAACGCCCTGTTGACCAACGATTCCAACATCATGCTGTCCATCTCGGCCACCACGCGCGCGCCGCGTCCCGGAGAGAGTCACGGCGAGCACTATTTCTTCGTGGATAAACCACGTTTTGAGCAGATGTGTGCTGACAACGCCATGCTGGAATGGGCTAAAGTCCATGACAACTACTATGGCACCCCGCGCGAACCCATTCAGAAAGCCTTGCAAGAAGGCCGTGATGTGTTGCTGGAAATCGATTGGCAAGGCGCTCGTCTGGCCCGAGCCCATTTTCCTGAGGCCGTAGGCATTTTCATCCTGCCGCCCTCCTTACCCACCTTGCAGGCGCGTTTACGCAAACGCGGCCAGGACAGCGAAGAGACGATCGCCCGTCGCCTGGAGGCGGCCGAGCACGAAATCGCCCATGTTCACGACTGTCAATATGCTATTATCAATGAGGATTTTGATACGGCATTACAGCAGCTATTGAGTATTGTGCAGGCCAGTCGTTTGCGCACTGCCACTCAGTCAGTACGGCATCGCCAACTCTTTCAACAATTAGGCGCAAATGCCCTGCTGAACCAGGGCTGATCTCCTTCTTATTTCTTTTTGATAACAGGTCTACTATGGCTCGCATCACTATCGAGGACTGCCTGGAGCAGGTCCCTAATCGTTTCAAGCTCACTTTGGCCGCAGCTTACCGTGCGCGTGAACTGGCCCAAGGCCACGAACCACGCCTGGAGAGCAAGAACAAGCCTACGGTTACCGCCTTGCGAGAAATTGCCTCGGGCGCGACCGGTCTGGAAATGCTGCGTAAAGTTCCTACCTGATCGACACGGGCGGAGCACAGTATGGCATTTTCTGGTTTACGGGGCGCATCGTCTGGGCTGTTGGCCGTCCTTAAAAAAGGTTCACGGCTAGGGCGGCGCAAGCCTAAAGAGAAGACGCCCGCGGCCCAGGCATCGGCCGTGCCAGACAGCGCCAACCCGCCGATTGCCTCGCTGGCTCCCCTCACCAAGATCATCTCGCAGTACCTGGACCCCAAAGATGTGGAACGGGTACGCGAAGCCTACCGCTTCTCCGACCAGGCGCATCTGGGGCAGTTTCGCGCCAGTGGTGAACCCTATATCTCGCACCCGATTGCGGTTACGGAAATCTGTGCCGGCTGGAAGCTGGATACCGATGCCCTGATGTCAGCCCTGCTGCACGACGTGATCGAAGATCAGGATGTCACCAAGCAGGAACTGGCCGAGAAGTTTGGTACAGATGTAGCCGAGATCGTGGATGGCCTGTCCAAACTGGAACGGCTGGAGTTTGCCACCAAAACGCAACAGCAAGCTGACAGCTTTCGCAAGATGCTGCTGGCCATGTCGCGCGATGTACGCGTCATCCTGATCAAGCTGGCTGACCGCTTGCACAATATGCGTACGCTGGACGCGGTCAAGCCCGAAAAGCGCCGCCGTGTGGCCCAGGAAACCCTGGACATTTATGCTCCGATTGCACATCGTCTGGGCTTGAATGCCCTGTTTCGCGAGCTGCAAGACCGCTGCTTCAAGGCCATCTATCCCAACCGCTATAAAGTGCTGCACAAGGCCTTGCTGGCTGCGCGTGGCAACCGCCGAGAAGTCTTGAGCAAGATCACCGAAGCCGTCAAGATTGCCTTGCCGGCTGCCGGGATTGATGCCGAAATTTCCGGCCGCGAAAAGTCGCTCTACAGCATTTTCTGCAAGATGGTCGAGCAGAAGAAATCCTTTTCGGATGTGCTGGACATTTACGGCTTTCGCGTCATTGTGCATACCTTGCCCGAGTGCTACCTGTCTTTGGGCACCCTGCACCAGCTCTATCGCCCCGTGCCAGGGAAATTCAAGGACTACATTGCCATCCCTAAAGTAAATGGCTATCAGTCCCTGCACACAACCTTGATTGGCCCCTACGGCACCCCCGTCGAGTTCCAGTTCCGCACGCGTGAAATGGACCATGTGGCCGAGGAAGGTGTCGCCTCTCACTGGCTGTACAAAGAAGATGACGTCACCCTGAACGATCTGCAAAAGCGCACACACCGCTGGCTGCAGTCCTTGCTGGATATTCAAAGCCAGACGGGTGACTCCACGGAGTTTCTGGAACACGTCAAGGTTGACCTGTTTCCCGATGCCGTTTACGTTCACACGCCTAAAGGCAAGATTATTTCTCTGCCACGCGGCGCGACGCCAGTCGACTTTGCCTACAGCATCCATACGGATATTGGCAATCACGCCGTGGCGTCCAAGATCAATGGCGAGTTCGCCCCCTTGCGCACTGAGCTGAAAAGCGGTGACTCGGTGGAGATCATTACCTCCCCGGCTGCCCGACCCAGTGCCCAATGGTTGAACTACGTCCGTTCGGGCCGCGCCCGTTCGGAGATTCGCCACTACCTGCGCACCGTCAAATACGAGGAATCCGTCGCCTTTGGCCGTCGCCTGCTCGATCAGGCCTTCGACCAGCTAGGTTTGCCTCACGCCACAGACGACGATCCCAACTGGGACAAACTGGCCAAGGGATCGGGCGCCGCATCCCGTGAAGAAATTCTGGCCGATATCGGTTTGGGCAAACGTCTGGCCGCCGTGGTAGCCCGGCGCTTTGCCCCGGAAAACCCTTTGCTGGAAACAACAGCTGCTGAATTTGACGAAATCAGCGCCAACACCTCGGCCCCTATTCTGATTCATGGCAACGAAGGTCAAGCCGTGCAACTGGCCCCCTGCTGTGGGCCTTTGCCTGGTGACGCCATTATTGGGGGGATTCGCCTGGGCCATGGCCTGGTAGTGCACATGGCGGAATGCGCGGTGGCACAGCGCGCCCAGGCCAAGGAGCCGGAGCGTTGGGTGCCGGTGATGTGGGACAGTAATACCGCCCGCCATCTGTCCACCCGACTGGATGTCACCACCATTAATGAACGGGGCGTTCTGGGGCGTCTGGCCGCTGAAATTACCGATGCCGACTCCAACATCTTGCACATCTCCATGCCCGACGAGTCGGCAGCCACTTCCGTACTGCATCTGACCGTTCAGGTGGACAGTCGTACTCATCTGGCCCGCGTTATCCGGGCGATTCGACACGTTCCTCAGGTTCAGAAGATTGTGCGTGTCAAAGGCTAAGCCCATCCGCCCAAGCAAGGTCTGCCCTTAAAACAAAAAAGCCTACTGACAACAGTAGGCTTTTTGTTGGCTTGCCGCCTCAGTCAGCGCGTAGATATCGGCCTACCGTGAAAAAGACAAGCGCGGGCCACAGCATTCAGACCCCGACATAGGCCGTGCACAAGCCATAGGCCACCACGCCCAGCAATGTTGATCCCGCAATCCCCCCTGGCCAGCGACGGCCCAGCAGGACGCCGGCCAGGCCGGCCAGCAAAGGGGGCAAATCCAGGGCCAACTGATCGGGACGCAGCAAGGATATCAAGGACACGACCAATAAGGACACCACGCCCGCAGGACCAATCGCACCGAACAAACGGGGCCAGATCGAAATACGACTGGGATCAGCTTTGGGCTGACGTCCCCCAAGGCGCAAAGGTAGATAGCGAATCAAAAATGTGCCCAGTCCAGCCAGCACAACCATGAGCAGGAAACTCCAGTCCATCTCCACCCCCTACGCGCGGCGCAAAGCCATCAAACCCCCGGCCAGCATGCCCACAATAATGGCCAAGTACGAGGGCAGCAAAGTCATGGCAAGCAAGGCTCCCAACGCCGCAGCCAGCAGCACGGCCATGGGTGCCGAGCGGCGGATTTCCAGCAGCAAGGCAAAAAACAGCGCTGGCAGAACAAAGCCCAAGGTTTTTTCCAAAACCGGTGACTGCCCCAACAAGTCGCTGGCAAAATACGCGCCTACCGCCGTACCCAGCACCCAGGACAGATACGATCCCAGTTGCAAACCGCAATACCAGGACTCCTGTTCCAGGGGTGGTTGACGCGCTATGCCGGCCGCAGAGGCCGCAAACACCTCATCGGTCAGGCCAGGAGCCAAAAACAGGCTGGAGACCGTCCTGGGACCGGTAAAAAAACCCATCAGGCTGGGGCCATAAAACACATGACGCAGGTTCATTACCAGCACAATCCCCAAAATACTGGGATAGGCGGCACCAGCAAGCAGCAGGCTGATCAATATAAACTGGCTGGCGCCGGCGTACACGACCAGAGACACCAACACCGCCAACCACGGCGACAGACCCGCATGCACGGCAGCCAAACCAAACGAAATGGCGACGGGCACATAGCCCAGAGCAATGGAGGCGCTGTCGCGCAAACCACGTCGATACGCCGAACCGATCATCATGAAAAACCTTGTTGCGCCTGTCTAGGCCTGAAAAGCACCAATAAAGATCGCTGGATCTACCCGAGCATTGTTCAGACTGACATTCCAGTGCAAGTGAGGGCCAGTTGCACGGCCCGTCGCACCCGAACGTGCCACCACATCACCCCTGCTGACGCGGTCGCCCACTCGTACATCAAAGGTCGACAAGTGGCAGAACATGGTGATCAGGCCCTGACCATGATCAACAAATACAGTTTTGCCGTTGAAGAAGTAATCCGCCACGATGGTCACGATTCCGTCTGCCGGCACCTTGACCGCCGTGCCGGTCGGCGCTGCGAAGTCCAGGCCGGAATGGGGGTTGCGCTCTTCACCGTTGAAGAAACGGCGTAGACCGAAAGGACTGGTCAGACGCCCCGGCACTGGTTTTTCAAAAACCACATTGCTGGGTCCCTCTTCGCGGAAACTGGCATAAGCCTGCATCTGCTCTTCGTACTCACGCTCGAAACGGGCCTGCTGTTGCGGGTCCGGATTCACATGGGACTTGTTCTTAAGGGTGATACGCTGCTCACGATACCGTTTGCTGCCCACCTGGAACCCCACCGCAGGCTGGCCTTGCACCACGAGGCTGTGTTGACCAGGCCGTGTTTTCAGGTCCAGGCCCACAATGGCTTTCCAATGCCGGTCAGCATCCTGAATCACCAGGACACGCTGGCCGTTAAAGTTCGCTACCGGCATCGTGGCGGCCGTTCCCAAGTCCAGCACGGCCACTCCGCCCGGCACTGGGTGGTGAAGCGTACGTTCGATGAATGTGCCCGCAGGCGGCGCCGCGTGGGCCCACCACGGAGCGGTCAAGCCCCAAACAGTTGCGGCGCCTATAAGGCGCCGCCGTACCATCGAAATATCCGTGTGAGTCATGCTCATACTCTTTGAAAATGCCCCTGGAGCCCACGGGCTCCAGAGTTGTGTCGTGTGATGCGCGTCGCCTTATTCGTTATCGCCGCTAGCGCTCAACTCTTTTTCCGCCTCGGGCAGAAGCTGAACCTTTTCCTCAACACGCATGGCCTGCAACACAGCCTGCGTCTCGGTACGAGCCATGGCTTGTGTCAGTTGTGCAGTCAGCATGTCCAGACCAGGATTGCCCGCCTTGCCAGGCTGATGGCTCAAAATCTGCACCACCGTGTAGCCCTGGGGCTGACGATCACCTACATAGGCGGGCAGCTTGTCCACCGGATTGGCAAGCACCTTGTTCAACAAAGCCTCATCCATCTCCGGGAACTCGGCACGGCTCACGGCAAACTGGGCCGAGAAATTCTCAGGCTCTGCCCCCGCCTGCAGCTCCTTCAAGTAGTCCTCACCGGCCTGAACGGCCAATGCAGCAGCTTTTTCACGACGCAGGTTTTCTTCGGCAATACCGCGCACCTTATCCAGTGCCGGCACATGCGCTTGCTTCACATCCACAACGCGCAGCGCGATCAACGTGTCTGGCGAGACTTCCACGACACCCGCATTCTTACGCGAGGCCATGGCTTCAGCGTTGAACAAGGCCTGCCGCACGCGACTGTCATCGAGCACGGCCGCATCGGGACTGTCGGCCGCAGCCAGTTCACCGTCAACCTGGGAAGCCGGAATCAAACCCTGACGGCTGACGCCTTGGGCCTGCTTCAGGGTCAGCCCCAGTGCATTGGCGGCCGCTTCCAGATTGTCTTCATTTTCGTATACCAGATTGGTCAGCTTGCTGGCCATATCGGCAAAGCGCTCCGAGGCCAGCTGTTTGCGCACTTCATCCTGCACCTTGCTACGGGCTTGCTCAAAGGACTCACCTTGTTCTGGCTGAACCTCATTGCTCTTGAAGATATGAAAACCATTAGGCCCTTCGATCACGCCCGACACATCGCCTTTTTTCAAGGCGAACACGGCGTTCTCCAGCACGCTGGGCCAGGAACCTTTGCTGACCCACCCCAGTTCCCCGCCTTCACGGGCGCTACCCTCGTCCTGGGAATGGGCGCGGGCCAAATCGGCAAAACTCTCTTTATCGGCCTGTGCCTTTTCAGCCAGCTCGCGCGCCTTGGTCTGGGCCGCTTCGCGTTCGCTGTCAGAGGTGCCAGCCGGCAAGGTCACCAGAATATGACTGATATTGACCCGACCGGCCTGCACATAACGCGCCTTGTTTTGCTCGTAGTATTGCTTGAGCTGCTCATCGGTCGGGGTGGGCAAATCCTTGGAGGCCGCCGCTTCATTGAGCAGCAGATATTCCACCTTGACTTGCTCGGGCAGTTCCAACGATTGCTTGTTCGCGTCATACCAGGCTTGCAAGTCGGCATCACTGATCTGCACCTTGGATTCAAAGTCACGAGTCAGGAAGCTGCGAACACGCACGCCACGCTCTTCCGTCAGCGCGATCTCCAGCTTGTTCATCACGCTGGGCAGCATGGAGGCGCTGGCTGCCACTGGGCCGAGAACACGTTGCAGGGCCAACTGGCCACGCTGGCTTTGTTCGAAATCGCGGGTATTGATACCGGCCGAGGCCAATACCTGGCTATACAGAGCCGGCGAAAAGACGCCATTTTCCTGAAACTCCGGCATGGAGGCAATGTAATCGCGCAGCGCAATGTCAGACACGTTGAAGCGGTCAGCAGTAGCCACTTCAATTTGTACTCGCTGATCGATCAAAGACTCCAGCAAAGCACGACGGCTCTCTATGCTGTCGGCCTGGGCCAGATCAAAACCGGAAGGATTGTTGCGCTGCATATCATCGAGCTGCATGCGGCGCGCACGATCAAATTCCTGGCTGGTAATAGCGCTATCGCCAACTTTGACAATATCGCTATCGCCAGAAACATAGCTGGAGTAGCCGCTGACGCCAATCAGTACAAAAGACGGCAGAATCAGCACTAACAACACCAGCTGCATGACGCGTTGGTTCTTACGGATAATCTCGAACATTAATCATCACCTACTTTCGCTTGCAGCAAGGTGCTGCGGGCGGCGCATCAGACCGGAGAGAGAGCCCGGCTCGGCCTGAAAATATACCGTGTTTGAATCAAGTGTGTTTGGCTTAAACTGTGGCTTCACGAAGTGCCCAACAGCGCTCAAAATAGGGCGTTATGAGTACTTGATGTGGCCTAGGATCGGATTGTAAATCCAAAACCTTAACCGTACAGTGTACAGCCCCGGTTAAAATAGTACATTGGCTTTTTATCACGCCGCTTGCGAGTCCGCCATGCCTTCAATGAATCATCACTGGCCCTACCCCGCTTTGATCGCCCACCGTGGTGCAGGCAAGATTGCGCCGGAAAATACCCTGGCCGCCATTCGGGTCGGTACACAGAACGGTTTTCGCATGATGGAGTACGACGTCAAACTGAGCCGTGATGGGGTTCCCGTGCTGCTGCACGACGACACGCTGGAGCGCACGTCCAATGGACAAGGCTTGGCCTCCCGACTGACACTGGCCGAACTGTCCGCCCTGGACTTTGGCGCCTGGCATTCCTCGGCCTATGCTGGAGAGCCCATACCCACTCTAGGTTCGATTGCCGCCTTTACCCTGGCCAATCAGGTTCACAGCAATATCGAAATCAAGCCCACCACGGGACACGAGGCGGAAACCGGACGTCAGGTCGCCCTGGCTGCCCAGGCTTTATGGGCTCAGGCCAGCCTGCCTCCGCTGCTGTCCTCTTTTTCCGAAGTCGCTCTGGAGGCGGCGCAGCAAGCCGCACCTACCTTGCCCCGAGCCCTACTGATTGAAGAGGAAGTTCCTGCTGATTGGCCGGAGCGTCTGGAGCGTCTGGGCTGTATGGGGCTGAATCTGAACGACCGCTTTGTCAGCCAGGCCCTGGTGCAGGCGGTCCGTAGCAAAGGCTATACCGTCGCCGTCTGGACCGTGAACGACGCCGAGCGAGTGCGCGAACTGCTGGACTGGGGATGCAATGCCATCTTCACCGATAAGGTCACCACGATCCGCCCCGACACGCTTTAACTCAACCGCAACACCAGGATTTCTTTTGTTCAGCTATCGTCACGCTTTTCACGCCGGCAACCACGCGGATGTACTCAAACACGCCACCTTGCTGCATATTTTCAATTATTACGCTCACAAAGACAGCGCGTTCAGCATCATCGACACCCACTGCGGTGCTGGTATCTATGATCTGGAACACGACTGGGCGCAAACCAAAGGCGAGTTCTACGACGGCCTGGACCGCGTCTTGCAGCAAGATGAGTACCCGGAGCTGGTGGAGCACTATATTGACGCCATTGCCGACCTGAATCCGGACGGAACCGCCCGCTATTATCCCGGTTCTCCCTGGCTGGCCCTGATGCATCTGCGTGCGCAAGACAGCTTTCATGGCTTCGAGTTGCACCCGACTGAATTTGACGTTTTGAGCACGAACGTGGCGCGACTGTTTCCTCAAGGAAACCGCCGGGTGCGCCTCTATCAGGAAAATGGCTTTGAACAGCTGGGACGGCTACTGCCGCCGCCATCACGACGCGCCATCGTGGTAATGGACCCTTCGTACGAGGCCAAGTCCGACTATCAGCAAGTCTTGAACAGCGTCAGAAACGCCCTCAAGCGTTTTGCCCAGGCCTGCATGGTCGTGTGGTATCCGATTGTGCAACGCCCCGAAGTACAGGCCTTGCAACGCAAGCTGGAGCAACTGGAGACACCTTGGCTGCATGTGAGCCTGACGGTTCGTGCTCCGGCCAAAAATGGTTTGGGTTTGCATGGCAGTGGCCTGTTCATCAGCAATCCTCCCTGGACGCTGCTCAACGCTCTGGAACAAAGCATGCCTTGGTTAACAAAAACGCTGGCCCAGGATGACAAGGCCAGCTTTCAACTTCGTCATTCGGGGCTGTAAACCGCCCCGTTTGCCTTTAGGCCAGACGCTCGGACTCTTTCATGTAGCGCCACTGGCCCATAGGCAGATCACCCAGCACCAGTTCGCCAATACGCACGCGCTTCAGGCCCACCACTTTCAGGCCAACCAGTTCACACATGCGGCGAATCTGGCGTTTCTTGCCTTCGCGCAAGATGAAACGCAGCTGATCATCGTTTTGCCAGGACACTTGGGCGGGCAGCAAAGGCTTGCCATCCAGGCTCAAACCAAAGTTCAGCAGCTCCAGCCCCCGTTCGCTGAGCTTGCCGGTCACTCGCACCAGATATTCCTTGTCGATGACCGAGTCTTCGCCAATAATCTGGCGCGCAATACGACCGTCCTGTGTCAGGATCAGCAAACCGGTGGAGTCAATGTCCAGACGGCCTGCAGGCGCCAGACCGCGCAAATGCGCCGGGTCAAAGCGTTGACTGCCACGGCCGCCCTTGTATTGGTTGGCGGCACTGATCAGCGACACCGCATTGCGGTAACCGGCCTCGGCCTGTCCCGACACATAACCCACGGGCTTGTGCAGCAAGATGGTGGCACGTTGAGTCTGACGCTGACGCGCCTGCTTTTCCAGTGTGATTTTCTGATTGGGGTAGGCTTTGCTCCCCAATTCAGAGACGATTTGACCGTCCACACGGACCCAGCCGCGCTCGATAAAAGCGTCCGCCTCACGGCGTGAACACATGCCGCGCTGGGCCATCAATTTTGAGATACGTTCTTTTTCCATGAGCGCTATTTTATGGCTTTGGCGATAATACAGGACATGAAATTTCCCTCCAGCATAAAAAAACCTTGGCATGCGCAGGTCCACCCCAGCGCAAGCCCTGCTCAAAAGTACTGGCTTCATCGTCCGGGCGCCCTGACCGCGGGCCTGCGTCGGCTGGGCCTGGTCCATCTGGACGTCGTGCGCGAATACGCCTGCCGCCTGAACCCGCAAGAGGCCGCTTTGATCCGAAAGCCGCCGGGCACGCTGGCCTGGGTACGGGAAGTGTCCATGAGCGTGGACGGAATCCGCTGCGTGGTCGCCCGCAGTTTCACGCCCTTGGCTGCCTCCCACAGTGTCTGGCAAGGCATACGACGGCTGCGCAGCCGCCCGCTGGCCGACATGCTTTATAACGATGCCCAGATACAACGCTCGGCCTTTCTCAGTTGCCGTTTACATCGCGGCATGAGCTTTTTCCGCAGTGTTGAGCGTGCCTGCAAACAGGATAAGGAGCCGGTACCCCACGCGCCGCTGATTCTGTCACGCTGCTCGGTTTTCTGGCGCCACGGTCAGCCCCTTTTGGTGGCCGAGTCCTTCATGCCCGCCTTCTGGGATCACGGTGCTACACTGGCTTAGTCATATTTCGACATTAGTTAATAATACTGAGTTATATAACGAGCCTAACCATGCCCACGCAAGTCGATCAAAGCCGCCGCAACGCCTTTATTCTGTCTGGAATGCAAGCGCTGGGGGGAGCAAATCCGGCATTGGTGGTGGCCTTGAGCAGTCTGGTCGGCCAGAAAATGGCCAGCAGCCCCGATCTGGCAACCTTGCCGGTGGGTATTTTCAATCTGGGCTTGGCAGTCGGTATTTTGCCGGCCGCCTATCTGATGCGCCGCCTGGGACGCCAGGGCGGCTACCTGATTGGCGCCTTGCTGGGTGTCGCAGCGGGTCTGCTGGCCGCTGCAGGAATCTATGGCCTGTCCTTTGCCATGTTCTGCATGGGCACACTGCTGGCCGGATTCTATGCTTCCTACGTGCAAAGTTATCGTTTCGCCGCCGCCGACGAGGCCAGCGAGATCTTCCGACCCAAAGCAATCTCCTGGGTGATGGCCGGTGGGCTGCTCGGCGCCATTATCGCCACCCAGACCATTATCCATACGCAAGACATCTGGCCTGACCATCCTTTTGCCGCTGCCTTCCTGGCACAAGCCGCCTTGGCAGCTCTGGTGTTGCCTTTCGCCTTCAGCTTGCGTCTGGCACCCGGTACACGCCACCAGCGGCAGAAAGTGCCCTATACCGGCCGCCCCTCGCGCGAGATTGCCTCCAATAGCTACTTCATCATTGCCCTGATCGCCGGGGTCGCCTCTTATGTGCTGATGAACTTTCTGATGACGGCCTCGCCCTTGGCTATGGTCATGCATGGCCACAGCCTTAAAGAATCCACGCTGGGCATTCAATGGCATATTCTGGCCATGTTCGGCCCCAGTTTTTTCACCGGCCATCTGATCAAGCGCTTTGGCAAGATCCCGGTCACCTTTGTGGGTGTGCTTTTGCTGGGTCTGGCCAGCATGGTGGCTTTACTGGGCATGACCGTACCGCACTTTTGGGTCAGTTTGATTTTGCTGGGGCTGGGCTGGAACTTCGGCTTTATCGGCGCTACCAATATGGTGGTGGATTGCTACCGCCCTGAAGAGCGTAGCCGGGTGCAGGCCCTGAATGATTTCATCATCTTTACCTGTGTGGCCTTGTCCTCCTTCACCTCGGGCCGTGTGCTGGCCGTGTATGGCTGGTATGGCGTCAACACCTGGACTTTACCGATTTCCGCCGTGGTGATGCTGGCTCTGGCCTGGTTGTACTTCAAGAACAAGCGTCAGCCCTACTTCGCCAGTTAAGCAAAGCGACAACCGCAAAGCGACGGCTCATGGAAAACGGCCCCAAAGCCCTGGATGGAACCCTGGCTTTGGGGCCGTTCTTCTTGCGTTCAAATCATCGGCAAATAAGGCGGCTTGGGCCCGCGTGGAAACTGGGCATCCAGTGCCTGAATATGCTCGGGCTGCAATATCAGATCCCCAGCAGCCGCATTTTGCTGGGCATGAGCCGCACGTGATGCCTTGGGAATCACAAACACATGGGGGTCACGCAGCAAAAAGGCCAAAGCTACTTGACGCGCGGTGGCCTGATATTGGGTGGCAATCTCGGCCAACAAGGCCCCGCCTTCAGAATCCGGCTCCGGAAAATCATCATGACCGAAGGGACTGTACGCCACCACGCTAACTTGATGCTCCTGACACCAGGGCATGACCGCGTGTTCAATCGCACGCTCATTCAGGTGATACAAAACCTGATTGCAGGCGATCTCGCCCGGGCCCACGATGTCGTACAGCGCTTCCAGTTCCGGCACGTCAAAATTGCTGACGCCCCATTGCTTGATCTTGCCTTGCTGCACCAGCTTGTCAAAGGCTGCGCAGGTTTCTTCCAAAGGAATCTGGCCCGGCCAATGCAATAAGTACAGATCCAGATAATCGGTGCCCAGACGCTTTAGGCTGGCCTCGCAAGCGCGGATCACGCCCTGCCTACTGGCATTGAAGGGCAAGACCTTAGACACCAGAAACGCCTCATGGCGACGACCTTGCAAGGCCTGCCCGATCAGGCTTTCTGCCTGACCATCCCCATACATTTCTGCCGTGTCGATATGGTTCATTCCTGCATCCAGGCCCGCCCGAAAGGCCGCAATACTCTGCGCCCGATCCGACTGCTCGACATACCAGCTGCCTTGTCCCACGCGCGAGACGCGCGAAGCGGAACCCAAGGGTGCGTATCGCATCAGTCCGTCCTTATCGTGCTGCGCTCAGAGCCCGAGATACCGGGACACGAGTGCCTGTTAGAGCGCATCGCGGCCGCTTTCCGAGGTACGAATACGGATAGCCTGTTCGACCGGCGTCACAAAAATTTTGCCATCGCCAATCTTGCCGGTATGAGCCGCTTTGATAATGGCTTCGATGATGGCATCACAGCGATCTGCCGCCACCACAATATCCACACGAATCTTGGGCAGAAAGTCCACCACGTATTCAGCCCCGCGATACAGCTCGGTGTGGCCTTTCTGACGGCCAAAGCCCTTGACCTCGGTCACGGTCAAGCCGTTCACATCCAGCTCTGCCAGAGCCTCACGTACTTCATCCAGCTTGAAAGGTTTGATAATGGCCGTAATTTGTTTCATGGTTACTCACACGTCAAATTGAAAGAGATTCTTTGCCACTGTCCCGCAAGGAGCGGTGACTTTCTGCTGCCAGGCTCAGGCCCAGACTCAGATCCCGGCCAGTAGGCGACTGGAACAGACGCAAACCGATTTCAGGCAGCACCGCCAGAAAGTGATCAAAAATATCGCCCTGGATACGCTCATGGTCCACCCAGGCCGTTTTATTGGTAAAGCAATACACCTCGACAGGAATACCCTCGGCAGTCGGCTCCATCATGCGCACCATCTGAATCATGTCCTGATGGATTTCAGCATGGCGCTTGATATAGGCCATGCAGTAGGCGCGAAACGTACCCAGATTGGTCAAGCGGCGATAGTTGACCGCATCCATGCCCGCACGGCTGAGCTCCTGGTTGGAGCGCTCCAGATCTTCTTTTTTCTCGTTCAGATAATCGCGCAGCAAGGCAAAACGCGACAGGCTGTCCACTTCGGAAGGGGTCAAGAACCGCACGCTGGACGCATCAATACTCAAGGTGCGCTTGATCCGTCGCCCACCAGACTCGAACATCTGGCGCCAGTTGCGATAACTTTCGGAAAACAGCTTGTAGGTCGGAATGGTAGTGACCGTCTTGTCCCAGTTCTGCACCTTGACGGTATGCAAAGCGATATCAATCACAAAGCCATCCGCACCGGCCTGTTTCATCTCGATCCAGTCACCAATGCGCAGCATGTCATTGGTGCTCATTTGCGTACTGGCCACCAGCGACAGCAAAGTGTCTTTGAAAACCAGCAGCAATACCGCCGACAGCGCGCCCAGACCGGAGAGCAGCAGCACAGGGGATTGGTCCAGAATAATGGAGATCATGACGATGATGCCCACCGCCCAGACCGCGATCTTGGCAACCTCCACGTATCCCTTGATGGATTTGGTGCGCCCTTTGCTGGAGTTGGCATAGACCTCTTGCCAGGCCCCCAGCAAACTGACAATTGCCATGATGAAAAAGACCAGAAAGCCCAGCAGAGCCACGCGCTCGACCACCTCCAGCAAGGTCTTGGTCAACGGCAGCAACGTCAGGTTGGAGCTGACCACCAACAAGGGCACGGCATACCCCACATTGCGCACGAAGCGCTTTTTAACCAAAGCCCGCGCCCAATCATCCTTGCCTGCCACTTTCAACAAACGCCGTACCAGACGGGAAAGCACCGACGTGGTCAACCAGCTGACAATCCAGACCAGCACGGTCAGCATGGCCAGGCCGGCCAGGATCTGTACCCAGCGATCCTGCGGTAAATACGCCTCGATCCATTGCCAGCCCAACAAATCGGCAAAGGTGCGTTCTTGCTCCATGTCGTGTTCCTTATCCAGCCAGCCCCAAAAAGGTCTGCCTGGTTTCCTAGAGTCTGAAAACTCTCTAATATACTGCACAGCGTCTGTTTCCTGCGGGACTGGATGACCTGCGTTCGTCCGTCCGATCCACTATAATTGCCCTCTATGTCAACACACACCCCCCCCTCTTCCCAAGACCAGTTTGCCAATAAAGCCATGGCCTGGTCGGCTCGTTTTTCCGAGCCCGTCTCTGATCTTGTCAAACGCTACACAGCGTCGGTGGACTTTGACAAGCGCATGGCCCGCTTTGATATTCAGGGTTCCCTGGCCCACGCCAGCATGCTGGCTGCTGTCGGTGTGATCACCGAGCAGGACAAAGCCGACATTGAGCGCGGCATGAGCCAGATTCTGGACGAAATCGCCCAAGGCCAGTTCCAGTGGTTGCTGGATCTGGAAGACGTGCACCTGAACATTGAAAAGCGCCTGGTCGAGCTGATTGGCGATGCCGGCAAACGCCTGCACACGGGCCGTTCGCGCAATGACCAGGTGGCAACCGACATTCGCCTGTGGCTGCGCAATGAAATCGACATTGCCCTGGACCTGCTGGCCCAGATGCAGCGCAAGCTGGCCGAGCTGGCCCTGGCCCAGGCAGATACAATTTTGCCCGGCTTTACCCACCTGCAAGTGGCCCAGCCCGTCACATTTGGCCACCATTTGCTGGCTTACGCCGAAATGTTCCAGCGCGATGCCGAGCGTCTGCAAGACTGCCGCAAACGCGTGAACCGTCTGCCTTTGGGCGCTGCCGCCCTGGCCGGTACCAGCTACCCCATCGACCGCGAAATGGTTGCCAAGCTGCTGAACTTTGACGATGTGTGCCGCAACTCGCTGGATGCTGTGTCGGACCGCGACTTCGCCATCGAATTCTGCGCCGCTGCTGCCCTGATCATGACGCACATCTCCCGCTTCTCCGAGGAGCTGGTGCTGTGGATGAGCCCACGCGTGGGATTTATCGATCTGGCCGACCGCTTTTGCACCGGCAGCTCCATCATGCCGCAAAAGAAAAACCCCGACGTTCCCGAGCTGGCCCGTGGCAAGACGGGTCGCGTCAATGGTCACCTGATCGCCTTGCTGACCTTGATGAAAGGCCAACCGCTGGCCTACAACAAGGACAACCAGGAAGACAAGGAAGGTCTGTTCGATTCGGCTGATACCATTCGCGACACCCTGACCATTTTTGTCGACCTGATCTCCGGCATCAAGGTCAAGCCAGAAGCGATGCGCGCCGCCGCCCTGCAAGGCTTTGCAACCGCTACCGATCTGGCCGACTACCTGGTCAAGAAAGGCCTGCCGTTCCGTGACGCCCACGAAACCGTGGCCCTGGCCGTACGCGAGTGCGAACAACTGGGCTGCGATCTGGCTGATCTGAACCTGGAACAGCTGCAGAAATTCGACAGCCGTATCGAGTCGGACATTTTTGGCGTGCTGACACTGGAAGGCTCGGTCGCTTCGCGCAAACACATCGGTGGCACCGCCCCCGAGCGTGTCCGCATCGAGGCACAGCGCATTCTGGATCGTATTCCAGGCTGATAAGTAGCGACAGCTGAATGCTGAAAAACCGCTCCTGAATATCAGGAGCGGTTTTTTTGTCTTAACTCAGATTGGATCTGACATGTACTGTCAGCTGAGTTAGGGGTAGTCCGCAACTTCTGCTTTCGGCCACTAGCTGTCGGTCACACTTGGAAAAAGTGAACGCTTAATGTTTGAAATAAAAGGGGGGGCCGACGACATTTCTATTCATCAAACTAATTAGCCGATTGCTTGCTCAATAGCCTGTATTAGTGGGTCGAACTCGCTGCTAATTTCCTCTATATATCGCTCGATTGCGAGAGTTCGAATAACCTCCACTTCGGCTTCGGCCTCTTTAGCTATGCAAGCTGCAACTGCGTGATGATCTTTGACCTCATCACGCAGAAGAATCCAATCTACGTCAACCCCATACTTATTCCTCATCAGCGCCCGAACTGCGGTATGACTGAAGACTTCAACCTCAGGTGGCTTAGTGCCTGGAAATGAGAACAAACCCTCCGATGGGTTAGGGCCGACATCAGCATCTCGCACAGCGATTGCATTCTTTCCTGTCTTTTTTAGGACGCGCACGGCTTCGCGCACTGCGTCTTTACATCCGATGTCATGGATAGCAACGGTCTTCAGTAACTCTTTGCGTTTTCCCCTAATGATTTCAGATAAAAGAACTTTCGCGAAGACATCTTCGACGCAAATATCTAGCGCTCGGACGTGTCCTGAAGAGAGGATTGAGCGAACTTGGTTTGATGAAATTTCGTTGAGAAGCTCGACGCCATTCGAGTCGCGAATAAGCAGCTTTCTGGATTTACTTGGGAGAGCGTTAAGTATGACACTGGAATGCGTGGAAAGTATCACTTGGTGGTGACGCCTGTTACATACGTCAAGAAGGTACTTGGTGAACTCGTACTGAGCACTTTCGTGCAGCGAGGTCTCTGGTTCTTCAAGAATGAACAGGCTTTGCTCTGGGGACTTCTCAAGTGCATCTACGGTGTAAAGAATGCGCCCCTCTCCGAATCCCATGTTGTTCTCTGAGTATGAGTAGCCGAGTCGAGATGCAACTCCTATCTCCGACTCTCGATTTTTGTGTGAAACCCCTTGAAACCCAACTGTGTCGTACTTGTGCCCAATTATTCTGGCCACATGCTCGATCACTTCCTGGTCAAGATCTCGCTTCTCTGTAAACGTCAATGTGGCGCCGCCATACACACTGAGGTCTCTGCGTTCAACCTTGGGTATGTAGACAGTAAATCCGATGTAATAACAGTGGCGCTCCGGTTGTCGTTTGTAGCCTGACCAAGCGGAGCTGGCACGCGAGATCGTTACTTCTTGCGGCTTTTTGTGGTCATCCGTCTCGTAGATGTAGACAACCTTTGCTTTGTCAGTAACTGGCTTTGGGTCGGCCACGGAAATTGGAAAGAAGTCTTTGATGTATTGACGTCTATAGTCAAGTGCCGTTGACGGCTTTCGGTACGCGCAGATCGCAAGTTGACCAAGCGTACTTTTTCCTGCCCCATTCAGCCCGGAGATCGCTGTAACTGGATGGTCGAGAGTCAAATCCATCGCAGATATACCTCGGAACCCATCAATATGAATCTGTCGAAGACAATGGCCGAAGTTCGAGTAACGATTTTTGGTAGTGTACTTGCTTTGCAGTTTGTTGGTGGAGTCAGCCATATTTATCCCCGAATTACTTAACAAGAATCTGGACCGCACTAAGAGCGGACCACACATAGAGACGACTAACACGACCATAAAAAAGAGCTATGGGCTTTTGTAGCCTTAGCTCTACGGTTTCTAATTAGTGCAGAAATAAATTCTTCAAATTAGCCATGAAAGCTGCTGCTCCTTCAACGTCGCGAGCCAAACCGTTGTTGGATATTATCCAGCTAACGTTTTTAGTTATGGGCAATATAGCAGATGTATCAGAATCATTCTTTGCGCAATGTCGCTGCCCATTTAAAACCACTTTTCAATATTTTTTTCTCAGTGACTGTTTAAGGTCGGAAGTCGCCTACCGCACGTCGGAGGGCGGCGCCCAGCCAGTTTCTGTCATGCGGCCGATTCAGAAGAATATCGATAGACTGGCTGGTCGTTCTACGCAAGCAGGCAGACTACCGGAGAGCCTTGCTACGCGCATCGGAAAGCAATGCGATTAACACGGCAGCAGCGATAAAGGTAAGCATTCTACAGTCGCCTGGAGCCTAGTCGGGCGGGTTGGCGTCTGGCCACTATGCGACGTCCGCGCCGTTCGACGGCTCGTAGCTTAGTGGTTTAAATGTCACCGGAAAGCAGCGTTCGTCTCGACCGGACTGCGTTCAGGCTGGCTCTATTGTTGTGCACTCCCACGCTAGGCATTCGAAGTTGAACTGAGCTTCCATTTCCGCTGATGTCAGAACGATTAGACTGGGATTTTCACGCGCAGAAATCACAACCGCGAGACGCCAGTTATGATTCAGATTTGAGCATTTACGTTCATTTCGAGAGATGAAGAAGCGCGGTGCGATCGCATCCGTACCCTTTACTTCATAGAGAAGCTCTTCCCGCCCACGTCGAGCGAGCAGATCGTAACCACAGTTCTCCCGCTGACGGTCCTGGACTGTAAAACCTTGGTGTTCCAACTGTTGCGTAACGTAGTCGATTGCCGCCAGCTCAATTTCTCGCCTAGTTTGTGGGTCGGCGAAACCGCCGCCGCGCACTGCTACTGAAATAGCTTCGTCGGAAACGAGAAACAAAATACCCGCGATATCATCAGCTATGCGGTTGCCACGGTACCTCTCGATCGTCGACCTATCGGTCCTGTAAGCCGTTGCTCTGTATTTCCCAAGATACACCCACGCATTGGTGCCCCGCTTAACATAGGTTGGAACGGCCTCCGGAGTGTCGATGAGCAGCTTCGCGCGTTGTTGGATGCGCGGGCCCTTACCAATAACAATGACCTCAGGAGCACGTTCGTTCAAATCAAGGCGAAGGGCAAGCCCTTTGACCTTCCCATTCTTGGTGCGGATATAGTCGTCCCCTCCGGCAGTCAAGCGCGCTAGCTCGCGCGTGTCAATCAACTCGGGATGCTTCGCTGCCTTTTTACTCTTGGGTTTGTGGCTGAGAGAGCAATTTCTGTTGCGATGCAAATGCTCAAAGTGAGCTGGAGTATGGCCGCCCCCTTGGTGTGGACGAACATTTCGATCGCATTCTGTACATTTGAACGCCGGTACTGGCCGTTTTTCCGTGCGAGCGATTTCCCGCAGTCGAATCGCCTCTTGTACGCTGATCTTCCTTTGCTCCAATTTGCACAGTATTGCTGTCGCCATTATTTCTCCTATTCATAAGCGATTACAGCTTTGCTAGCACCGGATTCTAACTCAGGCCCTCGGAGGCGGCGTGATATACCACTAGGCGCTTCTTACTGTGCAGGCCACCGACCGATTTGTCGTAACAGCCGCCGTTGGTCGTCAAGGGGACGGGCTATCTGCTTTGGGTCGACAGCAGCAATTATGATAGGCTGCTTCCAGCCAGAAGCCGTCATTTCATCATTGATCTTTGGACTACTTGCAACAAGATCCAATCTAGAAATTTTTAGATTTTCCTAAAAATTTTCTTGTTATTGCTCACTCCCTGGATGGAGGATAGATTCTTTTTTACAAGAACGACGGACCTACTTTCCTGTTGTCTAAATCTAGTTAGGACTCAGGCTCATCATGTTTGTGAAACACCTATGAAATTAAACGCTAAATTCCTGAACAAAATTATTGAGCCGGCACTAGATAATTTTTTTAAGAATGAAATCAACTCGATACTTGCCGACGTTTCTGAGCGGAATCTGTGCGCACGGCTGGCACTGCATTTCGAAAGCCAAATGAAAGTTGCTGGCCTCGTCGGTTACTACGCCGATCCGGAATACAGCCGCAAGCAAGAGGGGCAGGTTAAGACAATTCTTAACGGCAACATGGAAGTAATTTCAATCACTTGTGATTTGATCATTCACAGTCGTGGGGAAACTGTAACTAAGGACAATTTAATCGCGATCGAAATGGCAAAACCCAACAAGTCGCCAGCGGAAATGCAAGACGACAGGAATCGTCTGATGGCACTAACTAAGGCTAGTTATGACGGAGTCTGGTCGAATGACGGCATTGCACATCCCGAGCATGTGTGCGGTTACGTAAAGGGACTCTTTTTGATTGTAGATAGAAAGGCTCGCCATGCGCATTTGGAGTCATATGCGCATGGCGTAGTTTCGCAGCCGCCTAAGCAAATTATTTTCTAAGGCCGCTTAGTCCCAAATGAGGTCAAACACGACTCTCAAGCCGACCCGCCTTCGGCGGTTGGCTTAGCTTTTTCGTTAGTGTGTGCTTGCTAGATCGTTTCCTGCCTGATAGATTTGGCAGCGTCTGTCAGATCTATCTGAGTCAATAAGTTTATACCGCTTCGACCTACTTCCAATCCTGCCCGGCTTTGCATCTTAGACTTAGTACTCAGCTTCGCTGCTGATATCGGCAAGCCACCTTTACTAACTACATCTTCTAGCCTACTAAACCCCTCCAACAGCATTCGAAAAAACGGCACCGCCCCAAAGAGCAAGTGCCGCACTTCATTGTTAAGGCTGAGGCTGAATCAACAGCATCGTGCTGCTTTGCGCATTACGACGAATGTCCGCATGCGTCACATCCATCGTCTTGCACTCGAAGTTCTCGTACAACTTCAGCTGATCCTCATAATGCGGGCTGCGCACTCCATTGCGGTCGGTGAAACCGCTTTGGCCGGGCGGCATGGCGTCGCAGAACTCCACGCCCCTGGCATCAAACACCACGCGGTTATTTTCCGTGCCTCGATTCTGATAGCCGGTAAAGGCAAAGGTATTGCCCGGCATCGTCTGCGGGGTTCCCGTGAAGTTCTTGTCGCTGAAACGATGCACGGAGGTCGGCATGGTCCAGCGCGCCATCTGAGCGCCCTGCTCCTGGCTCAAGAGAGCCTGCGCATGTCGCAAAGCCTCCAGCATGATTTCTTCAGAAGAGCGCTCACCAAAGACATTCACACGCTTGGGATCGGGATGGGCTTCCAGCGCCAAGGCACGCAACAAGACCTTGGTGCCCATGCTCAAGTTGATGGAACCGGGGTTGGGACCTTGCTGCGTGGCAAAACCAGTCTGGCTATACATGGCGCGATGCGATTCAGGCACCACCGGCATCAAGACCTGCTTGTACATTTCTTCCAGCCAGGTCTTGAAGAGCACCCGCGCCGGTCCGGCATTTTGCCCTCCCTGATCCTGTTCCATTCCATCCCAGGCGAGCAACATCGTCAGCGCCGCCTTGCTGCTATCGTCGGCCGGCAGCTGTTGCGCCAGCTTTTCCAGATGTGGGCGGAAGTAGCGCCAGTTCACATCGCTATAGGAGGCTTTTTGATTGAACTCCCAGATCTCCTGCACACTGAAGAGGTCTTTCTGCTGGTACTGACTGACCAGTTCATTCATGCGGTCGCCATAGGTCCAATAGTAAGTATCCGTATTGGTTTTGTCCGGCGCAGGCTTGTTGTTCCAGTTGACCAGATAGCCCTGGGGTGGATTGTAGGCTTTGGGAATCGCGTCGAAACTCTTGATGCCCAGCCACTCCATGCTGCCATCCCCCTTGGCAGGGACACGGATGTCCTGATCGGCAGGACGCTGGGGCAGGAAGGCCGGCGAGACATAACCAATATTGCCGTGCTTGTCGGCGTAGTACCAGTTGATCGAAATCGCCATCTTGCTGGCTTGATCCAGAAACTCCGTCCAGTTGCGGGCCTTGGCCACGTTCAACCAGGCTAGCAAGGACTGCACCTCATAGCCATCCCAGCTGCGTTTCTTGCTGTACGCCGCGCCCTGATCGTAATCAAACTGCATCACAGGGCCGTGCACGGTGCGCCAGATCGTCATTTCCCGATCAGCCTGACCGCGTACCTGGATACGTTCCTTGCGCTGCTCCATCGTGCGCCAGGCATTGTTGAACCAGTACTGATCGGCACGCGAGGGGTTCAATTTTTCCTGATATATGTCCACCACATCTTGCGGGCCAGCAGTCGCCCCCCAGGCAATCTCGCTATTGGTGCCAAACAGTACGATCGGATAGGCAAAAGGCGTATTACCCACCACATCGAAGCCGGCGCCATGCAAGCCAATGCCATAGGTGTAGGCCGGGTTGTACCAGCCAAACTGTGGGCCGTTGATCAGTACGGTCGAGCCCTCCTGCACTCGCTCGGGGCGAGTGCTCCACAGGTTGCTGGCCTTGGGCGCGAAGTCCGGGCCACGGCCGCCCCAGTGCTTGTCCTGGCGCTCTAGCTCGGTAGCCAGTACTGGCGAGGAAACATGAGCCAGATCCTGCGTCCCTGCTTGTGCCTGCGGCTTGTGCTCGGCAGCGGGGGCCGGAACCGTAGTGGGAGCTGTTGTGTCATTGATCCACAGCAGCTCATCAAACAAGGCACGGCCTCGTTCCGGGCCGTGCTGTTTCTCCAGAGACTGACGCATGGCCAGTGCCGTCACTTCCAGATTCGTGTCGGAGAAGCGATTGGCCATGGAGCCCACCCAGATCATGACCACATCAAAGTCGGTCAGCGGCTCGGGCTGGAAATCAAAATCCACATATTCTTTGGGCAGCAACTCAGGGCGACGCCGCACCTGCTCCAGATAGGCGTTATAGCCATCGGCATAGCCACGAAAAATATCGCGCTCATCCTTGGACAAGGCCGCGATCTGCCGCTGTATGGAAGCCGGGGTGAAGTTCTGCCGCACCTGCATGTCGTACTTGACGTAGGCATCTTGCTCACCAGGGCCTAAGACGGCGGCGGTTGTGCCGACAAAGGAGCGACGCGCCATATCCATCTGGAACAGACGGTCTTGGGCGACCGCATAACCATAGCCGTAATACAAGCCATAGTGGCTGTCGGCAAAGACGTGCGGCACGCCATAACTGTCCCGCATCACCTCTACCGACTGCACTTGCGCGTGGGTCGGTGCCCCCGCCCAACCCAAGATCAAACCAGCGGCCACAAGCCCGGTACGAACAAGCCCTTTCTGCATATCTGTCCCTTGTTTTTATGATACTGAAAATTATTATGAACCTAAAATATTGAAGCCAATACAAATAGGAAATCACAATGTAAAGCAATCAGGATCGAAAACAAGTAAGGGCTTGCCCTAGTCAACGCCGCTGAGCAGGGACTTGAAAGCGTACTTAGAAAGACACCAGGCGACCGGGATTAACCGCGCTCATCATGCCTATCGCGGCCTTGACCACGGGGATGGCCAGACCCGATAAGTGATGGCCCAAAGGGATGCTGCGGTGGGTAATATCCGTCAGCATGGCAAAGTCCTCGTTGCGACCCATGACGTCGTCACTAATGGCTTTACCAATACGCACGGTTTGCGCCACGCCGTGACCACTCCAGCCATGCACCATGTACACGGGAACCGCATCCTCGGTCTTGCGCGAGTCCGTGGCACCGTTCAGAGTAAAGTCACTGATCCCGCTCCAGGAAAAGTCCAACTGCACCTGCTCCAGCTGCGGGAAAACCGTCTGGATACGATCCAGCAAGTAGTCATTGATACGGTCAGGAGACCAACTGGTACCGGTGCCCTGCCCGCCAAACAGCAAACGGTTTTGACGCACGGCTCGGTAGTAGTCGATCTGGAATTGTGTGTCATACACCGCACGGTCGGTTGGCAGCAGCTCGCTGACTGGACACTCCAGGGGTTCAGTCACACCTACATAGGTATAGAACGGAACAGTGGTATTGGACTGCGTGGGCAAGAACTGCGAAGTCGTGTCATGCACGGCCAGCACCAAGGCCTGACGCGCCAGAATCGTGCCACCGGGGGTGATGGCCATGGCGCCCTTTTCCGTCTGCTCGATCTCCTGGACCGGGCTGCCTTCGTAAACTCGACCGCCATGCTGAACCAGGCCATACACCAGTCCGCGCAGCAGCGCCAAGGGGTGCAGTTGACCACCCAAGGTATCCACCACGGCACCGTGATACAGCGGCGAGCGGATTTCCTGCTCCAGCTCGTAACTACCCACAATTTCCACACTGGTATCACCCAGATAGCGGCGGGCATCCGCCCCCTCTACCAGAGCACCCATATGGCCGGCATGAACGGCAGCCGTCAAATGGCCGCGGCGACGATCAAAATCCAGTTCGTAATCCTGAGCGATCTGATCCAGTAGATCCATGGCTTCGTGCGAGGCAAAGCGCCACAAGCGACGAGCTTCATCCAAGGGCAGATGCGCGATCATGTCCGCCGCTTCCCATCGAGCCAGACCCGGTGTCAGTTGCCCGCCGTTGCGGCCTGAGGCCGCCGAGCCAATACTGTCTTTTTCCACCAGCACCACATCCAGACCGGAGCGGGCCAGGTGCAAGGCGGTCGAGGCCCCCAGCAGGCCGCCACCGACCACCAGCACATCGCAGTGCGTGTCAGCTTGCAGGGGTTCAAAGCGGGTCCAGGGTGCAAGAGACGCCTCGTAGTAGGTAGCAGGCGCGACCGCGTCGTTCAGATGGCCTTGCCGCCAGTTCCACAATCGAGGATTACTGGTCAACAAGCTCTGTGCATGAGAAACATCGTTTAAAAGCGTGGGTTTGGAAATAAGCATAAATGTCCTGTGTCTGTTACGGCCCTTTGGCCGCCTGGATCACAGAGCGGAATGCTCCGGTGACGCCCCGTCAACGCGGCGTTCCGTTCTGTCTCGTTATCAACATCCCGTTGCAAAAACGGAATGGAACGATCTTCTTCTACGCTGTAGAATTGAATTTATTCTACTCTGTAGAGTTAAACTTGGCAAATTGACCCGTTACTCTTTTCTCGCACTAAAGGAACACTATTGGCGCACGCATCCCCTCTCACCGCGACCCGAACACGCAAACTCAATAAGAACGAGCTGGTGCTGGCGGCCGTCAACTTGATCGAAGAAGCTGGGGATCATGGCTTTTCACTGCGGAAATTGGGGGAACGGGTAGGCTGCGACCCCATGGCCGTGCTCTATCACTTCAAGTCCAAAGAAGGGCTGCTGCGTGCAATGGCGGATTACTTAAGTGGTCGCATTCAACCCGTAGACCGTCACCTGCCCTGGGACGAACGACTCTATGATCTGGCCCGACAATATCGGACTCTGGCGTTGAATTATCCGCAGACTTTTCAACAAATGCAGCGTTTTCTGAATACCGGCAGTGCCGACTACCTGGTCCTTGAGCAGGTGTATGGCGCTTTGCGCGATGCAGGGTTGAGTGATGCCGAGATCCCCGCCGCGTGTGTAGGCTGGTATGCCGCCCTTTACGGCTTGATTCAAGGTGAGCTAAGTGGTTTGATCCGTCCCGTGACAAGCCAAGAACTGGACGAACTTCAACAGTGGCCTGCTGAAGACATCCCCATGCTGCGCCGGGTTCTGCCGCGCTTTGTGCATTTGCACTCCGAGCAGGTATTCAAAATGATGATGGAACTGATACACGATGGCTTGGCTGCCCACGCCAGCAAAGCGGCCACGCCTTCCCCAGACCTGTAACAGCAGAAACGGGCTCACTCCGGATCACAGCACGGATCAAGCTGCGTGGCCCCTACGCGCCCGAATGCAGAACAGCGTGCTACCCGCTGGCATGGCAAGAACAGGAAGTCCACTCCGAGCGCCCGACCAAACAGTGCATACGGCCTTGAGTCAACCTTCGATCCGCCTTTAAACGCCGTTCAGCCCACGTTTTTGGGCTTGAAAGCAGCAGCGTAGGCGATTGAGTGGGCAGGGCTGGCGTGAGGAAAAAAAACGCCCCGCAAACTGGAACTCTGTCCACTTTGCGAGGCGCTCTATAACAAGTCTGTCCAGGGCGTGTTAACGCGTAAAAACAGCAATCGACTCAACGTGCGCCGTATGCGGGAACATATTCACCACGCCCGCCGATTCCAATGTGTAGCCACCTTGATGAACCAGCACACCAGCGTCACGGGCCAAGGTACCAGGGCTACAGGACACATAAACCAGACGCTCGGGACGTTCGTGCTTTTCCAGTTGCGCCAAAGCGGTGGCCACCGCGAAGGCACCGTCACGCGGCGGGTCAATCAACATACGATCAAAATGGCCCAGATCACGTAGCCATTGCACATCCACTTCAAACAGGTTCAGCGTTGTGAATGTAGCCTTGTCCTGCAAGCCGTGAACCAAGGCCGCTTCACCAGCACGTTCGGTCAAGGTGCTGCTGCCCTCAATGCCGACCACTTCGGCAGCACGACGTGCCAGGGGCAGGCTGAAGTTACCCAGACCACAGAACAAGTCGGCCACACGGTGCTCGGGCTTGACGTCCAGCAGGGTCAAGGCACGCGAGATCAGGCTACGGTTAATGTCGTGGTTCACCTGCGTAAAGTCCGTAGGACGATACGGCATGCGCAAATCAAACTCGGGTAAGGCATAGGCCAGCTTGTCCGCATCTTCGCGCAACAAGGGGTGCGCCGTTTCCGGGCCCTTGGGCTGCAACCACCAGCTAATGTCGTGCTCTTGCCCGAAATCCTGCAAACGCTGGATATCCTCGCTGGTCAGCGGCTCCATATGACGCAGGGTCAGGGTAATGACCCGGTCGCCCATGGCCAGCTCAATCTGTGGCAATCGGTCCGGGCGCGACAGGCCTGCCAGGCAAGTGCGCAAGGGCTCGAGCAGAGCCGATACCTTGGGAGGCAACACGCGGCATTCAGTCATGTCCACAACATAACGGCCATTCTTCTCACGAAAGCCTACCAGCACTCCTCCCTTTTTGGGCACATAACGCATGGAGAAGCGCGCACGGTAGCGGTAGCCCCAGTAGGGGCCATGCAAGGGCGCCAGCACCCGGCCCGGCTTGACCTTGCCGATGTGCGCCAATGAATCCTCCAGCACACGTTGCTTAACCGCCACCTGGGCCGAGGGCTCCAGATGTTGCATGGCGCAACCGCCACAAACCCCGAAATTGGGACAGGGAGGCTCGGCACGCTGGGACGAAGCCTGCAGCAAAGCGGTCATGCGGGCCTTGTCATACGAGTCTTTGGAGCGCACCGTCTCGGCCAACACTTTCTCGCCTGGCAGCGCGCCTTCCACAAACACCACTTTGCCCTCTTTGTGGGCGACGCCGCGGCCTTCCAGATCCAGCGACTCAATTAACAATACGTCAGACATTCGATAAAAACCCAAATAAGCGTCCTGCCAGGCAGATAGGCGCAGTTGCACCGCCGCTAGCGATGGCGAATCGATGATTTTACAATGAGCATCCGGCTCAACGGGTAAAAACAAGCACAATCCGACCATGGCGGTTCCGCGAGGTCACTACCTATGCGGCACATAGATACCACAGAAGGCTGTTGGCTTCCCCCTCAAGATCCGTCTTGGGATCATTCAGGCCCGGCGCTCCACTCCAAACACGTCAGACAAAAAAAGCGGCCAGAAGCCGCTTTTTTCAGACACACTACCGAGTTTATCGCGCAGGCAGATAAGACATCGGGTTAACCGGCGTACCGGAGCGTCGAATCTCAAAGTGCAGACGAGGCGAGGTCGTGTCCGACTGGCCCAGATCGGCAATACGCTGACCCTTCTTCACTTGCTGACCTGTTTTTACATGCAGGACGCTGTTATGAGCGTAGGCGGTAATAAAGCCATTGCTGTGGCCGACCAGGACCATGGAACCCAGGCCACGCACGCCGTTACCGGCATACATGATCTTGCCGTCAGCCGCCGCTACAACCGGGTCCCCCACCTTGCCTTCAATATCAATCCCTTTGGTGGAGGCATTGAAACCCTGGATAATCTTGCCACTGGCTGGCCAGCCCCAGGCAATGAGCGCCGCATCACTGGCGCGAGGGGCCGACACCGGCGTTTCCGTCTTGACAGGGGTGGCAGGACTGACCGGCGAGGTCTGGGTGCTGCCGCTGCTGGCAGGACGTGTAGTGGTCGCCGCCATCGACGTACTTCCATCCAGACGCAGGGTTTGGCCCACACGCAGCATGGATGGATCGGTAATCTGGTTCAACTGTATCAGCGAGTTCACGTCCATGCCGTGCGCTTGTGCAATCTTGTAGAGCGTATCGCCGGGGCGTACGACGTACGTACCCGAAGCCGTGCTGACACTGCCCGCTGCTGAAGAAGAACTCAGGTCAGTGACTGGGGCGCGCTCGGTACGGCTTGCACAACCAGCCAGCAGGGTACTGGTGACCACAGCCGCCACCAGGCACTGACGGGGCGTCAAGAACCACTGTGTACCGGTGGAAGCAGCGGTTAACGGTAACCTGACTGCATGCTGCATATAAATCTCCTGAGAATATCTGACTAAATCTGGGTTCCGGCTCGCATCGGCACGAAGCGAACCGCATCAAGTTCTTCACGACGCCAAGCAGCCTGTCCGGTGCGTTCCACCAAAACCAGGCGCTGTTGTGTCGTACCTTCGGGAGCGATCAGTCGCCCCCCCACTGTTAATTGTTCCAGCAGGCTTCTCGGAATGACCGGGCCGGCTGCCGCCACAACAATAGCATCATATGGCGCCGCCGCCGGGTAACCTTGCATTCCGTCACCAAACATTATGCGTGCCCGTTGCGACAGGCCCAGTTGGCGCATGTGGTCACGCGCCAGATCGCACAGGCCTTTGATGCGTTCTACGGCATACACTTCTTTTACTAATTGTGCCAAAACAGCGGCCTGATAACCACACCCGGCCCCCACTTCCAGCACTTTACTCGGTATTTTATGGTCGCATACCAGGCTGATCATGTGGGCCACGACCCACGGCTGAGAGATGGTCTGCGCAAAGCCGATAGGCAGGGCGTCATCTTCGTAGGCCCGACTGGCCAGACCCTGATCGACAAACTGATGGCGCGGCACCGCCTGCATGGCGGCCAGCACCCGTTCATCAGTGATACCCTGTCGGCGCAAGCGCTCGATCATCATGCCACGCGAGCGTTCCGAGTTCAAACCCAGATTGACACTTGTTGACACTTGTGCAGACAACACCACCGTCGGTGCGGGTTGTAACTGACCGCGCTGCACAATACGGGTATTGCTGTTGGTGGCCGACAGACCACTGCCCAGGCTGGATTTTCCAAACCGGTTGCGTGTTCCGTCCGCAAAAGGATAGCGCTTGCCTGGCTTACTTGTCATTGCACCCAGTCCCGCAAACCCGCCAGCTGCTCGTGATGAGTCAAGTCGGCACGCAAGGGAGTAATAGAAACGGCCCCTTGCTCGACAGCACCAAAATCTGTTCCCTGCTCACTATCGGATACCCCGCCAACGCGACCAATCCAATAGACCGGCTCTCCATAGGGCGTCTGACTCTTGACTACCGGCTCCGAGGGATGCCGCTTGCCAAGACGGGTCACCTGCATGCCCTTGAGCGCCTCATAAGGCAGACACGGAATATTCACGTTCAGCAAGGTATTGGCCGCCAAAGGACGCTGCTGGCAGCGCTCGACCAAATCGCGCGCCACGCGGGCAGCACTGTCCAGATTCTTCCAGCCGCGCTCGATCAGGGAAAAAGCGATGGCGGGAATACCGAACAGATGGCCTTCCATCGCTGCGGCAACCGTACCCGAATACAAGGTGTCATCACCCATATTGGCGCCATTATTGATGCCGGACACAATCAGATCAGGACGAAAATCCAGCAAGCCGGTCAGGGCCACGTGGACACAATCGGACGGTGTACCATTGACAAAATAAAAACCATTGTTGGCCTGGCGCAGCGACAAGGGACGATTCAACGTCAGGGAATTGCTGGCACCGCTGCAATTGGTCTCGGGTGCAATGACAGTGAGCTCGCCCAGTCCTTGCAAAGCTTCATACAAAGCCTCGATACCGGCTGCCGTGTAGCCATCATCATTGGAGACCAGAATACGCATGCTTTACTTTTCCGTTAAAAATCTAACAGGGGCAACAAATTGTACCCGCTGCCTTTGGTATTTTGCTGCAAGGCCGGTAGAATCCGCGCAACAATAATTGTGGAGCTCGATCCTCATGAACGCCGTTTCTTTTGCCGTGGCCGCCCCGCTGGTCGCTCTCTTGTCCTATTTGCTCGGCTCCTTGCCGTTTGCCGTCATCGTGAGCAAGATCATGGGCTTGCAGGACCCGCGCACCTTTGGTTCGAAAAATCCGGGAGCCACTAATGTACTACGTAGCGGCAATAAAAAAGCAGCCATTCTGACCTTGCTGGGCGACGCGTTCAAGGGCTGGCTGGCTGTCTTTCTGACCCAACAAGCCATCAGCAATTGGGGCTGGGCGCCTGCCTTGCTGGGAATCAGTGCCTTTTGTGCCTTTCTAGGTCACCTGTACCCGGTCTTTCTGGGATTCAAAGGCGGCAAAGGTGTGGCCACCGCACTGGGGGTCATTTTAGCGCTGCTGCCCTGGATGGCGCTGGCCACCGCCCTCACCTGGCTGATCATCGCCTATGTCAGCCGCTACTCTTCGCTGGCCGCCCTGGTCAGCGCGATCTTCGCCCCTTTGTATTACCTGCTCGGCGCCAAGGTCGTCTGGCCCATGAATACTTCCATTGCCACCGCTCTGGTCCTGATCAGTGCCTTTTTACTGTGGCGTCACCAGGAAAACATCCGTCGCCTGATGACCGGCAAAGAAAGCAAGATCGGCGCCAAAAAGAAGTAATCTTCAGGGCTTCAGCTGGGACACGGACTGATTGACGCAGGCCAGATCCCAGCGAGGTCGGATGGCAAAGCCATGCTGACTATCGTCCAGGCGGGCCAGGCCATGCTTGACCCGCATCGCCGCCGCAAAAGCAATCATGGCCCCGTTATCGGTACAAAACTCCAAGGGCGGAAAAAATACCTCGCCCTTCAGACGCGCCACGGCCTTTTGCAAATAGCCGCGCAAATGACGGTTGGCGCCCACCCCTCCGGCCACCACCAAGCGCTTCAGACCAGTTTGCTTCAAGGCCTTGATCGCCTTGGCCGCCAATACATCCACGATGGCCGCTTCGGTGCCAGCAGCCAGATCTGCACGTTGCTGTTGCGTTACCCCTCCCTCCTGCGCCTCCAGCTTGCGCAAACGAGTCAGCACGGCAGTTTTCAGGCCACTAAAGCTGAAGTCCAGCTCTTTGCTGTGCAACATGGGCCGCGGCAGCTCGTACACCGTGGCATCGCCTTGCTCGGCCAGGCGCGACAAGGCTGGCCCACCGGGATAGCCCAAACCCATCAGCTTGGCGCTTTTATCAAAGGCTTCACCAGCCGCGTCGTCCAGCGTTTCGCCCAGCAGCTCATACTGCCCCACCCCGTCGACGCGCATCAGTTGCGTATGCCCGCCCGACACCAGCAAGGCCACGAACGGAAATTCCGGTCGCGGTTCTGCCAGAAGCGGCGAGAGCAAATGGCCTTCCAGGTGATGGATGGCAATGGTGGGTTTTTTCAGTGACCAGGCAATCGACTGCGCCACGCTGGCCCCGACCAACAAGGCGCCCGCCAGCCCGGGACCGGCGGTGTAGGCAATGGCATCGACCTGATCGAGTTGCATCTGACAGGAGGCCAGGACCTGACGAGTCAAGGGCAGGACGCGGCGGATATGATCGCGAGAGGCCAGCTCAGGCACCACACCACCGTATTCACGATGCATGGCAATCTGGCTGTGCAAGGCATGGGCCAACAGGCCCTGTTCCGTACTGACCAGCGCCACGCCGGTTTCATCGCAGGAACTTTCAAATCCAAGAATATTCATGGCACTTATTTTAGCCTGCTGTATTGGGGAAAACAGGAATTTATCCCTTCCTTGAAACCAGCCGATAGTATCGGGGTTGTGCCGATACATCGCATAAAAGGGGGGGACGCAGTGGCACACTCGTGGTTAAAATCCCGCATCGATACACTCACGCTCCGATCGCCTAATAATCACAAGGAGGCTGCCCATGTTTGAACGTCTCTTCAAACTCGCTGAGCACGGCACCAACGTTCGCACCGAGGTCCTGGCAGGTATTACTACCTTCCTGACCATGTCCTACATCATTTTTGTGAACCCAGACATCCTGTCGTCCACCGGGATGGATCGCAATGCCATCTTTGTAGCGACCTGCCTGGCCGCCGCTCTGGGCACCTTCATTATGGCCTTTGTCGCGAACTGGCCCATCGGCATGGCACCGGGCATGGGCCTGAACGCCTTTTTTGCGTTCACTGTGGTCGCAACCCTGGGCTATAGCTGGCAACAGGCACTGGGCGCCGTGTTTATCTCGGGTGTCATCTTCCTGATCCTGACGGTGACTGGCATCCGGTCATGGCTGATCCGGGGCATCCCGAAATCCCTGCAAAGCGCGATTGCCGCCGGTATCGGCATGTTCCTGGGCCTGATCGCCCTGATGAACTCGGGCATCGTCGTCGCCCACCCCGCGACCAAGATTGGTCTGGGTGATCTGACCCAGCCCGCGGCCCTGTACGCGATTCTGGGCTTCTTTATCATTGCTGCCCTGGATGCACTGATGGTACGCGGTGCGATCCTGATCGGTATTCTAGCTGTGACCATTCTGTCCATGCTGACTGGTCATAGCGAGTTTGGCGGCGTGGTCTCCGCGCCTCCGTCGCTCATGCCCACCTTCATGCAGCTGGACATCATGGGCGCCCTGCACACGGGTTTTGTTCACGTGATTCTGGTGCTGGTTCTGGTTGAGGTATTTGACGCTACCGGCACCATGATCGGGGTTGCCAAACGTGCCCGTCTGATCGAAGAAGGCAAACCCAACCGTCTGGGCCGCGCCCTGCTCGCTGACAGTACCGCCATTGTGGCCGGCTCCATGCTCGGCACCAGCAGCACCACCGCGTATGTCGAGAGCGCCTCAGGCGTGCAGGCCGGCGGCCGCACGGGCCTGACGGCCTTGACCATTGGCGTACTGTTCCTGCTGGCGCTGTTCTTCTCGCCGCTGGCCGCGACCGTTCCCGGTTACGCCACCGCCCCCGCCTTGCTGTACGTAGCGTGCTTGATGATGCGCGAAATTACCGAAGTGAAATGGGATGACATGACCGAGGCTGTGCCTGCTGCGCTGGCCGCCTTGACCATGCCGTTCACCTACTCCATTGCCAATGGTCTGGCCTTTGGCTTTATCAGCTATGTGATCCTGAAGCTGAGCACGGGCCGGTGGCGCAGTATTCACCTGGCCACGCTGATTGTTGCCATCTTGTTTGTGATCAAGTACGCAATCGCTACGGAATGAAAAACCTTACAGCAAATTCGTCTGGCGCTTTAGGGCTGTCTGGAAAACGAGTACACTGATCGCATGTTTAACGAAGCGGCTGAACACCATCAGCCGCTTTTTTATTGCGGAGGCTCCCCCATGAGCATCGTCGAACTGAACGAAGAAACATTCCAGGCCGCCGTGGAAGACGGCAAGCCACTGATTATCGACTTCTGGGCGCCCTGGTGCGGTCCATGCCGCCAATTTGCCCCCGTCTTTGACGCGGCAGCGGCCAAGCACCCGGATGTCACGTTTGCCAAGGTCAACACCGAGGAAGAGCAGGAGCTGGCCGCGGGCCTGCGTATCCGCTCCATTCCCACCTTGATGGTGTTTCGCGAGCGCGTTCTGCTGTTCTCGCAGGCCGGCGCCCTGTCGGCGGCCCAGCTGGACGACCTGGTCGAACAAGTCAAGGCGGTGGACATGGAAAAGGTCCACGCTGAAATTGCCGCCCAGCAAAACCAAGAGCCTGATCAAGCCTGATCGGCTTCCCAACAAGAAAAACGCCAGACATGCAGTCTGGCGTTTTTTTGTCTGCAGCAAGCCTACTCGCAGTTCTCCAGCTCAATGATGGCAAAGCCCCGCCGTTTGATTTCGTTCTCTACCGGCGCCGAAGCGATTTCCGTATGGCAAAAACGGCATTCACGCGAGGTGAAAGTCTCCACATTCACCCCTTTGGCCGCCAGATAACGCTGGCCATAACTTAACACCTTGTCCATATCCTTGGCGTCGTCACTGACCAAAATATCAAAGTGCATGCGACGCCCATCAGGGCGCACCACATAGGTATCAAACACCGCAATCTTCATGACAAACCCTTTTCAGCAAAAAACTCAGTAGGTACACGTCGGCCCGCAAGATGCAGAACCATTCTTGTCCGCGACCGCTTGTGCCTCCTCCCCTTTCTTATCCTGTACAGGAGTATTTCGGGCAATCAGCTGACCGACAAAGGCCCCCAGACGTAAATCATCCAGATGCCCCAGCTCTTTCAACGCCAGCTTGCCGTCTCGATCAAAGATGATCGTTGAGGGCGTCCCCCCCAAACCCCATGCCTTCATGGTACGCGGCAAGGGGCCGGTGTCTGAGGGCTGGTCAATGGCGATGGGAAAATTCAAACGGTACTCGTGAACAAAAGCCTGCAAAGCGGCAGGCCCCATCACATCGAGGTGCTCGAACACGCTATGCAAACCGATGACGCGCAGATCATCACGCGAAAACAGAGTATCGAGTTTTCTGGCTTGTGGCAGGCTGTTGATGACGCAACCAGGGCAAAGCATCTGAAAGGCGGTGACGACCACTACCCGGCCCCGCAAGGACGCCAGGCTTAAAGGTGCCGAGGTGTTAAACCACTGGCTGGCATGGATTTCATAAGTCATGACGTACCCCCAATGCAGACTGGACCCAATCGAACCCACTGGCCGGATAAGGACGTAAAAGGAATCACAGAGAGGTAGTATGGCCACAGACTGGACGGCACAGAGAGACAATCGTCTGGAAAAGATACCTTTTCGTCCAGAAAACCGCAGCAGACGCTCTAGCGACAACAGACCAGAGCCAGTCTGCCGTAAAGCGATCATTTATGCCTGTTCGACAGGCTCGCATTCACCTTGGCCGCGCGTCATATTGATAAAGGCTTGCTGAAAGTCTGCTTGATGCCCGAGCGGCAGATTCAATAGCCAGCGCACGCCTTCTGCATCGAACTGCTCGTCCTGAACCTGAACGCCAAAACTGTCGAAACGGGATTGCACCAGGGCCAGATCGGCAAATGAACAGCGGCAGCGCAAGGCGGCCATGGGAATCAGTTCCTGCTTGTCAGCAAGACGCAAACATTGAGCGGCGACGCCGCCATAGGCACGCACCAGGCCACCCGTGCCCAGCTTGACGCCCCCAAACCAGCGAATGACCAGCACCGCGACGCGGTCGCAATCCTGGCCTTCTATCGCTTGCAAAATGGGACGCCCGGCTGTGCCGCCGGGTTCGCCATCATCGTTAAAGCGGTATTCAGACCCGATCTTGTAGGCCCAGCAATTATGCGTGGCATCGGGCACACCCCTGGCCTGAAAGAAGGCCAAGGCTTGGCTGGCACTGTCGACAGGCGCAGCCAAAGCCAGAAAACGGCTTTTTTTGATGTCCTGTTCGAAGCTGGTGGGCTCACGCAGGGTAAAGACCGCCACCCCTAGCCTCAGTCCTGTTCGCGACTGGCCAGGTAGTCTTCATAGCCGCCGCGGTAATCCACCAGACGGCCTTCGGGCATCACTTCGATAATGCGGGTTGCCACACCGGAGACGAACTCACGGTCATGGGACACGAAAATCAGGGTGCCTTCAAACTTTTCCAGGGCCATCTGCAAGGATTCGATCGATTCCATGTCCAGGTGGTTAGTCGGTTCATCCAGCAACATGACATTGTGACGGCCCAACATCAGGCGGGAGAAGGTCATGCGGTTTTTCTCGCCACCGGACAGTACTTTCACAGGCTTGATGATGTCGTCGGCTGAAAATAGCATGCGGCCCAGTACGGAGCGCAAAGACTGATCATCGTCGCCGGCCTGACGGAACTGACTGATCCAGTCAAATACATTGTCGTCCGTATCGAACTCATCCGAGACGTCCTGCGCCATATAACCGATATCGGCATTTTCGGACCAGACCACCGAACCACTGTCGGGGGCCAGATCGCCGGCCAACAAGCGCAACAGGGTCGTCTTACCCACGCCGTTCGCACCCACAATCGCGATTTTCTCGCCCGCTTCAATCATGGCAGAAAAATTCTTGATGACGGGATGGTCATAGGATTTGCTCAAACCCTCGACCGTCACCGCCAGGCGGTGCAAGACTTTTTTCTGCTCAAAACGAATAAACGGGTTTTGGCGCGATGAGGGCTTGACCTCGATCGTGTCCGCCTTGAGACGACCAATCTGCTTCAGACGCGAGGTAGCCTGGCGGGATTTGGACTTGTTGGCCGCAAAACGACGCACAAAGTCCTGCAGTTCCCCTATGCGTTCCTTGGCCTTGGAATTGGCTGCCAGCACACGCTCGCGCGACTGCACCGAAGCCAGCATGTAATCGTCGTAGTTGCCGGGATAGACACGCAGCTCGCCGTAGTCCAGGTCGGCCATGTGGGTGCAGACCTGGTTCAGGAAGTGACGATCGTGGCTAATGATAATCATGGTGCTCTGATAGCCGTTGAGCACATCTTCCAGCCAGCGGATGGTGTTGATATCCAGGTTGTTGGTCGGTTCGTCCAGCAGCAGGATATCGGGATTGGAGAACAGGGCCTGAGCCAGCAGCACGCGCAGTTTCCAGCCCGGCGCAATTTCGCTCATGGGCAGTTGATGCTGTTCGACCGGAATTTCCAGGCCCATCAGCAATTCACCGGCCCGGCTCTCGGCGGTATAGCCGTCGTACTCGGCAAAACGGGCCTCCAGCTCGGCGGCCTTCATATAGTCTTCTTCAGTGGCTTCCGGATTGTCGTAGATGGCATCACGCTCTTGCATGGTGTTCCACATCTCGGTGTGGCCCATCATGACGACATCCAGCACCCGCTGGTCTTCGTAGGCAAACTGGTCCTGACGCAACTTACCCAGACGCACGCCGGGGTCCAGCGATACATTACCCCCACTTGGCTCCAGGTCGCCGCCAATGATTTTCATGAAGGTAGACTTGCCCGATCCATTGGCACCGATCAGGCCGTAGCGGTTGCCTCCGCCCAGTTTGACACTGACGTTTTCAAATAAAGGCTTGGCACCAAACTGGATCGTTAAATTAGCGGTGGAGATCACGTAAACGTACTTTGAAAAAGGTTGAGTTCAACCCACTAGTGTATCAAGCAGGCGCGAAATCCGTTAGTGCTCGTGCTCATCGAGGACCAGATAAGCCATGCCATCCTCGGTGGCCAGACCCACTTCCTGCCCAATAGGCAGACTAACCTTGACCTCCACATGGCCATAAGGTAGTCCCGTTACGACCGGAACCTTGACGGTTTCACGCAACCAGCGCACCACCGACTCCATCTCGAAGCCGTTATCCGAAGCTCCTGTCTTGTAGGCAGTGAAACGACCCAACACCACCGCCATTTGACGGTTCAGCACGCCGGCATGCCAAAGCTGTGTCAACATGCGCTCGACCCGGTACGGAGCTTCGCCCACATCTTCGAGAAACAGGATTCCGCCATCCACCTGCGGGAAATACGGGGTGCCCAGCAAGGAGCAAACCAGGGCCAGATTGCCGCCCCACAGCACACCGTGACCGTCGACCGCATCCGAATCCTCGGACTCAAAACTGAACAACTCCAACTCGCCACGCATCAACTCACCAAAGAGCTCGGTGGTCAGTTCATCCGTTTCCTCTCCGCCAAAATCCGCAATCGCAGTAGGCCCGGTGTAGCTGATGGCGCCGGTCTGGGCAAGCAGCGCTAAATTGAAGGCCGTGAAATCCGACATGCCCACAAAACGCTTGCCACTATCAGCCACCGCACGCCAATCGATCTGACCCAATATGCGGCTCAGGCCGTAGCCACCTCGCGTGGCCATCACAATGGGCTGAGGCTGCTGCAAGGAGCGCTGCACGGCGGCCAGACGCTGAGCGTCCGTGCCGGCAAAGCGTTCGTGGACGGCCAGGGCATCGGGGTCGATATCCACGGCAAAACCCTGTTGCTTCAGTCGTTGACTGGCCAGCTCCAGCCGTTGGGGTTCCATGAGGTGCCCAGAGGGCGAAAACAGGTAGATGCCCGAGCTGTCCGGCTGCCCACACTGGCATTGGCCATGCTCGTGGTGATGATGGTGAGGGTCGTGCTCGGGGCTGCTCATGATTAACCTTGATAATAAAGTGTTTGTTATTTTAGCCAGACTACGGTGCGCCATCCACCAAGGATTGGCCTTGCTGACCCTGCTTTTGCAACTTCTTTAGCTCGCGCCGTTGGCGAAAGAAGTCGCGCAAAGCCTGAGCGGCCTCGTCGGCCATCAGCCCACCTGTCACCCGGGTGTGATGATTAAGCGTGGGATGCAAATGCAAGGACTCCACGCTGCCGCACACCCCGGTCTTGGGATCAGCCGCCGCCCACACCACCCGTGACAGGCGCGCATGCATCAAAGCGCCCAGGCACATCATGCAAGGTTCCAGGGTCACGAACAAGCTCGCTCCGGGCAGGCGGTAATTACCCACTTTACGCGTTGCCGCCCGCAGAGCCACGATCTCGGCATGCTGGGTGGGATCATGATCGCAGACAGTGCGATTGGCACCCACGGACAAAAGTCTGCCGTCTGCATCCAGCAAGACTGCACCGACCGGCACCTCTCCCAGGCTCGCTGCCTGCCGCGCCTGCTCCAGGGCCAAAGCCATGGCCTGGGCATCACTCAAAACCTCACTCTGCGTTTGCGGTGGTAAGCTAGTTGGCATCGTCATATCCATTGCGTTATTCAAACCCTCTCAGCCCAGCAAAAGGGGCATTTTACTGTCTATGCGCAACACTCCCGATTCTCACGCTATTTTGCGTGTCCGAGGCCTGAGCAAACAATACGCAAACGGGCATCAAGCCCTGCACTCATTGGATCTGGATATCTGGCGAGGCGAGATTTTTGCCTTGCTCGGCGCCAACGGTGCGGGCAAAACCACCCTCATCAGCATTATCTGCGGATTGGTCAATCGCAGCAGCGGCACCGTGCAGGTCGATGGCGCCGACAATGTGAGCGACTACAAACGCGCCCGCCAGAAAATTGGCCTGGTGCCACAAGAGCTTAGCGCGGACTCGTTCGAGACGGTCTGGAACACGGTCAACTTTAGCCGGGGCCTGTTTGGCAAAGCGCCCGATCCGGCTCTGATTGAGCAGATTCTGAAAGACTTGTCCTTGTGGGACAAAAAAGACAGTCCCCTGATTACCTTGTCGGGCGGCATGAAACGGCGCGTCCTGATCGCCAAGGCGCTCTCGCACGAACCTGAAATCCTCTTTCTGGATGAACCCACCGCTGGCGTGGATGTGGCTTTGCGCCAAGGCATGTGGGCCCTGGTCAAACGACTGCGCAGCCAGGGCGTCACCATTATTTTGACTACGCATTACATTGAAGAGGCACAGGAGATGGCCGACCGTATCGGTTTTATCAATAAAGGCTCGCTGCAATTGGTGGAAACCAAAGACAAGTTGATGCGTCGCCTGGGCGGCAAAACACTGCTCCTGAATCTGGCTGAGCAGTTGGTCGCCCTGCCCGCCTCCTTGGCCGGCCTGGGTCTGCAAGCGGCCGCTGATGGCATGAGTTTGTTATACCCCTTGGCCAATCGCGAGCAGGACCATGATTTGAGCGCCCTGTTGGCGGCAGTGGGACAGGCCGGCTTGCGAATTACCGACATCCACACCCGGGAGCGCAGTCTGGAAGATATTTACGTTGAGTTTGTAGGGGCACAGTCATGAACTGGTACGCCATCCTGGCCATTTATCGCTACGAAATGTCACGCACCCGTCGCACCCTGCTGCAAAGCATTGTGGCGCCCGTGATCTCGACTGCCTTGTATTTTGTGGTGTTTGGTGCGGCCATTGGCCATCGCATCAATGAGATTGGCGGCATCTCTTATGGCGCATTTATCGTGCCCGGGCTCACCATGCTGTCCGTGCTGACCCACAGCGTCTCGAACGCAGCCTTCGGCATTTACTTTCCGCGCTTTACCCGCAATATTTACGAGATCCTGTCGGCCCCCATCTCCCATTTTGAGATTACCCTGGCCTTTGTCGGCGCTGCGGCCACCAAATCGCTGTTTCTGGCCGCCATCATCCTGATCACCGCGCGGCTCTTCGTCCCTTATGAAATTGCCCATCCGGTCTGGATGCTGGCCTTTCTGGTGCTCACCGCCCTGACCTTCAGCCTGCTGGGCTTTATTATCGGCATATGGGCCGACAACTTTGAAAAGCTGCAATTTGTGCCCATGCTGATCCTGACTCCCCTTACCTTTTTGGGCGGCACCTTCTACGCCATCGACATGCTGCCCCCATTTTGGCAAAAGCTGACCTTGCTCAACCCGGTCCTGTACCTGATCAGCGGTTTTCGCTGGAGTTTTTTTGATCTGGCCGACGTCAATGTCTGGCTCAGCCTGGGCATGACACTGCTGTTTTTAAGCCTTTTTCTAGGCGTAGCGGCCTGGATATTCAAGACCGGCTACCGACTCCGCCCCTGACAGACCGGCCTCAACGCTACTAGGGGAAAAATCCGGTGCCTGCCTGTCCTGGCAGGCACGATAAAACCTACTTTTCGGGCGCTGGCAATACAAAAAAAATATATAGAAACTCAAAAATCGGCTAAGCAAGTATTAAGAAAGTCGAATCCTGAGAAAATACCGTAAATTATTAGCCCATTAACAATAATTAACGCACTTGATAACGCTAAAATTTTTTCCATCAGTCTAGAAAAATCAAGTGTTTATATAGCCTGTTTTTTTGACACAGGACAATATTGACAGTAATAACAAGCCTAAATACTATCGAAAAGTCATTTCAACGATTTTTCGGAATAGATCCTCATGGATATCAGCTTGTTATGCTCGCAAGGCCGTGTTGCGGACCGCACTGACAATACCTTGGCAGGCTCCCGCTATACAGCACAGCATCTTGCGGCCTTACTGGGCAAAAAAGAAATTACAGTCGGTCAGCTCAGCCCGGCTGAAAAAGACAAATGGCCCGAAAGTCTGGATAAAGCCCGTCCACACTTGGAAAAAATGGCCGCTGCCCTCAGCCAGGAGCTCAGCAAGAACAAGCGGGTCATCCTGACCACCAGCACCTGTCCCACCAGCCTGGCCACCATTCCTGAAGTCGTAAAAAAATATCCTGATATCAAGCTGCTTTGGTTTGATGGCCACGGCGACTTCAACACCCCTACCAGCAGCGATTCGGGATATCTGGGTGGCATGGTGGTCAGCGCCGTCTGTGGAGTCTGGGACGCCGAGCTGGATGCCACCATCCCTCCCGAGAACGTGATTATCGTCGGCGCCCATGATATCGACGCTGCCGAGCAGATCCTGCTGGAGCAGCACCGCGTTCGCGTCATCCCACCCGCCCACGTAAAGCCCGAGACGATTCTTCCGCTGATTGGGGACTCGCCAATCTGGATTCACGTGGATTGGGATGTGCTGGAACCCGGCAACGTGCCCGCCGAATACAAAGTCAAGGGTGGAATCACCCTGGAGCAATTGCGCGCCATTTTCCGTGCCCTGCCGATTGATCAGGTCAAAGGTCTGGAGCTGGCCGAGTTCAGCGCGCAGGACGACGACAACCAGCCGTGGCTAAACAATATTGAAACCCTCGTCACTGACTTACTGAACTAGTCTTGCTGTCACACCGCCCCGGGAGGAGAGAATGTTGATTTCACAGCAGGATCTGCACGAGAAGCTGCCGTCAATGCAGGCGTGGGAAAACACAGCATGGAATGAAATCGAGCAAAAAATACAAAATCCCGATTTCCCCTGCATCTTCAGTCTGAAAGCATGGAAAATCCAGTCCCTCTATCTGGTGTTCTGTCATAAAGGATCACCCGGCAACGAGTATGAGGATTTTATTCAGGGCCTGAAGTCGTATTCCGAGTTCATCATCACCACCCCTGAAAGCGAGCGGCTGTTCAATCCCTTGCTCGTGGTTTTCTCGCCGGATTTTCACGATGGCCACAGCCTGCTGGCCCATGGTTGGGAAGCACTCAATCACGCGCATCGCCATGATCCCTCCCCTTGGCCGGACAGCGTCTCTCGCAACCCCGATGACGCCAGCTGGAGCTTTTGTTTCTGCGGGATTGAATACTTTATCAATATGAGCTCTCCGGAGCACATTCAACTGCAAAACCGAAACCTGGGCTCTCATCTTGTATTCGTGATCAATGCACGCCGAAACTTTGATCTGGTTGCCAATGGGCAAACACCCGATGGCCAAGCCACCCGTACACGGATCAGGGACCGGGTCGCCGACTACAACCAGGGTTTCAGACCGGTGGAACTCGGTTCCTACGGCACCGTCGAGAATCTGGAGTGGAAACAATACCAACTTTCAGAACCGCAGGTACCGCGTCCGGCCATCTGCCCTTTCACACAGAAAAAAACGGGAGAAAATTTTGCCTAACAATGACAAAAACAAAGGCCTGATAGAGCTCTTGCTCGCCATGATCATGATGGGCACAGTGGGCCTGTTCGTTATCGAATCGGGTCAAAATGCCTACAACGTCGTCTTTTATCGATGCCTGCTGGGCTCGGTTTTTCTGCTGATCTACTGCCTGGCGAGCAAGAAATTCAGCGATAGCCAGCTTACGGCCCGAAACCTGATGCTCATTATTGCCAGCGGCATATTCCTGGTCTTTAACTGGGCTTTGCTGTTCGAGTCCTTCAAGGTCGCCTCCATTTCGACCTCCACCACGATCTACCACACCCAGCCCTTTTTCTTTTTGATCATCTGGTCGGTCATCTTCAAGGAAAAGACCGAAAAATCCAAACTGTTCTGGATGCTTATTGCGTTTGTAGGGGTAGCGCTGGTCGCCGATCTTGCCCAGACCTACGACTCGCTGTCCTTCGCCCAACTATGGGGAACACTGCTGGCTCTTTCCGCTGCCGTGTTATGGGCCTTGTCCGCCGTCCTCGTCAAGTTCCTGTCTCAGATTTCGCCGTTTATCGTCACCCTGATACAGCTGGTGGTAGGAATTTTCGTGCTTTTCCCCTTTGCCGAACTACAGACTGTGGGAACGATCACCCCGACTCAATGGGCCTGTCTGGTCACGCTCGGCCTGGTGCACACCTGCTTGACCTATGTCTTGATGTACTCGTCCTATAAAAAACTGCCGGCCAGCACCATTGCCATCATGACGTTCATCTACCCGGCCGTCGCCATCTTCATTGACTATCAGTTCTACGATCAAAGCCTGAACGGTTTCCAAATTGCCGGGATTTTCATGATTTTCCTGAGCAGCTATGCCTCCACGCAGAATTTGAAGTTCCCCTTCAAATTATTCAGCCGTCAAGAAACACAATAAACCCTCTCATCCCTATGACAATCCATCATTCCATTCTGGACACGATCGGCAACACGCCCATCGTCAAACTCAACAACACCGCCCCCGAAGGGGTTGAGCTTTTCGTCAAACTTGAATCGTTCAACCCGGGTGGGTCGGTGAAGGACCGGCTGGCCCTGTCGGTCATCCTGGACGCGGAGGCCAAGGGTGAGCTCAAGCCCGGAGACACCATCATCGAATGCACCTCGGGCAATGTCGGGATCGCGCTTGCCATGGTGGCCGCCGCACGCTGCTACAAGTTCATCGCCGTCATGGGGGATAACTATTCAATGGAACGCCGCAAACTGATTCGGGCGCTGGGCGGCGAGGTCATTCTGATTCCGGGGCATCTGGGCAGCAGCGGCGGCAATAAAATCGCGGATGAGCTGGCCCTAGAAAATGGCTGGTTCCGGCCCCGGCAATTTGAAAACCCAGCCAATCCCAGTTATCACCGCATGACGACCGCCTCCGAGATTCTCAGTAACTTCGCCGGCAAACGACTGGACTATCTGGTGACGGGTTTTGGAACCAGCGGAACGCTGACCGGCGTGGGGCAAATGCTGAAGCTGGCTCGACCAGACATCAACATTGTCGTGGCCGAGCCCGAGAACGCCCAGATCCTGGCTAAAGGTCACTGGGAAGTCCATCAGATCCAGGGCTGGACGCCGGATTTTGTCCCCAGCTTGCTCGATCGCGATGTCATCGATTCGCTGGTAACGATCACTGGGCAACAAGCCCTGGAAACCGCCCGGCTCATGGCCGCCAAGGAAGGAATTCTGGTGGGCATTTCGGCGGGCGCCACCATTGCGACAGCAATGCGACTGGCTCAATCTGCGGCACCTGGCAGTGTCATCCTGGCTATGGCTCCCGATACCGGCGAGCGCTATCTCAGCACCGAACTGTTCAATGAGCTGGGTCAGCTGGAAACCGACCCTGGCATCCGATACTGGGAATCGGCCCTGCAAACCCTTGAAAACAGCGAGGCCTGATCATGAGCACCGCCTTGAGCGCCAACACCGAAACAGTCCGCATCAATATTGACAGACTGTGGGACTCACTGGAAAAAATGGCCGAAACCGGCCCAGGCATTGCTGGAGGCTGCAATCGACAAGCCCTGACCGACGAAGACGATAAAGGACGCAAGCTGTTCGTAGAGTGGTGTCAACAGGCCGGTCTGTCCGTTACGGTCGATCAAATGGGTACCCTCTTTGCGAGTCGGCCCGGCAGCGACCCGCAGGCAGCTGGCATCTATATTGGTTCTCATCTGGATACCCAACCGACGGGCGGGAAATACGATGGCGTCCTGGGCGTATTAAGCGGTCTGGAAGTAGTACGCACCCTTAATGATCATGGCATCAGTACTCAACGCCCGATCGTCATCAGCAACTGGACCAACGAGGAAGGCTCCCGCTTCGCCCCCTCCATGCTCGCCTCAGCCGTCTTTGCAGGGGTCTATTCCTTGGAGTATGCACATGGCCTGAAAGACCAGGCGGGCATCACGCTTGGCCAGGAACTGACGCGTCTGGGCTGGCTAGGGTCAGAACCTGTGGGCAAACGCACGATGCACGCCTATCTGGAATACCACATCGAGCAGGGCCCCATTCTGGAGGCTCAGCACAAAACGGTGGGGGTGGTCACGCACTGTCAGGGCCAATCCTGGCTGGAGGTGACCTTGACGGGACGTTCAGCTCACACCGGCTCCACTCCCATGACCATGCGCGCTAACGCCGGTTTGGCGATGGCACGCATTATCGATGCGGTCGACCACATTGCCATGGCCCATCAGCCCAATGCAGCCGGCTCCGTGGGGCAGATCAAGGTCTATCCCAACTCCCGCAACGTTCTGCCCGCCAAAGTCATCTTCACCATCGATATACGGGCGGCAGACAAACATAAATTCGACCGGATCTGCACTTTGGTCAGGGACAAAATCCGCGAGATCAGTCATGCCCATGGCGTGGCCTTCTCCATTGAAAAAATAGGCCACTACGATCCTGTCGAATTTGATGCTGGCATGACGGGAATCATTCGCCAGGCTGCTGAGGACATGAACTATCCACACATGGATATCACGTCGGGCGCCGGACACGACGCCACCTGGATTGCCCGTGTGGCGCCCACCGCCATGATCTTTTGTCCTTGTGTCGGCGGCGTCTCCCATAACGAATCGGAAGCGATTTCCCCGGAATGGGCGCAGGCGGGAGCCAATGTCCTGCTGCAAACCGCCCTGCAACTGGCCAATACCTAAGGTGCCCCCACGGGCTTCACCGCCCGACCGGCTCCTCCAGGCCGCTCAGTCCAAAGGCAGCAAGCAATGCATAAAGCGTGCTTGCTGCCCATATTGCCGAAGCTTGTTTTCCAGGACCGCGGGCTCCATGCCCTGTACAGGCTGATACCCCCGTTTGAGCCAATAGCCGACCGACGGCCCCAACGACACCAAACTACCCCGACGCAACCCCCGTTGCCGCGCATACTGCCGGCCGGTACGCAGCAGCGCCCCTGCAATGCCACGGCCCTGTCCATGGCGTCGCACGGCACAATCGTGAACGAACCATTGATCGGCCAGCGAAGGCAACTCTTCAAGCGTGTCTCCCAGCGAGGGAGGTAACAGCCCTGCCCAGGGATAAGACACCAGATACCCCTGCAATTGACCGTCCCGGTCACGTGCTACCCAACAACTCTCGGGGGACAGATCCAGACGGTTCTGATAAAAGTGGCGGTCTTCCAGAATATCTGCGTCATACACATCGGCCTGAACGTCCAGCACCTGGTCCAGGTCGTGCAAACGCATTAACTCAATCTGTAAGGTCATAACAGCTACACGGCGGCCCAACATCACCACCGTGCCAATTCACTCGGTTTAATCGCGGAAGTTATCGTACTGCAAGGGCAGTTCCACATCGGTCTGCTTCAACAAAGCGATGGCCGCCTGCAAATCATCCCGCTTTTTGCCGGTAACGCGCAGCTTCTCGCCTTGAATCTGGGTCTCCACCTTAAGTTTGGCATTCTTGATGGCGGCAATCAGCTTCTTGGACGTAGGCTGATCCAGCCCCTGACGCACCTTCACTTTCTGACGCGCACCTGCCACATTCTCCAGCACCTTCTCGGTTTCCAGACAGCGCACATCAATGCCACGGGCGGCAATACGGCCACGCAGAATCTGCATCATCTGCTCGAGCTGAAAAACGCTGGGAGCCGACTGCAAAATCGTGGTTTCATCCTCAAGTTCAAATTTGGCATCCGTACCTTTGAAGTCAAAACGGGTGGCCAGCTCGCGGCTGGCCTGTTCGACTGCGTTACGCAGCTCGTGCGTGTTGACCTCGGATACAACGTCAAAAGATGGCATTCCTAACCGTCCTGTTCCATAAGTGCCTACAGGCCGCCCGAAGCGACCTGTGTGCTTTTTAAATAACGCCGGCCTCAGTCCGAAGCGACTTGCTTGGCCTGCTGACGCAGCGCGAATTTCTGTATTTTACCGGTTGCCGTTTTGGGCAATTCCATAAAACTGAAATATCGCGGTATTTTAAAGCCAGCCAGGTGTTGCCGGCAATGCGCGCGCAACTCCTCGACCGTGACCTGGGCGCCAGGGCGCAGTTCGACATAGACATGCGGCGCTTCGCCCCAGCGCTCGTCGGGCTGGGCAACGACGGCCGCCGCCTGCACCGCCGGATGCCGGTACATGACATCCTCAATTTCAATGGAGGAAATATTCTCGCCCCCGGAAATGATGATGTCCTTGCTACGATCCTTGATGCGCACATAGCCATCGGGTTCACACACCGCCAGATCGCCAGTATGAAACCACCCCGCTCCCAGGGATTCCTGGGTAGCCTCGGGGTTTTTCAGATACCCCTTCATGGTGATATTGCCGCGGAACATGATCTCACCCATGGTCTGACCGTCTGCCGGAACCGGCTGCATGGTTTGCGGGTCCAGAACCTTGACCGCCCCTTGCAGGTGATAACGCACCCCCTGTCGGGCGTTGCGCTGCGCGCGCTCCTGGATGCCCAGCTCATTCCAGGGAGCGTGCTGCGCACAGACGGACGCCGGACCGTAGGTTTCGGTCAGCCCATACACATGGGTCAGCGCAAAACCCATGCGCTCCATGCCCTCGATCATGGTGGCCGGTGGAGCCGCACCCGCCACCATGGCGGACACGCCTTTGGGCAAACGAGACTTCAGGGTTTCATCGGCATTGACCAGCAAGGAGTGCACGATGGGCGCGCCACAGTAATGGGTAACACCGTAATCGACCATATTGTCGACCATGGCCTGCGCTTCCACTTTACGCAAACAGACATTCACACCGGCACGAGCCGCGATCACCCAAGGGAAAGTCCAGCCATTGCAATGGAACATGGGCAAGGTCCACAAGTAAACGGCATGCTTGGGCATGTCCCACTCCAGCACGTTGGACAGCGCCCCCAGATACGCCCCCCGATGATGATAGACCACGCCTTTTGGCTTGCCCGTTGTGCCACTGGTGTAATTCAGGGCAATCGCGTCCCACTCGTTGGCCGGCAGTTGCCAATCGTAATCTGGATCTCCACCATCCACAAACGCTTCATAAGTTTGCGAACCGATCCCTTCGGCCCCTTGGTCGAAATAGGGGTCCACCACATCAATGACCAGGATGGGCGCTTTGCTCTCACGCAGGCTCAAGGCTTCCTTCATGACGGCGGCAAACTCGCTGTCGACCAGCACGGCCCGTGCTTCACCATGATCGAGCATATAGGCGATGGTACTGGCATCCAGACGGGTATTGAGCGTATTCAAAACGGCACCACACATGGGTACGCCGAAATGTGCCTGCACCATGGGAGGCGTGTTGGGAAGCATCACGGCCACGGTATCGCCCTTGCCGATGCCGGCCTTGGACAACGCGCTGCCCAACTGACGGGTGCGGGCATACAGTTGCGACCAGCTCATCTTGATACCGTCTTGGGCGGGCCCGTAAACCAGAGCCGGGTAGTCAGGGTAGACAAAAGCACTGCGCTCGATGAAATCCAGCGGCGACAAAACACGATAGTTGGCGTCTGTCTGGGGCAAATCCTGATCGTAAATACTCACCACAAAGTCTCCAAAAAAGGGCGGTCTAACCGAAATTCACGGTGGTCCGTCTGATAATTGCGCTCTTACATTAGCTGGACACAGCGCTTTGGGCAAGGTCGCCTTTTCAGCTGTACAAGAGCATAATGACACGCTATCTAAGGTATATATCGCGATCGGCTGACTGCTCGCTGACAGTTTGCCCCCCCTACCCGAAGGCCTTTCATGCCCGTAGCCATGCTTTATATTGCCGCCGGCGGCGCCCTGGGCGCGCTGGCACGCTGGTTCCTCAGTCAGGCACTCAACACCCTGTTCCCCACCTTGCCACCAGGCACCTTGCTGGCCAACTTGATCGGCGGCTATTTGATGGGCATCGCCATGGCCTGTTTCAACCAGTGGGGACTGGGTCACGAAGGCTGGCGCATGTTTGTCATGACCGGCTTTCTGGGTGGCCTGACTACCTTTTCCACCTTCTCTGCCGAGATCATGACCTTAATGATGCAGCAGCGCTATCTGTGGGCACTGGGCGGCATTGCCGTGCATGTCATCGGTTCTTTACTGATGCTGGGCTTGGGCATGGTCACGTGGAGCCTGTTTCGAGGGCAAGCATGATGGACGTCCATTTTCTTCAGGCCGGTTCACCTCCGCCGGATGTTGAGCAGCGCTTTGGCAATCAGAACGCCTGGTTCAAACGTGCACTGCAAACACTGCCGGTCAACATCCGTACCTGGCGTGTGCATCAGGATAAAGCCTTGCCCGCTGCAGACTGCCCGGACCCTGTGGTGATCAGCGGTTCCTGGAACATGGTCACTGATCGTCTTGACTGGAGCGAGAACCTGGCCGCCTGGATTCGTGAGCGTTATCAGACTCAAATGCCTCTGCTGGGCATTTGTTACGGTCATCAACTGATGGCTCATGCCTTGGGTGGACGCGTCGATTACGCTCCAAAAGGCGCTGAGGTGGGCTATTTACCTGTCCAGCTCTCAGAGCAGGCGCAACACCATGAACTGCTGGCAGACCTGCCCATGCAATTTCCTGCCTTGCTCACCCATCAACAAAGTGTGCTGAGCCTGCCCGATCACGTAGAAGTGCTGGGTCGTTCCGCGCAGGACCCTCATCAAATCCTGCGTTATGGCCCATCGCAATGGTCGGTCCAGTTTCACCCCGAATTTTTCGCCGGCTTGCTGCGCTACTGTGTCTTGCGCAAGGCCGACTTCTGGAGAGCACAAGGCATCGACCCACAGGCACTGGCCGACCCGATCCAGGACACGCCCGACGCCCACCGCCTGCTCTGTCATTTTGTACGGACTTACTCATCCAGCGGGCCCAAGGGGCGACGGAAAAACTCGCCTGGCGTTTGACCCATCAAGTCTCTAAATGCCGCCACAAAAGCCGACATGCTTTCGTAGCCACAGGCCAAGGCTACATCAGTCACGCGCTCGTGGCGCTCTAACAAGGGCAAGGCGCTCATGACGCGCAGGCGCTGGCGCCACACCCGAAAAGTCAAACCAGTTTGTTGCCGGAATAGACGGCTTAGCGTTTTTTCTGACAAACCTTGCTGCTCAGCCAGCTCGTGCAAACTCCAATCGACCGCTGGCTGAGCCTGAAGCTGCTCACAGACCTGCAACAAGCGTGAGTCCGATGGCCAGGGCAGAATCAGACCGCTTTCAGGGGCGGCCAACAGGCGATCGAGCAGGACCTGTACCAAACGCCCTTGCGCCCCCTCTCGCTCATACAGGACCGGCAATAAACTAAACTCGCGAATCAATTCCCGCAATAAGCGGTCCACCGCCACCACCCGACACGCAAGGGGTGCCTGCGGCAAGGCGCTGACATCAATATAAAGACTGCGAATCTGGGCATCGGGTGAACTGCGTACCCCATGCTCGACGCCTGCTGGCACCCAGACCGCCTGCTGGGGCGGTGCCATGAAGCGCCCACTGGCCGTGCGCACCTCAATCACACCGGTCAGCGCATAAGAGAATTGCACCCAAGGATGACGATGCGGGCGCGCAATGGCCTGATTGGGCAAGGTACGTTCCTGACCATAGAGTGGTCTGGGCAGATACCGCAGCTGCTGCAAACTCTCTGGAATCCGCTCGGCGGGTTGCAGAATGTCCGTTTGTCGATAATCCATATCCGTTTAGCGATAAACACCCAAAAAAGTCTACGGTAAAGTGAGGCCTTTCATAACGCAAGCCTTTCAAGCCTCTCACAAACCCATGCTCTCTCAACTGCGACTGCTTTTTGACAACTTCACTCTGATCCTGATCGGCGTTGTGGCGCTGGCCAGCTTCTTTCCCGCCTATGGTCAGGGCGCCGTGATTTTTGATGTGATTACCGGTCTGGCCATTGCCCTGCTGTTTTTCATGCATGGCGCCAAGCTGTCTCGCGAGGCCATCATTGCCGGCGCAACCCACTGGCGTTTGCACCTGTTGGTCTTTGCCTGCACCTTTGTGATGTTCCCTCTTTTGGGCCTGATCTCCAAGCCCATTTTGTTGCCTTTGCTGGGCATGCCCTTATTTGTCGGCATTTTGTATATGTGCGCCTTGCCCGGCACCGTGCAATCGGCCATTGCCTTTACCTCGATTGCTCGCGGCAACGTACCAGCCGCCATTTGCAGTGCCTCGGCCTCCAGCCTGATCGGCATTGTGCTCACTCCCGTGCTGCTCAAGCTCTTGCTGGACGCGGACGGCGGCTCGGCCAGCTCGACGGTGGACGCCATCAAGAAGATCAGCCTGCAATTGTTGCTGCCTTTTGTTGTGGGCCATCTGATGCGCCCCCTGATTGGCAAGTGGATGGATCGCAACCGCAAATGGCTGCGCAGTGTGGATCAGTCTTCCATCCTGCTGGTGGTCTACACGGCTTTTAGCGCGTCGGTAATCGGCGGTCTGTGGCAAGCTGTTCCACCCAAGTCCCTGGCTATTCTGACCGTGGTCTGCGTGGTGTTACTGGCCATTATCTTGTTTCTGACGACCTGGATGGCCCGCAAGCTGGGCTTTAGCAAGGAAGACGAAATCACGATTGTGTTCGGCGGCTCCAAGAAAAGTCTGGCAACCGGTGTGCCCATGGCCCAAGTGCTGTTTACCGGCGCTGCGATTGGCCCCGCTCTGCTACCCATCATGATCTTTCATCAGATTCAATTGATGGCCTGCGCCTTCATTGCGAATCGATACGCACAGCGCCCAACAACACCAGAAGAAAAGATGTCTCTGCAAAAAGCCTGATACGTAAGCGATGATGGCCCAGTTTCAGGAACACTGGGCCATTGCGTGCCAGGGCACTGAAACGCAACAAGCCGCAGGTCTTCTCAGCCCAAAGCTGTTTGTCGCCGCCCTCACTTGCTCTCTAGCGCGCCGTAGCTCATTGAGAACGCCATGGACAATGCGCCCCCCGCTCACTGCAAGGTATTGATCTTGTCATTCAAGGTCGCTGCCGACAATTCTCCGGCCCGCACATCCACCAGACGACCCTGCTCATCCAGAAACAAGGTCGTTGGCAAACCCCGACTGCGCACGGCCTGCCCCAGCTGCATATGCGGATCGCGCCACATATTGCCCAATTCCAGGCTTTCCTCATCCAGATAGTGCTGGATCGCCGTCAGCTCCTCGCCCTGGTTGGCGAACACAATATTCACATCGCTTCGGCTGGCTTGCACTTGCTGGAATGCTGGCATCTCGCGGCGGCACGGCGGGCACCAGCTGGCCCAGAGATTCACGACGGTTACCTTCCCCTTGTACTGATCCAGATTGTCCGGCGTACTGAAGTCTGCCTGCAGGGGAATCAAGTCTATCTCGGTCAAGGGGATGGATGGTTCAAGGCCACCTCGGCCCGTTGCGACCATAACCAGCGAAAACGCAGCGACACCAATAGCCAGGCCACCGGCCACCGCTGGCAAGACCGCCTTGTCACGCAGCACACGCCACAGCACGTAGAACCAGCCCGCCGTCACTGCAGCCGGAATCATCAAACCGCCATCGCGCACATCCAGCCAGCTCAAGGGGTCGTTTTGATAGAACTCCCATTGCTGAATGAGAAAGCCCAGGCGGCCGACCAAGACCCCCAGAAGAACGGCGCGCCATAAGACTGATTCCGCCCGGGTCTGTCGGCGTCTGTCCAGCCAGGCCGCCAGAAACAGCCCCAAGAAGGCCGCGACCAAGAACGCAAACAAGGACGTGGCAAAGGTAAAAGGACCGAGCTGTATGCTTTGCATAACTATAAATCCTGACAAGACCAGATAAAAACAGACCCGCCTTAAGCGGGTCGGGCCAACAAGAACAGACAGCCATCGCGCGTAAAGATTCCCTAGTTCAGGGAAGCCTCGCTCAACATTTGCATGAATTGACCCATCTTGGCAGGACATTTGACGCCGGGCTCCAGCTCAACACCGCTGCTCACATCAATCGCATAAGGTCGATGCAATGCGACTCGATCGGCCACATTATCGATACGCATGCCTCCAGCCAGAACCAGGGGCGGCAGGCCTTCCTGGGAGCGCAGACGCAGTTGCAGGCCCTGGATCAAGGCCGGATCGAAGGCCGTACCCGTGCCGCCATAAGCATCGTGATAGCCGTCCATCAACCAGGCTCGCGCATCGGGATACTTCATGCACTGCTCAAACAGGCTGTCTACCGTGTCCAGGCCGGGCGCCCCGACACGGAAAGCCTTGATATACGGATGAGCATAGCGCCGGCATTCTTGCGGACTTTCTTCCCCATGAAATTGCAGCAGGTCCGGTTGCACCTGCTCCAGAATCTCCCGCACAAAGCCTTCGGGGGCGTTCACAAACAGACTTACCGCCTGCACGAATGCCGGGACATGGGCGCGCAAGGCGACAGCGTGCTGGGTGCTGAGCATGCGGGCACTTTTCGGATAAAACACAAACCCCACCGCATCCGCGCCCAATTGGACGGCAGCATCAATATCCTGCGCTCGGGTAAAGCCACAAATCTTGACTCGGGTACGGCTGTACATCATTGATCCTCGAATAAAAAACGGGGGCCCGATGCCCCCGTTTGAAAGATGGAACGACTTTATTGGAAACTGCTGGCGGCGTCATCCATACCAAAGCCATAGCTATCAGAGCCGTAGGTCGACTCGGTACCAAACTGGATCTGCGAGTCCTCCAACAGAACTTCGCCGTCTTTGTAATGCGTGACCAGCCCGGGAAAGACCAGCACAGCGGCGACCATCAATAACTGGATGATAATAAAGGGCACCGATCCCCAGTAAATATCGGTCGTTGCCACTCGCTTGACCCGCTCGCCCGTTACCTTGTCGGTGTAATCCTCTTTCGGAGCGACCGAACGCAGGAAAAACAGCGCAAAGCCAAAAGGCGGGTGCATGAAGGAAGTCTGCATATTGACCGCCAGCAAGACACCGAACCAGATCAGGTCAATCCCCATCTTGTCGGCAATCGGCCCGAGCAACGGCACAATAATAAAGGCCAGCTCAAAAAAGTCCAGAAAGAAGGCCAGCAGAAAGGTCAGAATGCTGACAATGATCAGAAAGCCCCACTCTCCGCCAGGCATGTCGATCAGCAGGTGCTCCACCCACAAATCGCCATTGATGCCGCGAAAGCTCAGGCTGAACACCGTAGAGCCCACCAGAATAAAGACCACAAAGCAGGACAGACGGGTGGTGGACTCCATCGCCTGACGCAACAGCTTCCAGGACAAACGCCCACGCGATACGGCCATGATGATGGCCCCTACGGCCCCCATTGCCCCGCCCTCGGTCGGTGTCGCCACGCCAATAAAGATTGTGCCCAGCACCAGAAAGATCAGAAACAGGGGCGGCACCATCACGAAGACCACGCGCTCGGCGATCCTGGAGAGCATCTTGAGCTTGAGCAGCTTATTGGCCAGCGCGATCAACCAGGCCGTCATGCCCCACAGCAACATCAGCACAACAATATGCTCGTCCATCGGAATATTGGGATGCGTGGCAAAGTAGTGCTGAGAACCAAAATAGGCCACAGCAGACGCCACGATCGTCAGGACTACCAGGGAAGTCAGGCCACGACTGCCATCAGGCTCCATGTACACACGGGCCTCGGGCGGCAGGGCTGGCGCCGACTTGGGCTTGATGTACGACATCACCACAATGTACAGAATATAAATCACCACCAGCAGCAAGCCGGGCAGCATCGCACCGCGATACATGTCGCCTATGGATCGACCCAGTTGGTCAGCCAGAATAATCAACACAATTGAGGGAGGAATGATCTGCGACAGCGTGCCCGAAGCAGCGATCACGCCGGTAGCCAGTTTGCGGTCATAGCCATAGCGCAGCATGATGGGCAAGGAAATTAAGCCCATGGAAATCACCGAAGCCGACACCACGCCTGTGGTGGCGGCCAGCATGGCACCGACCAGTACCACCGCAATGGCCAGCCCGCCACGCAAGGGGCCGAACAACTGCCCGATGGTATCAAGCAGATCTTCCGCCATTCCCGATCGTTCCAGTATCAGGCCCATCAAGGTAAAGAAGGGAACGGCCAACAAGGTGTCGTTCTCGACGATTCCAAATACCCGTTGCGGCAAGGCCTGGAACAAGGCCGGCTGCATCATGTCCAGCTCAATGGCGACCAGACCATACAACACCCCGATCGCCGACAAGGTAAACGTCACGGGGAAACCCAACAGCAAAAACACGATCAGGTTAAAAAACATGATCGGAGCCAGATTATCAACCAGAAATTCCATTGTTACTGGCCCTTAGAAACAGAAATCGTTGCGTCATTTGCCCGGGCTATCTCCAGGATCTCCTTGGCCAGCTCTTCCTCAGCACTTAACCCGCCGTTTTTAAGCAAGGGGTTGGGACAAGCACCCCGCAAAAAGCCGATGCATTTGATCAGATGCGAAATACCGGCCAGTGCCAGCAAGGCGAATCCGACCGGAATCAAGAGCTTGACCGGCCAACGCGCCAGCCCACCCGTATTGGAGGACTGCTCGTTCAACACATAAGACTGCTCAAAAAATGGAATGGAGAGCCAGAAAATCAACAGCGTGGCGGGCAAAAGAAAAAAGATGACGCCAAAAATGTCGATCCAGACTTGAACACGAGGTGGGAAGCGTTCTGCCACGGCATCCACCCGTACATGCTCATTGACAAAGAAGGTATAGCCCGCCGCCAGCAGGAAAATTGCACCGAACAAATACCATTGCAATTCCAGCCACTGGTTGGAGCTAATGCCGTAGACCTTGCGCACCACGGCATTGATCGCACTGACCAACACCACAATGAGCGTCAGCCAGGTTACGGATTTACCAACGACCGTGTTCAGTCGGTCGATCAAACTAGACAATCGTAAAAAGAATTTCATGGCCTTGCTCAGGATATGGTCGCCTTCAGGACTCGCTTGTGGCGGATGCCCGAAGGTGGTCGGCCTTATACAGATAAGAATGTAAGAAAGAAAATGGCTTCACATTTTATACGATTGAAACAGGTGAAGCCGATTCGGATACCGGGGATAAACCCTTTAGAAATGCGCTAGATCATCATTTATTTTCAGCTGCCTTGGCAAAACGCAGTCCGCTCAATTCATAGAGCAAGTCATCGGGGTCCGACGTGGGGAGATCAAAGTGAGCCGGATAATCCACCCCGGCCAGATACAGGCCACTGGCCTCAAAAGTCGGAGCCGACAAGCGGCGATCACGCTGGGCCAGGAGATGCAGCACCCAGGAGGGAGGCTGGCGGCCTTGTCCGATATAGACCAGCATGCCCATCAGATTACGGATCATGTGATGCAAAAACGCATTGGCGCTAAAGCGAAATAGAAAAAAATCACCCTGCTGCTGAATCTGAATCTGGGTCATGGTCCTTACGGGACTGGCAGCCTGGCACTGCGAGGAGCGAAACGCACTGAAGTCGTGCTCACCCACCAAGTGCTGGGCAGCTTGCTGCATCAGGGACAGCTCCAAAGGACGAAACACCCAGGCAACCCGCCCCTGCAACAAAGGGGAGCGTACCCGGTGTTGGCGCAGCAGGTAGATATAGTGACGTCCTTGCGCGGAAAAGCGCGCATGGAAGTCTTCCGGCACTTCGCGCGCCCATTGCACCGCTACCGAGTCCGGCAACAACGCGTTAAGCCCGCGCACCCAGGACTCCAGACTACGCTCGACTGTCGTGTCCAGATGAACCACTTGATTGAGCGCATGAACGCCCGTATCCGTGCGCCCGGCGCAGATCGTAGAAACGGGCTGGGCCGTAAAACGGCCCAGTGCCTGCTCCAGAACATCTTGAACGGTGTTGCCACCGGCCTGACTTTGCCAGCCTAGCCAGGGCGTCCCCTCATAGCAGACACCCAGTGCAATACGTCTCATGGTGGGTTTGCCTTACTGACGTACAGGAGGCTCGTCCGAAGGCGGCTGATCCAGGTCCAGATTGATTTTTTCCAGCTTCTCCCGAACCATTGCCTCGCTGACAGGCGCAGGCGAATCATCACCATGACGATTTTCGGTATTGGCCCGGCGCAAGACCCAGGTCACCAGGACCACGATCAACGCCAGTACCACGGCCATGACGGCCAACATATGTTCTTGTATCCAGGACACGGTCTTTTTTGCCTTGTTAACTGCACCGGCCATCTTGCCCTGCTCGGGCTCGGGAGGCACGGAAATCGCTCCTGCCACCGCGGCAGAAGAAGCGGCGCCAGAAGCGCCAGATTGAGAAGATGAGTGGGTCGTCTCATTGCCGGACTGGCCCAGACCCAGCTCGTTAGCAGAGTCCAGAATCAAGTCTTTGGCCGCCTCGCCTTGGGACTGCAAGGCACGGCCCAGCGTCGAGACATTTTCTTCCAACTGCGAAACACGATCCCCGGTCTCACGTAATTCGTGCTGCAATTGCTGCTTGTCATCACGGGCTTGAGAATCGGCCGACAGAAGCAGACGATCCTGGCCTGCCCCATTTGCAGCGGATTCGCCACTCTCGGTCTGCATCCGACCTTGGGACGCATCGCCCTGATCGCCTCCAGCTTGCGCTGCCAAGCGCAACGCCTGGGCCTGATCCACGTAGAAACGGCGGGCCTGGGCATCGTTTATCGCCAACATGGCCGCCGCATCCGGAATCTGCAGAGTCTTGCCGGCCTTCAGACGATGCATGTTCTGATCGATGAAGGCATCGGGGTTGTGCTGCTGCACCGCCCGCATCCACTGGTAAGCGCTGACACCGGCCACGGCGTGGCGACGGGCCAAAGCATGCAAGGTATCGCCCGAGCGGACGCGCACCGCATTCGCGCCTTTCGTATCCGATAAGTTCGACGCAGCTGAAACCTGCACCGCCACAGAGGCCGGACGAGCCACCTGATCCTGGGCCACCGGCCGGACAGTCAGCGGGGCGGGAGCCAGAACACTGACCTGATGCAAGAACTGCCCGCTGTCGCTTTGAATCTGCAACAGCACATCCGCAACAGAACCCGAGAACATCTGCTCGGAGGACAGCCGGATACGTCGCACCTGCCCCTGCTCGTCACGCTCGATGAATGCTCTGAGAGACTCCAGATCAACGGGCGGTGTCAAGCCAGCCTGTTGCCAGGCCGACAAAGGTGCGGGCGCCACTTTCAATGACAGACTTTCTTCGGGACTGATCTGGCGAATACCCACATCCAGCGTGAAAAGCTGATTGGGCGCGGACACCAGACGACTATGACCGAGCTCCAGCGCGCACACCGGCGCGGCCGCCAGCATCCCGGCCACAAGCAGGGCCGAACCCAGCGTACGTACAGGATGCAGACGGCCAGCCATGATCAGAGCTCGCCCAGGGCAATACGCAACATGCGGCGCAATGGCTCAGCAGCACCCCACAGCAACTGGTCGCCCACCGTGAAGGCGCTCAAGTACTCGGGGCCCATGTTCAGCTTGCGCAGACGACCTACCGGGATGTCCAGCGTGCCAGTCACGGCAACCGGCGTCAGCGCTTCTATCGTGGCCTGACGCTCGTTGGGCACGACCTTGGCCCACTTGGAGCCCTCCGCCAGGATGTCCGTGATCTCGTCCAGCGGCACATCACGGGTCAGTTTGATGGTCAGTGCCTGACTGTGACAGCGCATGGCACCAATACGTACACACAGGCCGTCGATAGGAATGTGCTTGTCCTGTGCACCGCGGCCCAGGATCTTGTTGGTTTCCACGCCGCCCTTCCACTCTTCGCGCGTCATGCCGTTGCCCAGGTCGGAGTCGATCCAGGGAATCAGGCTGCCGCCCAGTGGAACACCAAAGTTTTTCTGAGGCAGATTGGGATCGCGCTGAGTCTGCAAGACACCGCGATCAATATCCAGAATGGCCGAAGCAGGATCGTCCAGCAAGCTGGCAACGGACTGGTTAATCAGGCCAAACTGTGTCAGCAGCTCACGCATGTGCTGAGCGCCACCGCCCGAGGCAGCCTGGTAGGTCATGCTGGTCATCCACTCAACCAGATTCTGGTTGAACAGCCCCCCCAGGCCCATCAACATGCAGCTGACCGTACAGTTGCCGCCAATGAACTGCTTGCCACCTTTGGCCAGCGCCGCGTCAATAACAGGACGGTTGATGGGGTCCAGCACGATCACGGAGTTTTCATCCATGCGCAGCGTGCTGGCCGCGTCAATCCACAAACCGTTCCAGCCGGCGGCACGCAGCTTGGGGTAGATCTGGCTTGTGTAATCTCCACCTTGGGCGGTCACAATAATGGGCAGCTTTTTCAAAGCGTCAATATCGTGAGCATCCTGCAATGGGCCAGCGCCATCAGCCCACGAGGGAGCTGCGCCGCCAGCATTGCTAGTCGAGAAAAACACCGGCTGAAAAAGGGAAAAATCACCTTCGTCGCGCATGCGCTGCATGAGCACGGAGCCCACCATCCCACGCCAGCCGACCAAACCTACCGCTTGAGTCATGGTAATACCACCTGGATATATAAAAAAATAAAACGATAAAAGATACTATCGCAAAGCCTTGAGCACTGCATCCCCCATCGCGCTGGTGCTCAGCAATTGACAACCGTCTTCGTAGATGTCGCCGGTACGCAGGCCCTGCTCCAGCACGCTGGCAACCGCCGCCTCAATGCGTTTAGCCTGATCTTCTGCGTTGAGCGAATAGCGCAGCAACATGGCGGCAGACAAAATGGTGGCCAGGGGATTGGCTTTGTTCTGGCCGGCAATATCGGGGGCCGAGCCATGGCTGGGTTCGTACAAGCCTTGCTGGGAGGCATTCAGAGAAGCCGAGGGCAACATACCGATCGAGCCCGTAAGCATGGCGGCTTCATCCGATAGGATATCGCCAAACAGGTTGCCTGTGACAATCACGTCGAATTCTTTTGGCGCACGCACCAATTGCATGGCAGCGTTGTCCACGTACATGTGGCTCAATTCGACGTCCGGATACTCACGGGCCACATCAATCATGATGTCGCGCCAGAACTGGGATGTTTCCAGCACATTGGACTTGTCCACGCTGCACAAACGTTTCTGCCGTTTTTGTGCGGCCTGGAAACCCACGTGGGCAATACGGCGCACTTCGCTTTCGGCGTAGTGCATGGTGTCGAAACCCTGACGCTCGCCTGCGAAGTTACCCTCTTCCACGGTACGCACGCCACGCGGCTGGCCGAAGTAGATATCGCCCGTCAGTTCACGCACGATCAGGATATCCAGACCCGACACGACTTCTGGTTTCAAGGTGGAAGCGTTGGCCAGTTGCGGGTACAGGATGGCGGGACGCAGATTGGCGAACAGGCCCATAGCACGACGCAGGCCCAAAATGGCCTGTTCGGGGCGCAGGTGGCGCTCCAGCGAGTCATATTTCCAGTCACCCACGGCACCGAACAGCACGGCGTCGGAGCGTTGAGCCAGGCTCAAGGTTTCGGGTGGCAGGGGGTGACCGTGCAAATCGTAAGCGGCGCCGCCCACCGGGGCCACGGTCATCTCCAGATCCAGGCCCAGAGCGCCCAGCACACGCTGAGCCTGTTCGGTAATCTCGGGACCGATGCCGTCACCGGGCAATACTGCAATTTTATGAGTCATGATCAATGGGACGTAAAAATGAGAGAGTGGAAGGGAAAGGTTCCGGCCCGATCGCCGGAACATCCCAACAAAATCCTAGCGGGACGATCTTGCGCCTGGCATCAGGCCCCTGGCTGGCCCACCAGCCAGGGATGACGGGCCAAACGCTCGGCCTCGTACTGACGAATCATGTCCGCCTTTTGCAAAGTCAGGCCGATTTCATCCAGTCCATTCAAGAGGCTGTGCTTGCGCGATGCATCAATGGTGAACGGCAGCTCACGACCTTCGGGCGTAATGACGCGCTGTTCAGCCAGGTCAATACGCAATTTGTAGCCAGGAAAGGCTTTGACCTCATCGAACAGACGGGCTACATCCAGCTCGTTCAATACAATGGGCAACAGCCCATTCTTGAAGCTGTTGTTAAAGAAAATATCGGCAAAGGACGGCGCGATAATGGCGCGAAAGCCATATTGCATCAGGGCCCAGGGGGCATGTTCGCGACTGGAGCCACAACCGAAATTCTTGCGGGCCAGCAGCACGGAGGCGCCCTGGTAACGGTCCTGGTTCAACACAAAATCCGGGTTCAGCGGACGGCGGGAATTGTCCATGCCAGGCTCGCCGTGGTCCAGATAACGCAGCTCATCAAACAGATTGGGGCCAAAGCCGGTGCGCTTGATGGATTTGAGGAACTGCTTGGGGATGATCAGGTCCGTATCCACGTTTTCCCGATCCAAGGGAGCGACCAGACCTTCATGAGTAGTAAATGCTTGCATGGTGTGGATTTCCTCAGTTGAACGAACGCACGTCGACAAAATGGCCCGCAATGGCGGCCGCTGCGGCCATGGCCGGGCTGACCAGATGGGTTCGTCCACCCTGCCCCTGACGTCCTTCAAAGTTACGGTTGGAGGTTGAGGCACAGCGTTCGCCCGGCTCCAGGCGGTCGGCGTTCATGGCCAAACACATGGAGCAGCCTGGTTCGCGCCACTCAAAACCGGCATTCAGAAAAATCTTGTCCAGCCCTTCCTGTTCAGCCTGACGCTTGACCAGGCCAGAGCCGGGGACGATCATGGCCTGCTTCACATTGGAAGCCACTTTGCGCCCTTTGGCCACGGCGGCTGCGGCGCGCAAATCTTCAATGCGGGCGTTGGTACAGGAGCCGATAAACACGCGATCGATACGGATATCAGTCAGGGGCATATTAGGCGTCAGGCCCATGTACTCCAGGGCACGCTCCATACCATTACGGGTGACTTCATCTTTTTCTTTATCGGGGTCCGGCACCCGGCTGTCGATGGGCAGTACCATTTCAGGCGAGGTTCCCCAGGTCAGCTGAGGGGTAATCTGACTGGCATCAATCTGAACCACGCGATCAAACTGCGCCCCTTGGTCAGTATGCAAGGTTTTCCAGTACGCAACGGCCTGATCCCACAACGCGCCTTTGGGCGAATAAGGTCGACCACGCAGGTACTCAATGGTTTGCTCATCGACGGCAACCATCCCTGAACGAGCCCCGGCCTCAATCGCCATATTGCACACGGTCATGCGTCCTTCCATGGACAGGGCACGAATGGCCGAGCCACCGAACTCAATGGCGTAGCCCGTTCCCCCGGCAGTGCCGATCTGCCCAATGACATACAGGATCAGGTCTTTGGCCGTGCAGCCAAAGGGCAGCTTGCCATCCACCTGAATCAGCATGCTTTTGCTTTTTTTCATCAGCAAGGTCTGGGTGGCCAGCGTATGCTCAACTTCAGAGGTGCCAATACCGAAGGCCAGAGCGCCCACGGCACCGTGCGTACTGGTGTGAGAGTCGCCACACACCACCGTCATGCCGGGCAAGGTAGCCCCCTGCTCAGGACCGACAATATGCACAATGCCCTGACGCACATCATTCATGCGAAATTCGGTAATGCCAAACTCTTCGCAGTTGGCGTCCAGGGTATCGACCTGCAAACGCGAAATGGGATCTTCAATGCCATTCTGACGCGAGGTAGTGGGGACGTTATGATCTGCCACCGCCAGATTGGCACTGACGCGCCAAGGCTTGCGTCCGGCCAGAGTCAGACCCTCGAAGGCTTGCGGGCTGGTCACTTCATGCAGCAAGTGGCGATCAATGTAGATCAAACAGGTGCCATCCGTGTCCTGATGTACGACGTGTTCGTCGAACAACTTATCGTATAAGGTTTTTGCCATTGCACTCTCGCGATTCAGTTGTGATTGCGTCCCGCAGCACACGGGGCGCACTAAAATTTGCACTTATTATGACAGGCGCAGTAACTGGGACAAGACCAATCACCATCCTAGTATTGGAACTACCACGATAGGACGCTTTCCCCGAATCCAAGGCAGACACTCAAGCCATATTCTGCTTCGCGCAGTCAACTCCCGTGATTCACAGCCAGGGCTTGGCTAAAGAGTGATAAGCACCACTCGCCTCCCCGACTAAACGCTGTCACCCTAGGCCTCATTCAGACCAAACTGGCGCTGGACAAAAGCAGCCTGGGCAAAGTGTTGGTCGAGCGGGTGTATTGACACACTTCACCAATCAAGGACGGCTCTTTCTGTCTGGACATGCATGCCACCTCGCTGGGCAACCCGGGTGTGGCGAACGCCAAGCATGGGCAAGTAAACCGCGTTCCATAAAAAAACCCAAACCGGCACCGGTTTGGGTTGTGGTCCGAACGCGGTCACCCCGTCACGGCTTGGCCGCCTGCTGATACAAGGGCATGACCCGCTCCGAGATCGCCTGCAAATCTGCAATGCGAGTTGAGGACGCCGGGTGAGTCGACAAGAACTCGGGCTGGGCTCGGCTCTGCTCCAAAGACCCCATTTTCTGCCATAGCGTCACGGCAGCCCGTGGGTCATACCCTGCACGAGCTGCCAATTCAACACCGATCAAGTCTGCCTCGGATTCATGCGTGCGACTATTGGGCAATTCGAACATCACTTCACTCAGCGTGCCGCCCAGATCATTGACCGCTTGTACCCCTGTCAGGGCGGACAAGACTGTCAGCCCCAAGGAAGTCGCCATTTTCTGGGACACCTGCTCGCGTGAGTGCTCTCGCAAAGCGTGCGCGATTTCATGACCGATCACCGCTGCCAATTCAGCGTCGCTAGGGGCGATGCGCTTGAGCAAACCACTGTAGACCGCAATCTTGCCTCCGGGCATGCACCAGGCATTGACCTCGTCCGCATTGATGACATGCACCTCCCAGTTCCAGGCAGGAGCATCGGCACGGAACGCGCCAACCTGTCCAATCAAACGTTGAGCGATCGCTTTCACCCGCTGAGTCTGGGCAGCGTCCGTATCCAGCGCCTTTTGCTGGCGTGCTTGCGACAGGACCTGCGCATAGTTCTGGGCGGCAGCCTGATTCAGCTCGGCCTCAGAGACCAGATTGGAGATGAACTGTTTGCGTTCGACCCCCACTGCCCCGCTTTGCGTGGTCTGGACCGACGCACAACCCGCGCTAGCCAGTATCAAACCGACCGCCAAGACGCGTTTTCCGTTCACAATACCTTTCATGATCAGCTCCTGCAAACCAACCTGACTAGAAAATGACGTGCCGGCCTCCGGCGCAAACCCTTACATCAGACTCCGCATTGCGAGCGGTGACGCAAGCAATGATCCATCAGCACAATGGCCAGCAAAGCCTCGGCAATCGGTGTGGCACGAATACCCACGCAGGGATCATGACGACCCAGGGTTTGAACCTCGACCGCTTCTCCGGCCCGATTAATGGAGGGGCGCAGGGTACGAATGCTGGCGGTCGGCTTGATCGCCAGCGAGACGGTAATGGCCTGCCCTGAAGAAATACCACCCAGCACGCCCCCGGCCTGATTTGTCTTGAATCCATCCGGGTACAGCGCATCACCATGCTCTGAACCTTTTTGGGTGATGCAATCAAATCCGGCCCCGATGGAGACACCTTTAACCGCATTCAAGCCCATCATGGCGTGAGCAATATCAGCGTCCAGACGGTCATAAATCGGCTCTCCCCAACCGGCAGGCACCCCTTCGGCCACCACTTCAATGCGGGCCCCAATGGACTCACCTTCTTTGCGCAGCTCGTCCATATAAGCTTCCAACTGCGGCACCACATCCAGATCGGGGGCATAGAAGGGATTTTGCTCGACCATGTCCCAGCTTTTGAACGGAATGGCGATGGGGCCCAGTTGGCTCATATAGCCGCGAATCTTGACGCCGACGTGTTCGGCCAGCCATTTCTTGGCAATCGCCCCCGCAGCCACAGTAGGCGCGGTCAAGCGAGCCGAAGAACGCCCCCCTCCACGCGGGTCACGGTTGTCGAACTTTTTCCAGTAGGTGTAATCGGCATGACCGGGACGGAAAGTATCGAGCAGATTGCCGTAATCTTTGCTGCGCGCATCGGAATTGCGAATCAGCAGACTAATGGGCGTGCCGGTTGTGCGGCCTTCGTAAATGCCGGACAGAATTTCCACCTGATCAGGTTCGCGGCGTTGGGTTACATGGCGCGATGTGCCTGGACGACGGCGATCCAGCTCAAACTGAATGTCCTGTTCAGACAGCTCCAGACCCGGAGGGCAGCCATCGATCACTGCGCCAATCGCTGGACCATGGGATTCGCCGTAATTCGTGACGCGGAAGCTTTTACCTAGAGTATTGCCGGACATAAAGAAAGTGAACGCAAAGAAATGGAAAATTAAAAGTCAGGCACGATTATGGCATTGTTCCCGAATCCGGACATGCCCTGGACCGCGCCCGGTCTTTTAGGAAGAACAACTGACGGCCAGTTCCGCACTGCCTTCAGGCGGCGGCATGGCATAGGCCTCAAAACCGGCCCGCTCGGTGTAAGGATCTCGCAGCAACATCAGCAAGGTGTCAATTTCGCTGGCATCGTCCTTGGCAGCCGCCTGAATGGCCTGCTCGGCCAAGTGGTTACGCAAGACATACAAGGGATTGACGCGATTCATGGCCTCGCGCTGCTCAGGCGTGTCGGAGCCGTCCAGAGTCAGACGTTGGCTATAGGCTTGCCACCAGGCCCGAGCCTGATCTTCTGAGCCATCAAACAGGCTCAGAAAGGCCTCAGGGGCCTTGCTGGCTTGTGCCAGAGCACGGAAGGACAAGGTGAAATCCGCCCCGCTGTTATGCAGCAAACGCCACCAGTCATCGACCAGTTGGGCATCGTCCGCCCGCCAGGTACGCAGGCCGAACTTGGCCTGCAAGTTGGCGTGATAGCGATTCAGGAAACTGGCTTCGAACGTCTGTAAACGCTCTTTCACCACTTCCACATCCAGGCCCAGCACCATCAAGGCACTGGCCAGGCGATACAAGTTCCAATGCACAATCGCAGGCTGCGCATTCCAGGCATAACGGCCTTGATTGTCGCTGTGATTGCAGACGTGATTCACACGAAATCGGTCCATGAAGCCGTACGGGCCGTAATCAATGGTCAGGCCCAGGATGGACATATTGTCGGTATTCATGACTCCGTGGCAAAAGCCGACGGTTTGCCAGTCCGCCACCATCTCGGCACTGCGGCGCGTGACCTCCTGCAAGAAGCGGCAGACGCGCTCCTGCTCCGAATCGCCGTCCTGGCGCAGTTCGGGATAGAAATCGCGCAGCACATAGTCCAGCAGCTCACGCAAGCGCTCGGCGTCGTTCGCCCAATGCTCAAATGAGCCAAACCGCACAAAACTCGGGGCGACGCGGGTGACAATCGCGCCCGTTTCCACGCTTTCACGATAGACAGGCGTATCGGAAGTGACCAGCGCCAACGCGCGACTGGTGGCAATGCCCAGACCCGCCATCGCCTCACTGGCCAGATACTCACGCACACTGGAGCGCAGCACGGCACGACCGTCACCCATACGGGAATATGGCGTTTTGCCCGCGCCTTTCAATTGCAGCTCCTGAGGGCCTTCGGGCGTATCAATCTGTCCCAGCAGATGCGCCCGGCCATCACCAAGCTGCCCTGCCCACACACCGAACTGGTGCCCGCTATAGACGGCCGATACGGTCAGCCCCCCGGGCAAGGGAGACTGGCCACTGACGACATCGAGAAACTCTGGCTCGCCCAGGCGTGACACATCCAGACCCAGTTGCGCCGCCAGCGCCTGATTGACATGGAGCAAACGGGCATTTGCCAAAGGTTGCGGCGGCACTGCCGTATGGAAAGCCGACGGCAGATCGGCAAAATGATGACTGATGGTCAGACCATCGAACGCACTGGACATACGCCCCCCTCAGGCTGATTTGGCGGCTTTGGCAGCCTCGGCTTTTTCGGCTTTGCTGCGCTGCTTGGCCGCTTTTTTGGCAGGCCAGAGATAAAAAATGGCGCAGAAATAATAGATCAGGGACAAGACAATTTCTGCCACCGCCCAGGGTAAAACCTCTGCGACCGGATCGGACCAGGCACGCATGACCCCTTCTGCGAAATACAGAAGAATCATCATGGACGTCCATTGCAGCGTATATAAATTGCCCTTGAGCACGCTGCGCAACGGCAACACCAGAGGGATGACTTTCAGCGCCAGCCAGGAGCCGCCCGGTTTCAGGGGCGCAAAATGCAGCTCCCAAGCCAGACACAAAACAATCAAGGCGACCAAGGCCAGGGCCGCCACTCGATGAAGTATGGGGTTTAAAGGTTCATGCATGCTGTTATTATCACCTGAACCCTGTCGAAAAGCAGCGTCCGCCGCATCAAACCGCTATGAAAAACGACGAGAATCCTCCTATGCCCTCTGAGCAAGCTGAACCCACAGACTTGAACCCAGACACAACAGACCCTGCTGTCGGGCAGAAGCCCCCGCCACCCACTGCCAGACACCACTTTTTGAATGTGCTGCGCTTTGCGATCAAGCGGGTAGCAGAAAAAGATCTGATGAAGGTGGCCTCCAGCCTCACCTACACCACGATTTTGGCTATTGTGCCTTTATTGACCGTGGTGCTGGCCCTGTTCACGGCGTTCCCCCTGTTTCAGGAATTTGAACATGCCCTCGAAGGGTTTCTGACGCGCAATCTGATGCCCGAGGTGGTTTCAGAGAACGTCATGCTGTATCTGAACCAGTTCGCCGCCAAGGCCTCGGGTCTGACGGCAGTAGGCAGCTTGTTTTTGATCGTCACCTCCATCATGCTCATCATGACCATTGATGAGACGTTCAACAATATTTTTCAGGTCCATGTTCAACGTCCGCTGGGCCAGCGCCTGTTGGTGTACTGGGCCATTATTTCCCTAGGCCCGATTCTGACCGGTGCCAGCTTGTGGGCAACCACCATTCTGGCGCGCGAGTCCATGGGGTATATCGGGGACTTGTCCGGTATTGTGTCTTTCGCCCTGGCCTACGTGCCCTTTTTGTTCACGGCGCTGGGGCTGACTGCACTGTTCATGTACGTACCCAACCGGCGCGTATGGTGGCGCGATGCGCTGATCGGCGGGGTCGTGACAGCGGCCCTGCTGGAGCTGATGAAAGCCGGCTTCGCCTTTTATCTGACCCGCTTTCCCACCTATACGATTATTTACGGCGCCTTTGCGATCTTGCCGATCTTCTTGCTGTGGATCTATATCTCCTGGCTGATCGTCCTGCTCGGAGCTTCCATGGTCGCCATCTTGCCCGACTGGCGAGGCCGCAACTGGGTCAAAACAAATGTGCCCGGCATCGCCTTTACCGACGCCGTCAATCTGCTCCATCAACTCTGGCTGAACCGCCAGAACCCGGAAGGCCTAAGCGTCAGAGAGCTCAGCCACACACTGGAACGAGACCCCGACGAGCTCTACAACGTTTTATGCCAGCTCAAGTCCATGGGCCTGATTGCCGATACCCAACTGAACAATGACGAGCAATGGGTATTGAGCTGCGATCTGCGGCTGGTCAGTCTGAATCAACTTATCACCGCATTTTTGCTGGACCGCGCCCATACGCACGAGGGTCCGCTAGAATATGTATTCAACTACCTTTCTCAGTTTTTCGATCAGCGACTCTCTAATCTGGAAGCACTGTTCGAGTCGCCGCAAGGCATTCTGACAGAGCAACCAGCCATACCAAACGCCGATCCCGGTCAGGAGACCCAGTATGCTAAAAGTCAGTGAAATCCTGCGTGTCAAGGGAGACACGCTTTATACAGGCACCCCCGAAATGACCGTCGAAAAAGCGGTGCAGAGCATGAGCGAGCTCGATATTGGTTCGCTGGTGATCATGGAGCACGGTCAGTTGGTGGGTATGTTGACCTTTCGCGAGATCATTCGCCACTGGCACGCCCATGGCAATAAGGCCCCAGGCTTTACCGTACGCAGCATCATGGATGACGCCCCCGTCAGCGTGACTCCTAATACCAGTGCCGACGAAGTCCAACGCCTGATGCTGAACAACCACGCACGCTACATGCCCGTCATGGATGGCCCGGTGCTGATGGGTGTGATTTCCTTCTTTGACATGGCGCGCGCCATTGTTCACGCTCAGCAGTTCGAGAACAATATGCTCAAGGCGTATATCCGCGACTGGCCGACCGATTCCGAGGCTGCCAGCGCATCCTGATCCATCCGATTCGGGCCCGTTTTACTGGCGACTCTGCAATTGCTCCCAGGCCTGCGCAAGCAGGCCTGGATCGTTTTTGGACAGCCACGTGTGGTCCGACAAGGTACGGCGCCACTGACGTGCGCCTTTTTTGCCATGCGGCCAGCCGAGCATGCTTTTGATCACGATACGCAAGGGCACACCGACTTGAACATGATGCCGGGCGTAATCAATCATGCGCTCGACCACGGTGTTTTCGTCCATCAGGGGATGTTCGGGCCACAAACGACGATGTATCTCGCTTAAGACGGCGGGCGTATGCCAGGCCGCCCGCCCCAGCATCACCCCATCGAACTGCTCTTGCAAGGCCACCGCCTGATCAGGCTCCTGGATGCCTCCGTTCAAGATAAACAAGGCCAGGGGAAAGTCTTTTTTCAATTGCAGCGCCATGTCGTAGCGCAACGGTGGAATTTCCCGATTATCTTTGGGCGACAGACCTTTCAATACCGCATTGCGGGCATGCACGGTAAAGACACGGCAGCCGGCTTCAAACAAAATCCCGACAAAGTCGCGTACAAAATCGTAGGACTCGTTGTAATCCAGACCCAGCCGGTGCTTAACGGTAACAGGCACCGATACCGCATCTTGCATCGCTTTGACGCAATCGGCCACCAGGCGCGGCTCGCTCATCAAACAGGCACCAAAAGCCCCTTTCTGGACTCGCTCCGACGGACAGCCACAATTCAGATTGATTTCGTCATAACCCCACTTCTCACCGGCCAGGGCGCTGGTGACCAGGGCGTCCCGGTCACTGCCACCCAATTGCAGGGCAACTGGATGCTCCGCCTGATCAAAGTCCAGATGGCGCGCCTGATCGCCATGAGTCAAGGCGCCGGTCGTGATCATCTCCGTAAACAGCAAAGCGCGTGGCGCTAACAGACGATGAAAAAAGCGGCTGTGGCGATCGGTCACGTCAATCATGGGCGCCACACTCAAACGCCACATCTGGCTGTCCGGCATCACAAAATTAGTCATAAGCAAGGGAACAGATGGCCTGACTTCAGGCCTGATACGAAGAAGAAACGTTCATTTTAATGGTTTCAGACCCGCACAGGATGAAGATAAAGCGCCGTAAATTGTCGCAAGACTCCAAAAAGGCGGCGCACTGGTCTAAAATCGGCCGTTTGACATACTTGCGCGCCCGATAGTGCGCCAACAACCGGACCCTCACTGAAAGCATGGCTGTTTTTACTTCTGTCAGCGAACTTGACGCCCGCGAACTGCTGGAACACTACACAATTGGCGAGTTTGTTTCCTTACGCGGCATTACCGCCGGCATTGAAAACACCAATTACTTTCTGAGCACCACCCAGGGTGAGTATGTTCTGACCTTGTTTGAAGTTCTGACCCAGGAACAACTGCCTTTTTACATCGAACTCATGCACCACCTGGCCGCCAAAGGTGTGCCGGTGCCCCAGCCCATGACCCGCCGCGACGGCAAACGCATTTGCGTCATGCACGGCAAGCCCTGTTCGATCGTCACGCGCCTGCGGGGAGGCTACGAGCCCGAGCCCACCGTTGAGCACTGTCGCCAGATCGCCCGCACCCAGGCCCAGGCCCACCTGGCGGCTCAGGATTTCCCGCTGGAGCAACCCAATCTGCGGGGGCTGAGCTGGTGGAAAACCACCGTGCCGCAGGTGCTGCCTTTTCTGGACGACAGCCAGGCTGAGCTGATCCTGGCCGTCCTGCAGGAGCAGGCTGAATTTGCCGACAGCGACACCTACCGCTCCTTGCCCAAGGGGCCGGCCCACTGCGATCTGTTTCGCGACAATGTATTGTTTGCGGGTACATCGGACGCTCCACAAATGGGTGGCATCATCGACTTTTACTTTGCCGGCTGCGATACCTGGTTGTTTGATGTGGCCGTCGCTGTCAATGACTGGTGTATCGATCGGCTCAGCGGAGCCCTGAATCAGGAAAAGACCCAGGCCTGGCTGCAGGCCTACGCGCAGGTGCGTCCTTTTACCGAAGCTGAGCATGCCGCCTGGCCTATACTGATCCAGGCTGCCGCACTGCGCTTCTGGATCTCGCGCCTGTACGACTTTTATCTGCCCCGCCCCGCTCAAACCCTCAAGCCGCACGATCCACGGCACTTTGAGCGCGTACTGCGCCAGCGTCGCGAACAGGCTGTGCCGACGCTTCCTCGATAAACACGGATACTGATATGCAAGCTGCCAAACTTCCCTTTCTCTACGGGTGGTACTGGATTCAGGAAGGGTTGCGTTTGTTCAAGCTGCAACCGGCCGCCCTGTTTTTCTGGAGTTTGATTACTTCCATCCTGATCAACCTGAGCAATATCTTTCCCATCTTCGGGCAGATGGTGCTGATCGTGCTGGTCCCCACCATGACCTTCATTATCCAGAATGCCTGCCGCCGCATTGATGCCGGGGAAGTGATGCGTCTGGGCATGTGGACCGAACCCTTAAAGCCGGTGCCCGTGCGCAACCGACTCATCAAGCTGGGCTTTATTTACCTGTTGGCCTGTCTGGCCGTGGGTTTTATTGCGACCTTCCCCTTTGTCAGTGAATTGTCGCAGTTGATGGATAACCGCGAGGCCAGCCCTGAAGCCATCATGGCGGCGTTTCGTAAACCTATCTTCCTGTTCTTTATCCTGTACCTGGGTTTATCGGCCTTGTTCTGGCACGCTCCTGCCCTGGTAGGCTGGCACGCCATCCCGGTCAAACAAGCCCTGTTTTTTTCCATGGTAGCTTGCTGGCGTAACAAAGCCGCCTTTCTGCTCTACGGCCTGTGCTGGGCTGCCGCCTTCTTCACCATCCAGACACTGGGCGAGCTGCTGCTGGGTGCCGGTTTAAGCCCGGGCACAGCCACTTTGGTGCTGACACCTATCAATCTGGCAATGGCGGCTATCCTGTACGCCAGCTTTTACCCGGCTTACCGCAGCGTGTTTGGTGACTCAATCCGCGACCAACACCGCATCTAAGGTCGATTCATCCATACCCCGCCCCCTGACCGCCGCAGCTGTTGCATAGCAGCGGCCCAGGGGGCAAATTGTTCTGGCCTTGACAGTGAGCCGGCTGGAGCCTCCAACACCGATCTGGCCCGCATGAGCCAGCACACCCTCCCAGGCGATACCGAAGGACAGAATCTTAAGGGTTGATCGCGATCGTCCAGAAAGCAAATATCCAAGGGCTGGGTCATTCCCCACAGATGCACCGCAAAGCAGGGGCGCAGCCAGACCGCCGCCACACAGCCATTCGTCTGTGGTAGCGCTTTCAAACCTCGCCAACGCGTCCAAAAAGTGCGGGCTTCCAGCAAATAAATAGACTGCAGCATTGCGCCCGGAAGGCTCGTCATCCTGCCCCTCCTGCCAACCAGGGCCCGAGCAGACTCATGGCGATCACCAGAAATGTGCAGGGAAAAATGCACACCACTAAAGGGGCCAATAAGTACACCGGTAGCTTGAGCGCTCGTTGCTCGGCTTCAAGCTGCAGATGGGCGCGCAGCTTTTCCGCCTGCGATCGCAGCAACAAGGCCAGAGACAGGCCTGTGTCTTGCGCCAGTTCCAAAGACAAGGCCAACTCCTCCAGCTCCACCACTCTGAATGTCGAGGCAATCTTGCGCATGGCCTGGGGCAAACGTCTGCCTGCCCGAAGCTCTCCCTGCACCTTGTGCAAACTGATCGACAAACTGCCCTGCGGGGTGGCCTCCAAGGCACGTGCCCAGGCTTGTTGCAAGCCCAGACCCGACTCTACCGCCAGCACCAACAAATCCAGGAAAAACGGCAGATCCCGTCGGCAGCGAACATGATGTCGGCGCTGAAGCGCTCTACCTCGTGAGGCTGCCTGCAGCACACTCAGCAGCAAACCGGCCGCAGCCATTCCCAGAATATCCATCAGGGCGCCACCCCAACTCACGTACCAGGCCCCTATCACGGTCACCAGCAAAATGAGTATGGCCACTCGCTGACCCAGGTAAGCTTGCATCTGACGGGTATAGGCTCCCCACGATCGCTCCGACCACTCATGTACAAAGGGCAGGGACAAACACAGGCTCACCCCCTGGGCAAACGGGGCTTGCCAGGCCTGCCATGCAGCCTGCCCCAAACTGCTTCCCCCTTGCAGAAAAAACAGGTAGCGCTTGCGCCAGGCCCATAAACAACCCATTACCAACAGGACCGCACTTGCAGCAGACAACAGCCAGATCAGGGAAAGTGTCATTCCCCGTCTCCTTGCAAGATCCTATGCATCCACCAAAGCCCAACAAGCAACATGGCGCCGATGATGGCACTTACCCAAAGACCGATGATATTGAACCAGGCTTGCCTGAATGCATGGGAATCCAACATGTACAAGGCACCAGCCACAAAAGCTGGCAGACAAAACATGATTCGCGCTTGCAAGCGCGCCTGGGCAGTCAGCGCAAGGATTTTGTCCTCGATGTTCACGCGTGCCCGAATCGTCTGGGCCAGTATCTTCAGACGCTCGCCCAAACCTGCGCCCGTGCTTTGCCCCATTTGCAGTGCGCTGGTCACCATCGCGAGCTCGGACACCGGGACGCGCAGCAAGAGATTTCCATAGGACTCCCGAGGACTTAAACCTACCCGCTGCTGGCGCAAGAGCAAGCGTAGCTCTGGCCCCAACGGGGCCGGCAAAGACTGCGACAGTTGCTGCATGGCAGCTTGCAAGGCCAGTCCTGCCTGCAAGCTCAAGGCCAATGACAAGACAAAATCCGGCAACTGCCGTCGAAGCAGCTCCAGCCGTCTTCGTTCCATCCAACGCAACACCACCAATGGTGTCGCCGCAACAAACACTGTTACAGCGACTGCCAGCCAGAACGACTGAATCAGCCACCACGCCAGCAATAAGCTCACGGGCAAGAGTCCCCAGGCCAGGCCCCCAAGATAGTGACTGCGCACAAAAACAAAATGTGACTGCAAACTACGTTCAGACTGCCCGAGCAACTGCTGTCTGTAATGCATGAGCAGCCGGTGCCCCAAACGCAAGCACACATAGGCCAGCAGGCCAGCGCCACAAACTGCCAGCAAGATACTCAAAAGCCTCATGCTTGCTCCCCTGACTGAAAGAGATGTTCGGACCTGAGGCCACTGGCTGCAAAGCCCAGTTCGGGGCGATAGCAGTACAAGGTCTGTAACTGGATACGCTGCGCCTCGATGCCGGTAAGCTCCACAATTTCATGAACCAGGCGCCTGCCATCGGGCAAGCGGCTCAGTTGCACGATAATATGCAAGGCCCGGGCGATATGTTCACGCACCACCTGCAAGGGCAAGTCCAGACCAGCCATCAACACCATGCCTTCCAGACGCGACAAGGCATCCCGAGGCGTGTTCGCGTGCAAGGTTCCCATTGAGCCTTCATGCCCGGTATTCATGGCTGACAACATGTCGAAGGCCTCCGCTCCACGGCACTCCCCCACCACGATCCGGTCAGGCCTCATCCGCAAGGCCTGGCGTAGCAAACTTCGTATATCTACCTGTCCCTGACCCTCTGCATTGGCGGGGCGGGCTTCCAGCGCAACCCAATTGCTATGCTGCAGCTGCAGCTCGGCCGCATCCTCCAGCGTCACCAGGCGCTCACCCTCATCAATACAGGTACTGAGAACATTGAGCAGTGTGGTCTTACCGGTCCCTGTTCCACCGGACACCAGAATATTGCAACGCCGTTGCACTGCCTGCCGCAGAAATGCGCCCATCTCTGAAGACAGACTACCCATCTGCAACAAATCCTCCAGACCGAGGCGGCGCTTGGGAAATTTGCGTATGGTCACGCAGGTTCCCTTGACGGCGATGGGCGACAGGACCGCATGGAAACGGGACCCATCTGCCAGTCGCCCATCCACGGCCGGAGAACTGATATCCAGGCGTCGTCCCAGCGGCGCCAGAATTCGGTCGATGACGGCGCGCAAGGCTGCATCGCTACTGAACACCATGGGATGAGCCTGCAGCCGTCCGGCCTTTTCCACAAACACCCGGTCATAACGATTGACCATAATCTCCGAAACAGCCGGGTCAGCCAGCAAAGACTCCAAGGGCCCCAGACCCACCGCCTCCGCGCATACACTGGCCTGCAATCGGGCCTGCTCATGGGGCGGTAGCGCACATTGCGTCTGAATCAGACGGCCCAGACAATCAAACGCCTCCTGTTCAAGCTGCTTGTCCGTTACGCGAGACAGATCGCGACGCTCCAGGTCCAAGGCCGATAACAAAGCCTGGTGCAAGCGCTGCTGCTCTTGCCTGAACAGCTCGCTGTTTGATAAAAGTGGCGCCCCCTGCCCCTGCACATGTTCAATCTGCTCCTTAGCGGATGTCTGATCCGCTTTGGACGGAGCAGACACTGATACAGGTATGGAAGCAGCAGTTGCTAAGGCCATCGCCGACACCCGCGTTTCTGGCTCAGTCATGGGGGGCGCAGAGCCAGGTCGTAGTGGCGACCCCAAGCCAGCAATGCGCAGTTTGAACCCCCCGGCAGTGAGCACGTCACCGACACGCAACGGCCCATCGTCGTACACCCTTTTGCCGTTGAGCTGCACCCCTGTCAAGGAGCCATGATCCTGGATATACACCGCTCCCGCCCGATTCAGCAGGCTGGCATGCTGACGCGCGATACGCCAGGAGGGCAGGACTACGTCACAGGCCGGGTCGCGGCCTATGAGCGCTGGCAAACGAAGGGTGCAGGAACGAGTTGTCCCCAACTCCGACTCAAGTTCAAGGTTCAACACGAAACACCTCGCTCTGTGGCTCTACCCATTGCGACCATCGACCTTGGCGGCTCCCCTCGGACAGGGCACGAACAGGCGTATTCAACCGCGGTGCATCAGGGAAGCCCTGCTCCAGCCACTGAGCGGCATTCGCCTGCCGGGCCAGCAAATCAGGATGTTCGGCCGCCACCAAAGTGGGGGTCACAAATACCGCCAGCTCTGTTTCCTGCCGGGCAAACCGTTCAGAACGAAACAGGGCTCCCAATACCGGCAGACTAGCCAGTCCCGGCAAGCGATCCATATGCATGGACTCTTCCCGCGATATGAACCCGGCCAAGACCAGTGTTTGACCCGAACGTACGTTGAACTCGGTCGACGCCCGCCGGGTTTTCAAGGATGGCCCGGCAGGCTGGGACAGACTGGCATCCACGGAACTGACTTCCACCTCGATCTGTGATCGGACCAGCCCCCCTCGCTCGACGCGCGGAACGATGCGCAGCGATACACCGTAGGGCTTGAAGCTGGTCCTGCTGTTTCCTTTGTCGTCGGTGGTGGTATAAGGCAGCTCGCCCCCTGCCAGAAATTCGGCCTGTGAACCGCTGCGCGCCAAAAGCTGCGGTTGGGCCAGCACCAACGCGTGGCCCTCCTGCGCCATGGCCTGGACGCGTGCGGACATCAAGGCCCCGACGCCAAAAAAGGCGGCCCCCTGACTGGCAGGAAAAGCCAAGGGCAGCACCGCTTCGCCAGGACGATCCAAAAACTGATGCGTCGCTGCGTCCCAGGCACCGCCCATGCTCAAGCCACCTTGGGACTGCCCCTGCCAGCGTACGCCCAATTCGCGCAAACTGTTGCGCGGCACCTCGACCACCTGCACATCAAGCAAAACCATGGGCTCCCAACCATCTTGCTGCGTGAAATCCAATAATTGGGGATGCTCCTGGCTCAAGGCCTGAATACGCTGCTTGTCCTGATCACTCAGTCCCTCTCCTTCCAGCACCAGCTTGCCGCCTAGTTCACTGATGCGAAGCTCTGGAATACGCTCCAACAAACTTCGTAACTCCGCCAAAGTCTGCCTGTGATTTTCGGGTAGCACCTCAATCTGATAAGACTGGCTTTTTCCTGCCAGAGACCAGACCTGCACTACCGTGCTGCCCGTCTTGCGTGCGAACAGAATCAGCTCACCGGACTCGGTCGTGACCGCATGGACAATATCGCCATCTCCTACCGCCACCCGCTCAACCTGCGTATCAGGCAGCACCATCAGCTCACCGACTTGCAGCCCCAGATCCCGAGCTGCACTTTGCACGCTGACGAGCAGCAAGGCGGCAACAAGCATTCCCAACACCAAGCGCCTAGACCCCGATCGATTCATGCTCATGGCTGCGGTCCCAATGAAAAGCTGTCAGGCATATCAAGCCAGCCCAGACGCTCTGCTTCTGCCTGAACCTGCTGCCCTCCCGGCCTGTTGCCATACAGCACCTGCACGGGCGGCCTGGCCACCACACTCTGTCCCAGCCCCAAAATATCAGCCAGCTCTCCCCGGACTGCCGCCTGATGGGGAGTGTGGTCCTCGGGGTTACGCAACAAAGCACTGATACGCCCATGCTGCCTGGCCGCCAGCAACTTCAAGGCATCGTCGGGGCCAACATCCAGCGTCAAGGTGTTGTAGACATCCTTATCCGTGCGCATCGTTGCAGAAGCCTCACCCGACTTTTGCCCAGTCGCCAGAACCAGTACCGACTGCAGCAAAGGAGCCGTCACCCGCCTTTGTCTGTCCTCGAAACTGACATAGATATCAATCAAGTCTCCTGGCCGGATCAGGCCCGACACCGAGCTGATCGCATCGACCGGCACCGTCAAGGCACGCCTGCCGGATAAGAGCTGCTGAGAGAAAGGGCCGCTGGCCTCCTGCACATGCGCATTGCTAATCAGATCACCTGCCCGTAATGGCTGGCTGAGCACCCGTCCCAACAAGTTCTCAAACTGTGCTGCGTCCCAGCTATCGCTGGGCACCAAGTCGGCAGGAAAGGCTCGCGCCGCCAGATGCTCCGCTTGCAGCACCGTTCCCGCAGGCAGGCTGGAGGCCGCTACCACCCTGTCCAGATGGGCACGCTGCGCAGCCTGTCGCAAAGCCTGCTCCTGCCGCTCCAGGTAACGGCTGCTGGCCCCCGCCGCCATCAGGCCAGCCAATAAAGCCAGGAGACCAAAGCCGACGCTGGGATGACGGCATAGCCAAAGAAATTTTGCCCGAATCATGACGCCTCCTTCTCACAGGCACGGCAGATCACGAGCAAATAGGCTTGCTGCTCGTGTTCCAGCTCCATTACATCTAGTTCGGCGGGACCTCTTCGCCAGTAACGTCCATCCGTTTCCGCACCCCACTTGTTGCGGCGCAACTCCGCTTGCCAGCCTGGCTCAGCCAGCAGCAGCCAGCTTTGCGCCTCTCCCGGTTGTTCGTGTTGCCACAAAACGGTGCCAGCTACGGGTGCTACTGCCTGAATATATGAGGGAACAACCGTCTGAGCCGGCTCGGAAACACTTAACAAGCCTGACAGAGTGGGTGCCGCTATATCGTCCACCCACAGCACACAGTTTCTGCCATCACGAGCGCGCAGAATGACCCACTGCGCTTGCAGGCGGATTGCGCCATAGTGGCTACCGCAGAACGGCTCAAGACTGTCTGACAAGACGTGTGCCTCCAGATCGGCTGTCAGTCCCCAGCTCTGTATGGGCCCAAGTGCGGTCTGCGTGATCTGCCCTTGATCCCAATGAATCCTTGCATCCGGAACAGGACCAGACACGGGCTGTGTTTTGACAGGCAGGGGGCTCAGCGTCCACAAAAGTAATAAAAACAAGGCATATACCCGTCTCATGCTCACTCCCTGCCTCGGTGATCGGGTGAAAAATCCTGCCAGGGTCCCAACCAGTCCAGGTCAACGTCTGCCCGCCCCCACGCGGCATCCAAGGGACCCGCGGCCCGTATTGTGTCCTGCGCCGCTCGCCTGCTCGATTCCATCGCCTGTGCCCAGGCCGTTCTGCTGCTTTCAAGCCGCCGTCGCGCTTCTTGTGTGGAGGCCGCCTGCCCCGCAGCAGCCCACAAGTGAGACTGCCGTTGGAGTTGTGTTAGGCGGGTCAAGGAACGCAGCCACTGTGGCCACGGAAGGGAAAATCGTGACTCCACCGCCCAGAAACCATCTGACAGGCTCAAAAGCTCCTGCTGCAAAGACGGCGCGGGCGATGTAGGGAGCTCCAGAAAACCGGCAGTCACCGTGCTGGGACTCGGAGAAGAGCTCAGAGAAACCGGCGCTCCTTGGGCGTCATGCAGGAACAGGCTCAGATGCGTGGCTTGCTGCATCTGCTGCAAGCGGTACTGTTGCTGCATCAGCCAACGCCCTGCCATCACCATCAGGGCCAGCACCATGCCCAGCAAGCAGGCCTCCAGTAACGCCATCCCTTGTTGCCGCTCGCTCATGATCGCCGCCTCCCTGCGTCCTTTAGTCGCGCCTGCCAGAAAGGCATAAACAGGCTGGGCTTTGGGCCTGCCCCAGCATCTGTGCTACCCGGAGGCAAAGAGAAAAAAGACTGGGCGGCTGCCCGGGTATAAATGGTCTGCCCCAGATGACCACGAGCCTGCAAGGTCAATACCAGATCTGGCCCCTCATTCCGTCTGGAATCAGCCAGCGCATACCCCTTTACCCACGGACGTTGACTCCAGGGGCGGGCATCGCGCCGCGCCCAGGACTGCGCCACGGTATTGCTCTTAGCCGACAACAAGGAACTGTTACCCTGCTCCAGCGCCCACTTCCAAAAACTTTGTCCTGAAAAGTCCTGCGGCGCATCAATCCCGGACGCACCCGCTGGCGTCTGTAAGGCCCATGCCATGGCATATTCGCGAAAGTAACAGCCTATCCAACGATTGGAGCGCACCATATGCATGGACTGCGTATCGTTGGAATGCCAACGGCCCAGATGATCAAGCGCGGTGCGGCCAGCGCGACGCAATCGATGCTGCCACAAAGGACAACGCCGATCGACGCCAGGGTAGGAGCGGGCCTCGTAATCACGCGGAGCCAGAAAGCCGTACAAGGAGATCAGATGCCTCAGACCGCTATCCCATTGTCCTTGCCCTGACTGCAGCAGGAGGAACTGAGGCCAATCGTCCTGTTCGGTGTGCCAACGAATCACCTGCTCCGGCCAATCTGGCAGGCTGCCGTCCAGAGTGGCTTGAATAATGGCTTGTCGTCGTTGTGGCAAGCCCTGCACCAACTGTTCCTGAGCTTGCGCCAACACCTCATAAATCACATGTTGATGTGCTTGAAAAGCCTGCTGCAAAGCGTCCTGATTATCTCCGGCCGAACGTGCCCGGGTGTACGCCAGGCCATGCGCAGAACCAAACATCATCGCGACCAAGTGTGCAGGCGGATTGGCCCGACGCACCTGTCCGGACTGTGTTTGTACTGCCCTGTCCCAAGTTGCCAGCGTCAGCAGGTGCCCGAGGGCAAGCTGATGTCCCAACTGCGCCCGATTGATATAGGCCAGTAGATTCAAGGTGCGCGCCTGTTCGGTTGCCGCCCCATAGGCCGCCGCATCCAGCACCAGGGACAAGCGTCCTTGTTGCTCCGCGATCTGGTTCACATGAAAGTAGCCGCCCCATGCAACAGAAAGGAGCGCCAGCGCGATCAGGCCCCAGGCCAGTGCCGCACCTTGTTGCGGATGGATGGGGCGTCTCATTGCGCGTTGCCTGTAAAGGATTTCAGGCTCTTGGCAGCGCCTTGAGCGGCCGCCGCTGATGCAGCAGATTGCGCTTGTTGTGTCTGCTCGGAGCCGTCCTCGCCGGCCAGCTCCTTGGCCATGGCTGCGGTCTGGTTGCGAATGACCTGACCAAATGACTGATAAACGGCGATGGCTGCCACGGCAACCAAAGCCACAATAATCAGGTACTCGACCATGCCCTGCCCGCGCTGTCGTCTGGTGAACTGTCTCATTGGAATCTCCCAAAAGTCAGTTCACAGTCTGCCTGCCGTCAGGGGGCCGTACTATTCGGAAAAGCCGAGCGGGACGGCTTTGTCTCGCCAGCCTCTATACGCCAGCAGCGCGCAAGACCTCGTTATTCGTGTCAGCATCCGATCACTCAGCACGTTTCCTTTGCTCCTGCTCGTCTGCTGCTTCTTCGTCAGACCGGAAAGACAAGCGGCCCCAGGGCTGACAGTCATAAAAAAACCCGCCTGATGGCGGGTTTTTCTGCAAACTCATATAGATCAGACCAGACGCACGTCTATGCTGCCCAGACCCTCGATCACCCCGTGCATCACATCACCACGTTCCACCGAGCCGACACCGGCCGGGGTTCCCGTGAAAATGATATCACCCGGGAACAGCTCGAACAGACCTGACAGATAAGCGATGGACTCAGCGACATTCCAGATCAGCTGATTCAAATCGCCAGTCTGGCGTCGCTCACCGTTGACGTCCAAGGTAATGGCCCCTCGGGATAGATCGCCAATACGGCTACGAGGCACCAGCGGGCCCGTCGGTGCGGAGTGGTCAAAGGCTTTGCCCACTTCCCAGGGACGACCGGCTTTTTTGGCTTGCGTCTGCAAATCCCGACGGGTCATGTCCAGACCCACCGCGTATCCCCACACACATTCAGCAGCCTGCTCCACCGTCAGATCACGCCCGCCCTTGGACAAAGCCACGACGAGCTCGATCTCGTGATGCAGATCCTGGGTGCGGGAAGGATAAGGCATGTCGCAGACTTGGCCGGGCAGCACATTCAAGATGGAGTCGGCCGGTTTGCAGAAGAAGAAAGGATCTTCGCGCCCGGTAAAACCCATTTCCTGTGCATGCTCGACATAATTGCGGCCGACGCAATAAATGCGGCGTACAGGAAAAACCTGCTCACTGTCCTGTACGTTCAGCGCCGCAACCGCTGGCGTGGGGATGACGGTACTCATTTTGCCTGGCCGTCAGCAAAACGCTTGGCGCCGTCTACCAGTTCTTTCTTGGCAGCTTCGATGCCGTCCCAGCCCTTGACCTTGACCCATTTGCCTTTTTCGATGTCTTTGTAGTGCTCGAAAAAGTGCTTGATGCGCTCCAGCTCCTCAGGCTGCAGATCTTCAGGCGACTTCACGTTGCGGTACAGGGGGTACAGCTTGTCGGTTGGCACAGCCAGTAGTTTGGCATCACCACCGCCTTCATCATCCATGTGCAGCACGCCGATAGGGCGGCATGGAATAACCGCACCGATCTGGATGGGGAAAGGAGCAATCACCAGCACGTCAACCGGGTCGCCATCATCCGAAATGGTCTGCGGAACGTAACCATAATTGCAGGGGTAGTGCATGGCGGTCAGCATGAAGCGATCCACAAACACCACGCCGTTTTCGTCAACTTCGTATTTGACGGGGTCCGAGTTCATGGGAATTTCGATGACTACGTTGATCTCGTCGGGCAGTTTTTTGCCAGCTGGTACGTGGGCGAGGCTCATTCGTGCAAACCTTTAAAAATAAAAGAAATTAATCATTGGATCGTCGAGGACGATCCGAAGTTTGAGAGAGATCGACCCCGGGAATGGGAGCCGTATCAAAGTAATCATCCAAATCAGCGGAAGAGCTCAGGCTGTCTTGTTCCGGTTTTGCAGCAGGCACAACAGGCTCTGCAACCACCGGCAAAGGCCGACCCTGATCGGGTAAATCCTCGGCCACGACGCTGGCTGCGTAGGTGTAATGCGGCAGGCCCTCGTCCTGCGAGGGCAGGCTGTCAGCATCGATATGGCTGGGGTCATGACGGGTATCGGCCGCTGGCAAGGCGGTGCTGACGGCTAGAACCGGTAGGGTCCCCGCCATGGACGCGGCCTTGCGCCAGTACGAAACAGCCTCGTCGTGACGCCCCAGGCTATCGTACAGATTACCCAACAAGGCATGATTGCGCAGATCGCCCTGAATTTTCAGACTGCGCAGCAAGTAATGCTCCCCCTGCCCCCACAACTGGCTGGTCAGGCACAAATGACCCAGCGTGGACAACAGAACCGGATTATTGGGCTGACTACGCAGCCATTCCTCGGCCTTGGCCAAGCGACGCCCCACAAACTCCGGCGGACATTGGGCATAGGCTTCGAGCAGACGACTGTCAAAGCTAGCTGCGATTGCTGGCTCCAGGATACGACCGGCTTCTTCGTAATTACCGTCGCGCTCCTGAATCAAGGCAGCCTCCAGGGCCACACCCGGCAAGGTTTTCTCTTCAGACTTCAGATCGGACCACAAGGCCTTGAACTGCTCTGCCCCGCCGGCACGCAATCGAGCGGCAGCCGCAAATTCAATGTGACCTAGCGCCTCTTGGCGTTCAATGCCACTGCGGCGCATCAGCAAGCGAGTCAACTCATACACACGTTCGGCATTGCCTTCTTGCCGATAAGCACGCAACAACAAACGAGTGGCATGCAAATGGCGGGAGCTGGCATCCTGCAAATCCTGAAGCAGCTCGATCGCTTCTTGCGTGCGGTGCTGATCCAGATACAGTTCAGCCGAGGCTACGGCACTGGCTTCTTTCAAACGCACATCATTGCCAGCGGCAGCACGGGCGGCGGCCAGCGCCTGATCACGCTGAGCAATTTGCCCCTGATAATGTGCGGCACGCGCCGCTGCCAAACCGGCCACGACTTTGCTTGACTGCGAGCGGGTCTTGCTCATCAGCTTCATCAGGTCTTTTTCAGCTTGCTCGTAACGACCTTCCAAAATACTGATCCAGCCTGTTTCCAGCAAGGTCTGGTCACGTCGCTGTGCACGGCGTCCCCGCCACAAGCGAAAACGCTCCGGGCCATCACCAAACCAGGCCAGCAAACGCAACAGTACATACAGCACAATGAACAAGCCCAGTATGCACAGAACCACGTAGGTCAATGAAGCACGGGCCAGATAATGCGGAGTCACCAGATAGACATTACCGGCATGCTCGCGCAAGACCAGCGCCAGGGCAACCGCGGCGATAAATAGGATAAGTGTCCAAAACCAGGTACGCATAGTTTACCCCTGCGCCTGAACGGGCGGTTCCGTCTGGGATGAAGCCGCAGAGCCAGACTCAACCGGCTCAGCGACAGGGTCAGTGGGCTCCTTGCTGTCGGGCTGCGCGGATTGAGAGGGGTCAGGCAGAGCGGAATCTGCATCGTTCTGTTCAGTGGCCGAGTCGGGCACACTGTCCTGAAGGCGACCCGCCTGGGCCTGACGCAGGCTTTCAATCGCCGCCAGCGTATTATTGACCGTCGGCAAGCGCGCCCCAATGCGGGTGTCTTGCAACTGCCGTGTCAGGCGCAAGGCTTGCTGAACCTGAACAGACTGCGTGTCAAAGCGCTTTTCCAACGCGGTAGCCACAGCATTGAGCTCTGTTTGCCATACAGCAGACTGATTCATCATCATGGCCAGTTGAGCCGCCATGACACGTAGACGCAAGTTCTCACGCAAGCGGGCAGCCTGATCGGGTGACATCAACAAAGCGGCAGCATCGTCCACGCGTCGGATGGAGACAAATTGTCCCAGATCATGGCTGAGCGATCGCCACGCACTGCTGCCCCACTGTTCAACCGTGTTCCAGCCGCGCTCCCACCAGGGGGCATCTGCGAGCAACTCGGGAGCCGGAGCAACGGCATCAGAGGACAAGTCCAGCGCTTGCGTATGAGCTCCCCCCGCCACATCATCCGGTACCAGCAAGGGAGCTTCCGACACGTAGCGCGAGAGAGTATCGAGTTGACGCGACAGCGAGGCCACATCGACAGTCGCTGCCGCACGCAGACGCTCCAGATCACCATTCAGGGTTTGCTGCAAAGAAGCCAGACCCACCCGATTGGCACGCGCCAACTGGGCCTGGGCGGCTTCCAGAGAAACGATGGCATTGGCCACATTGCCACCGAGCATCAGTTGCTGCTGGGCAATAGTGGCCAGATGATCGATGTCGTTAAGCAGAACCAGCTCAGAGCCGCTATCGGTCATGGTCTGGAAAGCCTGGCTCAGATCATGAAACTGTTCGGTGGAATCCTTGAAGGATTTTTCCAGCTGCTCAAGCTTGTCAGCCTGCCGCTGTGCCAATGCCAGAGCCTGCTGGGCCGTCTGACGCGCTTGTTCCGTGGAATTGATATTGGTCGCCAGTTGAGCCTGCAGCTCAGCCTTGTGCTTGTCCAGCAATGAATTCTGGTACCAAAGACCGGCAGCGGCCAGCACCACAACAACAGCTGTCAAGGCATAGGCCGGACCCGCCGCGCTTTTACGCTTGTCAGGTGCCCTCGTGCTGTCTTGAGGTTCAGAATACGGACGAGGCGCCGCTGTACTGGCTGGGCTGGAAATGGGAGTCCCCGGTTCGCTTGCGGATGCGTTCTCTGTTTTATCGTTCATGGCAAGATTGTAATCCGTGTGAGGCTAATCGCGCGAGAGCACCGCCATCATGGCAGCGACAATGTCATCATCGTCTGGCGTACACCTTTTTACCATTGGTGGCGCTGTGATTCCAGCCTGCAGCAATAAGGACTGTAAATGTTCTTCAATACGCGGATGAATGACCACGTAAGCACACTGCGACCACACATCCGTCAAGCCCAGGCTTTGCACGTTGGCAAATACGGCGTCGGCACTTTGGGAGCTGCTGAGCAAAACAGCCAGGCGGCCTGCCTGCAAGCTGTCACGAATTTGACGGCCCTGCTGCATGCTCCACTTGGCAGGGCTACGCTGGTAAATGGCCAGACGCTGAACCTGAATACCGTGGTTCTCCAACTGCTGCCCCAACCATTCACGACCGCTATGGCCACGCACAATCAGAACCCGCTCGAGTTGTGCGAGTCGGGGCTCCAGAACCGCCCACAAGGCCTCTGAATCCTGCAAGGAATCAACGCCTGCAGGGTGAAGCACGGCTTCCGGGGACACGCCGGGCTGGGCACGCAGACAGGCAGCAGTAGCAAAACCAACGGCAGCCAGCAAGACCTTGTCAGGCCAGTTTTGACCGCGCGCCTGCAAGGCGGCAAAGTAGAACTTGACCGCACTGCTGCTTACAAAAAGCACCAGGTCAAAATCCTTGGGGTCTTGCCATTGCGTTTCGGAGAGGTTTTGCGGCTCCAGGCTCAAGGCGGGCAAAACCAAAGAAGAAAAACCCTGCGCGGCCAGGGCGGCCGACAGGGTTTCGTTCCGTCCCGCGGGTCGGGTCAATAATGCGCAGGGCAGGTTCATGCCGCTTTACTCGCCCTCTGCAGGCTGCTCCGTCAGCAAGCGATCCAGAATGGCTTGAGCACCTTGTCGTTTCAGATCCTCAGCCAGCGACAGTCCCAGTTCTTCCGCATTGTTAGCTGGACCATGAATCTGCGCGCGGTAAACCGTGGAACCATCCGGCTCGGCCACCAGGCCACTCAGAGTCAGTTCGTCGCCATCCAGCGTGGCATACGCAGCCAAAGGAACCTGACAGGAACCACCCAAAGCGCGGGATACAGCACGTTCAGCCAGCGCGCACACATGGCTGGTGGAATGCGCCAAGGGCGCCAGCCATTGGGCCACATCGCTGCGAGTTTTCAGAATCTCGATACCCAGGGCGCCCTGCCCAGCGGCCGGCAGGCTGTCTTCAATGGAGATGTAATCGCGGATACGCTCGGCCAGTTCCAGACGGCGCAAACCGGCCGACGCCAGAATGATGGCGTCGTAATCGCCCCGATCCAGCTTGGACAAACGTGTCTGAACATTGCCACGCAAGGGGCGAATGTCCAGATGTGGATAACGCTCACGAATCTGGGACTCGCGGCGCAAGCTGGAGGTGCCTACGATGGCACCAGCAGGTAAAGCCGCAAGATTGGGATACGTATTGGAAACAAAAGCATCGCGTGGATCGTCCCGTTCCATGATGATGGGCAGATCAAAGGACTCGGGCAATACCACCGGCACATCCTTCAGGGAGTGCACGGCCAGGTGAGCACGGCCATCAAGCAAGGCCGTTTCCAGTTCTTTGACAAACAAGCCCTTGCCGCCCACTTTGGACAAGGTGCGATCCAGGATCTGATCACCACGTGTTGTCATTTCCAACAAGGACACCTTGCACTGCGGATACAGCGTTTGCAAACGGTCGCGCACATGCATGGCTTGCCACAAGGCCAGTTGACTGGCACGCGTGGCAATGACCAATTCTTCTGGAGTAGAAACCACAGCGGTCATGCAGCAAAGTAGCGCACGATGGCGGCTGCAACAATACCGATAATGGCCAGGATTCCTAAGCCCTGTAGCAGGGACAGGCCGCTTTCCTGACCTTTGGCGTCAGAGGATTTAAAAATTGCCATAGAACTATGTTTCCTTGGTAGAACCTTTACGGCGCGCCAGCCATTTGCCCAGCGCCACCACTAATAAGGCACAAACAATCTCGACCCCGAGTTTAACAGGCTGTGGCTGGAGGCCAAATTGATTTTCCACAATCTTGTCCGTGACCAGCATGCCACCGGCAATCCAGCCCAACAAGGCGCCGCCCAGGGTCACCACGACAGGAAAGCGGTCGATCAGCTTGAGCACCAGGGTACTGCCCCAGACAATAATGGGAACGCTGAGCAGCAAGCCAAAAATCACATAGCCCAACTGGTGGTCCAAATGCGCATTCTGCGCCGCCCCGGCAATGGCAATCACATTGTCCAGACTCATCACGAAGTCCGCGATGATGATGGTTTTGACGGCAGCCCAAACAGTGCCACCGCCTTGAATATTGCCATGCTCGTCATCATCGGGCAGCAAGAGCTTGATACCGATCCACAAGAGCAACACGCCGCCCACCAACTTCAGGAAAGGCAGATCCAGCAGGGTCAACGCAAAAAAGATCAGGACGACGCGCAATATAATCGCCCCTACCGTCCCCCACAAGATTCCCTGCATGCGCTGCTGCTTGGGCAGGTTACGACAGGCCAGCGCGATCACGACGGCATTATCACCGCCCAGCAAAATATCAATCAGTACAATCTGAAACAATGAACCCCAATGCAGGGTCTGGAGAAATTCGATCATGGTGTTCCCGTGTCGCTAAAGATGAACTCTCTTTCCAGCCGCTGGACACTTCTTCTTTTTCTGTCGCCGGGCTGTCCCAAGACAACAATGCCCCATCACGCACAAGGCTGAGCGCCAGTGTCGCAGGGGGCTTCTTTTTACGTCATTCAATTCAGCATGAACAGGCTGGCCAGATTCGGGAAGGAATGCGCCGGGTTGTGGTGTTTTTCTTGACGAAACCGGCTGGCCAATCGTGTCGGACTGCCAGGTAGCCGGACAAGGAGCCCGCCTTGGCGGGCCCCCGTACTACTTGTTTACAGCACCGATTTGAGCAACTTGCCCATTTCGGATGGGTTGCGTGTGGTACGAATACCGCAAGCTTCCATCACTTCCAGCTTGGCGTCGGCCGTGTCGGCACCACCGGAGATCAGGGCACCCGCGTGACCCATGCGTTTTCCGGGAGGCGCTGTCACACCAGCGATAAAGCCAACCACAGGCTTGGTCATGTTGTCTTTGGCCCACAAAGCCGCGTTGACTTCGTCTGGACCGCCGATCTCGCCAATCATGATAACGGCATCGGTATCAGGATCGTCGTTGAACATCTTGAGCACATCGATGTGCTTCAGGCCGTTGATTGGATCGCCACCGATACCCACAGCCGAGGATTGACCCAGGCCCAGTTCAGTGACTTGAGCAACAGCTTCGTAGGTCAGCGTGCCGGAGCGGCTAACCACACCGATGCGGCCCTTGCGGTGAATGTGGCCGGGCATGATACCGATCTTGATCTCATCAGGAGTGATCAGACCGGGGCAGTTCGGGCCCAACAGCAACGTTTTGCGGTTTTCAGCGCGCATGCGGTTGCGAACTTCCAGCATGTCGCGAACAGGGATGCCTTCGGTAATGCAGATAACCAGATCCAGGTCAGCTTCAACCGCTTCCCAGATAGCTGCTGCAGCGCCTGCAGGTGGAACGTAAATAACCGACACAGTCGCGCCAGTTTCAGCCTTGGCGTCGGACACGGAGGCGTAGATAGGTACGCCTTCGAAATCCTCGCCAGCACGCTTGGGGTTCACGCCAGCCACAAAGGCTTCCATGCCGTTACCGTATTCACGGCACATGCGGGTGTGGAACTGGCCGGTCTTGCCGGTGATCCCTTGCGTGATGACTTTGGTGTCTTTATTGATCAGAATCGACATTTGCTAATCCTCAACCTTTTCTTACTTGGCGGCAGCGACAACAGCAGTCGCCGCTTCGGCCATGGTGTCAGCACTGATGATGGGCAGACCGGAATCGGCCAGCATCTTCTTGCCCAGCTCTTCGTTGGTACCCTTCATGCGTACCACCAGAGGCACGTTCAGGTTGACGGCCTTGCACGCAGCGATCACGCCTTCAGCGATCACGTCGCAGCGCATGATGCCGCCGAAGATGTTAACCAGAATGGCTTTGACGCCCTTGTTGGCCAACATGATCTTGAAGGCTTCAGTAACTTTTTCGGCCGTAGCGCCACCGCCCACGTCCAGGAAGTTGGCAGGCTCGCCGCCAAACAGCTTGATGGTGTCCATGGTCGCCATGGCCAGACCGGCGCCGTTGACCAGGCAGCCGATGTTGCCGTCCAGCTGGATGTAGGCCAGATCGTATTTGCTGGCTTCAACCTCAGCAGGATCTTCTTCAGCCAGATCACGGAACGCCACGATATCGGGGTGACGGAACAAAGCGTTGCTATCGAAGTTGAACTTGGCGTCCAACGCAATGATGTCGCCCGAGCCGGTCAGGATCAGAGGGTTGATCTCAGCCAGTTCCGCGTCCGTTTCGGTGTAGCACTTGTACAGCTTCTGGAATTCGGCAACCGCCTTGTCGATCGAAGCGTCAGGCACGCCAATACCGCGGGCCAGCTTGGTAGCCTGCTCATTGGTCAAACCGACAGCAGGGTCCACGAACTCTTTCAGAATGGCGTCGGGGTTGCGCTCGGCCACTTCTTCAATTTCCATGCCGCCTTCGCTGGATGCCATCACGGCTACACGCTGGGTAGCACGGTCGGTCACGATACCGACGTAGTACTCTTTCTTGATGTCCGCGCCTTCCTCGATCAGCAGGCGACCCACCTTCTGGCCTTCAGGACCGGTCTGGTGAGTGATCAGCTGCATGCCCAGGATTTCCGAGGCCAGTTGACGCACTTCGTCAATCGAACGAGCCAGTTTGACGCCACCGCCCTTGCCACGGCCACCGGCGTGAATCTGGGCTTTGACAACCCACACAGAGCCACCCAGCTCCTGCGCAGCTGCAACCGCTTCATCGACGGAGAAGGCAGGAATTCCGCGTGGCACGGCAACGCCAAACTGCTTAAGCAGTGCTTTGCCCTGATATTCGTGAATTTTCATGTGATACCTGTCAGTCTAAAAACACAATAAAAAAAGAAGGCAGGAACTCCAGGCCTGAGCCTGAAACCTGACTAAAACAAAAAACTACTCCACCCCATCCGTCACTTTGGGTCGATACCAGACGGGGTAAAACTCCTCAACCACGGGACCGCTCAAGCGCAAGGCATGGCAGCCATCCAGATGGAAAGGCTGCTTGTCGGTACGATAAATTTCTGATTCCCCACTACTGCGACGCCGACCGGCCATGGTCTGCACGGCTGCGGTGGGCAGGACCAGCGCCAGCTCGCTCATGTGCGTACAGCCTGCCGAGCGTCCGAAACGCTCTTTGACACCCTGACGAAATTGCTTGAGCAAATTCAGACCGACCAATTTGCGATAGGCATCTGAAATGGACGAACAGTTGTCCTGGTAGGGAGCTGCGTCATAGACCGCCACGGCATCCACAATGGCAAAGCTGCTGTCGATGGTGACACGCAGATGCATCAGGTGAACAGGATCGCCCGCCTTGTGGGTCTGACCGTTACGGATGGGAAAGTCATAGGACTTGATATCCAGCAACGACGCCTCCAGATCCCAAAGGCCATCTTCCCGTGCGAACGACTGTACCGTGATGGTACGCGTATGCAATGGTTCACGGGCAACGGACGGCGGAGGCAAAGGCATTGATATGAACGAGGCGGCAAGATTGAAACTGATCAAGTATAACGCACCTCGTATGTTCCGTATCAGCCACTTACATAATCTGTAAGCGCATTCCAGGCGGGCCAAACGCAGGTTTCATGCGCGGTGCATCCTACGATATACCAAATTCGCATGAAAAAAACGACCCTTTGCCGGACAAGCCCATCCACCCTGCCTCACCGTTCCTGTGAACTTGGTCAGGTGTGCCGTTTTACCCCCCCTGTCCAGTGCAACCGGGCATTTCCGTTTCCCCGCTGGGGAGCGCGGAACCTGAACGCTTCCGCTCGGCTTGGCCGACTAAAGTGGTCCCCAAGCCTGCCCTAGCCCGATGCGGGGGCACCCACACCCAGATCATGAACAACTGTCATCATCAACACGCTGTGCATCAATAGAGAGCCCTTATCAAGCAGGAGCGAATCATTGACTCTGTATAATTAGTATGAAAATCAGATACGCTGTGTGGAATATGAGTTTTTCTCAACATGCTTGAAATCCGTCACCTGGAGACCCTAAGCGCCATCCGTGACAGCGGAAGCTTGCAAGAGGCCGCCGAGCGCCTGAATGTCACCCAGTCTGCTCTCTCGCACCAGTTGCGCGATCTGGAGTCCCGATTGCACGTGCCACTGCTGAACCGTCGCACCCGCCCCGCCCGCCTGACCACGGCCGCCTTGCGTATCCTGATGTTAGCTGATGACATCTTGCCGCGTGTGCGCGCTACCGAGCGTGATCTGCAGCGTCTTGCCGCCGGGCAAACGGGGCGCCTGCATGTCGCCATCGACTGCCACTCCTGCTTTCAATGGTTGATGCCGGCATTGGATGCCTTCAGACAAGAGTGGCCCGATGTCACACTGGATTTGAGCGCAGCTTTTTCTTTTGCCCCCTTGCCCGCCTTGATGCGCGGGGACCTGGACGTGGTGATTACATCAGATCCTCAGGCCGATCCGGCTGTACATTACGAGCCTCTTTTCCGCTACGAGCTGGTTTTAGCGGTTTCCAGACAGCACCCCTTGTCGCAATATCGCTATATAGAACCGTCTCAACTGGCAGATCAAGTTCTGATTACCTATCCGGTAGAGCGCCACCGTCTCGATATTTTTATGCAATTTCTGACACCAGCCGATGTAGAGCCTGCTGCGCTTCGGCAAGCCGAACTAACCCCTATGATCGTGCAATTGGTGGCCAGTCAGCGCGGAGTGGCGGCTCTGCCCAATTGGGCCTTGACGGAGTTCTTGAACCCGGCCTCAATTCGCACCTGTCGCCTGGGGGAGCATGGTGTGTGGCGAACGCTTTACGCAAGCGTCAGAAGTGAAGATGTGCAAGCGAACTATGTGCAAGCCTTCCTGGCACAGGCACGCGCGACCTGCTTTAAAAGCCTGCAAGGGATTGTGGCTGCTCAAGCGTGACTCATTGACGCCTTGCGGCAAAAGGATAAACCCCGCGGGTCAGATTAAAAATTCAGGCAAGGGGCGGCAGTCAGACATGCCCCAAGCCGAGAGGGTTCAACGTAGGCAAATGGATCGGATTACCGGCAACTGCGCCCCGCAATCACCAAGTGCGCGAGCAATGCAAAAGAGGCAGCTTGCTCAGGCTAGATCGTCTTCCCAGTCGCCCAGGATCTGCTGCAAGATACGACCCGAAAAGCCACGGCTGGCCATGAAACGATACTGCTTTGCGTAACTGCGAGGGTCATCCGGGGGGGCGCTGAACTTCTTGCCCCACACCTGTTTGGCACGCTCCAGCTCAGTTGCCATCAATTCTTCTTTAATAATTTCAGTCTGATGCACATCGACGCCATGCTGGCGAAGCTCTTGCAAAATGACCCGGGTGCCCACCCGCGAGGCGCGCCGATTGACGACGCTGTGCGCAAAACGTTCGTCAGACAGCCACTTTTGCTCGACCAGTGCGTCAAGCAGGGCTTCCACTTCTTCTGCACTATCAGCATGGGGCGCCAAGCGCCGGCCCAACTCCAGACGTGAATATTCACGTCTGGACAGAAAATTCAAGGCTCTGGCCTTAAGCGAAAGCCCCGCCCGTTTGGAGGTCGTTTTCTTTTCTACAGCCGAAGCATCATCGCCAACGCTGGCTGGCTCGCCATTCCTGCCCGAGTTTGTAGATCGGGCAGAAAGCGCAGCGATACGCTCCCTTTGAGCCTGCTTCCGTTCCCGGATTTCTTCCGGATCGGTCTCAAAGGGCTCCTCATCGAACTCAGGAGGAGAGATCAACGATCACCCTCGGGCGCGTCAGCAACAGGCGCAGCTTCGGCACGGCTGACCGTGGTGCTCATCAAGGCTACGCCCAGTTTCTCGCGAACCTTGTTTTCGATTTCACGCGCCAGCTCCGGACGCTCTTTCAGGAATTCCCGCACATTGTCCTTGCCCTGGCCAATCCGGTTGCCGTCGTAGCTGTACCAGGCGCCCGCCTTGTCGACCACACCGGTTTGTACGCCCAGATCGATAATCTCGCCTTCACGCGAAATACCGCTGCCGTACATGATGTCGAACTCGGTCTGTTTGAACGGAGGCGCGACCTTGTTCTTGACCACTTTAACGCGGGTTTCGTTACCCACCATTTCGTCACCGCGCTTGATCGAGCCGATGCGACGAATATCCAGACGCACGGACGAGTAAAACTTCAATGCGTTACCGCCCGTGGTGGTTTCGGGGTTGCCGAACATGACACCGATCTTCATGCGGATCTGATTAATGAAGATAACCGTACAATTGGCACGCTTGATGGTGGCGGTCAACTTGCGCAGGGCCTGACTCATCAGGCGGGCTTGCAGACCAGGGAGGGAATCGCCCATATCGCCTTCGATTTCAGCCTTGGGGGTCAGAGCCGCGACCGAGTCGATGACAATCAGGTCCACCGAGCCCGAACGTACCAGGGCTTCGGTAATTTCCAGGGCCTGCTCACCCGTGTCGGGCTGAGAGATCAGCAGATCAGCCAGATTAACGCCCAGCTTTTGAGCATACTGCACATCCAGCGCGTGCTCAGCGTCAATAAACGCGCACGTTCCCTTGAGCTTTTGCATTTCGGCAATCACTTGCAAGGTCAAGGTGGTCTTACCCGAGGACTCCGGCCCATAAATCTCGATAACGCGACCACGAGGCAGACCACCAACGCCCAAAGCAATGTCCAAACCCAGCGAGCCCGTGGAAACCACCTGGATGTCGTGCTCGACGGTGTCGTCGCCATAGCGCATGATCGAACCCTTGCCGAACTGCTTTTCGATTTGCGACAGAGCGGCGGCCAACGCCTTGGAACGTTCCGAGGCCACTGCTTTGCTGTTTTTATCGTCCATGAAAAATCCTTGACTGTGGAATGGCGCCCCAACGGACGGGCACGACAATTAAAATTCAAACCTCATTATTGCATCAAATTATACTGTATATATACACAGATATTCAAATAAATTAGGCCTGCAGCCTCGTTATCCCCTACTGACCGGCCTGACAGCCTTGTGCCACAATGCCAGCCAGCCATTCAATCATTTGTTTGTGTAGGGTCATGCGCATACTCATAGCTGAAGACGACAGTATTCTCGCGGATGGACTTTCTCGCTCCTTACGCTACGAAGGCTATGCGGTCGATGTCGTGCACGATGGCGATAGCGCCGACTCGGCCTTGCAGCTTCAAAGTTTTGACCTGTTGATTCTGGACCTGGACTTGCCCAAAAAGCCTGGCCTGTCCGTATTGCAGTCCATCCGCCAGCGGCAGGACACGCTTCCCGTGCTGATACTGACTGCCAGCGACACGGTGGAGCAGCGCGTGCGCGGCCTGGACCTGGGCGCAGACGACTATATGTCCAAGCCCTTTGCCCTGACGGAGCTGGAAGCGCGGGTACGCGCCCTGACGCGGCGCAGTACCGGCACCAGCAGCGCCTTGCTGCATCACAAACGGCTGAGCTTCGACCTGAAGGGCCGTATGGCGTATATCGACAATCAACCCCTGGAGCTGTCAGCCCGCGAAACCAGTTTGCTGGAGATTTTCCTGTCGCGCAGCGGGCGCATGATCAGCAAGAACCAGTTCGTGGATCTGCTCTGTGAGTGGGGGGAGGAAGTCACCCCTAATGCCATTGAGGTCTACATTCACCGCCTGCGCAAAAAGCTGGAGCCCAGCGGCGTGCGCATCTTGACTGTGCGGGGCCTGGGATACTGTCTGGAACCGGAAAAACTGCGAGAAGACGCTCCAGCCTAAGCGAAGGGATCGTCCATGCAGCCCGCGTCGCCCCCATCACGTGCCACTGTCGCGCCCGCCCGAAAAAGGCGCGGGGCGCCACGTCCGCTCATCCACAAGATCATGATCTGGATTTTCGGGCCCTTGTTTCTGCTGTGGACCGTGGGCATTGTCATTACCTATTTCATCGCCCAGCATATTGCCAACTCGCCCTATGACCGCACCTTGCGCGATCATCTGGACCTGCTGCGGGTGGAAATCAGCCGCCAGGACCTGAACCAGCCTATTGAGCTGTCGCACGGCGCGCAAACCATTTTGCGGCAGGAAAGTCCCACGCCCACCCTCTGGCAAATCCGCGATGCCAATGGAGCCCCGTTGGCCGGCAATGCCCATTTGCCAGTTCCCGACAGCTGGAGCTATGACACCGACCTGCTGCGTTACCGGGATGTGGTTCTGGACGATCAGAGTCTGCGTCTGGCCTATGTCTGGGGGGGCAAGGACAAAAACAACACGCCTTTTCTGGCGGTTGCCGCTGAAACGAATGAACATAGAGCGGTGCTACACCGGGAAATCCTGATCGGAATGCTGACTCCGCAATTCATTCTTGTGCCGCTGGCAGCCATGCTGGCTGGACTGGGGCTGACGCACGGGCTGGAGCCCCTGAACCTGCTGCAGGCGCGCCTGCGAGCCCGGGCGCCGGGCGACCTGTCGCCTGTGGACCAGGAACAGGCTCCGGCCGAAATTGTGCCGCTGATCGATGCCATGAACGGTCTTTTGGCTCAGCAGGCCCAGTTCTCCGCCACTCAACGACAGTTTGTTGCCAACGCAGCCCATCAGTTGAAAACTCCTCTGGCGGGCATACGCACACAAGCCGAACTGGCCCTGCGAGAGCGGGACCCCCAACAAACGGAAGCCAGCCTGCAACAGCTGGTCCGCGGCACAGAGCGCGCCACGCGGCTGGTCACGCAAATGCTGGCGCTGGCGCGCGCCGAAAGCAGCGATGCCCTTTATGCCCCCACCAAGCAGAGCCTGGACCTGAACACCTTGACTGAACTGCATGTAGGCCAACGGGTGCCGGACGCCCTGAGTCTAGGGCTGGACCTCGGCTTGGAAAACCACCCCAAGGCCATCCTTTTGCAGGCCGATCCGGTGTTACTTGACGAGCTGATCAACAATCTGCTGGACAACGCCCTGATCTACACACCGGCCGGTGGCTGGATCACCCTGCGTACGGGTCAGGCAGCCGGCAAAGGCTGGCTGGAGATTGAAGACAATGGGCCCGGTATCTCCGCGGAGCATCAGTCACGAATCTTTGACCGGTTTTATCGCATCATGGGCAACCAGGCCGACGGCAGTGGTCTGGGCTTGGCCATCGTGCGGGAGATTGCTGACATTCATGGCGCCTCCATCGACTTCATGCCACTGACGGGAGGCCAACCCAGTGGCCTGCGCTTGCGTGTCAGTTTCCCACTGTCTTTGCCTTGGAGAGCCTGAACGCATGCCCCAGACAATCACCAGTGTCGCCTCCCCCAAAACCAAGAACAAACTCGACACCCAGGGACGCAAGGTTATTTTTGCCTCGGCCCTGGGGACCATGTTCGAGTGGTACGACTTCTATCTGTATGGCTCCATGGCGGCCATTTTGGCCCAGCACTTTTTTTCTGCCGTCAACCCGACGGCCGGCTTTATCTTTGCCTTGCTGGCTTTTGCGGCGGGCTTTGCAGTGCGCCCCTTTGGCGCCCTGATCTTTGGCCGCATCGGCGATCGTGTCGGACGAAAGTACACTTTTCTGATCACCATTTTACTGATGGGCCTGTCCACTTTTTTGGTGGGCGTCCTACCCAGCTATGAGGCTATCGGGATCGCCGCCCCCATCATGCTGATCGTCCTTCGTCTACTGCAGGGTCTGGCCATGGGAGGTGAGTACGGCGGCGCTGCAACCTATGTGGCCGAGTACGCTCCCCAGCACCGGCGCGGCTTTTATACCAGCTGGATTCAGACCACGGCATCAGTCGGTTTATTGCTGTCGCTGCTGGTCATCATGGGCATACGCAGTCTGGTCGGCGAAGAAGCTTTTGTCGTCTGGGGCTGGCGTATTCCATTTTTGATTTCCGTGCTGCTGCTGGCCATTTCTGTGTGGATACGGATGAACCTGAAAGAGTCGCCTGCCTTTCAGCACATCAAGGAAGAGGGCACGCTGTCGACCTCGCCCATTACCGAGTCCTTTGGCCGCTGGGCCAATCTGCGCATCGCTCTGCTGGCCTTGTTCGGACTGACGGCAGGCCAGGGCGTGGTCTGGTATACGGGGCAGTTCTACGCTTTGTTCTTCATTACGCAAATGCTGGGACTGCAGGCCACGCTGGCACAAACCCTGATGGTCATCTCCCTCTTGCTGGCCACTCCCCTGTTCATCTTTTTTGGCTGGCTATCCGATCAGGTCGGACGCAAACCCATTATTCTGACGGGCTGTCTGCTGGCTGCACTCACCTACTACCCCGTGTTTCAAGGGCTGGCTTATTTTGCCAACCCTGCTCTGGTGCAGGCCCAACGCAACGCCCCGGTTACGGTCATCACCGATCCGACCCGTTGCTCCTTCCAGTTCAATCCCGTGGGCAGCCATACCTTCACCAGTTCTTGCGACATTGTGAAGTCGTATATGGCCAGCCATGCGGTCAGCTACAACAACGTCAAGGGCGCCCCCGGCCAGGTCGCCCAGGTCCGAATTGGCGATCATGTGATTGATGGCTTTGAGGGTGGGCACCTGAGCCGAGCCGATTTTGCCCGGCACTCGCAGGAACTGAAAAACGAACTGACCGACACCATGCGTCAGTACGGATACCCGGACAAGGCCGATCCCGAACAGGTTAACAAGCTCATGCTGGTAGTCTTGCTGACTTATCTGGTAGCGCTGGTCACGGCAGTCTACGGCCCTATCGCCGCCATGCTGGTGGAGATGTTCCCGATTCGTATCCGCTACACCTCCATGAGTCTGCCCTATCACATCGGCAACGGCTGGTTCGGCGGCTTCTTACCGACCCTGTCTTTTGCCCTGATTGCGCTTACCGGCAATATTTATGACGGCCTGTGGTACCCGATTCTGGTGTGCCTGCTCACCGTCGCCATTGGTGCGCCTTTTGTGCGAGAGACGCGCCATAACGATATCAATCGTTAGCCCTGTCTGCAGGCGGATAGCCTGGCGTGTCGCAAAAAGGCCAGATGGACTGGCAAATGCAAGGGTGCGTAAATGGCCGGGCGGCACAAGAACATCTGCGCGTACAATCGAACATTGCCTCGGGCTGTATGCCCGCTCCTTTTCTACGTTTATTTATCTTCGTCTCCATGTGGTTTAAGAATCTACGCATCTATCGCCTCTCCCCCGACTGGACATGTTCCGCCGCAGAGCTGGAAGAAGCTCTGGCCAAACACAGCTTTACGCCAGGCTCCAGCCAGGAACCCTTGAGCCTGGGCTGGGTTAGTCCCCGTGAAAACAATGCCCTGGTGCATGAGGTCAACGGTCAGTATCTGATCGCCCTGCGCGCCGAAAAGAAACTGCTGCCCACCACAGTCATCAATCAGGTCGCGCGCGAGAAGGCGCGTGATATTGAGGAGCAGCAAGGCTACAAGCCCGGCCGCAAGCAGATGAAGGAAATCAAGGAACAGGTCATCGTAGATCTGATGCCGCGTGCTTTTGCGGTCTCGCGCGACACCCGGGTCTGGCTGGACACCCGCAACCACTGGCTGGCCATTGATGCGGCGGCTACGGCTAAAAGTGATGAAGTGCTGGGGCTGCTGGCCAAAAGCGTGGAACCGTTCCCTGTGCAGCCGCTTTACACCGAACAATCCCCCGGCGCCGCCATGACCTCATGGCTGGTGGAAGAAGAACAGCTGGCCAATTTCACCATTGACCAGGACACCGAGCTACGTTCGACGGGCGATAGCGGTGCGGCCGTGCGCTACGTCAAGCAAAGTGCCGATATCGACGAAGTGCGCAAGCACGTCGAAGCGGGCAAGCAATGCACCCGACTGGCCATGACCTGGGCGGATCGCATCAGCTTTGTACTGACCGACGCGCTGGACATCAAACGTGTCGCACCGCTCGATATCCTGACGGAAAAGCAGGATGTGACTGCCGTCAACGACGAAGAAATCTTCGATGCGGACATGACGCTGATGACGTCCGAACTGGCTAAAATGATCAGCGACCTGGTCGAGGTGCTGGGCGGTGAACGCAAGTAAGCCCACGTCCTTCCTGGACTGCTGGCTCCCACTTCAGCTTAGCTCCTGCTGAGCGGCACGATACACACCGGGCGTCATCCCCGTCCAATGACGGAAAGCCCGGTGAAAGGTCGCTGGCGAACTGAACTTCAATGCATACGCAATTTCAGCCAGCGACATATCTTTGCGCAGCAATTTGAAAATCGCCAGATCCCGGCGCAATTCATCCTTAATCCCTTGAAAGGACAGACCTTCTTCCTGAAGTCTGCGGATCAGGGTACGCGCCGAAATATGCAGTTTCCCCGACACGTCCTGCAGGGTCAAACCCAGATCGGTGTGCAAAATCTCCCGTACTTTCAATCGCAGGGCATGCTCATGATACGAGGTGAAAATCCAGTCGCGCGGGGCCCGCTCCAGAAAGGCCCTGGCCTCCACCTGAGTGCGCTGCGGACGCACCTGACCGAGTTCCGCGCCAAACACAATGTGCGAGCACGGCACATCAAAACTCACTGAAGCAGGAAACAAGACGGAGTAATCCGCCGCGAACGCTGGCCGCGCAAACGCAAAAGCCACTTGTTGCACGGGCACCTCACGCCCCATCAGCCAGGACACGATGCCGTGCGTGAGCTTGAGCATCAGGGCATGTCCGAAACGATGCACACAGGCATCCCCATAGCGGGGCACCAGCTCAATACCCAGGTCTGTATCGGTGCGGATCAGATTCAGGCTGAAATCGTCCAGCAACAGATTCCAGAACTGGGTAAAGCGGTACAAAGCCACATTGATGGACGGCGCATCCCGCACCGTGCGCACGATGTATTTCAAGGCTCCCGCCCGTATAGGCCGGGTCCAGAACCCCATCATCTCATCGCCTGTTTTACGGGCGCTGACCTGATACAAGCGCACCAGTTGATCCCGCGTCAGACGAGCGCCAGGGCGATCAATAAAATCCTTCACGATGCCTGACTGCTTCAGGCAATGATCCAGCACCTGTTCCGAATAGCTGGTGCGCAAACTGTGAAACCAGTCCTGCACCAGATCCAGCGCCACCGTGGCAGTGTGCGCAGCATCGACAGGAACCGGTAGCGTGCCGGGCAAAGCATTCATCTTTCCATGACCCTTCAAAGATTGTCACTTTTTGCATATTCAACGGCAGTATTCGCTATTGGGCAAGGGGCGAAACCATCCTATGCTGATAGTCATAATACAAGGAGACATCACCATGTTAGGCACTGGAAATATGATGCACATGCCCTTGCTCATCAGTTCAATTCTCACCCATGCCGTAGAGAATAACCCGGAGCAAGAAATCGTCACCGCCCTGGACAATGGCGAGCTGCATCGCTACCGCTATCTTGACTTTGCCCAGCGGGTTCAGGATTTGGCCCAGGGACTGCGACAGCATGGGGTGCAAGCGGGCGAGCGCGTGGCGACATTAGCATGGAACACCTATCGTCACCTGGAAATTTACTATGCCACCTCGGGTATCGGTCTGGTCTGCCATACCGTCAACCCCCGCCTGACGCGCGAGCAAATTGCCTTCATCATCAATGATGCCCAAGACGCGGTGATGTTTTATGACGAACATTTTGAGGACCTGGTCAGCGATCTGCGCAGCCAGTGTCCCAGCGTCCGACACTGGGTACGCATGGGTAGCAAGGCACAAGGTGACCTGGCCGACCAGTATGAAGATTGGCTGGGCAACGATACGACGGGCTTTGAATGGCCGGTCTTTGACGAGCACACCGCCAGCGGCCTGTGCTACACCTCCGGCACCACCGGCGACCCCAAGGGCGCGCTCTATTCCCATCGTTCCACCCTTTTGCATGCCTATGCCTCAGCGCACCCCAATGCGCTGTGCATTGCCAGCGCCGACGCTGTCATGCCGCTGGTGCCCATGTTTCACGTCAATGCCTGGGGCCTGCCCTACTCTGCGCTGATGTCCGGCGCCAAACTGGTACTGCCTGGCGCCAATCTGCAAGGTGAGCGCATTTATTCCCTGTGTGAGCGCGCCGGCGTGACGCTGTCCGCTGGTGTACCCACCATCTGGAAAACCGTGCTGGATTACGCCAACGCTCAAGGCAAGACATTTAGCACCTTGAGTCGCATTTTGATTGGCGGTTCGGCCTGCCCGCCCAATATGATTGCCAGCTGGGCTCAATACGGCATTACGGTACGCCATGCCTGGGGCATGACTGAGACCTCGCCGCTGGGCACCGTCTGCCAACTACTGCCCAAGCACCGCACCTTGCCCGAGGCGCAGAAACAGCACGTTCTAGCCTCTCAAGGCCGTGCCCTGTTCGGTGCACGCCTGAAGACCGTTGACGACCAAGGCAATACCTTGCCACGCGACGGCAAGAGCAGCGGCCACCTGCTGATCCAGGGCAACTGGATCATGGACCGCTATTACGGCAAGCCCGATCTGGCCAGCGAAAACGGCTGGTTCCGCACTGGCGACGTAGGCTCCATCGACGCCGACGGCTATGTCTACATTACCGACCGTAGCAAGGATGTGATCAAGTCCGGTGGCGAATGGATCTCTTCGATCGAGATCGAAAACATCGCCATGGAAGAACCCTTGGTTGAGCTGGCTGCCTGTATCGCCCAGGCCGACGACAAATGGGGCGAACGACCAGTCCTGTTCGTGGTGCCCCGCGAAGGCGCTGAGCTGGACGAGATCCACCTGCTCAAGCGCTACCAGGATCGCGTCACCCGCTGGTCCGTACCCGACAAAGTCATTTTCATCGACCAGATGCCCATGACAGCAACTGGAAAAATTCAAAAAATGGCGCTGCGCAAGATGCTGACCGATCAAACCGATCCCCGCTGACTTGCACCACTGCCCTCGCATTTACGTAACACAAGGAGTTTTTTATGGCCGCCCCTTTCCTGCTCACCACCGAGTTGGACAACATCGGAATTGTCACGCTGAACAAGGCGCACAAGCGCAATGCCCTGGATGAAGAGGCCATCGCTGAAATTGACGCCTACTTTTCCAATATTCCCGAGCATATCCGGGTAATTCTGATGAAGGCCGAAGGCGATCACTTTTGCGCAGGCCTGGACCTGAAAGAGCACCACGATAAAGAACGGAGCGCGGTGGACTTTCTGCGTGTCTGCCAAAGCTGGCACCGGGCCTTTGACAAGATTGAGCACGGCGGCATTCCCGTCATTGCCTGCCTGCAAGGCGCAGTGGTCGGAGGTGGGCTGGAACTGGCCAGTGCCGCGCACATCCGCGTTGCCGACAGCAGTACCTTTTTTGCCCTGCCCGAGGGTACACGCGGCATCTTTACTGGCGGCGGTGCCACCGTGCGAACGGCAAAAATCATCTCTCCGAACCGCATGATCGAACTGATGCTGACAGGTCGTGTGCTCGATGCCGTGGAAGGAGAGCGTCTGGGGCTGGCGCATTACGTGTGCAACAACGAAGCCAATCCCAAAACAGCCTATGAGCTGAGCCTGGAACTGGCCCAGCGCATTGCGGGCAATGCCCTCTTATCGAACTACGCCATCGTCAGTTCGATCAGCCGCATTGCCGATATGTCTGCCACCGATGGTCTCTTTGCCGAGGGCTTGATGGCAGCGGTCGTACAGACCGGGCGGGACGTACAAGAGCGCCTGGGCGAGTTCGTTAACAAGAAAGCTCATAAAGTGAAGCCGAGCAAATAACATCGGCCAGGCGGACATGGGCAGTAATCACAACAATACGGAGACAAAACCATGCTGTCGCATCAAGAGTTAAGCCGGGCACTGTCCGGACTACAGGAATATGAACAACTCAAGTCGCAGCGTCGGCGTCTGGCATTTGCCTGCGCCGGCATCTGCCTGGGACTGACTGGCCTGTTTATTGTAATGGCCATTTTCTGGCCGACTGTGTTGACCCATGACCTGGGCGGTGGAGGAGCCGTCAACGCAGGCATGGTGTACGGAATAGGACTGATTGTTGTGTCCTGGTTATTGACTGGCGTGTATATCCACATCGCCAACACCCGCTTTGACCCCTTGTGCGAGCGCGTACTGGCCAAGGTGAACCCATGAATACTCAAGCCATTTTGATCTTTGGGGCCTTTGTCGTGGTGACCTTGGGCATCACGTACTGGGCATCGTCGCGCACGCGCTCCAGCTCGGACTTTTACACGGCCGGCGGAGGCATTACCGGCACACAAAACGGTCTGGCCATTGTGGGTGACTATATGTCCGCAGCGACCCTGCTGGGCATTTCGTCCCTGGCGTTTACCAACGGCTTTGACTCCTTGCTGTACGCCGTCTGCGCCTTTATGGGCTGGCCGATCATCATGTTTTTGATTGCCGAGCGTTTGCGCAACCTGGGCCGCTACACCCTGAGCGATATTGTCTCGTACCGTCTGGATGAACGCAGCACCCGCATCTTTACCGCCATCAGCTCGCTGACCGTCGTGCTGTTTTACCTGATCGTCCAAATGGTCGGTGCCGGGCAACTGGTACAACTGCTTTTTGGTATTGATTACACCTATGCCGTGGTAGCGGTGGGTCTGCTGATGATGGTATATGTGGTCGTTGGCGGCATGGTGGCTACCACCTGGGTACAAATCATCAAGGCCGTCCTGATGATGGGTAATGGCTTTCTGATGGCGGCCCTGGCCCTGTATTACTTCAACTTCGACTTTTCCGCTCTGGTCAGCGCTGCGGCCGACCATCACCAGGCTGGTACTGCCATGAAAGGCCCCTGGAAACTCATGGCCGATCCCTTCTCCGGCCTGTCACTGGCCGTCTCGCTGGTGTTTGGCATTGCCGGTCTGCCGCACATCATGATGCGCTTTTTCACCGTGCCCGATGCGCGAGCCGCTCGCAAATCCGTCTTTGTGGCGACTGGCCTGATGGGTGTGTTCTTTGTGGTGATCTGTTTTTTGGGCCTGGCTGCCATGGCCATCCTGCCGAATCACCCCGAATTCTACGTGGACGGCAAGGTGGGCGGCATGGTGCTGGGCGGCTCGAACATGCCTATCATGCATCTGGCTACGGCCCTGGGCGGCAACCTCCTGTTCGGTTTGCTGGCCGCGGTCTCCTTTGCCACGATTCTGGCCGTGGTCAGTGGCTTGACCCTGGCCGGTGCCTCAGCCATTGCGCATGACTTGTACGCCAAGGTGATCCGTCGTGACGAGGTCACCCCCTCCCAGGCCATGCGCGTCAATCGTCTGGCTTCCATTGGCATTGGCCTTGTCGCCATTTTCCTGGGACTGTTGTTCCGCGATCAGAATGTCGCTTTCCTGGTTGCCCTGGCTTTCAGTATCGCGGCCTCGGCCAATTTCCCGGTCTTGCTGATGTCCATGTACTGGCGCGGGGTGACGACTCGCGGCGTCATTTATGGCGGTTTAAGCGGCCTGCTTGTGGCCCTGGGGCTGGTGATTCTCTCGCCCGCCGTCTGGGTGCGCATTCTAGGCTTTTCCGAAGCCGTATTTCCTTACGACTTCCCCACCCTGATTTCCATGCCTTTGGCATTTTTCATGATCTACCTGGTATCGAAGCTGGACAGCAGCCGCCGCGCCAGCCAGGACCGCGCCGGGTTTGACGCCCAGCAGGTCCGGGCTGAAACCGCCGTCGGCATTGCCGCCGTGTCTCACTAGATAACTGGTACTCTGGCGGCAAGTCACCTGACGAACTTGCCGCCCCTTGTTTCCATTCATCCCAGCAGGAGCATCACCATGACAGAGTTAAACACCCCCGAAATTGCTCACTACATCGGAGGTGGCCAGCACGCTGGCGCCGGCACACGCACTCAAGCGGTATACAACCCGGCTACCGGCCAGGTCAGCGCCAAGGTCAAACTGGGTAACCAGCAGGATATCGACAACGCCGTGGCCAGTGCCCAGGCCGCTTTCCCAGCCTGGGCCGACACGCCGCCCCTGCGCCGCGCCCGTGTGCTGTTCAATTTTTTGGCCTTGCTCAATGAGAACAAGGAAAAACTGGCTGCCATGATCACTGCTGAGCACGGCAAGGTCTTATCCGATGCTATGGGCGAGGTCACCCGAGGCATTGAGATTGTGGAATTTGCTTGCGGTATCCCCCAACTGCTCAAAGGTGATTTCACCGAACAGGTCAGCACCAATATCGATAACTGGACCCTGCGCCAGCCTCTGGGAGTCGTGGCGGGCATCACTCCCTTCAACTTTCCCGTCATGGTTCCCATGTGGATGTTTCCTGTCGCTATCGCGGCCGGTAACACGTTCGTACTCAAACCCAGTCCCATTGACCCCAGCCCCAGCCTGTTCATCGCCGAGCTGCTCAAGCAAGCCGGCCTGCCCGACGGCGTATTCAACGTGGTGCAGGGTGATAAAGACGCGGTTGAGGCCCTGGTCAATCACCCGGATGTTCAGGCGGTATCCTTTGTAGGTTCCACCCCGATTGCCAATCGCATTTATGAAATGGGCGCAACGGGCGGAAAACGTGTTCAGGCGCTGGGCGGCGCCAAGAACCACCTGGTCGTCATGCCTGACGCCGATATCGACCTGACCGTGGACGCCCTGATCGGCGCCGCCTACGGCTCGGCTGGCGAGCGTTGCATGGCCATCTCGGTGGCAGTGCTGGTGGGTGACTCTGCCGAACGCATCCTGCCCAAGCTGGAAGAACGTACTCGCAGTCTGAAGATTCTGAACGGCACCAATGCTGCCGCCGAAATGGGCCCCATCGTGACCCCTCAAGCGCGCGAACGCATCCGTGGCTGCATCGACAAAGGGGTACAAGAAGGCGCCAAGCTGCTGGTGGATGGCCGTAACTTTGACGGCGCCAAAGCGGGTGAAGGATGCGAGGACGGTTTCTGGATGGGCGGCACCCTGTTCGATCACGTCACCCCCGACATGAGCGTGTATCAGGACGAGATCTTTGGCCCTGTTCTGTGCTGCGTACGCGTACCGGATCTGGCCAGCGCCATTGAGCTGATCAACAAGCACCAGTTCGGCAACGGTGTGGCTTGCTTTACCAGCGACGGTAACGTGGCCCGTGAATTTGGCCGCCGCATCCATGTGGGCATGGTTGGTATCAACGTCCCTATTCCTGTCCCTATGGCCTGGCACGGCTTTGGTGGCTGGAAGAAGAGCCTGTTTGGCGATATGCACGCCTACGGTGAAGAAGGCGTGCGCTTTTACACCCGCCAGAAATCCATCATGCAGCGCTGGCCAGAAAGCATCTCCAAGGGAGCGGAATTTGCCATGCCTACGTCCAAGTAAAGGTGGATTTGCCGGGCTGACTCTTCGCCTCCTGGCGGCGATTCGGCCTGGCATATCGCTCTAAGCCTGCTCACCCAGCAGACTTAAAAAGCACTTTTATCAAAGACAAAAAAACCGGGGCTCTGATTCAGAGCCCCGGTTTTTCTATTCATGTGTATTTAGCGCTGACGCCTGCTCCACTTAGTACATACCGTGGAAAACCGCATCATCAGGACCGACGTGGGAGGGAGGATTCCAGGTCACATCCCGCATCGAGTGCTGCACCAGCGTTTCCACACCCAACAAAACGGCAAAGATAGCCATGCGGACAGGAATCCCATTGTCAGCCTGGCGGAAAATAGCCAGACGAGGGTCGTGGTTCAGATCCACGCTCAAATCATGGGCCCCTTCGCGGCTATCGCGTGGCAGCGGGTGCATCACAATCACATCCGGGCCGCAGCAGCGATCAATAATCGCCTTGTTAACTTGAAAGTCGGCCGTAAAGCTGCCGTCCTGCCCTTCCTCAAACCGCTCTTTTTGTACACGCGTGGCGTAAATCACGTCCACACCGGGCAAGCCTTTTTCCAAGGAACTGGTCTGCTCGATCACATGCTTACCTTGCTTGGCCACCTGCTCGACAATATGTTCGGGCATCTCCAGGCCAGGAGGCGCAATCAATGTAAATTTCAGGCCGCGGTACATGCCCAGCAGCTTGATGAGCGAATGCACGGTACGGCCATATTTCAAGTCACCCACCAGGGCGATATGTGCGCCGTCCAACAATTTGCCCAGACGGGAGAACTCCGTGCTGATGGTATACAAATCCAGCAAGGCCTGGCTGGGGTGTTCACCCGCCCCGTCACCACCATTCACCACCGGGATGTTGGTAGCGCGCGCAAATTCAGCAACCGAACCCTGTTCGGGATGACGAATCACCATGGCGTCCACGTAACCGCTCATGACGCGGCTGGTGTCGTAAATGGATTCGCCTTTGGCCATGGAGGAAAAGGTGAAGCCGGTCGTGTCACACACCGAACCACCGAGGCGGCAAAAGGCCGAGCCGAAGCTGACGCGGGTACGAGTCGAGGCTTCAAAAAACAGGTTACCCAGCACAGCGCCTTCCAGCACGCGCGATACTTTCTGACGGCGGGCGATAGGCTGCATGATGTCGGCCAGACTGCACAGCTCTTCCACGGTTTCACGGGTGAACTGGTCTACAGACAAGAGCTGATGTTTGCCACCGGTGGCAATGCGATCACGCAAGGGGCCCGACTGTGCGCTTTGCGCATACTTGCTCAGCAACGCTTCATTTTCCACGATTTCCGTGACAAAGCGCTGCACCACTTCGGGCATGGCCCGGGACTCCAAGGAGCCTTCCGGCAGCAGCCAGGTATCAAGAGCACGACGCTTCACCCCAATACGTGCCGCAAAAACGTCACGAGTCAGGTTCAGGCGACGCATTGCATCACGCAAAAAAACTTGTTGGGAGACGGCCATATCAGCTCTCGCTTATGAAATATACGCAATGCGCATATTTTAAAACCGCAAAGCTGAAAAAAGCGAGGAGGAATTGTGGCTATTGCAGAAAATACAACGCCGATCTACGCAGCAGATGGCAGGACACGACATGCGAAAGCCCAGCCCGCTGGCATGGCATCGTTCAAGGATGCTGCCGGATCACTATTGGGTACACTAAAAACCGGTCCGCTTTACTGGCCTGTCAGCCATTCACTATGTTGATAGGCAAAGTCGGCCAAACCCAAGGTGCCCCAGACGCCAATCACAAACAGCGCCAAGCTCAGGGCCAGAAAGAAGGCAGAACAGAATCCGGGTATCCAGGCCCAACGGCGCCCTGTCCTGGAACTGTGCCAGACCAAGGTCCACTGGCTCCAGCACAAGGCCAGAAACGCTGACACCACCCCCATTAAAAAGACAAACAAGGGCAGGCGTAAAAGGGCGGGAACAAAAACTGATGAGATCGCCCCCGTGCCCATCAACATGATGAACACAAGCGCCGCCCCGTGCAGGGCGATCAGAACCCGGAAAGAAAGAATGTAGAAAGCAAGACTGCCTGGTGGGTTCACCATACCGACTTTCCTGTCAGGAACAAGAGCAGCGGGCTGGCGCCCACCGCGTTTTTCAAACAGCCGGACTTGGGTGAACCCAGGGCCAGAGCAGCATTCAAATCAAACAATCGCGCTTACTTCTTGCCGTTGTTTTGGGTCGCCTGCGGGCCGGCTATGGCGCGAGCCGCCGCCAGCGCATTGGCTTCCGTGCCTACCATGAAAATCAGGCGGCCGTCTTTAACGGGCGAACCATACGCAGGTGCCGCCAACATGGTGTCACCCACGACCAAAGCCAAACGCTTTTTGGGGAACTGGGTCGTCACTTGCAGCAAACGCTGAGCCGCTTCAGGCGTCAGATCCAGCGCCAGCAAACCCTCTTTGCTGTCGTTGGTGCCGGCCTGCACGCCCACCAAATCCTCACGCACCACAACGGCGCGTGGATTCACGAACAGCACACCATTGGGCTGCACATCGACGCGAGCCCAACCTGCTTGTTCCTGTGTATCAGCCAAAAAGATCTGCACAGGCGCTGCCTGTTGCTCGGCCCCGGCCTGAGCGGGTGCTTGTTGCGCTGACGTAGAGGGAGCCTGCGTTGCCGCGCTGGACGTACCGGCAGCGTCACTCGGCTTTTCTTGTACGGTTTGACAAGCAGCCAAGGCGAGCAGACCAATGGGCGCCAAAATTCGAGCCAGTGTGCGTAAAGTCATCATAGTGAAGTTCCCCCCTCTCTTTACGAAGTATCAATAAGGATAGCAGTGTATCAGTCATGCAAAAGAGCAAGCGGTTAATCTTTGTTAAAGCTTGTCATTTGTGCACCTCTAATTTGTACACTGACTTGGTCCATCAACCGACCTTGTTCGGTTTTCAGTTCAATGCGCAGCGTACCGGGTACCAGGGGAATACGCACTTGGGCCCCACCGCCCGCTTTCACGCCCTGGACCCACCATTCCAACGCTTCGTTGATTTGCCCCTGCGCCAGCAAGCGCAGTTGCTGGTTTTGCGGCGGAATATCCGGGTCCAAGGCCAAGATCGTACCGTTGACGGGCTCCTGGATACGGGCCGGACCGGCATAGGCCAGATTTGCATCGTTCAACTGAATACGATCGGTCTGCGTGCCCTCTACAAAAAACTCCTCACGACTGGGCTCCAAAGCCGGCACAAACACGATTTGTCGAAGCTGCACCTGCTCTGGCCGGACCGTTTGACGACCGGGTCTGTACTGGTTCAGGACAGAGATGACCTCGTGCCAGATCGGTGCGGCCCCACTCACGCCGGATACATCTTGCATACTTTGTCCTGCACTGTTGCCAACCCAGACGCCCACTGTGTAGTGCTCCGTCCAGCCCAGAGCCCAGTTATCACGCATATCTTTACTGGTTCCGGTCTTGACCGCGCTCCAGAACGGGGTACTCAAGGCACTGTCCAAGCCGAAGGTCAGCACACGGGCCTGACGGTCAGACAACATATCACCCACAATCCAACTGGCTCCAGGGTCCATGACGGGACGAAACGCGGCCATGGACTGATCCATACGCACGTTTACCGCCTGAGCCTGGCCCAGATTAGCCAGAGCACGGTACGCGTTGGTCAGCTCCAGCAAGGTGACATCAGCACTGCCCAAGGCCAGGCTGTAACCATAAAAATCACCGTCCTGCCGCAAATTAAGCCCCAGTTCGCGCAAACGCTCCACCAGACTGGCCGGCCCCAGCAAGGTCAGAACGCGTACGGCAGGGATATTCAGGGACGAAGCCAAAGCATTGCGCGCACTAACCCAGCCAATAAACTGCTTATCGTAGTTTTGTGGAATATACAGACCATTGCCGGTTGGCAGATTCAAGGGTGAGTCCTGCAGCAAGGAAGCGGCCGTCAGCAGACGCTTCTCGATGGCCAGCTCATATAGAAAAGGTTTGAGCGTGGAACCTGCCTGACGCAAAGACCGGGCATGATCGACCTGCGCGGCTTCGGACAGGTCGCCGCTGGAGCCCACATAGGCCAGCACCTGCCCCTGATGATTATCCAGCACCACTACGGCCGCATCCTGCACACGGGCGGTGCGCAGATCCAGCAGATGTCGTCGCACACTGGCTTGAACCTGCCGTTGAAGACGCGAATCCAGGGTAGTGTGCAAGCGATCTCCTGCTTCGGTCTGTGGACTTTGCTCCAGAACCCAGCGGGCGAAATGCGGCGCCAGTTGCGTCTGCCCCAGTGGTGCCTGCCCGGCTCGACGCAAGGCCACAGGCACCAGATGACTTAATGCTTGGCACTGCTGGGCGCGTCCCATTGCCTGCAAGGTCAAGCAGGCCCGACGCTCGACCGTCAAGGCCGAGGCATTGGGGCCTCGCAGCAAAACGGCAGCAATCGCTGACTCGCGTGCATCCAGCGCAGCGGCCTGCTTTTGAAACAGGGTGCGTGCCATCGCATCCACCCCGACAAGCTCGCCCCGAAAGGCTACCTGATTGAGGTAAGCCTCCAGAATTTGCGGTTTGGTCCAGGTATCTTCCAATGATTGAGCGGCAACTACCTGATCCAGTTTTTGCCACACCGAACGCCCGCCCCGTCCGCCAAGCAGCGTATGATCCAACAGCCCGGCCAACTGCATGGTAATGGTGGACGCGCCTCGGCTCCGTCCCGCAAACACACCGTCCCAGGCCGCAGAACCCACTGAAAGCCAGTCCACCCCGCCATGCGATTCAAAACGGCGATCTTCGGACATCAAGACCGCCAATTGCAAAGCCGGGGAAATCTGCTCCAGCGCCACCCAGTCGCCGCGCCGTTGATGAAAGTCCAGTCGCACCCGCTGGATGAGCTGGCCCTGGCGATCCAGGACCTGCACATCAGACGATCGGAAGGACTGACGAACGTCTTCATAGCTGGGTGTGGCCTGTCCGGAGCTGGCCCATAGGGCCAGTCCCGACAACAGCAACCCTGCTTTAATGGCTTGGCGCATCCACAACGTCCAAAACGTGCTCATTAGGCCAGAGAGCAAAAACATCGGGCTCGTACAAAGCCTCGGCCCGCGTGGCCGGCAATACAAACTGGCCCACCGTGTTCAGGCGCAGTGTGTAACTGACTTCCGTCGTGCCTTCCTCAAAACGCTCGTAATACGCCCGGTAACCATCGAAGCGGCGCTCGATAAAGCTGGGCCATTGACCGGACTGCGTCTGACCAGCCGTGGCCATGGCCGAATCCCGACCCAGTCCACTGCCCAGAATGGTCGCGCCGGCAGGAACCGGGTCAGACACGACCACCCAACTGGCCTGGCCTTGCGCCTTGACCTTGATCGTCACCTGCATGATGTCGCCACGGCTCCACACGCCTGGTTTGGCCTGCTCCACAGCCTGAACCTGACGCTCTATGCTCAAACCGGCCGCCACAGGCTTGGTCACCGGCACAGCGGCCAGAGAGCGAACGTCAATCCAGGCCTTGCCCTCACCTAGTTGCTCAACGCTCAAGTTGTCTGCCTGCTCGCCACGCCAAGGCACATCCATTTTGGTGGAGCGTACGCCCTGGCCGTCGGGTGTCAGCATATCCCAGTCCACCACCTGGGCCGTTTCGGAGCCCAGAATCACCATGGACTGTCCTGTCGGGGCCTGCTCGTGATGACGGCTGAATTGCTCGATGGCCAGGCTGCCCAAGAGGTTCTCCGTCGTCATGCGCCAGGCACCACGCTGTTGCTCGGCCAACAGACCTTGGGCCAGACGAGGCATGTCCTCAGTCCAGTCAGGCATCTCATTGACCAAGAGCATCAGGCGAGCCTGATTGGTCACCCGGCTGGTCATGGCCCAGGGACTGCCATTGAGTGCATCGTCGCCAAACACCAGACGGGTTCCGCGGCTGATCAGACGTGCCTGAATCAGCCCCAGTGCTTCTTTACGGCTTTGCGCAGCTTGCTTGATCCCGGGCAGGCGCTGGGTCAGATCCACCCATGCCAGCAGAATATCGGTCGGCCAGCTTTGCAAATTCAACTCGACCGAATCGAGCATTGTGACGCGCGCACGGCCGTACTTCGCCAATACGGCAACCGCACGAATGACTTCGATATCCCGCTCCTGGCGAGAAACGGTCTGCATGGACGGGATTCGGCCATTGACCACGTTCTCCAGTCCTTGCAGCATCTCGTTGCGAAAGCCGTCAGGAATGGGATAGTTCAGCCCCATGGACTGAGCCATGTAGCTGATATCCAGAATGTAGCTGGTCAGTACACGGCTACCCCAACCGTAATTGCTGGGGAAATAACGCAGCAAGCCATCCTGGTCTAGATAGGAAGGCAGACGCTGCATCAGACCAGCCCATGCGCCTTCAGCACGCAGGCCCATGAAGCGGGAGGCTTGCTGTTCAAAGCAGGTATAAGGATAGCGTTCAAACCAGGCCCGCACCCCTTCCATTCCGCCCCCCAAGGAGGAACGGAACAACATTTGCAGGCCGCCCTGCACCCCGCCCTGCTCATTTTTCAGGGCGCCGGCCGGCACTTGCACCGACATGTTCAATGGCTGCTCCATGGACACGGACACCAGCGTTCCTTGCTGAACCGTTACCGGCGTGGCCGTAAAGACTTCCTGCTTGATGGAGAGGCTGTCCTTGGCAGGTTTGCTCTTGCCCGCCGCCTGCAGCACTTCCTGCGCATCCAGTGTCCATTCCAACTGATGCGAATCAGCCGAGCCACTGGAGGCTGGGACCGTTATGGGCCAGGAGACCACTTTGGCCGAACCGGAAGCCAGTTCAACGGTTTGCTCAGGCAAGGCGGCTGATGGCAAGCCCTTGCCACGGTACTGTGCCTGCACGTTGACCGTCATGGCACGCGGGCTGCTGTTTCGCAGCGTAAGCTGAGCCTGGTACTGATCGCCTTCGCGAGCAATCGCGGGCAAACCAGGAATGATCTGCAGATCCTGCGTGGTGACGATCTGGGCGGAGCCACTGCCAAAACGCTCACCAGCCAAATCGGCAACGGCCACGATGCGGTACTGGGTCAAGGAGTCTTTGAGGGGGACCGTCACGGTCGCGCGTCCTTGAGTATCCAGCTCCACATTGCCCTTCCATAGCAACAAGGTGTCGAGCAACTCGCGGGTGGGGCTCTTGCCGCCGCCACCGCCTGCTGCCACCGCCTTGCGGCCATAATGTCGACGTCCCACAATCTCGGACTGTGCTGTAGCGGTCTGCACGTTGTAACCCCGCAAAGCACGCATGGCCGTGAGCAGGTCCCAACTCGTGTTAGGGCTCAGTTCCAGCAAGGCCTGATCCACGGCCGCCAGGGCCACGGAAGCACCGGCTGCGGGTGAACCATCCGGTTTGAGAACCTGAATATCCACCTGGGCCTGCTCACGGATGGCGTACTGATTGCGATCCGTGCTGACTTTCACATCCAGCGCATCTTGCTGGCTACTCACTTCGATACCGGCCAGACCAAAGCGATAGCTGGGCTTGGACAAATCTACCGTGGTAGTCGGGGCCACAAACTCGCCCCCCCCTTCCGAGTAGGCCTTGTACCAGGTCAGAGGCTGGCTCCAGCCCCAGCTGAAAAAGGAGTACCAGGGAACATCACGCAGACGCCCCCGCAGCACCAGCACGGAAACGTAGACATTCGGCCCCCATTCGGGTTTGATCTCCACGCTGACGGTCGGATTGTCGCCTTCGAGCTGGACAACCTGGGCCTGCAACACACCCTCGCGCTCCACCGACACCAGGGCGGTGGCCTCACGGAATGGCATTCGCACCTGGAACTGCGCCTTTTCGCCCGGCGCCCAGGTCTTTTTCGCAGGAATGACATCTATCCGGTCATCATTCTGACCACCAAACCACAACGAGCCCGAACCGCTGACCCAGACCGTGCTGGCGGCCACCGACTCACGGCCCTTGTCATCACGCGCAATGGCACGCAGCTCCACCTGGCCGCCCTTCTCCAGTTTTACATCGCACTGCACCAACCCCTGTTCGTCGCTGCGTCCCTCGCAGACCGTACCCAGGTCTTGGCGCTGCTCCTGGTTGTCGTAGCTGTAAAACCCGCCCACCATACGCTTACGAATCGAGAAGCGCTGCACATTGGCGGCCTCAATACGGACTGGCACATTCTTCAAGGGCATGCCGTCAGGGCTTAAGGCAATAGCCGAGAGCTGGGTGGATGAACCCGCCGCCAACCAAGTGCCTGCACGCAAGCCCGCAACCACATCGGCAGGCCATACCGCAATCGTCTGGGTCAGGGTTTGAATCTCGCCATTGGGATCGGAAAACGTCGCCTCCACCAAAAACTCGGAAGGCTGATCCACTACAGGCAACTGATCCAGCTTGGCACGCAACCCGCCTTGGGCATCGAGCTGGAAGCGTTGTTTGTTCAAGAAAACGCGAGCCTCTGACATCGCCGACTGATCCGCTTTTTCAGGCGGCGCAAAGCTGTAGTCACTGTAAGTGCTGAACGCGGGCGACTGACTGCGCACCACCGCCGACAGTTGTACAGGCAGGAAATCCGCCGGGCCACCAGACAGATAACGCAGCTGCAGATCAGCCTGCATCTGCTCAGGACTGATCAGATAGGGACGATCCTGACCATCACTTAACTTGATACTACCGCCCAGCACAGGCAGCTTGAATTGCTCAACACGGAAATCACCAAAATTGAAGTACTGGTTCTCGCCTTCGGTTCGCAGTCGGTAGACACCCAGCTCCGCATCCTTGGGGATCGTCCAGTCGGTCAATGCAAATACGCTACCGGCCGCCGTTTTTTGCCATTTCAGTGGCAACTCAATCCGTTTGCCGCTGCCTTCATGTTCGACGATCATCGTCTCGGGATAACGAACTGGAGCCTTGAAGCCATCGCGTACCCGCTCACGCAGGTAATGTTTCATGTGCGCGACTTCACCGGCACGAAACAGGCTGCGATCCATCACGCTATGCGCAACCGGCTCATCGCGACCGCCCCAGTTATAGGGCACATTAAAGCGCCATGGCTCGATACCGGCGTTCCATTCGCTCAGCGCGAAACTGAACTCGTCTTTGCCCCTGGCCATGGGGTTGTCTTTATCGATGCGAGCCGTCACAAACAGGCCGGACAGGCCAGTCTCATTGCAATAATCCGGGCTGGAGACAGGATGGGGGTGATGAAAAACCCCGTCCTGCCCTGTTTCGCCCTGCACCAGCTCTTCGCCGCGGCAATTCATGACACGGATTTTGGCGCCGGGCACGACTTTGGCATCATCCAGGGTAGTGACCCAAACCAGCAGGTCATCACCACCTTGCTTGATATGTACCCCCAGATTGGTGACCAGCACCGAACTACGCACATACATGGTGCCCGCCGACTCCAGCAAGGAGGCGCCCAAGCGCGGCGAGGCCACTTCCAGAACGTGGAAACCGGGCTCTTTCAGCGGCACGCCAATCAGTTCAAAAGGACGCTCGTTTTTCTGGTCCATGCCGGGCAAATCAAGCTTTTTAAGATCCTTGCCCTGAAGCAGAGGCTGAGCGCGCAGATCCAGATAACCGTTTTGATCGATGAGAGCGGTTACGCGAAAATCGCTGCCCATCATGCTCTTCAGCGTGTCCGCTGCCACCGACCAGGAATAGTTAAGCTGCCGCAGCCGGGAATACCAGGCCAGGACCTCCTTATCGTCCTTGACCGCCATCGCCCCCACCTGCCCGGCCGACACCAGCATCTGCTGAGTGGTCAGATTCGCTTCCACATTACGCAAGTTCAAACCAATGGCGGGTGGGTCAGCGTCATCCGAGCCATCGCGATCAGCATGACCAAAGCGCTCGACAATCCCAAAAGGCTCCACCACAAACTTGACCAGCGGCGGATACGTCGTCGTCTTCATGCCGTTGCTCAAGACCTCGGGATTTTGCAAGGGCCGCCCGGCATCGTCCGTCAAGGAGTCTGGAACCTGGATGGTCAGCTGGGCATTTTCCGGAAAAGGCCCCTCAAATCGTACATTCTGGCCGGGACCACGGTCTTGCCAGGCCTCATCCTGGTCGGACACAGGCTCCCATACCTTGTCGCCGGCTTGTAGACGAATCTGCTGCAGGTGCTCATAGGCAACCGGTGCCGAGAACTGTACAGCCACACTGCCAACAGGCGTGCAGGGCGCCTCAGCGCGTTCGCGCAGACAAGAAAGCGAAGCCGTGAAATGTGGCCGCACTGAAAAATCGAAGGTATAGCGGTCGGTATTAGGCACGCCCTTGCGATTGGCAATCGCTGTCGTGATGCCCGGCTCGAGCACAACCGACACGCTGGCATCGGCGGGCAAAGGACGCGCGCATTGCACGGCCTGATAACGCTCATCCACCTCATCCACATAGAAGGCAGAACGAGCCAGGGCATCACGCTGCGCACCTTCAATGGCCTTTAAGCCAATGCGCTCGCCAATGCCCTCAACCCGGCAATACCCGTGCTTGACTAAAGAAGCACTATTAACGGGCGCATTGAAATTAAATAAAAATACCTGGTCTTCATCAATAATGCTGTAATACGGGCGGCTGGATTCCAAAATGGCGCCACCGGAATTGAAACGATATTGAGCCGGTCCGCTAATCGCTTCATTATTAATGCTGCGAAAGCTCTTGGACACCACGGCGGTACAAGTCAAGCCAGGTCCTGGTCGCTCATCAAACTCATAAATCCAGCGACGGGAATCCAGCCAGCGGCCCTGCCCCGCAACGGAAGGATCATCACACTGGACCTGGACAGGTGCCGGCAGTTGTGAATCGCCAAAATGAACAGCGGGCTTGGCAAAGGTAACTTTGACATCCCGTAAATCGGACGTCGCCCCTTGGGGCGAAAAACTGCTAATCGTAATGGCTTGGGCGCTACTGACGCCCAGCAAGAACATCAAGCCCAGCAAAGACTGGCGATGCATCGTTCTTCCCCTATGGATATGCTATTTTCGGCGCCAGTTTAATGGAAATCCGCTACGCTGAGCGTGTATAAACTCTTACATGCATGCTTAAAGAATGCCACCAAGTGCAACAAAAAAAAACGCCGGACTTTAAATCACGGCGCAATGGCTTTGAAGGGGCAAACATGGCATTTGAAAGTAAAAATTTCAAATGCGACCAAACACCCCCTTTTTTCCTCAAACTGGCGACATCAACTACGATAAATGCCATACGAACAGACAGCAGCACTGGAAAACCAGCCCACTAACCCCATATAGAGTGAGGCTTGTGAAGACCCAAGCGCTTCGATTTCAGGAAAGACACATGAGCACCATGACCCTGCAGGAACTGGATAAGACCCGAGAGGAATGTCGCAAACTGATCAGTCGACGCGCCCTGCTTTCAGCCGCCGCTGCCGTTGTCCCTGTTCCCGGCGTGGACGTAGGTACCGACGTGGCCATTTTAATGAAGGTCATCCCCATTATTAATGCCCGCTTTGGACTGACGGCCAGCGATGTGGACGCCCTGAGCCCCGAGCTGAAGAAGCTGGTGGTGGTCGGTGGAACAAGCATGGGCTTGGGCCTGGTGGGCCGCGTTCTGAGCACTGATCGCATCATCAATATTCTGGTGCGTCTGGGAGCAAAAAAGCTGGCCGGTAAATATGGTGCCAAATATGTCCCGCTGATAGGCAGTGCCATTTCTGCCTCTATCAGCTTTGTCGTACTGCGCAAGGTCGGCAACCAGCACATCGAGGAGTGCTATGAGATTGCCCGTCGTCTGGCATTGGAGACACAACGACGGGAAGCTGTCCATACCATCGATGCGGCTGAAGAAGGCCTGATACGCGAGCTCAAGGGCTAAGACACCGCTTGCGCGCCTTAGTCTGGAGAGCGTCCTGCTTCAGTTCGCACCCCAGACAGTTCGCCCAGCCCCGGTCCTTAGACTGCAGGGACCACACCCGGTGTTTTGCTGCGACCATTCAACATATAGTCCATCAGTTCGCGCACAGACTTCATGGCCTTGCCGAAAGGCAAGGCCTCTGAACTGCGAAAGAACAGACCCCGCTGTACATCGCCTTTCAAGGCATACGCCAATTGACGGTCAATGCAAAACTGTCCATGACGCTGCACACCGTCGCGCAAACCGCAATGAGCCAGGCAGTCAAAGCCTTCGGTGCACGGCCGTTCGCGAGCCACCGATTGCAGTTTTTTCTCTTTGTGCAAATAAGCGTCCAGCCACGGTGTACGCACGGCACGAGCCGGCAATCCGGCCACGCTCATGAAGGTCACGATGTCTTTGGCTTCCGCATCCAGCAAAACACGCTTGAAATTCTCGTGGGCATCGCCTTCCTCGGTCACCGCAAACGCCGTCCCCATTTGCACGCCATCCGCCCCCCAATCCATAAGCTGGCGCAACTGTTCAGGACGGTGAATCCCACCGGCAGCGATCAAAGGGATGCGCTCGGACTCCAGGCCCAACTCTCGGAATAAGGCACGACATCCCTCCAGCACGCGCTGAAACGCATATTCCGGTTTATTCAGAGACTGATCATCGGCTGCGCCCAGATGGCCAGCCGCATACCGGGGATTCTCCAGAACAACGGCATCGGGCAATCGCTTGCGACGCAGCCATTTCTTTACAAGCAAGGTGACGCCGCGCACGTCGGACAGAATGGGGATGAGCGCGACCTTGGGATGGTCCTGCACCAGTTCGGGCAAGTCCAGCGGCAGACCGGCACCCACTACCACGGCATCCGCACCGCTCTCGCACGACTGGCGCACATACTCGGGATACTGCGAAACCGCCTTCATGATGTTGACGGCGATGCCGCCATTGCCGCCCGAGCGCTCTCGGGCAAGATTGATTTCACGATCCAGCGCCTGCAAATTGGCCGCATCGACCACACCTTTTTCGACTTCACCCTGAGTGCTGTCCATCAGGTCTTCGTGATGACGCCGTAAATCCACGCTGGAGATGGTTCCCAGCCCGCCCAGTGCAGCCACAGTGCCGACCAGTCGGGACGCCGATATACCGACTCCCATGCCGCCTTGGACAATAGGCAAAAGCAGTTTTCCCTTCAGGGACATGAGACGTAAATCCGTCTTTAGCACGATGTAAATACCTTAGGTTGATGCAAGAACCTGCCGGCCACGTCGGGACCAGAAACAGGGCAATAAAAAGGTGGCCGTCTTTGACAACGGCCACGGTGTTAAATCAGGCGGGAATAGCGTGCGCCGCTTTCCTGGCTCAAGTACTTGTCAAACACCATGCTGTAGGCGCGCACAAACAAACGGCCCTTGGGCAAGACCTGAATGGACTGAGAGTCGACGGTCAGCAAGCCCGCTTGCGCATAGCTGCTGAGCTCTTGCAGCTCAGCGGAAAAGTAACTGGCAAAATCGATGCCGTAACGCGCTTCCAGACGCGCAATCGGTACGGGCATGCTGCACATCAAGTGCATGATGACTTCGGCGCGCAGGCGATCGTCCTGCTGCATCACAATCCCACGCTCGATGGGCAAACGCCCCTGGTCAATTTCGGCGTAGTAATTGCGCAGACTGCGGGCATTTTGCACATGCATCGTCCCCACTTGCCCAATGGACGAAACGCCAAAGGACACCAAATCACAGGCTGACCGCGTGGTGTAACCCTGGAAATTGCGGTGCAAGCTGCCATCCAGGCGGGCCAGATTCAACTCGTCGTTGGGCAGTGCAAAATGATCCAGACCGATATAGACATAACCCGCATCCAGCAGGCGCTGCGAGGACATCAGGAACAGTTGTAGACGCTGGTCGGCATCGGGCAACTGTTCTTCGTTAATTAAACGCTGAGCCTTAAAGCGAGTGGGAAGATGCGCATAGTTGTACAAGGCAATCCGATCCGGCCTCAGCTGCACCAGTAAATCAATGGTGGATGCAAAGCTCTCCAGGGTCTGCAAGGGCAGACCGTAAATCAGATCCGTATTGATGGACTGGAAGCCAGCGGCCCGGCCTTGCTCGATGGCACGTTCGACCATCTCGAAAGGCTGGATACGGTTAATGGCTTTTTGCACATTAGGGTCAAAGTCCTGAACCCCAAAGCTGGTACGGTTAAAGCCCAGAGCCGCCAAGTTCTGGAGTGTGTCGTCGGACAGGGTGCGTGGATCGATCTCGATGCCCAGCTCAGCATCGGCCGTGAACATGAACTGCTCCTTGAGCTTGGTCATCAGCCGGATGAGTTGTTCATTGTCCAGGAAAGTGGGCGAGCCGCCGCCCAGGTGAAGTTGCTCGGTGCGCCTGTCCTCCCCCATATACTGGGTGACCATATCGATCTCGCGCAGCAGGTAATCCAGATACTGCTCGCTCTTGCTGCGATCTTGAGTGATGATCTTGTTGCAGGCACAGAAATAGCAGAGCGACTGGCAGAACGGGATATGCACGTAAACCGACAAGGGGGGATTGCTGCTGCTTAGGGCGCGCCGCGACAGCTCATGAATGTAGGGCTGTGCGGGGAAATCCTGAAAAAAACGGTCTGCGGTAGGGTAGGAGGTATAGCGCGGTCCGGAACGATCAAAGCGCCGAATCAAGGCTTCCGAGATCTCGATATCCTGTGTGGTCGGGGCGCTGGCGTCCGATGCTTCCAAGGTTTGCGGCATAGAGGGTCCTCCTGCAAAAGACCGATTTCTTCTAGTCAAGCATTCATTGTGAGAGAAAATCGCGGGTACACGCTTGACCTGCATCAAGGCCACAAGAACTAAAAAAACGCTTTTTTTATGACTGTTGGGCTGAAATTAGCTTCATATATCGTATTATTAAGCGCTAGCCGCCTAAATTACTGCCTGTTGGAGCCAGATGTATTTGCTCGTGATCCTAGCACTGCCGTTTATCGGCAGCTTGCTATCTTCCCTGATGCCCGCGAACTCTCGCAAACTCCAAGCATCTCTTGCCGGCGCTGTCGCCGTTACCTGCGCCCTACTGACCCTCTACGCCTATCCGGACATCGCTCGCGGAGAGGTGCTCGAGTCCTCCCGTTCCTGGATTCCAGCCCACGGCCTGACCTTCAAGTTGCGCATGGATGGTTATGCCTGGCTCTTTAGCATCATCATCACGGCCATGGGGGCGCTGATTGCCCTGTATGCGCACTATTACCTGTCTGCCCAGGACCCGGTACGACGCTTTTTTTCCTTTTTGCAGGCCTTCATGGGTTCCATGCTGGGGGTCGTGCTGTCGGGCAACCTTATCCAGATGGTCGTGTTCTGGGAGCTGACCAGCCTGTCCTCGTTCATGCTGATTGCCTATTGGTATCACCGCATGGACGCACGCCGGGGCGCCCGCATGTCGCTCATCATCACCGGCACCGGAGGCTTCTGTTTGCTGGCAGGCGTGCTCATGCTCGGCCAGGCCGCAGGCAGCTACGATCTGAGCGTGGTACTGGAGTCGGGCGAGCAGATTCGCAATCATCCCTGGTATACCGGGATGCTGATCCTGATTGCTCTGGGCGCCCTGAGCAAAAGCGCCCAGTTTCCCTTTCATATCTGGTTGCCTCACGCCATGGCAGCCCCCACTCCCGTCTCGGCGTATTTGCACTCGGCCACCATGGTCAAAGCCGGCGTATTCTTACTGGCCCGTCTGTGGCCGGTGCTGTCGGGCACCACGGAATGGGCAGTCATTATTGGCGGTGCCGGCTTGTGCTCCCTGACACTGGGAGCTTACGTGGCCATGTTCCAGCGTGACATGAAAGGGGTTCTGGCCTACTCCACCATCAGTCACCTGGGCCTGATTACCTTGCTGCTTGGCTTGAGCAGCCCCCTTGCCCTGGTTGCTGCGGTCTTTCACATGATGAACCATGCCACCTTCAAGGCCTCTTTGTTCATGGCGGCCGGCATTGTGGATCACGAAACTGGTACCCGAAACCTGAACCGCTTGTCCGGGCTGCGCCATGCCATGCCCCTGACAGCCACACTGGCAACCGTTGCAGCCGCTTCCATGGCCGGGGTCCCACTGCTGAACGGTTTCATTTCCAAAGAAATGTTCTTTGCCGAAACTGTTTTGGCCAGCAACGGCAATACCTGGGAATACGCTTTGCCGGTGGTAGCCGTCATTGCCGGCTCCTTTAGCGTGGCGTACTCCTTGCGCTTCATTGCACAGGTATTTTTTGGCCCCGTCGCCAAGGATCTGCCCCGCGAGCCCCATGAGCCACCCCGCCGGATGCTCATACCCAGCGCCATTCTGGTGCTGACCTGCCTTCTGGTGGGCATTATGCCAAGCCTGACCTTCGGGCCCTTCCTGCATACTGCTGCCAGCGCTATTTTGGGCAGTGAAATGCCTCAGTACGACCTGGCCCTGTGGCATGGGTTCAATCTGCCCTTGGTCATGAGTCTGGTGGCAACGGTCATGGGCGTGATTTTGGTCCTTATCATCAACCGCTTCTATAAGAACCGCCAAGGGCGCACCCCGCTGCTGACACGCGCCGATGGCCGCCGCTTTTTCGAGCTGGCCATGGAGTACCTGGAAGTGGCAGCCAACTGGGCGGTGGGCAAACTGTATTCGCCACGTCTGCAGCGCCAGATCTTGTTGATTATCGTCGTGACGATCAGTGTGGCGGCCCTGCCGCTGGCTCGCGGCAACTGGTTCAAATCCACTATCTTCACCCCGATTGATCCGTTCTTCGCCCTGATGTGGGTGGTCGGCATCGCCTGCGCCATCGGCGCGGCGCGTCAGGCCAAATTCCATCGCCCGGCTTCCCTGCTCCTTTCAGGCGGCGCCGGTCTGGTGACCAGCCTGACCTTTGCCTGGCTCTCGGCGCCCGACCTGGCCTTGACGCAATTGGCCGTGGAAGTCGTCACTGTCGTGCTGATCCTGCTGGGCCTGCGCTGGCTGCCACAACGTGTCAGCGACATGCCGGGCGCTCAGGACAACAGTGGACGTGCCCTGTTGCGCCGCAGTCGCGACTTGATCATTGCCATTCTGGCCGGCGGTGGGATCGCCGCCCTGGCCTACGCCATGATGACCCGCCCCCACCCCAGTGGAATTTCGCCCTTCTTTATCGAGAAGGCCCTGCCCCTGGGCGGTGGCGCAAATGTGGTCAATGTGATTTTGGTTGATTTCCGAGGCTTTGATACCTTTGGCGAAATCGTCGTATTGGGTATTGTGGCGCTGACCGTCTTTGCGCTGCTGCGACGCTTCCGGCCCCCCATCGAGGCCATCGCTCAGCCGCTGGCCCGTCGTCAGAACGTCAAAGACAGCCGTGAAGCCGTTTTTGTTGAGCCCGACCCCAAAACACCTCTGCCCGAGGGCATCATGCAGATTCCAGCCGTGTTGCTGCGATTGCTGCTGCCCATCTCCACCCTGATTGCCCTGTATTTCCTGCTGCGGGGTCACAACCTGCCCGGCGGCGGCTTTGTGGGCGGCTTGATTATGGCTACTGGCATCATCTTGCAATATATGGTCAGTGGCGTGGTATGGATGGAATCGCGCCCCTTGATTCAGCCTCAAACCTGGATTGGTCTGGGTCTGCTGACTGCTGGCGTAGCCGCCATGCTGGTGTGGGTCTTTAACAAGCCCTTTTTGTCTGCCCAAAGCTGGGATCTGCACCTGCCCCTGATCGGCGAGGTACATACCTCCAGTGCGCTGATCTTCGATATTGGCGTATTCATGCTGGTGATTGGTTCAACCATCCTGATTCTGATCGCGCTGGCCCACCAGTCATTACGTTTTTATCGCAAACTGCCGTCGCTGCAATCCGCCTCGAACGCTGCATCCGGGATGGAGAATAAATAATGGAAATCGTGCTTTCAATTGCGATTGGTGTCCTGGCGGGCTCGGGCGTGTGGCTCTTGCTGCGCCCGCGTACCTTTCAGGTCATCATGGGACTGGCCCTGGTCTCTTACGCCGTCAACCTGTTCATTTTCAGCATGGGACGACTCACCATCAGTGCCGCGCCCGTTATTAACAGCAGTGAGCTGGGTGCCAGCTATGCCGATCCCTTGCCGCAAGCCCTGGTACTGACGGCTATTGTGATCGGCTTTGCCACCACGGCCTTGTTTCTGGTTGTTATTTTGGCCAACCGCGGCCTGAGCGGCACCGACCACGTTGATGGCCGCGAGGAAGACGACCTGTGAGTCTGCTCAATCAACACCTGCCCGTATTGCCCGTCGCCATTCCCATGATGGCCGCGGCCCTGATGGTGATGCTGCGCGACAAGCGCCGTCACTACAAACTGCTGATCGCCTTTGCCTCCTTGCTGGCCCAGTTGTTGTGTGCCGTCTATCTGCTCTTGCTGGCCGATGGGACGCTGGCACCCATTTGGCCGCAATCGGTCGGGGTGTACCTGCTCGGTGACTGGCCCGCCCCCTTCGGGATTGTGCTGGTCGTAGACCGGCTGGCAGCCTTTTTGCTGGTGCTCACCAATGTACTGGCGTTTTGCTGCTGGTTCTATTCGCTGGCACGTTGGGATCGCGTAGGGGTCCATTTCCATTCTTTGTTCCAGCTACTGCTGATGGGGCTGAACGGTGCCTTCCTGACGGGGGATCTGTTTAACCTGTTTGTGTTCTTCGAGGTGTTGCTGGCGGCATCGTATGGGCTGATGTTGCACGGATCAGGCGCGGCGCGTGTCAGTGCCGGCCTGCACTACATCGCCGTCAATCTGATTTCCTCGTTCCTGCTACTGATCGCCATTGCGCTGGTGTATGGCGTCACGGGCACCTTGAACATGGCAGACCTGGCCTTGCGCGCCGGCTCCATGCCGGATTCGGACCGCCTGGTATTTGAGGCAGCCCTGGCCATCCTGGGCATTGCCTTCCTGATCAAGGCGGCCGCCTGGCCTCTGAACCTGTGGTTACCCAACGCCTATGGCAATGCCTGCGCACCGGTCGCCGCCATGTTTGCCATCATGACCAAGGTAGGCATATACGCCTTGCTGCGTATCGGCTCCTTGCTCCTGCCCACGGGTGCTCCTGCGGCCTTCGGCGTAGCCTGGATGTTCCCTGCCGGAATTGCCACCCTGGCGTTTGGGGCTATCGGTGTCATAGCGGCCCAACAACCCGAACGCCTGGCCAGCTATTGCATCATCGTGTCCTCGGGCACCTTGCTGGCGGCACTGGGCATGCCCGGCGTGATTCTGACAGGTCCCGCCCTGTACTACATGCTCAGCAGCGTGCTGGCGCTGGGCGCGTTTTTCCTGTTGCTGGAACTGGTCAGCCGCACCAAACCCTTTGGCGCCGATCTACTGGCTGTCAGCCAGGAAGTCTTTGATCTGGATGACCCTGAATCCGAAGACCATAGCGATGATGTGGTCGGCGTCGCCATCCCCGGCGTGATGGTTTTTCTAGGCATGTCCTTTATTGCCTGCGCCTTGCTGATTGTCGGCCTGCCTCCCCTGTCCGGTTTTGTGGCCAAGCTGTCCTTGCTGACGGCCGCACTCAAGGCTTCGGGCCAATCCCCAGAACCCCTGAACGCCTGGATTCTGACCGCCGCGGTCCTGATTTCAGGAGTGGCCGGTTTGATCGCCATGGTGCGGGTGGGCATTCGTCTGTTCTGGAGCAATAGCTCACTGACCATCCCTCGTCTGAAATTGATCGAGGCAGCGCCAATTGCCAGCATTATTGTCGCCTGCGGGATTCTGAGCTGGTATGCCGGCCCCATCACCACGTACCTGGAACAGACTGCTCAGCAACTGGATGAACCACGTATTTATATTGGTTCAGTCCTGCGACAAAACCCTGTGCGCTCGGTTCAGGCGGAGGGACTGTGATGAGACGCTATACCAAACACCTGTTCCTGCCCTTGCTGTTGCTGGGCCTGTGGCTGCTGCTGAACGACTCGCTATCGCCAGGCTATCTGGTGCTGGGCCTGTTTCTGGCTACTGCCCTGAGTCTGGCAGCCATCCCGTTCCGGCCCGTCAAAGCCAGCATCCGTCACCCATTTCTGGCCTTAAAGCTGATTGGACAAGTTGCCTGGGACATCGTGCTGTCCAATATCGCCGTGGGCAAACTGGTCCTTAAAGGCAGCAAGGCGCCGCGTCCCGGTTTTCTGGCCATCCCCCTGCGATTGACCGATCCGCATGCTCTGGCTGCTCTGGCCTGCATCATTACCTACACGCCTGGCACGGTCTGGTCAGGGTTTGATGAGAGGACCCGCATCCTGACCTTGCACATTCTGGACCTTCAGGACGAGCAGGTATGGTTAGACACGATTCAGAAGCGCTATGAAACCCCGCTGCTGGAGATTTTCCAATGATCGATATTGTTTACTGGGCCTGTCAGTTTGCCCTGGGCTGCTTTGTTCTGGGCATGTGTTGTGCCGTCATCCGTCTGCTCAAAGGCCCATCCGCCGCTGACCGCGTACTGGCACTGGACACCATGTACATCAACGGCATGCTGGCCTTGCTGGCCCTGGGAATCCGCTTTGATTCAACCCTGTACTTTGACATTGCCTTGCTGATTGCCCTGTTTGGCTTTGTAGGCTCCGCAGCGATGGCGAAGTTTTTGCTGCGCGCCGAGGTCATCGAACCATGACAGACACATTGTTGCCCTGGTGGCTTGCCATTCCAGTCGCCCTCTTACTGGTGCTAAGCGGCATTGTGGCCTTGATCGGCTCGGCGGGCCTGCTGCGTTTCAAGCATGTGTACTCGCGTATTCACGCCCCAACAATGGGAAATACGCTAGGAACATTTTTCATGGTACTGGCTGTGGCGATCAGCGCGAGCCATTTGATGAGCCGTCCTATTTTGCATCCACTCATCATCAGCGTGCTCCTGATCATTACCTCCCCGGTCACCGCCATTTTTTTGATGCGTGCCGCCATCAAACGTGAATATCGTCAACGTCTGGCCGAATACGGGCCCGATGAGCCCGGCTATCTGGACATGCCGCACAAAGCCCCCCTGCCCGCAGACCTCCTTCCGCCACAACCTGAGCCCCAGGAGCAAACCCGCCAGTAAGGAGTTGGAAAAGTTTTATTACCCTCACTTGCAACTGCTCCACTTATACTGATAGGTGTTTACTGCGTGTCAGGGATTGCCCTATACGCAGCTGCTTTTGGGGCTTTGCGGCCTGCTCATACCTACTCGTGACAGCGCTCGCCAAGCCGGTGATTCCCTTAGCAAGTAAAGGAGTGAGATTGATGAGTCTACATACACGCCCATCCCGAATCCTGAGTGCAGGCTTGCTCAGTCTAGGTTTACTGTCCTCTGCTGCCTGGGCTCAAACCCCGACCAAAGACTATCGCCACGACATCCAGCGCTGCGAGCAATTTACCGGTGAGCAGCGGACCACCTGCCGTCGTGAAGCTGGTGCTGCCTTGCAGGCCGAGCGTCAGCATAAGCTGGACAAACAGGATCACAATCTGGAGGCCAATCGTCAGGCACGGTGCCATCGTCTGCCCGCTGATCGGCAGCAAGACTGCCTGAAAGCCATGCGCGGTCAGGACACCACTGTACGCGGCAGCGTGGAAGGTGGCGGTATCCTGCGCGAGACCACAACGGTGGTGCCCGCTCAATAAACCTTCGCGGACACACTTTTGCCTGCGCAGGCTGGCGGTTAAAAAGAATGGGCCTTACCAGGCCCATTCTTCGTTTTGAACGATACTCTCGGTTTACAACTCGACCTGCATGCCCATCTCCACCACTCGATTGGGTGGAATCTTGAAAAAGCGCGTGCTGCGGCTGGCATTGCGAGCCATGAACGCAAACAAGCGTCGACGCCATCCCAGATACCAAGGCTGTCGCGATTGGATCATCACGGTCTGACGGGACAAGAAGTAAGACGTTTGCATAGGTTCCAGATTGAGCTCTGGATGCTCCAGGGTAATCTGCTCGAGCAACTGAGGTACATTAGGCTCTTGCTTAAAGCCCCATGAGGCAACAGCCTGCCAGCTTCCCCGGCTCAGACGTTGCAGCGTATAGCGCTCACCAAAGGGCACATAGGGTACGCCCGCACTGCTCACCGTCAAAAACAGGACTTGCTCATGAAGCACTTTATTATGTTTCAGATTATGCAATAAGGCTGGGGGAACCGAATCTGGGATGGTGCTCATAAACACTGCTGTGCCCGGTACGCGGGTTGGAGCATATTCCTCCAGGTTGAGCAAAAACTCCTTCAAAGGTTGTTTGTTTTCCAGCAAACGCTCGTGCAACGCAGCGCGCCCCTGCCTCCATGTCAACATCAAGCCAAGCAGAACCGCCCCCACCAGCAAGGGCAGCCACCCCCCTTCCAGCAATTTAAGCGCATTGGCCGAGAACAACAGCACGTCCAGTACCAGGAAAATACCCAAAAGCCCCAGCCAGGCCCAGCGCTTGAGTCCGTGGGCGCGACGCGGCAACAGCATCAAGGCCAGCAAACTGGTCATCAGCATGGTGCCCGTTACCGCAAAACCGTAAGCATGAGCCAGACGGTCCGAGGAACCAAAGCTCAGCACCAGCACCATCACCGCCACGCATAACAGCAAATTCACCCGAGGCAGGTAAATCTGTCCCTCTTCTTTGGCCGAAGTATGTTGAATGACCATACGAGGCCAGAAACCAAGCTGCACTGCCTGCCGGGTTACGGAAAACGCCCCCGAAATCACGGACTGAGAAGCGATCACGGTTGCGACCGTTGCCAGCATCACCATGGGTACCAGCGCCCAGTTCGGTGCCAGATAAAAGAAAGGATTACGAATCGCGGTCGGGTCGGATATCAGCAAGGCGCCCTGGCCGAAATAGCACAAAACCAGACAAGGCATCACCACCAGGAACCAGGCTTTACGAATCAAAGGACGACCAAAATGGCCCATGTCGGCATACAAGGCCTCCGCTCCGGTCAAAGCCAGAACCAAAGCGCCAAGCAGTAGAAACGTTTGCCAGGGCGCCTGGGCAATAAAAGCCACCGCCCAACGCGGGTCCAGGGCCATCAGCACTTGCGGATGTTCGATCACACGCCACAAGCCCAAGCCACCCAGAACCAGAAACCAGATCAGCATGATGGGGCCAAACAACTTGCCCATGGTTCCCGTTCCATGCGACTGGATCAGGAACAGTGCCAGCAAAACCCCCAGGGCCAGTGGCACCACCCAGGGGTCAAGCACATGCGAGACCATGCCAATGCCTTCCAATGCAGACATCACGGAAATGGCCGGCGTGATGATGCTGTCCCCATAGAACAAAGCGGCGCCAATCAGCCCCAAAACCACAATGAGCTGGCGCTTGGGCCCATGAATACCACGGGCAGCCAACTCCATCAAAGCCAGGGTGCCGCCTTCGCCTTTATTATCCAGTCGCAGCACCACCGTCACGTACTTGATGGAAACCACCACGGTCAGCAGCCAGAACAGCAAGGACAGCACGCCATACACCTGCTCGGCACCAGGCTGACTGTAGGCACTCAAGGCCACTTTCATGGTGTAGAGCGGGCTGGTCCCGATATCCCCATATACCACGCCTAACGCGCCCACTAACAAGGCCGCCCGAGCCGCTTTTCTGGGGTTTTCTGTTGCTGTGTTCAAGGCTTAATTTCCAATCAAAGTATCGTGCCGGGTCAGACGCGCACCAATACGCGGGCCAGGAAAAACAATGGTAATACGGGTACCGGGAAAATCAGGGCGGCTCATCAAACTCCACCAGGCCCCATGCGCACGGGCAATTTCCTGCACAATGGCCAAGCCCAGACCGGAGCCTCCGGCCTGCGTGCCGGGTGAACGGTAAAAGGCTTCAAAGACACGTTGTTGCTCGCTGGCCTCAATACCCGGACCATGGTCCTCGACGGACAAGGACGGCGGGTTGCTGGCCACGCGCAGAACAATGCGGTCCGTTCCTTGACCATAGCGCAACGCATTATCCATCAGGTTGGACAGCAGCTCGCGCAGCAGTACGGGAGCCGCGTCAATCCAAACCGGCTTTTCAGGCGCCAGCAAATGGATCTCTGCACCATGCTGACGGGCCTGCAAAAACCAGTCACCGCCCTCCTCACGCGTCCACTCACACAGATCCAGGCGCACAAAACTGTCTTTGATATTGGTATCGGCATCCGTGCGGGCCAGCACCAGCAACTGCTGACCGAGGCGAATCATACGATCCGACACACTTTTGATGCGCTCGGCGCGCTGGCGAATATCGTCCGGTAAGGGCTTGGCCAACATCAGCTCCGATTCCAGCTGCAAACCGGTCAGGGGAGTACGCAACTGATGCGCAGCATGACCAATAAAGCGCTTTTGCGCCTGCAGGGTATCACGCTGACGCTCCAGCAACTCGTTAAAGTGCTCCACCAAGGGCACGATTTCCGCCGGCAAGGCGCTCGCATCCAGGCGTTCAAAATCATCATCGGCCCGATTGCGTATTTGTTGTGACAAATCATCAATCGAGGCAAGCTGAGAGCGAATACCGGATAACAGCACCCAGGCGATCAAACTGACCAGCAAGACCTGGCTCAAGGCCATGGTCCAGAAAATATCGCGCAGCAGCCAATCCTCCAGGCTCATACGACGTGTCAGCACCCAGGTAACGCTCAGATCCAGTACAACAAGAATGGAAATCGGAGGAAAAAGCCGGCCCATCAATTTGCGGGCCAAAGAGCCGGGGGCAAGAAAGCGTTCCAGCCATGATCGCAACAAGGAGGTTTTTTCCGCTGAAGAAAGATGCTGATCGGGCATGGTTGACCTAAAGTGTCTGGCAGCGGGCACGGGCTGCCGTTATGCTCCGGCCACGCTCTCCACATCGAGCAGATAGCCAAAGCCGCGCACAGTCTGTATCACTGCCCCGGTGCCTTCCAGGCGTTTGCGCAGACGATACACATAAACTTCGACCGCATTGTCGCTGAAATCGGCATCCCAAGCAGACAAGGAATTAATAATCTGCTGCTTGGTGACCACACGACCGGCCCGCATCATCAGCATTTCCAGGACGGACAGCTCACGCACCGACAGGTTCACGCGTTGCCCCGCGCAGCGCAGCTCGCGGCCAATCGTATCAAAACTCAAGGGCCCGACATCAATAACAGGCTGCACCTGCCCGCTGCGGCGGCGGCCAAAGACACGTACCCGGGCAGCCAGCTCGGACAGATCAAAGGGCTTGATCAGGTAATCATCCGCACCGGCATCCAAACCGCCCACGCGATCATCCACGCCATCGCGCGCGGTCAGAATCAGAACGGGTATCGCATTGCCCTGCTGGCGCAACTGCCGCAATACCTCCAGGCCACTGATGCCTGGCAGGTTCAAGTCTAGGAGCAGCAAATCGTAGACTTGGGCGGACAGCTCCTTCAAGGCGCTTTCACCTTCCTGAAGCCAGTCAACCGCATAGCCCTGATCGCTGAGAAACTCCTGCAGTGCGGCGCCCAGTATGGCGTCGTCTTCAATAACTAGTACACGCATTGTGGGGATTTTATTACGAAACTGGCCCCTCGCGTCGCGGATGCAAAGCGAGGGGCCAGAAAAAACAACATGAGGGATTACGCGCAGCGTTACGGAGCCGGTGCCGGCTTGCCCGTGGTCTCGCCCGTTGATGGACCTTTCTGTGCGTCACCCTCTTGTACAGGAGCCTGGGTCGTTGGGCCTGGACGGGTGATGAATCCCAATCGGGTCAGGCCAGAAGCCTTGGAGCGGCTCATGACCTGGGCCAGTGTTTCATAGCGAGTATCGGTATCGGCACGGATACGCAGTTCCGGCTGCGGCTGCTCCTTGGAATAGGGAGCCAAAGTAGCCGCCAAATCTTCCAGGGCCACCAGTTGCTCATTGACAAAAATCTGCCCTGCCGCATCAATAGCCAGATCAATCGTCTTGGGATCTTGCTGAATCGGCTCGGAGCTTGCCTGGGGCAACTGTATCTTGATGGAGTGCGACAGCAAAGGAGCGGTGATCAGAAAGATCACCAGCAGCACCAGCATCACATCGATCAGCGGCACCATATTGATTTCAGACAACGCAGAGCCCGAATTACGATTATCAAAGCTGCCAAAGGCCATGATTAATGCTCCCGCTTGGCAGCGGCTGCCGAGCTCGATGCTGCACCGCCACCCGAACTGGGGACACGGCGCAGAACAGGTTGCGTATCCTGCACCGGCTGACCGGTCGTCAGGAAGGTAAACAGATCATGCGCAAAAGCGTCCAGCTGGGACAAGTAAACGCGGTTGGTGCGCACAAACGCGTTATAGGCCAGCACGGCAGGAATGGCTACGGCCAGACCCAGGCCAGTCATCACCAATGCCTCGCCCACAGGGCCAGCAATCTTGTTCAAGGTGACGCCATCGGACAGACCGATATTGATGAGCGCGTGGTACACCCCCCACACCGTGCCAAACAGGCCTACGAACGGAGCGGTGGAACCGACCGAAGCCAACAATGTCAGGCCGTTTTCGAGTTTGGCGGTTTCCTCGTCCATCACCTTGCGCATGATGCGCGACACAAACGCACCCGTTGAACCTTTCTCCTCCAGCCGCATCGCCCCGTACTTGACGTGATGCTTTTGAGCGTGAATGGCGTGACTGGCCAGATGGCTGAACGGATCACGTGCACCGTGGGTAGCGATCTCGTTTTCAACCTGCTCAAGCGAGCTGGCCGACCAGAACTCGCGCATGAAACTTTGCGAGCGGCGTTTCAGACGGAAAGACAAGATGCCCTTGACGATAATCAGATACCAGCTGGCAATCGACATCAAGGCCAGAATCACAAACAGGGTCTTGCCGACCACATCGCTTTGCTGGATAAAGTGCAGCACCCCGGTCGCTTCCTCAGCAGCAGCAACACTGGCGGCAGCCTGATCGGCAACAGGCCCTGCAACTTGTGCCAGGCTTACCCATACGCTTTGAAATAGTTCCTGCATCATTGATCTATCCTAGTAAACAAAGTCGAAAGGAATATCGGCCATGGCACGATAGGCCACACCATTTTCCGTATACGGTTTAAAACGCGCTGTGCGTACAGCCTTCAGTGCAGACTCATCCAGACGCTCATAGCCTGAGGAGCTTTGCACCTTGGCTTCCAGCACGGTTCCTTGGGTTGAAATCACGACACGCACCACTACGCGGCCCTGCTCGCGACGGCGTTCCGAAGCCCGCGGGTACACGGGCACGGGTCGACGACCCAAATAATCCACACGGCCAATCAGTTTGGGACGATCGCCCTGTGCAGAACGTGCCGCGGCTTGAGCCGCATTATCCGTGGCCGGTCCAGCCTGGGCAGCGGGTGCTGCCAGTTGGGCAGGCTGTGGCGTTTCTGCTGGCGGTACTTCCGGTTTGGGCTGCGGCTTGGGCTTGGGCTTTGGCTTGGGTTTCGGTTTAGGCTTGGGAGGCTCTGGCACCGGCGGTTTTTCCACAATCGGCTCTGGCTCAGGCTCCACGATCGGTTCAGGCTCAGGATCGGGCTCCACCTCAGGTTCTGGCTCTGGCTCTGGCTCAGGTTCGGCCACCACCTGTTCGGGCGGAGCACTGACCTGCTCTTGCTGGACCGGCGCTTCCGTTACCTCCAACAAGGTCACTCCCACCACATCAATCGGAGCAGGTTCACCCACCATCTTGGGACTTTCCGTCCACAAGATGGTAGCCAGAACCCCCACGTGCAATCCCAGTGCTAATGCCAGCCCGGTTGCCTTCAAGGCCAGCATCGAGCGATTATTCGTTTGAGAAGCAATTCCGGTCATAATCCGTTCTACACATTCTGCAACCCGCATGGACCATGAGGGGACCGGACAGGATGCCCAGTGAAGTATCGAATCTTAACAGAAACAGGAATGATTCTCAATACTGTAAAATAGAAAAATATCCTGTGTTCAGCCTGCTTTGCAAGAAATTTTCCTGATACTAACGCAAACAGGCCGACTTACGGTCAGCCTGTTACGCCTCGTTTGCGAAAGATTAAGACGGACGGACGTCGGACGGGGTTTCCAAAGGAAAAGCACTGAATTTGCGCGGCAAGGCCAAGGCGCGCTCGCCGGGTGACAAGTCCAGCTGAGACCAGCGCTGATGATCGAACTCCGCCTCCCAGGCCCGTTCTCCTTCGTTCAGAGCCAGCTCCACCCGCACCGTTGCCCCCAAGGGAATAATACGCTGCACCGCCACCACAATACCTTGGCCATCCAGTTTGCGCTGCAGGTCCAGATCATGCGGACGCACATAGCCCACCGCTTCGCCCTGCCCGGCGCCCTGCCCGTTCAAGGCCTGGCTGGACTCGAACTGACCCAGTTGAGGATCAGCTACAAACCGTCCCTGCCGGAACTGACCAGGCAGGCGATTTGCCGCCCCCAGAAACTCGTATACAAAGGGGCTGGCCGGATGGTTATACACCTCTTGCGGAGCGCCCTCTTGTTCGACCCGCCCTTTGTTCAGCACCACGATACGGTCAGCCACTTCGATGGCCTCCTCCTGGTCGTGAGTCACAAACAAGGTGCTGATATGCAAGTCATCATGCAAACGACGCAGCCAGGAACGTAACTCTTTACGCACCTTGGCATCCAGAGCGCCAAATGGCTCATCAAGCAACAGGACACCAGGCTCTACAGCCAAAGCGCGCGCCAAGGCGATACGCTGTCGCTGACCACCCGACAAAGCGGCAGGATAACGATCTGCCAGCCAGTCCAGCTGCACCAGCTCCAGTAGCTCGTGCACACGCTGACGAATCTGTGCTTCGGGCAGGCGCTGTTTGCGGGGTTTGATGCGCAAACCAAAGGCCACGTTCTCAAATACGGTCATGTGGCGGAACAAGGCGTAATGTTGAAACACAAAACCGACTTGACGATCGCGGGTGCCAACCGAAGCCACATCCTTGCCATTGATGAGCACCTGACCCGCATCCGCATGTTCCAGACCTGCCACAATCCGCAGCAACGTCGTCTTGCCGCAACCCGAAGGCCCCAGCAAAGCCACCAGCTCGCCCGCTAGAAAATCCAATGTCACATCACCCAGTGCCGTAAACGCACCAAACTGTTTAGATAGATGACGAACTTCGATACTCATAATGAACTCCGAATGCGGTCATCCACGATGACCGTCTTGAACCATTTTGCGCTCGGCCCACAATTTAAGCGCCAGCGTCAGCAAAGCCAAAACTGCCAGCACCGAAGCGGCGGCAAAAGCGCCCACGGTGTGATAGTCGTTGTACTCAATCTCTACATGCAAAGGCAGGGTATTGGTCTGGCCACGTATATGACCAGACAATACCGACACTGCCCCGAACTCGCCCATTGCACGGGCATTGCACAAAATCACCCCATACAGCAGACCCCATTTGATCTTGGGCAAGGTCACGCGCCAGAACATCTGTCGCCCGTTGGCTCCCAACACCCGCGCGGCCTGCTCTTCGTCGCTACCCTGCATTTGCATGAGCGGGATCAGCTCGCGCGCCACAAACGGGAAGGTAACAAACAGGGTTGCCAGAACCAGCCCCGGCAAGGCGAACACAATACGGATGTTATTGGCATCGAGCCAGTCCCAAAACGGGCCCTGACGACCAAAAATCAATAGGAACATCAAACCTGCGATCACTGGCGAGACCGAAAAGGGCAGGTCAATCAAGGTGGTCAACAGGCTTTTACCACGAAACTCAAAACGGGCAATAGCCCAGGAAGCCGCCAAACCAAATGCGATATTCAAGGGGACGGCGATAACAGCCACGAGCACGGTCAAACTGGCCGCATGCAAGGTATCGCTCTGACTCAGTGCCGACAGATACGGCAAGACACCCCGACTGAACGCTGTCATGAATACCAGGATTAAGGGCAGCAGCAAAAACAGAACAAAAAACAGCAAGGCAAGGCCGATCAGTACCGCCTTGACGACCGGCCCCTCATCCTGCGCTGCCCGCAGGCGTGCCCTTGGCACCGACACCACAGGTACAGCGGGTTCCATCGCCAGGCTGCTCATCGGGCGCCCTCCAAGGCAAAAGGCGCAGCCACCCTGGCCGCTTTGCCACGCGCCTGCCCAGAATGACGCGCTTGCAAATACCACTGCAAACGATTGATTGCCAGCAAGATAATGAATGACAAGACCATCATCAGAACCGCCAGCGCCGAGGCGCCAGCGTAATCAAACTGTTCCAGCTTGATCACGATGAGTAAAGGCGTAATTTCAGAGACCATCGGCACATTCCCGGCTATGAAAATAACCGAGCCGTACTCCCCTACTGCGCGGGCAAACGCCAGGGCCACACCGGTCAGGCAGGCCGGCAAAATGGCGGGCAGAATCACTTTACTGACCGTCTGGAAGCGATCGGCTCCCAAACAGGCACTGACCTCCTCCTGCTCTTGCTCCAATTCCTCCAGAACTGGCTGAACGGTGCGCACTACAAACGGCAGGCCAATAAACACCAGGGCGATCAATACCCCCCAGGGAGTGAACGCAATTTGCCCGACATAGGGTTGCGCCCATGCCCCGATCCAGCCGGTAGGTGCATAAATCGCCGCCAGAGAAATCCCAGCCACCGACGTCGGCAATGCAAAGGGCAAGTCAATCAAGGCATCCACAAGACGGCGACCTGGGAAACGATATCGAACCAGCACCCAGGCCAGAATCAAACCAAATACGCCGTTGATCACAGCGGCCAAGGCCGCCATGCCAAAAGTCAACTTCAACGAGGCCAGGACACGCGCGGCGCTGATGGTCTCCCAAAAGGCCGACCAGCCCATAGAGGTGGTCTTGAGCAAAACAGCCGACAACGGTATGAGCACAATCAGACTTAAATAGCTGATGGACAAACCCATGGTCAAGCCAAAGCCTGGCAAAGCCCGCTGCTTGCGGCCAGCGGGCAGAAATCCCCAAAGACGAGCCTGTGACATCGAACGGTCCTCAGTAAGAGTGGGGTTATTTGCTCAAATAGATGCTGTCGAACACACCACCGTCCGCAAAGTGTTTGGCCTGAACCTGAGTCCAGCCGCCCAGCTCATCATCGACCTTGTACAGCTTCAACGCTGGAAACTGATCGCGGTACTTGGCGGCCACCGACTCCAGTCGAGGACGGTAAAAATGACGTGCAGCGATTTCCTGACCTTCCGGGCTATACAAATACTCCAGATAGGCTTGGGCCACTTTTTCCGTACCATGCTTGGCGGCATTGGCATCGACCAGCGCCACAGGCGGCTCAGCCAGGATGCTGCTGGAGGGCACCACAATATCAAAACGATCGGGCCCCAGATCCTTGACGGACAACAGCGCCTCGTTCTCCCAGGCAATCAATACATCACCGATACCCCGCTCGACGAAGGTCGTGGTCGAGCCACGCGCGCCGGAGTCCAGCACGCTGACATTACGGTACAGCTTGGCCACAAAATCACGCGCCTGCTCTTCATCCCCATTGGCTTGCTTTAAGGCATACAGCCAGGCAGCCAGGTAATTCCAGCGCGCGCCCGCCGAGGTTTTAGGATTGGGCGTCACCACTTTGACGTCCGGGCGAATCAAGTCGTTCCAGTCGTGAATGCCTTTAGGATTGCCCTTGCGCACCAGCAAGACAATCGTAGAGGTATAAGGGGTGCTGTTGTCCGGCAAACGCGCCTGCCAGCCTTTGTCCAGCAAACCAGACTGCGCGATCTGATCGATATCGGAAGAAATCCCCAGTGTCACCACATCCGCAGGCACCCCGTCAATCACGGTACGCGCCTGCTTGCTGGAGCCGCCATGAGAGCTGCGTATGACCACCTGCTCACCCGTTTGTGACTTGTAGTGGGCCTGGAAGGCCTTGTTGAACTCAGCGTAGAGCTCACGTGTCGGGTCGTACGAGACATTCAGAATACTGACTTCGGCTGCCACCGCACTTGCCGCCGCCAGCACCAGTGCCAGCAAGGCTCCTGCCCGCATGCCTTTCCACTTCTGTTGAAACCGCTTCATTCCCCATCCCCCCTGACACCATGTCCAAGCAATGAGAACGAGTCTAGCAAGGGTGTTTCACACCGCTAAATACCGATTCTTTGGTTAGATATAGCGGGCAGATAGAGGGGCCAAGAAGACTGCACTGACAAGGGAAAGAGCCGGCCGTAGTCAAGGCGGATGCGCAACTCTTTCTGTACTTCGAGCCACTGCTCATACCAGGTCTTCGCTTCGTTACGTTTTGAACCGTAAAGAAATGGTTGGCCAGCCGGACTATGAAAAAATCCAGACGTGGTGGCGTCCTACGTAGATTACACAAGCGTCGCCCACAACATATCGAGCCCGTCTGTCTCGCCGGGCAGCCGAACCCAAATGGCCGCCCCGATCGTTGAGCACGATAGTTAGATACAAACGCCCTATCCCATCGCATCCAAGCAGGTCCCTCTGTTCTGACGTGCGCCCCCTGTTTAACGGTGCACTCTGAAAGCTAACCAGAAAAAAGGTGAAACAATGAACTCCAGAACTCTTTCTAACTTGCTACTTGCTTCTACGCTCAGCTTAGGATTTAGCACGGTCGTCATCGCGGACAGCAAACCCTCTCACCCGGATCTTTCCGCAACAACCGGGCATGCAAGCAAAGACCCCAAAACGCCAGGGGAAGCAAATGCCAAAGAGGTGAGCACCCACCGCGCTGGGGCGGGGGACAAACACGGTGACGCCGAAATCAGTCAAAAAATTAAAGCGGCACTCCATGCCGATCATGCACTCAAAGACAAAAACATTGCTGTTGAGATGAACGACGGAGTTGCAACACTAAGCGGAACCGTCTCCAACGACAGCGAGTACAAGAAAGCAGTTGCAGTGGCTGAAAAAACCGAAGGCGTAAAACAGGTGAAGGCCACCGGACTGAGCGTCAACAAATAAGAGAACCGCTCGACCCGTCCCAAAGAGCCAGTACCGAAGATCTGAGCGTCAAGCACCCAATAAAAAACCGGACCCCATGCTTCATGGGGTCCGGTCTTATCGATCAACGCTACACTAGCCTGACAAGGCTAGCAGGAGATCAGATGATTTGGATCTGGGTAGCGCAAGGGCCTTTTTGGCCTACGCCTGCAACGAAGGAAACGCGTTGGTTTTCTTCAAGAGATTTAAACCCAGAGCCCTGAATTTCACTGTGGTGTGCGAAGAGGTCTTTACCGCCACTCTCCGGCATGATGAAGCCGAAGCCTTTTTCGTTATTGAACCACTTCACGATACCAATTTCTGTTTTCAATGTATGTCCTAAATAATCAGGGTAAAAATGTCCCTGGACACACTATGGCCGAGATTCACCAATATAGATAGCACCGTTACAAAGTAAATAGCCAGACGGCCCGGACACTGATCGCAAATGCGCACGGATGACCGGAAGCGGACCGTAAAGCGCAACTCTGTGCTGGTTGCCACCACCCATGACCCCGTCTTACTGCCTGTTCTCTGTACCAAGCCGCTAAGGCTCGATCAAACCTGAAAGGCGAACCTAGGAGTACGTTTACGAACGCTTACAGCCACTTTACCGCCTGTTGGCAGCATCTGAAGGCCTTTTTCCCGGTCTGGTGTGCCTGTTCAATCAAGGGCGAACGCACGTATAAGGCCAATAAAACAGGCACAAAAAAAGCACTTAGTTTTACCTAAGTGCTTGATTCGACTAGCAAAAGAAATGGTGGGTGCTGAGGGGTTCGAACCCCCGACCTACGCCTTGTAAGGGCGCCGCTCTACCAGCTGAGCTAAGCACCCATTTCTGTGATGCCGTTCTTCTTGTGAAGAAAAAGAATTATAGGACCAAAGAATTTTTTTTGCAAGCCTTTTGCGCCAATTAATTTATAAATTAATTCACAGCGTCTTTCAGAGCCTTACCGGGACGGAACTTGGGCACGTTGGCGCCTTCGATCTCGATAGTTTCACCGGTACGTGGGTTACGACCCGAACGGGCAGCGCGTTCCGACACAGCAAAGGTGCCAAAACCAACCAGAGTAACCGTATCTTTTTCTTTCAGCGTGGTGGTCACGGCATCGATAAACGCATCCAGTGCACGACCAGCGTCAGCTTTGGACAGATCGGCTTTGGTGGAAATGAATTCGATAAGCTCGGTTTTATTCATTGAGAAAATACCCCTGAAAATTATTTTACGGGCCCCCAGCGGGAACCAGTTTGTGGCGGTCAGACTTAATAGTGACAAACGACCGGACATCCAAGCGCCCTGTCTGTCATGGCTACCGGGCGCACAAGTGCCCCGGTTGGCTACCGCGTATTAAGCCTTCGTTTAATACCCGTGTCAAGCAAAAAAACCTCTGTAACCCGCATCATTGCTCACTGTTGATACAAGTTGCAGGACTTTCCCTATTTTGCTGCGAGAAACTTAACAGCCTGCCGCAAATATGTTATTTGGGCATCGCCCGGCACAAAATTAGCGGGCTGATACTTGCGTTTTTGAATAATCTTTCAAGCACTTGCACGCCTATCTGCGTCCCCCTGCTCGGTGCGCATCGACCAAGCTCGCCTGACGGCATCGTCCTTGCTCATCAGCAGCATCGCAATGGTGGTCAGAAAGGTCACTTTCCGCACCCATTCCCTGAGCATGAACCATACCCATGCCAGGTCCTGCACGCCTCCTACAATTTTCTGCATTGTTCCCCTGTATTTCATATTTAGCGACAGCAAGGAGCGCAGCGATGCACGGTAAGGTTTATCTGGTTGGAGCGGGTCCGGGTGACCCTGAACTTCTCACAGTGCGGGCTTTATACCTGCTGCAACAGGCCGATGCCGTCGTCCACGACCGTCTGGTCAGCCGCGCGATCATGAGCTGCGTCAACCCGGAAGCCAGTTTGCACGATGTTGGAAAAGTGGCAGCCTGCAGAGCCGGTATGCAAGACGACATCAATGCCTTGCTTTTGTCGCTGAGCAAAACACACCAGCATGTCGTTCGCCTCAAAGGTGGCGATCCCTTCGTCTTTGGGCGAGGTGGCGAGGAGCAGCTTTATCTGCATCAGCATGGTGTTCAGGTAGAGGTTGTGCCGGGTATTACGGCTGCCATCGGCGCGGCTGCCTCCCTGGGTATTCCCCTGACCCATCGCGGTCTGGCCAGCAGCATGCGTGTGGTCACCGGTCACCTGCGTGATAACCGGGGTCTGGAACTGGACTGGGCGTCCTTGTCCGACCCCTCCTGTACGCTGGTGTTTTACATGGCCATAGCTAATTGCGGCCATATCGCCCAGGCCTTGATTCAGCATGGACGCGACGCGGACACTCCTATCGCCCTGGCTCAGGATGCCACGCTTAAAAATCAGCGCTGGGGTTTAGGCACATTGCAAACCTTGCCGCAACTGGCAGAGACATTCAGTCCGCCTGCCCTGCTGATCATCGGAGACGTTGTGCGTTTGCATCCCGATTACCCCCGTCCCCGAGCACCCGCGCAGGACACAAGGCACGTTGAGCCGTTCGGAGCATTGACGTGAGCGCCAGGCATTGCTGCCGGCGCCCTGATATCGCCCGATTCCTGATAAAGCTATGGCCGGCTGCGCTGTTCGTATTTCTTTTGCCAAAGCAGCTCGCCGCCCATGAGCCGCCCCTCAGCCCGGAACGGCAAGCATCACTACGTAGCTTGCTGCATCAGGAATGTGGTTCGTGCCATGGTCTGAAGCTCAACGGCGGGCTGGGCCCAGCCTTGACGAGTGACGCCCTGCAAGGCCAAAGCACGGCGCAGATCGCGCTGACAATCATGCACGGCCGTCCAGGGACGGCCATGCCCGGCTGGAATCGCTTTCTCCACCCCTCGGAAAGCCTGTGGCTGGCCGATTTTCTGCTTCGAACCCCGGACAAGAAACCATGAAAGCTTTGATAACGCTTGGCCTGCTGCTTGTGCTAAGCGGCTGCTCGACCCCACCACTACGAGGCACTCACGATCTGGGACTGGTTGTCGAGCGCGCCACTGGCAGCGTCGTCGTAATTGAAACCAGCCAGCAAAGCCGTCTGGCGCGCATCGAAGGTCTGGGCGATCTGTCCCATGCTCACATCACCTATTCCCGCGACGGGCGCTACGGCTATGTGTTTGGTCGTGATGGCGGCCTGAGCAAGGTTGATCTGCTTGGGCAAGTTCTGGTGCGACGCATCATTCAGTCTGGCAATGCCATCGGTGGCGCCATCTCGCAAGACGGCAGACTGATTGTGGTACAGAACTACGAGCCAGGCGGCATCCGGGTTTTCGATGCCGATACCCTCACTTTGCTCAGCGAGGTCCCCTCTACCTACGCCCCCGGCAAGCGCGCCAAAGTGGTGGGTCTGGCAGATTTGCCCAATCAGCAGTTCGTCTACTCTCTGTTCGAGGCAGGCGAGATCTGGTTGACCGACCTGTCCAATCCCCTCAGGCCTATCACCCGTCGCTTTCCGGCCGGCCGCCAGCCCTACGATGCTATGGTGACCCCAGACGGACGGTACTACATTGCCGGGCTGTTTGGCGAAGACGCCTTGGCGTTGCTGGACTTATGGAACCCTGAACAAGGTGTCCGAAAGATCCTGGCTGGCTATGGTCGGGGCGAATCGGCCTTGCCGGTGTACAAGATGCCGCATCTGCGTGGCTGGGCACTGGCAGGCCAGAATGTATTCCTGCCTGCCATAGGGCGCCACGAGGTGCTGGTTGCCAGTACCTTGGACTGGCAAGAAAAGGCCCGCATTCCGGTCCTGGGCCAGGCCGTATTTGTGATGGCCCAGCCTGATGGTCGCCAGGTTTGGGTGAACTTCGCCTTTCCAGACAACGACAAGGTGCAGGTCATTGACGTCGCGACATCCAGCGTGATCCGGACCCTGGAAGTGGGCAAGGCTGTGCTGCATATGGAGTTTACGCCTCGAGGCGAGGCGGTTTGGATCTCGGCACGCGATGACAACCGGGTCAACGTATACGACACCCGCAGTTTCAAACACCTGAGCAGCCTGAGTATTCATCAGCCCAGTGGCGTGTTTTTTACGCATCGGAGCAGTCGCATTGGTTTCTGAACTCTCCCCTTCCGCTTTCCAACTACTCAATGCCTGGCAACACGGTTTCCCCCTGGAGCCACGTCCTTTTCGCAAACTGGGACTGCTACTGGGCCTGAGCGAACCAGCAGTGATGGACTACCTCCGAGGCTGGCGCGACCAAGGCATCATCAGCCGCATTGGACCGGTTCTGAACCCCGCCTGCATAAGCAGCACGTTGGTCGGCATGCAAGTTCCAGACCGAGAGCTGGATGGCGTGGCAAACTGGATCAGCACGCTACCGGCCGTCAACCATAATTACGAACGGGAGCACGCCATCAATCTCTGGTTTGTGCTGACCTGTTCAGATGAAGCAGAACGGCGCGCAACGCTCGATCACATCGCGTGCCACACGGGCTTACGGCCCCTGTCTCTGCCCATGCTCAAGGCCTATCACATTGATCTGGGTTTCAGCCTGCTTCATCACACCAAAGTAAACAACCCTATAGCGCCCGGCAGCGGTCTGCCTGCCTTGGGCAGCGTTGAACGCAAGCTGCTTGAATGCGCATTAAAAGGCGTGGAGATTCAGGCCGAACCGTTCAAACCCTGGGCTCAGTACGCGCAAATAAGCGAGGCGCAAGTACTGCTGCATCTACGCCACTTTCTGGCGCAAGGGATTTTCAGGCGGTTTGGTGTGGTTCTACACCATCGCAAGCTGGGCTATCAGGCCAATGCCATGTGCGTCTGGACAGTAGACACGCAGCATATCGACGCCTTGGGCGAAAAACTGGCCAAGCAAAGCGGCATCACGTTGTGCTATCGGCGCCAGCCCTTTCCACCCTATTGGAATCACAATCTGTTTTGCATGATTCACGGTAAAGAACGTGGGCAGGTGCTGAGCCAACATGCACAGTTGAACGACGATTTGGGCTTGAGCCTGTTGCCCCAGGAAGTTCTGTTCTCCAAACGTTGCTTCAAACAACGGGGCGCATTGCTTAACCAGCCTCATCATGACTAATACGAATCTCCCCTTACGCCACACACCGGTCGAATTGGACGCTGCAGATCGACCTATCCTGAATCGCTTGCAGGAGGGATTCCCCATCTGCTCCCGTCCTTTTGCGCAACTGGCTCCTGATTTTGGTTTGAAGGAGTCCGAACTAATCGCACGCGTGCAGCACTTACACCGATCCGGCGTCCTGACCCGCTTTGGCCCTCTCTTTCAGATCGAAGCCCTGGGAGGGGCTTATTGCCTGGCCGCAATGGCCGTGCCGGAAAAGCGCTGGGAAAGCACCGTCAAAGCGGTGAACCGCCACCCGGAGGTAGCGCATAACTACCGTCGCACTCACGCCTTGAATATGTGGTTCGTGCTTGCCGCCGCCAGCATGCTGGAGATCGAGTCCTGCCTGAGGACCATCGAAGTGGAGACAGGCTTGCCGGTTTTCGCATTCCCGAAAGAGCGGGAATACCTTCTTAGCCTGAAACTGGAGCTTTGACATGCGGCGCTTAACTCAGCCTTACATCGCTTTGATTCATGCGTCTGAACAAGGCTTGGCGATAGAACCCCAACCTTATCTAAAACTAGCCCAAGAGCTGCGGGTGTCCGAAACCTATGTCATGACACAGCTTCAAAACATGCTGGACCACGGCTTGATCCGGCGTATTGCAGCCGTCCCCAATCACTATGCCTTGGGCTATGTAGCCAATGGAATGTGCGTCTGGAACGTTGCAGACGACAAACTGGACACGGTAGGCACATGGCTGGCTACACAAGCGGGCATCAGCCACTGCTACCGTCGACCCCGACGCCTACCCGAGTGGCCCTATAACCTGTTTGCCATGTTGCATGGCAAAGACCATGACACGGTGCGCGCCCAGGCACTACACATCAGTACACAAATCAGGCAGGACTTTCCGGGAATTTTGCACGATCACGATATTTTATTTTCCACGGCCATTCTTAAGAAAACTGGCTTGCGTCTGCGGAGGCCTTAAGCATGTTTCGCCTATCCCGTTTTGTTGCTGCGTTGCACTCCCCGGTTCCCCCTATGCGTAAAAGCAAGGCCCCGGTGGTCATCTGGAATCTGATCCGGCGTTGCAATCTGCATTGCAGCCATTGTTACTCAGCCTCGACCAACAAGCATTTTCCAGGGGAGTTGAGCCATGAACAGGCGTGCCGGGTCATGGATGATTTGCATCAGTTCGGCGTACGCGCATTAATTCTATCGGGTGGCGAACCCTTGCTACGACCCGATATTTATGACCTGGCCCAACGAGCAAAAGCCTTGGGTATGTACGTTGGACTGTCATCCAATGGCACGTTGATCACAGAGCAGACTATTGATCGGATAGCCGACTGCGGCTTTGACTATGTGGGTATCTCGCTGGATGGCTTGCAAGCCAGACATGACAACATTCGGGGCGAGAAAGGAGCCTACGCGGCATCGTTGCAAGGTTTGCGTCTATGTCGTGAAAAGCATCTGAAAGTCGGCCTGCGCTTTACATTAACCCAAGAAAACGCACTTGATTTGAATGGTCTGCTACAGGTGATGGAACAAGAGCAGATTGACCGTTTTTATCTCTCTCATTTGAACTACGCGGGCAGGGGTATGGGCAACCGCTTCCTGACCAGTCACCACGCGCTCACCCGATGGGCAATGGAACAACTGTTCACCACCTGCCTGACCTATCAGCAAGCTGGCACCCCCAAGGAATTTACCTCGGGCAATAACGATGCTGATGGTGTTTTCTTTTTACATTGGGTACGACGGCACTACCCCGAACATACGCAGAAAATTATCGACATGTTGCGGCAATGGGGAGGCAATTCCTCTGGCCAGGGCATCGCCAATATCGATAACCGCGGTAATGTGCATCCCGACACCATGTGGTGGCACTATAGTTTGGGCAATGTACTGCAACGCCCTTTCTCAGAGATTTGGTCAGACCAGCAGGAGCCCCTGCTAAGGGGACTACGCCAGAAGCCACGGCAGGTACAAGGGCGCTGCGCGAGCTGCGCGTATCTCGACATCTGTAATGGCAATACCCGCACCCGCGCAGAAAAGAGCACCGGCAATGTATGGGCTGAAGATCCGGGCTGCTATCTGAATGACCAGGAAATCACTCGCTAAGGTCGCCCCTCTTTATTGCGCAAGGTTGGGCACTGCCGACGAAGCAGCGCCCACCCACACCCACACCGCACTCCCATTCAAGTTCAAAATCACACTCACAACAGATCCTGAGCAAGATTTATAAGGACATCCCCGCTAGATCTGCACGCCAACTTCTACAAAGACACAATGGCAGCTGCTGGAATAAAACATCGACAAATGCTGCATCGGTCCCAGCAATCAATAATGCAGGTACCAGCCTGTGCGTTTTGTATGGTGAGCCATTACCAATGGCAGGTCAGTCAAAGCCCAGAACGCAGACACGAATAAACACACATCGTGCCTGAGTCAGGTAGCTGAACATAATGCAGCATCTGCCCCCAACCGCAGCCGTAATACGCAGATTGTTTAAGCCAGTTCGCCCTGCACGCCATGGTGACGCAACAGATCAAGCAAAGGCTGCACAGGCCACGATGCTTTCCAGGTGATCACAATACGCTCTCCGGGTGACCAGGAACGGCACAGCGGCGCCCAGAAATCCTGATTCAACAAGGTTTCCTGCAAAACCACGCCCCCCTGATCCAAAGGCATCAGGCGGGCGTCGCGACGGGCCTTTTCGAGAATTGCGGGCAAGATAAGCGGCAAATATAAAACCCAGTCCGCCTGGTTCAATTTGCGCAACGCACGAAGGGTTAACAAATCCACTGCGTCCAAATCTGCAATCGGCAGTATGGTGACCACAATAGTCTGAGGAGGCACCTCCTCCTTTAATGCCGTCTCAAAAGCCGTCTGTGCCTGCTCAGGCTTACCCTGGGCAAACAGATCGGGAATAGGACTATCCAGAACAGAATCAAAAAACTGACGGCGCGTATGGGGCTCGGGAAAAGCCTGTTTGATCTCTGCTCGACGGCGAGCCAGCAGCCCCGCCAGTTGCCCTAGCGATTCGGGAAGCTCGCTTTCTATCCATTCACGGACCCGTCGAGCCAGAACAGGAGCCGAGCCGGCAGACGAAATCGCAATCATCAAGGGCGAGCGGTCCACCATGGCCGGCACCTGCACAGTCGAAAGCTCACCGTCATCGACCACATTGCAGGGCAAATGCAAGGCTTCGGCTGCCTGCGCCACGCTACGGTTTATCTCGCGCCGACCGGTGGCTGCGATGACCAGCCAGGCATGACGAATATGATCCGCCACAAAAGAGCTGAACAGACTGGTCAAGGCACCAGCTTGGGCGCTGGCCCGTAACCATGGGGTTTGCTCGGGCGCTACAACGGTAACTCGTGCCCCAGCACGCAGCAAAAGACGAACCTTGCGCTCGGCGACCGTCCCCCCACCGACCACGACGACGACCTTGCCAGTCAGATTGAAGAACAAGGGAAACACATTCATGGCATCACATCCTTCAGGCGTCAGTGAACACTGACGCCCGGTTCATTGCTACTTCAGACCGGCAAAGTAAGCAGCCAGCTCATTGACCATTTCAGGGCTTAAGGGCTCAGCCATCGGACTCATGATGGGGTCATTGCGCTCTCGCGTTTTGAACTGCTGCAACTGTTTGACCAGATATTCCTCTTTTTGCCCAGCCAGGTTGGGATACAAGCCCACTGTACTGATTCCCTCTAGCCCATGACATGATGCACACAGGGGCAGCATGGCAGAGGCCTGAGCCGACAATTGTGACTGCCCATGTGAACCTTGCAATCCGGCCGGCTCGTCCGCCGCCCTGGCTGCATTGACTGCCATCAGTCCAGCCAGGGCCAGACCCATCAAAAGCTGTTTCATGATGTTCCTTTGCTTAGAATTTTTGGGTTTCAGGCTGCCCGATGGTGAGCCAACGGGTGCGGGCACGCGAGAACACACCGGAGGGGCTTTCCATCTTGTGCTCGGCCACCAGCTCCAGACTGCGGCTGTCATAGATCTTCAGACGATCACCCCAATAGCCAGAGCTGACGTACAGGTAATCACCCGTACGGTTGTAATTGGGAAAGAAGGCGTGACCGCCCACGTCCAGGGTTTTCACGACGGACAAGGTGTTTTTGTCGATCAGCTGAATCCAGGCGGCACGCTTGTCTTTGTCAATAATGTCGACCGCGACATACGGGGCATTGGGGTGAGCAGCCGGCGATTCGGTGGCGCCCGCCACCGGAATTTGTTTCACCACCGAAAAGTCTTTGGTATCCCAGACGGTGACCACAGAGCCCAGTTTGCAACTGCCCATATTGGTGCCGAAAGCCAGCATACGCCCATTGACTTCCGTTACCGCTCCCGAACCGGCATGAGGCTGGCAGCCAGCCGGAATATCGCGCACCACTTTGTCGTCTTTCAAGTCGATGGCCACATACTTGTTGTCATCGTAAGAGGCAACCATGGAATAGCGCCCATCCGGGGTGAGGAAAGTATCGTGCAACATGCGCCCCACCTTGGCCAGTTTGGTCACGGGCATGTCGGGCTTGTCCGGGTCGATGATCCAGATCTGTCCTGCTTGCCGCAGCGTCAGTGCAAATTTGTTATTGATGCGACTGCCGATGATCGGACCGCCAGCGGATTTAATGAAATTGCCATCGGGGTCCTCGCCTTCCAGCGCGAGATATTTCACGGGCTCCAGGGTGTCGGCTTTCAAGATAACCATGCTGTTGGGCACGAATGAGCTCAGCGCCAGCCACTTACCATCCTTGGACAGTGCTATCCCGGTGCCCGTCAGACCAATCTTGGCCTGTCGCACAATCTGCAAGGTGTACAGGTCGATTTTATAGACATGGCCATCATCACTTTTCAGATAGGCCCAGCGCTCATGACTGGGGCTGAACTCCATGATGTGGGGTGCTCCCACCGTCGCAATTTCGCCCACTTTCTGGTTGTTCTGGCCATTGATGAAAACCGCACGGGCCTGATTGGCGCCGTCACCCCGACCGTAGCGTCCACGAGCCATGATGACCATCAGATCGTAGACAGAGTCGATCTCGTAATTGGGCTTGTCGGGTAAGGTGGACTCATCGATCAACACCTTCACGCTAGCGCGGATCTGGTCCATCCCCCAGTGACGTTCCACCACAGGCTCATTTTTGATCAGCCTGGCCAGGGCACGGATATCCTCATCGGGCAAACGCCCCACGAAAGGCGGCATCAAGGTATCCGGGATTCCGGTCATGATGGTGCCGCGCAAGGCAATCTCACTTTGAACGAGACGATCCCTGTGCAGACCCGGCGCAATGTATCCACCCCGGTCGGCTGCGTGACAGACCGCACAGTTCTCCTGAAACAGCTTGTCCACCCGCACTTGCTCTTGCGTCGGTTCCGCCAGTGCCGTGCTGACGGTGGCAGACAGGAAGGCCAGGGTCATCATTTTTCTATACATTCCATTACCTCCAACATGTGACTTGCCAAGGGGCAAGGCCATTCAAACTATAACGATTGTTATTTTTTGATGAGAAGGTATGGATACGGACCAAAGAATGGTGACGGTTTTTTTATATCGCAATTACAGTAAATTAAATACTCTTACCGAGATAAAAAAATCGCTGACGATGGGTAAGGTGACAGATCAACAAAGCGGACAAATTTATCACGAACGAAACATCACATTGAGCCAACTCAAGTTAAAAGAGAGAGGGGTTACCTATAGTGGCCCAGCCTGGCTCGCTCTCGATGGTTTTGATTCCTTTCCAGTCCCACCATGTTTTCTTTACCGATTACGCTCTCCCATACTCATAGCCCGCCCTACAAACGACAAATTGCCCGTCAAATCGAAAGCCTGATTTGCTCAGGGCGCTTGCAAGAAGGTAGTCGCCTGCCTTCGATTCAGCGGATGGCGTCTTTGCTTCAAGTGTCCAAAAATACCGTGATGGGTGCCTATGACCTGCTGATTGATTCCAATCTGATTCATAGCGAACCTAGCCGGGGGTTTTTCGTGGCCACCCCTACCCGTCATGGACGCAGTCGTCTGGCACCGGATTTTGTGTTGCAAACGGCGCATTGCTCACGCAGTCTGCGCACCAGCACCGCCCAGGCCAGCGGGGTTCATGTGCCCGCCCCCAGTCTGCCAGTTCGCTTCGATTTCAAGGTCGGACGGCCTTCTGCCCATGCTTTTCCACTGCGTCAGTTTATTCATCTGTCCAATCAGTTGCTGCGCTACGCCGGCTCAGCCATGGCGGAGTACCCGCCACCGGAAGGGCTATGGGGTTTACGTCTGCAGATTGCGGATTATCTGGCGGCCAGCAAGGGAATACTGGCCGACCCGGAACACATCATCATCACCGCAGGAACTCAGGAGTCACTCAGCCTGATTACGGCGCATTTCCTGGATGAGCATAGTTGTGCGGTGCATGAATCACCCGGCTATAACGGGTTCAGGCATCTGCTGGAACGGCATCGGGCACAAGGCATTCCAGTGCCGGTGGATGAGCAGGGTTTATGCACCGGCCACCTGCCCGACAGGCCCGTCCAACTGGCCTTTGTGACGCCATCGCACCAATACCCTTTGGGACATACACTGACGGTGCGGCGGCGTCAGGAACTGCTGGCCTGGGCCAGCACCAGTGGCGCATTGATCATCGAGGATGATTACGACGGAGACTTCTGTTACGGGCCGGCCTTGCCCGCAGCGCTCAAGGCCATGAGCCCGGGACAGGTCATTTACCTGGGCTCATTTTCCAAAACCCTGGGTCCCGGCTTGCGTTTGGCCTACATGGTCTGTCCGCCCCAGCTAAGCCAAGACTTTATCGCCCGCAAGGCGCTGCTCAACAACGGCTCCCCCTGGTTAACACAAGCTGTACTGGCACGCTTCTTTGATGAGTACGACTACCCACGTCACCTGCAGCACTTGCGCCGCCGCTATCTGGACCAGCGCAATATCCTGCTCCAGGGCCTGAAGCACATATGGGGAAATACAGGTGTGATCAGCGGGCAGAATGCCGGCATGCATCTGGCCTTTCGTTTGCCATCGCAAAGCCCGAACGCCGATCACCTGGCCTCGACCGCGCTTCACTATGGCATACGGCTTTACCCTCTGGCCCAGGCCGCCAGCCAGGAAGCAGACGGCACCAAACCGCGCCATCTGCTATTTGGCTATGCCAATCTGGAGCCGGGAGAGCTGCAACAGGCGATGCAGCATCTTGCCCTGATACAGCCTAGGCTGAACCAGGACTAGACAGAGCATGTATTCAGGACTGAGCCAACGCTTGATCAAAGTCCGTGGTCAGATCGACAATTTCCTCGATGCCAACGGAGATACGCAACTGGTTATCAGCAATGCCCATCAAGGCGCGCTGCTCGACCCCCATTTCATAATAGATGGTGTGCGCAACCGGCAATACCAGACTGCGGTTATCGCCCAGATGGGTAGCCAGCACAAAAACCTTCAGACGATTCAGAAAATCGAAGATTTCGATTTTGTCTTCCAGCACCACGCTCATCAGGCCTCCAAAGCGATTGCCGAACAAGTGGGCGGTGCGCTCATGCTGAGGATGGTCTTCCAGGCCAGGATAACGCACGTGTTTTACCTTGGGGTGAGCCTTCAGATGACGCGCCAGCGCCAGGGCGTTAGCGCAAATGCGTTCCATGCGCAAAGGCAGTGTTTCCGAACCCACAGCCAGACGATGGGCCACGTCAGACGACAAGGTGCCACCCATATCACGCAATCCCTTCTTACGGATCTGCACCAGCCCCCAGTTCTGGGGATTGCCGTTGCGATAGACCTGGGCAATGTTGGGATAGGTGGTCCAGTCAAACAAGCCCGTGTCGGTCACCATGCCACCCAAGGCATTGCCATGACCGCCGATGTGCTTGGACAGGGAATTGATCACCAGCGAGGCCTTGAACTCCCGACCCGGCAACAAATACGGCGAGGACAAAGTGGCATCCACCACGTACAAGAGGCCCTCGTCCTGGCACCATTGCCCCACCCCTTGCAGATCGGCCACCTGAGTGCCTGGGTTGGCAATCGTTTCCAAAAAAACCATACGGGTGTTGGGCTGTCGTGCTGCCTGAACTTGCGCCAGATCCGTCGCATCCACCAGCGTGGTCTGCACACCCAGATCCCGCAAGGTGCCCAACAGACTATTGGTATTGCCAAACAAATACTTGCTGGCAATCAGGTGATCGCCCTGACGCAACAAGGTAAACAGGGTCGCCGTCAGCGCTGCCATTCCAGTGGCGAAACTCACGCTGCCCACGCCTTTTTCCATGCGTGTAATCTTGGCTTCCAAGGCCGCCGTTGTGGGTGTGCCCTGACGAGAATAGGTGAAGCCCGATTTGCCTTGAAAGACCGCGGCCAACTCACGTGCATCCTGAAAGCCAAACTCGGTCGATGGGTGCAATGGCTGATGAATAGCGCCGTACTGCGTGCCCAAGCGACGGTCAGAATGCAGGGTGGAGGTAATAAAGCCGTTTTCGTCCATGATCGTTTCAAAGCCCAAAATGCAAGTACATCCCATCAACCTTGGTGGGCTTGCGCCCGGCTGATGGCCAATCACTTATTATCTGGTGAAGCAGCCGCTGAAAGCGGCTGTCTTTTATACAAATAAGTAATTAAGTAAGTAACAAGACTTAAAAGAAATTAAGCCTGGCTACGTTGGCGTAACGTCTCGTACAAGCAAACTGCGCTGGCAACACTGACGTTCAGGCTCTCCACAGCCCCCATCATGGGAATGGAGACCAGCTCATCGCAAGTCTCACGGGTCAGCCGACGCATACCCTCTCCCTCGGCCCCCATCACCCAGGCCATAGGCCGACGCGCATCTACCTGATGAAAGGTATGACTTGCCTGGTCGCTGGTCCCCACCAGCCAGACGTCACGCTCGCGCAGCATGCGCATGGTACGAGCAAGATTGGTCACGGTAATGTAGGGAGTGGACTCTGCCGCCCCACACGCGACACGCGACACGGTGGCATTCAGGCCCACGGCACGATCGCGAGGCGCAATCACGGCATGCGCACCCGCGGCATTGGCACTGCGCAGGCAGGCGCCCAGATTGTGAGGGTCAGTAACCCCATCCAAAATCAACAGGAACGGAACCTGGCCAGCCTCTTCAAGATCATCCAGCAATTCGTTGACATCAACCGCCAATTCCTGCTCGAGAGCCAAGGCCACCACACCTTGGTGGCGAGTGCCTTTGGCCAGACCATCAAGACGCTCGACGGGCACTGCCATGACTTTCAGACCCGCCTGCTCAACCTGTTCGATAAAGGCCAACATCCGCTTGTCGCGCCGGGTCTGATCCACATACACCTCGCGCACCGTAGCGGCGCTATAACGAACCCGGGCAATAACGGCATGAAAACCGGCCAAAACCTGCTGAGCCATAACAATCCTTGGAGGAAATAAATCAAAGCAAATAAAGAAAGCCGGGCAAAAGCCCGGCTTGATATTGTACGCCTATCGGCGCCGGCCTCTTGGGCTACGCGTGGATTTGGCCGCTTTGGCCGTCTTTTCCGCGCTGCGCTTTTCATCCCGCTCGGCCTGCTTTTGGGAGGCACGCCGTTGGGACGCCGTGGTGCCCTTTAACGCCAAAGGCTTGGTCGGGGCCGCTTTCTTGATGGGACGCTCGGAAGGATCAGACGCTTCAGCCGCTGCCTTCACAGCCTTATACCCGACTCCCTTGACCAGACGAAACTCGATGCGACGCGCCTCCAGGTCAACGCGGGCTACCTGTACTTGCACGGCATCGGTCAGGCGATAACGCAAGCCCGTGCGCTCGCCACGCAGCTCATTCAAGGTTTCGTTGTACTGGAAATAATCCGCGCCCAGTTCAGAGACATGGACCAGACCCTCTACATACAGAGTATCCAGGGTGACGAAGAGGCCAAAACTGGTGACACCGCTGATCTTGCCGGAGTACTCCTCGCCCACATGCTCTTTTACAAACCAGCATTTGAGCCAGGCTTCCACATCTTTGGAAGCCTCGTCAGCGCGACGCTCGCGAGCCGACAACAACGCCCCCAGTTTTTCCCACCGCGCAAAATCCCGTTTACTGGCGGGCAGCGCCGCATCCCCCGGGTCCTCATCAATAGCCGGAACATAGCGCTCGCCCTTCAAAATACCCTTGATGACGCGATGCACCAGCAAATCGGGATAGCGACGAATCGGCGAGGTGAAGTGGGCATACTGCGAATAGGCAAGCCCAAAGTGTCCCGTTTTCTCCGGGCTGTAAATGGCCTGCTGCATCGAGCGCAAACACATGGTCTGAATGATGGCAAAGTCCGAGCGGCCACGCGCTGCCGCCACGACTTTGGCGTAATCGGCCGAGCTGGGTTCATCACCCCCTTCCAGGGTCAAACCCAAACTGCGCAGATACTCGCGCAAGGCTTCCAGCTTGGGCGGCGTGGGGCCTTCGTGCACACGGTACAGACCGTTGCGACGGCTACGAGCAATGAAATCAGCAGCGCAGGTATTGGCTGCCAGCATGCATTCTTCAATCAGTTTGTGAGCATCGTTGCGAACCAGGGGCTCAATACGCTCGATACGGCCCAAAGGATTGCACACGATCTTGGTTTCGACAGTATCGAAATCAATCGCCCCCCGCGCAGCACGTTGCTCGGCCAGCACACGATACAGGGCATACAGATTCTGCACGGGCTCCAGCACATGCTGGATCTGATTGGCCGCCGGGCCTGTGGGCTGCTGCAGGGCGCTCCAGATATCAGAATAGGTGGTGCGCGCATGCGAGTGGATGACCGCTTCATAAAACTGATAGGCTGAAACGGTGCCGGACTTGGCGCCATCCGCCAACACGACCATATCGCAGACCATGACCAGACGGTCTACCGATGGATTAAGCGAACAGATTCCGTTGGACAGACTTTCGGGCAGCATAGGAATCACGCGGCGCGGAAAATACACACTGGTACCCCGCTCCAGCGCATCCTCATCCAGCGCGTCACCCGAACGCACATAATGGCTGACATCTGCAATTGCCACCAGCAGACGCCACGCCCAGCGGGGCCGTTTACCGGTTCCGATATCGACACGTTCGCAATACACCGCATCATCAAAGTCGCGGGCGTCTTCCCCATCAATCGTAATGAATGGCACATCGCGCAAGTCGACACGGCCTTTATATTCCGAAGGCTTGACCTTGGCAGGAATGCGGGCGGCTTGCTTGAGCGCCTTGTCGGAAAAATCGACCGGCACCTCAAACTTGCGCACGGCAATCTCGATTTCCATGCCAGGATCGTCAATTTCCCCCAGCACCTCAATCACACGCCCCAAAGGCTGACGATGCCGCTCCGGCTGTTGGGTAATCGCTACGGTGACGACCTGACCGGGCTCGGCCTCGCCCTGCTCCCCGCTTGGAATCAGAATGTCATGCTTGATGCGCTGATCTTCAGGCACCACGATAAACGTGCCACGCTCGCGCAGGAAACGTCCCACCAGCTTGCTGGTGTGACGCGCCGTCACTTCTACGATCGAGGCGTCTGGCTTGCCGCGGTACTCTCCGACGATGCGCACCATAACGTGGTCGCCGTGCAACACCTTGGCCATTTCTCGTGGGGACAAGAACAGATCAGGCTGCCCGTCGTCACGCTGCAAGAAACCAAAGCCGTCGCGATGACCCAACACCTTGCCCGCGATAAAACCAGTCTGGCTGTTTTTGCGAATCTTGCCTTCGGGGGAGATCAGCAGTTGTCCATCGCGCTCCATTGCGCGCACACGCCGCTCAAAACCCACCGTAATCTCTTTGCCCAGGCCCAGCTTTTGTGCCAGAGCCTGCATGGTCAGGCCGTCTGCATCTTCGCGCAGCCCCGCCAGGATCGCTTCCCGCGTCGGGGTATCCGGGTCGAAGTCAGGCGGCAATTCATAACGGCCCGTTGTTTGAATACGGTCCTCAGTACTGTCTTGATGTTTTTTATTCAAAAGGACACTTCCATTATTAATAAAGTATGCCTATAATCCTTTTTCTTTGCTGCTTACGCAGCAAAAACGTTGAAGGCTTTTGGCACAGTCATAAGCATACAACGATATTGCCCAGGTGGCGGAATTGGTAGACGCGCATGGTTCAGGTCCATGTGCCTTCGGGTGTGGAGGTTCGAGTCCTCTTCTGGGCACCAAATTCCTCAAAAAGCCGATCATCTTTCGATGATCGGCTTTTTGTTTTGTGCGCCCATACAGCAAGGCGCTTGGGCACCGAGGCAAGGCCCCATGAAAGGTTAGGCCCGCAGCCCCCACTCCACGTGTACGTCCCAAGCCACACCCTTTGCCGGGCTCTTGCGCGTTGACAAGCCATTCGCTGGGCGCCCAGCAAGCCTTCTTATTTTCTTGTCCCAGACTGGACTTGAGAAGGTACGCAGCGAGCAAGGCTTCAAGCCCAAGGACTGCCGTAACGGCAATACAGGCGCATGATTGATTAAGCACGGGCACTTCCGAATAAGAAATCAACACTGCATGATCGGTGGCTTTCTTTACAGGCCTATGAACACATCACCAATCCCATGCGGGAGAAACAAAGGGATCTTTTTCTGCCTGCCACGGCCCCTGCCTCAAAAACCCCGCCTGATTTTTGGGACAAAAAAAACCGACTGCGTTTGAACAATCGGTTTTCCATTTCATAAAGTCGCCGCTATTAACCGCCGCAGCCGCCACAACATGCGCCATCCTCTCCATGCGCTGGCTTGGCAATCTGATAGCCCGCCTGTTCAACCGCGGCATGCAGATCTTCCAACGACACCTGGGTTTCATCAAAACGCACCGATGCCTTCGCATTCTCAAACGAAGCGTCTGCCGCTTGCACACCCTGGACCGCTGCCAAGGCATTCGCCACTTTGTCAGCACACTCAGGGTGTCGCAGACCCGCCAATTTCAACATTCCCACTTGCATTTTTCATCCCTTTAACATGAGGTGAGGCAGTTGATGAAATCGCCACCGCCCATAAAGATATATATTAAATACATCTTATAAATACGGCAAGTGACGATTAGCCATTCAGTACAGGGGTGTACGCACTCCTCCTTCAAAGAACAAGACAAGGAACGAGGACGGCAAGCAGGCTAACTGACAGATCAAGCTACTACTACCACTCGACTGACTGAGTAACTGACCAAATTGCTAGCTAGGCAAATAGGCTTGTTTGCCCATCAGATCGATGGCTGGCTGACAGCACGTGGACGAAGCAAGATCGAATGGACAACGGCGATGGTTGAAAGAACTGGATTCAAACGCCAGCTCAACTGCACCTGAACAAGGCCAGGGAGAAGAGTGCACTAACCATCCTGCCTGGAGAATAAAAGCCATCAAACAGCGCGTCGACCTGAGCTGCCTAATACAAAGCACTCTTTGCAGGTAGAAGAACCAACCTTATAAATAAAGCATTATTTGCAGGCAGAAGAACCAGCCTTGTAAGCGCCGTTTACGCTTGAACGCGAACCCAACCGCACAGTCCCTTACCGGTCGGACAGGCTGGCTCCGTCGGGGGCATGAAAAGGACCAAATTGAACTGCGCCTGGATATCTATACGACCCCGATTTCCCAAACCACAATACAAAAAGCCGACCATCTTTCGACGATCGGCTTTTTGAGGAATTTTGGTGCCCAGGAGAGGACTCGAACCTCCACACCCGAAGGCACATGGACCTGAACCATGCGCGTCTACCAATTCCGCCACCTGGGCTCTGACTGCAACACTTGTTTTTAAACACGTCGTTGCAAGACAGAAAATAACTATAACACGATTTTCAATTCGCGCAAACTATTTCTGTTTTTTATGATGGACAGAAGTTTGTCGGCCTCTTGCGCTTCATGAAAATCGCTTTTATGCTTATTGCCATATCAAGAGTTGGGGTAACCCATGCCAACCTGTGTACCCGCACAAGGTGGATTCAAGATATGGCCATCTGGCAACCAAAGGGATCGTTATGACAACAACCCGCTGCCAGCGGGTTTTTTTATGCCTGACCTAGCAGGCGCTCAACGGGTCCTTTAATCCAACTTGCTCACCCGGAAGCCGCTTCCAAGAGCTAAACAGGAGAAACTATGTCTGCACCGTACTGCTATCACCTCACCCTAGAACAGCAAAGCTACCGCATTGTGCTTCGTCCTGGCTGTTCGCGGCTGGCCGTTGTCCGCGAACAGCATGCGGATACTGTCGGAGATTATGAGCCTCGCTGGCTGGGCTCCAGTTGTCGGGGCGGCTATTGGACCCGTTTTCAGCCTGATATCGACAGCACATTGCTGCTGAACATGGATGCGATCGCACGCCTGATTGACCAGCATCGCCTGGCGCATCCCGAGACAACGCTGGACACAGACCTGCAGCCAGTGCTGCACGTGGGTGGCCGCTTGCGCGCCCAACCCTACCCTCAGCAACAAGCCGCTTAATCCAGACGAGGGGCCTGATCGCCCTGATCGCCTTGGCGCCAGTAACTGCTGGCCCGAATCGCGTTCTTATCCAGGCCACGCTCCTGCACCCAGTATTCACGCAGCCCTTGGGCAACTGCGTATTCTGCCGCCACCCATACATAGCCGGTGCCGCTGGGCTGCGCCGCAGCCCGCAGCGCGTCCAGAATGCCCGGCAACCCGGCCAGTGATGGAATCCAGTTCACCGTAACGTGATCGGGCGCCGCTAGCGTCCCTACCGTCAATAAATTGCGCGCCAAGACATACACCTGCACGTTCACCGTGGCAGGCAGTTCATGGATGCGTCGTGCCATCGCAGGTATGGCAGTTTCGTCACCGATCAGGACTTGCCAATCCAGTTCCTTGCTGAGCAGAAAGGAGCCACGGGGTCCCGCGACCCCCAGCTTGTCACCTTCCTTGGCTTGCATGGCCCATCGGCACGCCGGGCCGTCACCGTGGAGCACAAAATCAATATCCATCTCCTGTTCCGCCGCGCGGTAGTCGCGCGGCGTGTAATCACGGATGGGAGGTTTTTCCTGCCCCGCCGCAAAGACCATACCGCGCTCACCCATTTGGGGCAGACGCAGGGAATGGGTGGCTGGATCCGGAAAAATCAGTTTGACGTGATCATCAAACCCCGGCGAGTAAAACCCCTCCAGGTCAGCACCCGTCAGGGTAATGCGCAGCATGTGAGGTCCCAGCTCACGGCGATGCTTGACGGTGAGCAATCGCAACTTCAGGGGATGGGCCACTTTTTGCGTTAATTGTTCGGACTGCATGCTTAAGACTCCTTGGGCAAATTGCGTATTTCGGCGATGGCTTTCTCCAGAATTGCCACCACGTCAGCCTGTCGTGCCAGACTGGCTGTCGATTGTTCAAACATGGCCTGTTTAAGACTATGGCGTACCTGGACAAATTCGGGCAGCCAACCCGTCTGTTCCTGCGCGGCCTTTAAATCCTCGTCACTACTCTGTTCAGCCAGCATCTGCCGTATCCATACCCGCTTGCGCCCGCGGTAGGTCAAGGACTGCAGTAGGTAGTCACACTTCTCTTTCTGCGCCTCAAGATACGCCAGCCCCTCCGGAGTCAGGCTGTACATCTTGCGGCGCCCTTGCTCCTCAATCAGAACCCAACCTTGAGTCGCACAAAAGGCCAAGGCCGGATACACCGCGCCGGCGCTGGGCACATAACTGTTCTGGCTGATCTGCGCAAAACGACGGATTAGTTGATACCCATGAGTGCTGCCTTCCTTGAGCAAGGCCATCAGCATGAGCTGCATAGCTCGGGCAGAGTACTTTCGACCCTGCCCCATATCCTGCAACATGCGCTCGACATCCATTGTGTTAAATTTCATAGTCACACTCTTATGCTATATCACTCGACACATATTAATGATAATGAGAATGACAATCAACCAAAAATCAAAATAAACCGTGCCCAATGAAAATGCTTGCATTTACCAAAAGATCCATCCTATAATTTAATGCTTGAGACGGGCAGCAGCCCTTATCAAAGCCCAGGTGGCGGAATTGGTAGACGCGCATGGTTCAGGTCCATGTGCCTTCGGGTGTGGAGGTTCGAGTCCTCTCCTGGGCACCACAAATTCCTCAAAAAGCCGATCATCAAAAGATGATCGGCTTTTTGCTGTGTCCGCACCCAAACGCTAAGATCTTCGAGCCCCTTACAGGAGCGCACGAGGCCCCCACCCCGACCTTCCCCCCCCCTGAAGTACAGCAGTCAAGCTGAACACCAAACGCAAGCACCGCGATCAGATAAGCACTAAAAATCGGGCAACTTACCTTGATATCTGGGCAGCGCTTCCCCAGGGGCGGACAAGCTTAGCGCCGGGCCCAAAGCGAGCAGCAGAAAAGCCACAAGAAAAATCAGGCCAAGAAGAAAAAAGTGTGGATCAACAGTCACTTACACTACCTGAAACCAGGAAAACCAGTTCGTGCGGCCCAAGCACATAACATGCCCATTACAAAATACGAATAGCGGCCATATGTTAAAACCCTGCGCCGCCACTTAAAAAGAGCGCATCCGTACTGAGATCTTTCCATTAAAAATAGCCTTGGGCTGTTGGCAACGACATAAAACGCACTCTTTTGAGTAAATGCGTACGCCGTCCTATCGAGCTACCACTCAGTCTGAGCTGAAACCGTGAAACCAGCAGCGCAAAAGACCAGTTTGAAAAGCCCCAGAAAGTTCATGGCCTCGCACGGAGGCGAACCTGCCCGGATCGACAGATCTGATGTATGCCCCCTTGCCAACGAGCACAACCGTCAGGGGGAGACACCGATCTCCTTGACCCCGAAGATCCAGCGACAAAAAAGCCGAAACAGATGCTTTATTCTGCTTCGGCTTTTTGACATGCACAGGCCCATCACCTTTTGCTCGGCTGGCCCACCCTTTTGCTGACTACTCCAAAGGGCGATGACGGCGTTGCCAGAATGGCTGCGCCGCATAACGCTGCTCCCTACCGTACAGGGCATGTTGAGCATTCAGGTGACGCACCAGACCCAGCAAATAGTCTTTTTCATACGATCGTGCCGGCTCAGGGTTTCCTTGCGTCAGGGCCAGAGCCGCCTGTGCCGATTGCGAGCCGCTCCACAGCGCCGTAGCCAGACCATTGGCCGCCAAGGGGTCCATGGCGGCGCCCGCATCGCCAGCGCGAAGGAGACGGCCTTCAACAAAGTGAGACACGGTGGCGCTGGCAGCTGCGCTGACGGTAGGAGCACAGTCGGCCATTTGATCGATCAAGCCCAGACTTTCCATACGCACGCGCGCTGCATCGGCGCAAGCCAGTAAACCGGCCCACGTCGACCCATCATGACTCAAAGCGTCAGGCAAGAGATCCGCATCCGAGAACAAGGCCACCGTCAAACGATGGCCGGGCATGGGAGACAAATACCACCATCCCAACTCCGCCGCTTCGACCAATGAAGCCGCCAGAGGCTCCGCTCCCTGCGGTAGATCAAAAACACGCCAGGCCGCGACCAGCCTGTCCAGTCGTTGACGCTTGGCAACCGACCCGCAAGATACTGCCGCGCGACCGCTGCAATCGATCAAGGCAGCGGCTTCCAGGCTCGTGCCATCCGCCAATCTGACAGTAAGCCCGTGAGGCTGGTGTTCCAGGCTCAGAACTCGTGTGCGACGCAAGCTGAGTTTCTCTTCTTTCTGCAAGCGTTCAAGCAGCACCTGCTCCAGACGTGCCTTGTCCAGCAGGTACCCCTGACCATCCTCGTCCTGCACGGTGCGCAGCCCTTCATTTCCCCATACCGAAAAACGCCCCTGAGAGCGCAGAGCCACCGTCTCATCCAGGCAGCTTTCCCATCCCAGACGGGTCAAGACCTGGGCACCGCGTTCAGACAAGGTTTCACCCCACGAAGGCTGCCGCTCTGGCGGAGCCACCAGCGTCACAGCCTGACCTTGCATACTCAGACGGCGCGCCGCTGCCAAACCCGCCACACCAGCACCAACAACAATAATCATCCCTTCATCCCCAGGTTCCCGTCCGCTTTATCAGCGGGATAATGTCCATAGAACCGCCTTGTGCGTCTGCTGACCGCTTGGGCACAATGGCTGCCAGCCCGACTGGCCCGGGACGTTTTACCACGACTGCCCAGCCAGCCCCAACTATCACCTATTGGCCGGGAGCGAGTACCCAGGATGCCAAGCGAGATGCGCCGCACTCACAAAAGGGTCAACAAGACCTGTCGGTGGACACTTCCGGCCCCTGCGGCGGGCATGGGCAAACCATCAAATCTTGTTTAGCTGAGCGAATGCCCCTGCTTCTTAAAAAAGGCGAGGCAGAGAAAACAGCATGATCCAGCCCCCCAGGACCAGATAAGGCCCAAAATGAATGGCCTGCCCTGCCGCCAGCCGACCACCCAAGCGCAAGATCAGCACGGCCAGCAAACCCAGGACAGAGGCAGACAAGAGAATGCCGGGCAGGGCACTTGCCCCCAGCCAGGCCCCTAGGGCCGCCAGCAGCTTGAAGTCGCCGTACCCCATGCCGGCACGTCCGGTCAGCAGCAGGAAACCATGATTCAAAAGCCACAGCAGACCATAACCCAGCGCTGCACCCAGCACCGCCAAGGGCAACGTGGTAAAGGTGTGATCCAGATTGACCAGCAGGCCCAGCCACAACAAAGGCAAGGTCAGGCGATCGGGCAGGTAGCCGGTTTCCGCATCAATCCAGGCCAGTAAAGCGGTAACGGCGATCCAGACACAGGCAGCCACTGCGGCCGGAGTCAGTTGCCAGCGCCACCCTGCCCAAAGCATCAGCCCCAAAGCCAGGGCCTGGCACACCCACCCCCATTGCCGGTGTAGTCGACGTGGGCGTGTACTCAAGCCGGACTCCAGTTCGATGGGCAGACTCCAGGACAGGCGCCGGGCGGGCCAATAAAAACAGACGGCCAAAACCAGAGCAACTCCCATTCCCGCCCAGGCATTGCCCCACGACGTCCACATCATAATGATCCTTCACCCGATTAATGAAAAGTGCGTGTCCCACAGTCTCGCTGACCAAATCCTAGCAGAGGCGTGTGCGCTTTTGATGACGTAAGCATTTTTTGCTCCAGGCTGCGGGAAATCGAGGCATGGCATTTTTTGTTACCCGAATGACAGACAGAGCCCAGCAAGGCTAGGCATAATGCGCTTCAACCCTTTGTTTCGCTTATGGATGAATAAGGAAGCGCCATGAACCAATTTATGCCCCACGCGGCGCGTGCTCCACGCCTGCGCTCGTTGACCGGTGCTTTGATGCTGGTCTGGATGGGCTCAACAGCCAGTGCAGCCTGGGCCCAGCAGATCGAAGCGATCACCTTATCCAGCGCCGGTATGGCCGAGATCGAACGACAGATCCCGATTACCGACACAGGAACCGCCCAACTGCGCGTGCCTCTGAACCAGGTCGATGATATTTTAAAAACCCTGATGGCCGTAGACGGCAAAAGCCGCATTGAATCGTTGACCCTGTCCGGCCTGGCCCCGTTGAAAGAGAGCTTTGACAGTTTGCCCTTCTCGGCCAAGGATCTGGGCTCGCCCGCCGCCTTGGCGCAGGCCCTGCGAGGGCAACAACTGAGCGCCAGCTCGCAAGGTCGCCAGGTGCGCGGTGCCGTTCTGGGTGTACAGACCATCGCGGCCACTAACGAGCGCTCCTCCCAGGCCATCCTGAGCGTGCTCACGGAGCAAGGCCAGATTCAGACATTGGAGCTGGGTCCCGACACCAGCCTGGAAGTGCTGGATAAAACCGTGCAGCAACAATTGCAGCAAGCCGCGCAGGTCTTGGCCGGACAAAACAATCAGCAATCGCGTGACATTCAATTGGTCCTGAACAAGACCGACACCAAGACCGCGCGTCTGTCCTATCTGATTCCTGCCCCAGTCTGGAAAAGCTCCTACCGACTGATGATGCAAGAGGGCAAAGCCCGACTGCAGGCCTGGGCCATTTTCGAAAACACCACTGGCGAGGACTGGAAAAACGTCAAGGTCACCTTAAGCTCGGGTTCGCCAGTGATGCTGCGTCAACGCCTGCTGGAGCGCTACTGGAACGAGCGCCCCGAACTGCCCGTTGCCGTGGGCAGCGTCATCGCCCCGAAAGCGGACACCCAAGCAAGCGTGCGCGCGAATCAAGCCCATCCGGCCATGGCTAATGCCATGCGTGCCCGCATGGCCCCCCCTGCCCCTGCCCCCATCGCTGAAGCAGCCTACATGGCAGACAGCGCCCTTTCCAAACAATGGGCCGCGGGTGGTGCCAACAGCGACGCTCAAGCTCAGGAAGGTCAAACCCAGGTACGCTTTAGCTTGCCCGAGACAGTGAATGTTCCCACCGGCCAGACAGTCTCCGTCCCATTTATGGACACGTCCTTGCAGGCTGAGGCTCTGTCGGTATATCGCAGTGGTCAGGCGGGCGATCATCCCACGGCCGCCATTTGGGTCAACAATCAGCAGGCCAATAGCCTGCCACCGGGCATCATCACCGTCTTTGACCAGCAAGACGGTCATGTGGGAGATGCGGAGCTGGCCGGGCTGCCAACTGGAGAGCAACGCCTGATCTACTTTGCCCAGGACAGCAAAGTGCAGATCCGTGAAGAACAGACAGAGGAATATCGCCTGAGCAACACGCGCGTCAGCGATGGCGTGGCTCGATCGGAATGGACCCGCTTTCAAAATTTCCGTTTCGAGATCACGGGTCCCGCGAACGAAGATAGGACCGTCCTGATCCAGTTACCGCGTCAGGATGGCTGGTCCTTCAAATCCGATGCCCACGATAGCGACACAGCCCAGGAACACCGCCTGAAAGTGAAGGTACCCAAAGGTAAAACCATCACCGTCACGGCTCAGCTCAGCCTGCAGGACCAGACGGAACTGCGTCTGGAAGACATCGACGAAACCCTGCTGGTGCAATGGCGAGGCAACGGCCAGGACCAGGCCCTGCAGGCCAAGATGGACAAGCTGATTGAGTTGCGTCGGCAACTGAGCCAGGCCCAGCAGGCGCAGAACCTGGCGGTCGAGCGCCTGAATGAGACGATTGCAGAGCAGGAGCGCATCCGCGCCAATCTGGCCGCGGTCAGCGCACAGAGCACCTTGGGCGAACGCTTTAGCGCACAGCTGGCCCAGCAAGAGGACCAGATTGCCAGCCAGCGCCAGGCGGTTCAGGATCAGCGTGATGCCGTTCAAAAGGCCCGTCAGGCCTTCGAGAAAGGCTTGGCTGAACTGAACTGAACTTAGCCTCCCGGTGCGGGCAACTGGGCCTGCACCTGCTCCAGAAACGCGCGTATGGCATGACCCTGCGCGCGTTCTTTGAGGCAATACACAAATTCGCTCAAGTGCGCCGAGACATCGCTCAAGGGCAAGCTGATGATGTCCGGGTGCGCCGGCACTTCACGCAAAGGCAGCAAGCTGGCGCCCATGCCGCACACCACTCCCCACCCAATGGCCTCCCGGCTGCCTATTTCCAGAATGTGTGTGGGCTCCTGCCCCGCCTGGCCAAAGACCTGGTAGCAAAGCTCCCGGGTCATGGACCCAGACTCGCGCATCAACATAGGGTAGCGGCACAGATCCACAATCCGCAGGCGTTGGCGGCTTGCCAGCGGGTGATCCTTGCGCAGCACGGCCACTAAAGGATCGGAGGCCAGCACAAGACGCACCAGACGTGAGTCATCCACCAGCGCCGACGAAGCGATCACATCCAGTTGGTAATCGTGCAAGGCACTCAGCACCCGATGAGAGTTGTCGATACTCAAACGCATTTTCACACCTGGGTAGGCCTGATGAAAATTCCGTAATACCGCCATGATGTAATACGGTCCGGTCGCCCCTACCCGCAATATGCCGCTTTTCAAATCACGCAAGTCTCGCAGACTGAAATCAATCTGCGCGGCCTGCTGCATTAGTTGCTCAACTTGCGGCAGCAGGCGTTCCCCTTGCTGGCTTAAATAGACTCCTTTGCCCTGCCGATAAAACAGCTCCACCCCGTAGCGGCTCTCCAGTTGCCGCAGATGCGAGGTGACCGTGGGCTGGCTGATACCCAGCAACTGGGCCGCCTTGGTAATCGAGCCACAATGGGCCGTCGCGTGAAAGGACTTTAGTTCCAGAGCCAGCATGCTGCCGCTCTCCTTGGGAAAACTCAAAACCCAAATTATCCGATTCTCGTATTACAGAAATTCGTTGTACTGTCATCGGGCCGCCATATAGGACTCCCATACTGACGTTCATGACATTCATGACAAGTCGGAACCTCGGGATGAGCGCCAAGCCTGCTTTTTTAACCATACAAGGACTGCACAAGCAGTTCGGCTCCTTTACTGCCCTGGACCAGGTCAGCCTGGATATCCAGGCCGGTGAACTGGTCTGTTTGCTGGGCCCCTCGGGCTGCGGCAAAACCACTTTGCTGCGATGCATTGCAGGCCTGCAACAGGCAGACCGGGGCAGCATCGTTATGGCTGGACGTGACATCACTGAACTGCCCCCCCAACAACGCGACTACGGCATCCTGTTTCAGTCCTACGCCCTGTTTCCCAACCTGACCGTGGCTCAAAACATTGCTTATGGGCTGTCGCCCCGCAAAGACCTGGCCACACAAGTGCGTCAGCGGGTCTCGGAAATGCTGGATCTGGTGGGTTTGTCCGGTTCGGAAAACAAATACCCGGCCCAATTGTCCGGCGGCCAGCAACAGCGCGTGGCCTTGGCCCGCGCCCTGGCTCCTTCACCCTCGCTGCTTTTGCTGGACGAGCCCATGTCCGCCCTGGATGCGCAGGTGCGCGAACGCCTGCGCAGCGAGCTGCGTGCGCTGCAAAAACAGCTGTCCATTACCACCTTGATGGTGACGCACGACCAGGAAGAGGCCATGGTCATGGCCGACCGCATTGCCGTGATGGATAAAGGCCGCCTGGTTCAATTTGATCGTCCCCAGGCTCTGTATCGCGCCCCGGCAGACCCATTTGTCGCCGGTTTCGTGGGCGAGGCCAACTGGCTGCCGTTCACGCCTTTGCATGATTGCTCGGTGCTGGTCGAGCGGGTTCGTCTGGACCTGAGCCAGGAGGCACCAACCAGTGCCGGACGACTGTTCATACGTCCCGAGAACATCCGCGTTCTGGACAACAACAGCCCCACTTCGGTCACCAATACGTTTCTGGCAGACATTGTGGATGGCATCTTCCTGGGTCGCCACTACAAACTGACGCTGCGTCCGGAGGGCATGGACGGCTTGACTGTGCAGGCCATCGTCAATCCGGAGCAGGGAGACCGCCTGCTTGACCCATTGGCTGCACGACGCTGTCGTATCCAGCTTCCCAGCGAGGCCTTGCATGCCCACCACTAATACTGCCGTACCGCCAGCCGGCACGGCCGCCCTGCCCTCGACCAGCCTGTACGGGCTACCCCTTGCCGACACACGCGTGAAGAATCCCCCGCTGACTCGTCGCGTCTTGCCTGCCTGGATAGGCGCGGCAGCACGACGCGCCCTCTTGATTGCCCTGTTTGCCCTGCTGGTGCTGTTTTTGGCCCTGCCCATGCTGTTTATCCTGCTGCGAGCCGTTCAGGACAGCGAGGGTCAGTTGGTCGGGCTGGGCCAGTTCTGGTCCATCATCAGCGCCCCAGGCTTCATGCACATGGTGGGTCGCTCGATTCTGGTTGGCCTCACCACCCTGACCATTGTCATTCCCACTGCCTACGCCTTTGCCTTTGCCCTGCAGCGCTGTTGCATCCGGGGTGCCGGTCTGTTCCGGGCTTTGGGACTGCTGCCCTTGCTGGCGCCCTCGCTGATGCCGGGCCTGTCCTTGATCTATTTATTCGGCAATCAGGGACTGCTGCGTCACTGGATAGGCGACGAGACGATCTACGGCTTCTGGGGCATTGTGCTGGGGGAGGCTTTTTATACCTTCCCCCATGCCTTGATGATTTTAAGTACCGGTCTGGCTCTGGCCGATGCCCGCCTGTATGACGCGGCGCGCGCCATGGGCGCCAACGCCTGGCGTCGCTTTATGACCGTGACGCTGCCTGCCAGCCGCTATGCCGTCTTCTCCGCCGCCTGCCTGGTCTTTACGTTGACGGTCACCGACTTTGGGGTACCTAAGGTCGTGGGGGGCTCCTACAACGTACTGGCTATGGAAGCCTATAAGGCCGTGGTCGGCCAATTACAGTTCTCCAAAGGCGCTGCCATTGGGGTGCTGCTGTTGATCCCGGCCGTCCTGACCTTCTTTCTGGACCGCCACCTGCGTACCCGTGCTCGCGGTCAGGCACAAGGGTCTTTAAGCGCCTATTCGCCCCAGCCACACCGCCGCCGTGACCGCTATTTCATGGGGATCATGGTGCTGATTTCCCTGGCGATCCTGACCATTGTGGGCATGGCCGTCTGGGCCTCCCTGATCAAGTTTTGGCCTTACAACCTGAGCCTGTCCCTGAAGTCCTACGACTTCAACAATATGGATGGCGGCGGCTGGCTGGCTTGGCGCAACAGCCTGACCATGGCCTTGTTCACCGCCGTGATCGGCTCGGCCCTGATTTTCCTGGGTGCCTGGGTGCTGGAAAAACTCCCCGCCCGCGGCCGGACCGACAAAGGTCTGTACAGCCTGTTGCAGATGCTGGCGCTGGCCCCCATGGCCATTCCCGGACTGGTCCTGGGTTTGGGTTACATCTTCTTTTTCAACCATCCCAACAACCCCCTGGCCGGCTTGTATGGCTCCATGACCTTGTTGGTCCTGTGCAGCGTCATTCACCTGTACACCAGCGCCCACCTGAACTTCGTGACCGCCCTGAAGGCGATTCCCGCGGAGCTGGAGGCGGCCGCGGCTTCCTTGAAAGCGCCACGCCTGTCCACCTTGATGGGGGTGACCTTGCCCCTGTGTCTGCCTGCCTTGCTGTCCGTGGCGCGCTATTTGTTTGTCTCGGCCATGACCACCGTGTCTGCCGTCGTATTTCTTTACAGCCCGCAAACCGTGCTGGCCTCGGTCGCCGTCATGAATATGGATGACGCCGGCTTTATTGGCCCGGCAGCGGCCATGTGTACGGTCATCATGCTGAGCTCCGGTTTTGTCTGCCTGCTGGTTCATGTACTGAGCCGTGCCGCCTTGCGCCGCAGCCAGGCCTGGCGCTCTCCCTCTCTTTCTCCAACCCGATAGGACCGCAATGCCCTCCCCTACTTGCGCAAATACGCCACTTGATACATCCACCTCCCAGGCCATGCACCTTGAAGCCCTGATTTTCGACTGGGCCGGCACGCTGGTGGACTTTGGCTCCTTTGCTCCCACTCAAATTCTGGTTGAAGCCTTCAAATGCTTTGATCTGACCCTGAACCTGGACCAGGCTCGCAGCGCCATGGGCATTGGCAAATGGGACCACATCAAAGCCATGCTGGAACTGCCCGAAGTGCATGCCCAATTCGTGGCCCTGCACGATCGCCAGCCTGATGATAACGATGTGGACCGCATCTACAACACGTTCCTGCCCATGCAAAACGAACGCGTGGGCGAGTTCTCCGCGGCCATCCCGGGTGCGCGTGAAACCTTGTCTTGGGCGCGTCGCCAAGGCCTGAAGATTGGCTCGTGCTCCGGCTACCCGCGTCTGGTTCTGGACAATCTGTTGCAACACGCCCATCGCCAGCAAGTGCTGGTGGACTACCACGTGGCCTTCGATGAAGTGCCACAGGCGCGCCCCTGGCCCGCCATGGCCTTGGAAAACGTCATCCGTCTGGAAATCCGCAATGTCAGCGCCTGCGTCAAGATTGACGATACGGCGGTCGGAATTGAGGAAGGCCGCAATGCCGGCATGTGGACGGTGGGTTTGCTGCTCTCGGGCAACGCCGCCGGTCTGACCGAGCTGGAATTTCTGGCCTTGGATGAAACGAGCCGCCAGACCCTGCGTGATCGCGCTGCTGCCACGTTTGCCCACGCCCAGCCTCATTATCTGATTGATACCGTTGCCCAACTGCCTGCCGTGATTGAACAGATCAATGAGCGCATGGCCCAGGGCGAACACCCCAGCGACTCTCTCTAACCCCTCCCCCTTTTGCTGTCACAAGGACATTCCTTCATGAAAACCATTGTTCTGAGCTCCTTGGCCGCCGCTTTGATGGGCACCGCCTCTTTGGCACACGCTGCCACCACCCTGACGGTGTATACCGCGCTGGAAGCCGATCAGCTCAAAGCCTACCAGGCCGCTTTTGAAAAAGAGAACCCCGATATCAAGATCCAGTGGGTCCGCGACTCCACCGGCATCATCACCGCCAAGTTGCTCGCTGAAAAGAACAACCCGAAAGCTGACGCGGTCTGGGGTCTGGCCGGCTCCTCCCTGGGCCTGATGGCCAGCCAGGACATGCTGCAGCCTTACGCCCCCAAGGGTCTGGAAAAAATTGACGCCAAAATGCGCGACCAGAACAATCCGCCCAGCTGGGTCGGCATGGACGGGTTTGCCGCTGCCTTGTGTGTGAACACCGTCGAGCTGGAAAAAAACAAGCTGCCCATGCCGACCTCCTGGGAAGATCTGACCAAGCCGGTCTATGCCGGCAAGATCGTGATGCCCAACCCCGCCTCCTCCGGCACCGGCTTCCTGGACGTCAGCGCCTGGTTGCAGCTGTTTGGTGAAGATAAAGGCTGGGCCTTCATGGACGGCCTGCACAAGAACATTGGCGCCTACACCCACTCGGGTTCCAAGCCCTGCAATATGGCTGCTTCCGGCGAGTATGCGATTGGCGTGTCCTTTGACTACCGCGGCGCCCGCCTGAAAGAAGAAGGCGCTCCCCTGGAGCTGGTGTTCCCCAAAGAAGGTCTGGGCTGGGAAATTGAGGCCGCGGCTATCATGAAAGGCACCAAGAACCTGGAAGCCGCGCAGAAACTGGCTGACTTTTCTGCCAGCGAAGCCGCCAACCATCTGTACAAGACCAACTTCGCGGTTCTGGCCATTCCTTCCATCGCGACCGCCAACCCCCATCTGCCTGCAGACCTGAACCAGCGTCTGATCGACAACAACTTCGTATGGGCTGCTGAAAACCGCGAGCGCATCATCGACGAATGGACCAAGCGTTACGACGGTAAATCGGAAGCCAAGAAGTAATGAGCACACAACACTACGACGTGATCGTGGTGGGGGGCGGCATCCTGGGCATGGCACATGCCTGGGCGGCTGCCCGCCGCAAGCTACGGGTGGCTGTGCTTGAGCGCAGTCATCAGGCCCAAGGCGCCACCATACGTAATTTCGGTCAGGTCCTGGTCACCGGCCAGGCTCCGGGCATCATGATGGAACTGGCTCGCCAAAGCCGCGGACTGTGGCTGGAACTGGCCGCGCAAGCGGGCTTTCATGTGCGCAGCAATGGTTCGCTGGTACTGGCGCGCAATCATCTGGAACTGGAACTGCTGGAAGACTTCGCTCAAGGCCGTGCCAAGGATGAAGGTGTGGCATGCCAGATGCTGAGCGGCAAGGAACTGGCCGCCTTGTTTGAAGGCCGCTTGGGGCATCACCACGGTGCGCTGCAAGGTCTGGACGATTTGCAGATTTACTCGCGCGACGCCCTGCCCGCCATTACCAGCAGCCTGCAGGCCATGGGCGTCGATGTGTATACCCAAGCACATGTGCATTATGCCCAAGCGGGTCAGGTACACAGCAGCGTGGGCGACTTCACGGCCAACAGCATTTTTGTGTGCCCAGGCCATGACTACAGCAGCCTGCATCGCGAACTGCTGGAGACCGTCAAACCCTCGGTGACCCGTCTGCAAATGCTGAAAGTGCGTGCACAAGACGCGGGCTGGGCCTTGGACCGACCCTTGCTGACAGGCTTGTCCTGCCTGCACTATGGTGCCTTCAGCGACCTGCCTCTGGCAGCCACACTGCGCGAGCAGGTACAGCAACGCCACGGCGTGCTCTTGGAGCAAGGTATTCATTTGCTGATGAGCCCAACCCCTCAGGGCGACCTGATCATTGGGGATTCGCACGAGTACGGCCAGCAAGCCAGTCCCTTCAACCAGGAAGAAACAGACCAGTACCTGCTGGCTCTGGCTGAAACGGTGCTGGGATGCCCGGTTCAGGTGCTTCAACGCTGGCAGGGGGTGTACGGTGCAAAAGGACCGGCTCCGTTTTCCGTCTTGCAGGCCGATGGCAGCACACTAGTGACGGTCATGCACACCGGCTTGGGCATGACCACAGGTCTAGCAATCGGCGAACGCAATATCGCCGCTCGCTACGATTGATGGCTGGGCGTGGAGGGTTCGACCAGCGGATCAGCCTTTACCCACGCCACAAGAGTGCCAAAACGCGCAGCCCACGCTGCGCGTTTTTCTTTTCTTCAGGCATGCCTCTGGAGATCAACATCAACGACCTCAAAATAAAGCAAACTTCGATACGTTCTTAGCAGGAATTTCCCACTGGCAACCCAACATAGTGGAATAAAATACGCCACACGATAGGCCAGAGCTACCGCTCATGAGCTTTAGCACTCCACACAGCCAGGCTGGCGCCCCACCCCCCGTCACCAACGGTGTTGACGCCTTGGCTTGCTCAGGACAGGAAGAGATCGATGAAAGACAGTGACAGCGGGCTGCGTTTTATAGACTGCGATGAAGAGCAGCATGCAGCCGCTATTTTGGCGATCCTGAACGACGCCATCGTGAACTCCACCGCGCTTTACGACTATGTGCCGCGCCCACCCGACGCCATGGTGAGCTGGTTTGCCACCAAACGCGCCAACGGCTTTCCCGTGGTGGGCGTCATGGACGATGCGGGCACGCTGATGGGCTTTGCTACCTGGGGCAGCTTCCGCGCCTTTCCCGCCTACAAATACACCATGGAACACAGCGTGTATGTACACCCGGCGCATCGCGGCAAAGGCCTGGGCAAGATTCTGATGCAAGAGCTGATCCGCCGTGCCCGTCTGGCCAATGTGCATACGCTGGTAGGCTGTATTGATGCCAGCAATGCGGGCAGTATCCACCTGCATAAGCGTCTGGGCTTTACCCATTCGGGCACGTTCAAGGAAGTGGGCTTCAAATTTGGGCGCTGGCTCGATGCCGCCTTTTACCTGCTGACGCTGGATACGCCGACCGAGCCGGTGGATGGCTGACGCGCAAAAAAACCATCGCGGCCTACTGCCTGCGATGGTTTCTTTCAGGCCATTGCCCCGGACTCAGGCGCTGGCTTTCTGCTTTTCGTAACACACGGCAAAGGCAATCAAACCCAGCACAATACTGAAAATGCCAACGCCCACTGCCACGGCAGCCAGCAGCCCCAGGCCTACTGCCACAAACACGCCAGGAAAGGCGTAGCTTCGCAACCAGGAAGGTTGCTTGGGAACAAGAAACAGCCCTAGAAACAAGAACCAGGGCATCACAATCGTCCAGAACAGACTGTCCATTAGCACGTCACGCATCATTATTCCATTGAAGTAGAAGGGGCTTGGGCAAGTGGTCAAGCTACTCGCCATTCCGGGTGGATTGTAAACGTCCCTAGGCTGGCGTCCCAGCATGGGCGACTGTTATAAGAGAGAATTATTGTTTTATAGCTAAAGGACCCGCCATGAGCATGCTTAGCTTGACTAGCGCAGACCAGCACCGTTTCGAGGCCTATGCCGCCGGCGATGAACAGGCCGAACGCGGCTTGATCGTGCTGCAGGAGATTTTTGGTGTGAATCAACATATCCGTGACACCTGCGAGCGCTTTGCCGAGCAAGGCTACCACGTACTGTCACCCGCCCTGTTCGACCGACAAGAGAAAAATGTACAACTGGGCTACACCGCCGAGGACGTGCAAGCGGGTCTGGCGCTGCGCAATCGCATTGCGCTCGACAAAACCCTGCTGGATATTCAGGCCTGCGTCGATGCCTTGGGCTCCCGCAAGGTGGGTATTGTGGGCTATTGCTGGGGAGGGTCCTTGAGCTGGCTGGCCGCCTGCCGCTTGCAGGGTCTGCAAGCCGCCAGTTGCTGGTATGGTTCACAGATTGCCCAGAACGCCCAGGAACAGCCCAAGATTCCGGTGCAAATGCACTTTGGCGCTCTGGATCATTCCATCCCTGCCAGCGCCATTCAGACCATTAAAGACGCGCAAAAGGACGTGGCCATTTACGTGTACGAGCCTGCCGGACATGGTTTTGGCTGCGATCATCGCCCCGATTTTCACCCAGCGTCCTACCAACTGGCTCAAGAGCGTACACTCGCTTTCTTTGCCGACCATCTCCGTTAAGCCCCCATGCTTGAATCCAGCGACGACCTGCTTGCTCTGTTGAACACCACCATGCCTTACGGGAAATACAAAGGTCGCTTGCTGGCCGACCTGCCGGGGCATTACCTGAACTGGTTTGCCCGGGAAGGCTTTCCTTCCGGGCGGCTGGGGCAGCTACTGGCCCTGATGCACGAGCTGGACCACAACGGCCTGAAATCCTTGCTGGACCCCTTGCGCCCGCGCAGCCGCTAAGCGGCACAAATCCCTTACGGGGTGGCGGGCTGCGACGGTATGTCGCCGTACCGCTTGCTACTATCAAGGCTTCCTCTACACCCCATTGTGAAGGACCTCATGACTATCGATCTCTCCGCCTTCCCCATCACCCGCAAATGGCCGGCACAGCACCCCGAGCGCCTGCAACTGTATTCCTTGCCCACCCCCAATGGCGTCAAGGTTTCCATCATGCTGGAAGAAATTGGCCTGCCTTACGAGCCACATCTGGTCAGCTTTGAGCGCAACGATCAGCTCAGCCCGGAATTCATTTCACTTAGCAGCAATAACAAGATTCCGGCGATTCTGGACCCCAATGGCCCTGGCAATAAACCGCTGGCCTTGTTCGAGTCCGGTGCCATCCTGATCTATCTGGCAGAAAAAACCGGCCAGTTGCTCTCTGCGGACCCGGCCCAACGCTATGAAACCCTGCAATGGTTGATGTTCCAGATGGGCGGCGTCGGCCCCATGTTTGGTCAGCTCGGCTTCTTTCACAAATTTGCCGGCAAGGACTATGAAGACAAGCGCCCCCGTGACCGCTATGTCAACGAGTCCAAGCGGCTGCTGGGCGTGATCGACACGCATCTGGACGGTAAGGACTGGATGGTGGGCAACCGCTACTCCATCGCCGATATTGCCCTGTTCCCCTGGATTGCCAACCTGATCGGTTTTTACGGCGCAGGCGAGTTGGTGGAGTACGAGCAATTCAAGAACGTGGCCCGTGTCCTGCAGCAATTCCAGGCCCGCCCGGCAGTGCAACGAGGCCTGAACATTCCTGCCCGTGATTGATGGATCAGCAGGCATGATCGCTGGCTATCAGTGGCACCACACACCACCTTGCAATAGCCCTGCTATCGAACTGGTCTTTTTTGTTTCATTTGTTGGCAATCCGTACAATTGCCTTCCTAAACATTCTGCGCAAGCGGTACTATTCCGTTTGCTAGGCTTGTTCGTCAATCAAAAAACCAGTCTGCTCATGGAGCAGATACAGGCAAATCCACCAGCCTGATGAGCAAGCCTTCAAAGCCCTGGATTCTTTCCAGGGCTTTTTTTTGTGTGTACGATTTGGCGCCCCCACAGCGACTGTTTTAGCTGCACGCCATTTTCCAGGTGCAAGGCCTGCACCGTCACAGTCAACCTGAGCCTACACCGCAGGCAAAGGGATGAACTGCTCATCGTCCAGTGGCGGCAGGCGGATGCGGCCATTGAGCCAGTCGTCCTTGGCCTGCTCGATGCGGTCTTTGCGCGAGGACACGAAGTTCCACCAGATATGGCGTGGTCCCAAAGGCTCGCCGCCCAGCAGCATCAAGTGGCTGCTCTGCTCGGCAAGGATACGGGGGCTGCCACCTTTGGCAAAGACCAGCATCTGGCCAGCTGGATAACGCTGACTACCTATTTCCAACCCACCCGCACAGATATAAATGGCGCGCTCGTCGTGGCCGGTTGGCAAAGGGACAGACTGGCCGGCCTGCACGCGCAACTCCATGTAGAACAAAGGCGAGGCCACACTGGCGGGACTGCACAAACCCAGCGCCGAGCCGGCAATCAGGCGACCTTCCAGGCCCGTATCCTTAATCAGAGGTAGCTGCTCGGCCTCATAATGCACAAAGTCCGGATTCTGTTCTTCCTTGTGTTCCGGCAAGGCCACCCAGGCCTGGATACCATCCATGCGACCCCCTTGCGCGCGCATGGGTTCAAAGCGCTCGGAATGGCTGATGCCTGAACCCGCGGTCATCCAATTGAGCGCACCCGGTGTAATGTCCTGCTCCACGCCCAGACTGTCGCGGTGCGTCATGGCCCCTTCAAACAAATAGGTCACGGTAGACAGGCCGATATGCGGGTGTGGGAGCACATCATTCTCCGTCCCTACCGGTGCCGTCAACGCCTGCGGCCCCATGCGATCAAAGAAGATAAAGGGCCCCACCATACGCCGTTGGCGAAAGGGCAAAACGCGCCCCACCTCAAATGCACCAATACTGTGCTGGCGTTGTGGAATCAGCAGCTCGACCATAGACACCTCTATTGGGAAGTCGCAAAAATGCAATCCCGATTACTATACTCTGGTCCCTGATTGGTTCGCTTACTCCCGCATGCCCACGCTCTCACTCTTTGATCCCGATCCCGGCAACGTCCTGACTCTGGATACCGGCCTGATCGCCCTGCCGGGCCTGGCCCTGCCCTATGCCGCCGCTTTGGCGCGGGCGGTTCAAGAACTGCTGCACAGTGCCCCCTGGCGACATATGCAGGTTCCATCAGGACATCGCATGTCAGCCGCACAAAGTAGCTGTGGAAACTTGGGATGGATATCGGACGAGCACGGCTATCGCTACAGTCCCACCGACCCGCAAAGCGGTTTGGGCTGGCCCGCCATGCCTCCGGTCTTCAAGGACTTGCTGACGCACATTGCCCAGGAGTCAGGCCAGGGCCCTTTGCAGCCAGATACCTGCCTGATCAACTACTACGACGAGCACGCGCATATGTCCTTGCATCAGGACAGAAACGAGCGCGACTTGCAGCACCCGATTGTCTCGGTGTCCTTGGGGCGTGAGGCCTTGTTCTTATGGGGTGGCGCAACACGCAGCGCCCCGGTGCGTACCCTGCGGCTGCGTGACGGTGATGTGCTGATCTGGTGGGGGCCTTCCAGATTGAATTTTCATGGCATACGCAGGCTGGAAGGCCCGGCCCATCCCCTGTGGGGCTCAGGCCGGGTCAATCTGACTTTTCGCAAGGCGGGCTAAGGCCCCGCTCGTCAAGCCAGTTCAGGCGGTGCAAAGCGACGGTTTTCCAGAACAGGCAAAATACGGCGGGCGTAAGCCAGACGCTCCCGATCAAGATCCACCAGCAACAAGGTTGGCGTCTCCGCCGCCTGCGCCACGATCACACCCAATGGGTCTACCACCAGACTTTGACCAATATTGCGTTCACCACATTCACCGACAGCCACCATATAGGCTGTATTTTCCAAAGCACGAGCTGTCGTCAGCACTCGCCAGTGATGCTCTTTCAAGGGCCCTTTGAGCCACGCCGAAGGTGCCAGCAACACCTGCGCCCCCTCGATGCACAAGCGTCGGGCCAGCTCGGGAAAGCGCAGATCATAACAAGTCATCAAACCCACCTTGAAACCGGCCACCTCGATCAAAGCGGGGATCTCGGTACCCGGCTGCACATAGCGCGACTCTTGCACCGAAAACGCATCATACAAATGCAGCTTGTTGTAATGCGCCACGACCAGGCCATCACGCAAGACCACCAGCGTATTCCAGACCCTGCCCTCACTGGCAGGGGTATGAATACAAAACACCACCGTAAGGTCAGTATCACGGGTCGCGGTCCGCAGTCGGCTGACAAACTCACCGTCCAGTGTTTGGGCCGATTTCAGCACCAGCTCCGGGTCGGCCACATTTCTCGCCAGAACCCCTTCCGGCAACACCAGCAACTGCGCCTCAGAGCGCAATGCCTGTTCGATCAGCCCCAGACAGGTATTCAGGTTCTCCTGGGAATCTTTGGATACGGCCATCTGGCCCAATGCAACTTTCATGATCACCTCCTTGGCTGTGCGGCCTGATCGATTCTAACGCAGCCGTCGCCTCTGAGCAGGCCGGACCGGGGCCCGAACGCCCCTCACCCTATCTGCTACCCCGCTCCAGCCGCGCTTTTTACCGATGGCTGGCCCCAGGTCCACAAGGAGTGCGCCATGCTGCGCGAACCTCCACAGCAGACAAGCCCCCCCATGAGCTCCTTGACGTGCTCATAGGCCTCCCAGCGCAGGGGGACCATGCCCACCTTTCAAACAGAAGCGAGCATGCGTGCCAGCGAATTAATTGCTCTCTCATGCAGCATGGTTAAAAAAACACATCTCAATGAGATATAAAATTTATTCATGCCTTAAATAAGATAAAAGAAATAACAAAGAAAAAATTTGACCTTATACCGAAAAACAGGCTGATCAGCTTAAACAGAGAATCAACTCAGCCAGCGACACGCTTTAATTCGTTAAATCCTTTACTCCTTTTACTAGCTTTTAATATGACCGGACATATTGTTTTTTATTTTCTACTGAGCAACATAAAAAGAACGAAAAAAAAGAGTCTGGCGTAAGCATCCGCAGACTCTGTCATCCATACTGGGGCAGCGCCCCTTTCTAGGGCCAAAACGTGAGAACGCTGTTGCAGGCCGCTTTGCGCTTGAATAATCAATGAACTAATGATTGAAATTGAAAATAAATAGCATAAAAAAAACCCCCGATTTTTTGCAAAATCAGGGGAAAGCTACCACAGGAAAATGATTGGATACAAAAAACCCAATACCGTGATTCTATATAAAAAAAATAAAAAAATCAGCATACGTTGTTTAAGGCAGGCGCTATAGATCCTTAAATTAATTTGTGCTAGGACGTAGAGATAATTAAAAATTAGAAAAACGTATCTACTTCCGACCTTGGTAGACAGCTATTGAGCCGCGGAAAATCTTGAGTCCGCACCCGGGAGTACGCGACAATACCCGGTCAGGGACCTACCCTCCCTCCCTCTTGTTTTTCAGGCCTTATCTTGTCCTCCTCACATCCTTCCTTATCTGCACAACACGTTTTACGGGCCATCCTGGCTTTAGCCGTCGGTGGCTTTTCCATCGGGACTGGCGAATTCGTCATCATGGGGCTCTTGCCTGATGTGGCCCGGGATCTGGGCATCAACATCCCGACCGCCGGCCATTTAATCAGTGCTTATGCCCTGGGCGTGGTGATCGGCGCTCCGGTACTGGCCGTACTGGGCGCGCGCTGGCCTTGGCGCCGCCTGTTGATTGCCTTGATGGCCGCTTACGCAGTGGGCAACTTCCTGACGGCAATTGCCCCCTCTTATGGCACGGTATGGGTCACCCGCTTCCTGGCCGGCTTCCCCCATGGCACCTACTTTGGTGTCGCCGCCCTGGTCGCTGCCCGCCTGGTCGCCCCCCATCGCCGGGCCCAGGCTGTCGCCTACGTAATGTTGGGCCTGACGGTGGCCACCTTGCTGGGCGTACCCATCGCTACGGCGCTGGGTCAATGGCTGAGCTGGCAGGCAGCATTCATTTTCGTCAGCGTGATTGCCGTGCTGACCATGGCGCTGATCCTGCGTTTTGTCCCGTTTGTCCCTGCCAATACCCTGGCCAGTCCTTTACGGGAACTGGGTGCCTTAAAACGCAAGCAGGTCTGGTTGACACTGGGCATAGGGGCCGTTGGTTTTGGCGGTATGTTCTCGGTGTTCAGTTACGTCAAATCCACATTAATGGACTTGGCCGGCTTGTCTCTGAGTGCCATCCCCATGGTGCTGGCCCTGTTCGGTCTGGGCATGGTGCTGGGGAATCTGCTGGGTGCCCGCTATGCCGATCGCCATCTGGATCGTAGTATCCAACTGGTGTTGATCTGGGCCAGCGGCGTCCTGCTTTTATTTATGTTGACCGCCCATCACCCTGTTCTGGGCTCACTGAACATCCTGCTGATCGGCACGATGGTCGCCTTGGGGCCTGCCTTGCAAATTCGCCTGATGGATGTAGCCGGGGACGCCCAGACCTTGGCAGCGGCCCTGAACCACTCTGCTTTCAATCTCGCCAACGCACTGGGAGCCTGGTTGGGCGGTCTGACCATTGCAGCTGGCTGGGGCTGGACCTCCACCGCCTGGGTAGGCGCACTGCTGGCGCTAGGTGGTTTGGCCTTGCATACCCTTTCGCTGCGCATCAAGGACTGAGTAGATGGCCCCCTGGACCGCACGCATCTGCCAAGGGGCTGTTTTTTCATCTCTCCCTAACACTGAGCTGCGTGACGCCCCTGACAGCATCAGAACGTGCGGGGCACTGCTGGACGAGCAGCCAGCCAACCCGCATAGGCCATACCGAAGCTGACCAGAATGCACAAACCCAAAGCCCAACCCCAGCCGTTAAACATGTCATGCAAGCCCCCCATGGCAGGAGGTCCAAAGGCGGCCAGCAAATAGCCCATGCACTGCGCCATGCCCGACAAGGAGGCGGCCTGCGAGGTAGAGGTGGAACGCACCCCGATCAAGGACAAGGCAATCAAGAAGACACTACCGCTACCAAAGCCAAACAAGACTGCCCACAGCGATGACCAGGACGGCAGGACAAGAAATCCCACAAAGGTCAGCGTCTGAAGCACGGCCCCTGCCAAAGCCACCACACGTTGATCATGCAAACGACTGAGTAGCGGCATCAAGAGCAAAGCCGGCACGGCGGAGGCCAGTTGCATCAAACCATGGATCTGGCCGGCATGATCGGGTTCAAAACCATAACTCACCAACATCACGGGCAACCAGCTGGCCACCATGTAGTAGGCCAAGGAATTCAAGCCCATATACAGCGTGATATACCAGGCTAGCGGCAAGCGCCATACCGGAGCGCCGGACGCCGACAGCGCGGGGGCATCTTGTGCGGCACGTCGGTCTGCACCCAGTTGCGTTGCCCACACTGCCACGCTGGCCAAGGCCATGATTCCCACCACAATCAGGGACGACCAACGCCAGCTTTGGCCCGTCCACTCGGCCATGGGCACCGCCAGAGCGGAATTGAACGCCGCTACCAAGCCCATGAACAAGACATACAAAGACGTGACAAGGCTGATGCGCATGGGGAAATGGCGTTTGACCAGCGACGGCAACAGCACATTGCCCAACGCAATGCCGACCGCCAGCAGACCAATACCCGCAAACAGCTCGCCTACCCCACCCAGAATGCGCAACACCACACCGGCGGCGATCAGCACCGAAGCGATAAACAAAGAACGAGACAGGCCCACCACCCGAGCCATGCCCGCTGCCAGCAATGAAATCACGGCAAAGATGAACAAAGGCATGGCAGTGAGCAGGCCGGCCTGCGTGGACGACAAAGACAAATCTGTCTGAATCAGGTCCAGCAAGGGCGCTATACCCGTAATCGGAGCCCGCAGATTGCCCGCAATCAGCAACACCCCCACTAATACCAGCATGGGGTGGGCAAACCAGGAAAAGCGAGAATGGGACATGAAAAACGACCAGTAGGTAAAAACCCTAGTCTATCGTTTTACCGCTTCGACGCAAACAGGATATTATGACAATTTATACCTCTAAACAGACAAACCATGAGTTTTAGCGCTGACCCGCAGGGAGGGCCTGTTTTCAGCATCAAGATGGCGATGGGCAGCACGACCGAAAATCCCCTGCATACCCATCCCAATGGCCAACTGATCATGACGCAATATGGCTCGGTGACCCTGCAGACCGACCAGGGCTACTGGATGGTGCCGCCCCTGTGCGCGGTCTGGGTGCCGGTGGGCATCCGGCACCGCGCCCGTGTTGACGATCAGGCCCTGATCCATTTTCTGTATATTGAGCCCGGCCTGGATCAACTGCCCGAGCACTGCTGCACCCTGCAGTTAAGTCCCCTGGTGCGGGAACTGATTATTCACCTGAGCGAGCTCAAGGCTGACTACGAGCTGGGCAGCCAGACCCATAGACTGGCTCTGGTGCTGCTGGAGACCTTGAACCAGATGCCCACCCGCCAGCTGCACGTTCCCGTGCCGGAAGACAGGGTGTTGCAAACAATTGCCCAGCACATGCTCAAGCAGCCTGATTCACGCCCCACCATGGCCGACTGGGCTCAAGAACTGGCTATGAGCGAGCGCACCCTGGCCCGACATATGCTAAAACACACAGGGATGAGCTTTGGGCGCTGGCGTCAACAATTCATGATCATGCTGGCCTTGCAAAAACTGGGTTCAGGCATGTCTGTCAAAAGCACTGCCAGGGAGTTGGGTTACACCTCGATCAGTGCCTTTATCAGTGTTTTCAAATCCATTGTGGGCGAGACCCCCAGCCGTTACGTAGGCCAGAGCCCATCCTCTTAAGCCCCCTTACCCTCAACACACATCCATGACCTCCACACCTCTGTCCCGCAACGGATATCTGCATCGCTTATTAAGTTGGTTTCAGATCTCTCACCTGTCGGCGGGACTGATCGCCGTGCTGGTGGGCTACACCAGTTCCGCGGCCATTGTTTTTCAGGCGGCACAGGCGGCCGGGGCCAGTACAGCCGAACTGGGCTCCTGGATGTGGTCCTTGGGTATTGGTTTGGGCCTGCTGTCGGCAGGCCTGTCTTTGCGCTACAAAATTCCCATTCTGACGGCCTGGTCCACGCCCGGCGCGGCCTTATTGGCCACCGGACTGGTGGGGCTGCCCATGTCCCAGGCCGTGGGAATTTTTCTGTTTTCCTCCTTGCTAACCGCCATTTGCGGCCTTAGCGGCAGCTTTCAAAAGCTGATGCACTACATGCCACGCAGCATTGCCGGCGCCATGCTGGGCGGAATCCTGCTGCGCTTTGGTCTGGATTTGTTTGGCGCCATGCAGACCCAATGGCTACTGTGTCTGGGCATGTTCATTGTGTTTTTGACGGTGCGCCAGTGGTCAGCCCGCTATGCGGTCCCTCTGGCTCTGGTGGCCGGTGTCACCATCGCCGCGCTGCAGGGCCTGTTGAAAATGGAGATTTTGAGCTGGACGCCCGCTACGCCCGTACTGGTCTGGCCGGAGTTTTCCTGGACGGCCCTGATCGGGGTGGGCATACCGTTTTTCATCGTAACCATGAGCTCGCAAAACATTCCGGGCGTGGCCGTCTTGAAGGCCCATAACTATGACGCCCCCAACTCCACCGTCATCAGCTGGACGGGGATTGTGGGGCTGATCTTCGGCCCCTTTGGCGGCTACGCCTACAATCTGGCCGCCATCAGTGCGGCCCTGTGCATGACGCCGGAAGTCGATGCCGACCCAGGCCAGCGCTACCGCGCCAGTGTCTGGGCCGGTATTTTTTATATTGCCGCCGGTATTTTCGGCGCCACCGTGGTCAGCCTGTTTGCCGCTTTCCCCACGGAACTGATCGCGGCCATTGCCGGGCTGGCTTTGCTGGGCACCATAGGCAATAGCATTCACATGGCGCTGGAAGCCCCGGATACCCGTGATGCGGCCCTGGTCACCTTTTTGACCACCGCCTCGGGCATGAGCCTGCTCAATATCGGCAGCGCCTTTTGGGGTCTGATTTTCGGCATGGCTATCTATTTGATTCAGAAACGAAAAGTGTCCTGAGTGGGCTTTTCCCTCAGCCTCTGTTCAAGACGGCAAACAAGCCTCACATTTGCTTGCCTTGCCGTCTTTGCCATTTGGCACACTACAGACGTGACTCTTTTTTATGGAGGTGCGTTATGCCTGCTTTATCTCAAGCTCAACAGAAAGCCGCCGGAGCAGCCTTGTCGGCTAAGCGCGGGGAAACGCCTGTGTCCAGCTTGAAAGGAGCGTCTTTGGAGATGTACAACACCATGAGCGAAAAAGAGCTGGAAGAGCTGGCCAGTACCGACACAGCTCGTCGCAACCTGCCCGAACACAAAGCGTAATCAGACTGCCTGTACGCGGATGCCGCTTTGCGCAAAGGCTTGATGCAAACGCTGCGCAAACTCGGCAGCTCCTGCCTGATCGCCATGCAAACACAAGGTATCCGCTGACAATGACACGGTCTTGCCGGACAGGCTGGTCACTGTCCCTTGCTCGATCATCTGCATCACTTGACGTACCGACTGCTCCGCATCGGTAATCATGGCGCCAGGCTGTTGCCGCGGAGTCAGGCTGCCATCATCCTGATAGCTGCGATCGGCGAACACTTCCTGTGCCACCTGCAGGCCGGCATCGCGCCCGGCCTGCACCTGGACACTGCCCGCCAGGGCGTACAGGATCAGGCTACGATCAATATCGGCCACCGCCTGAGCGATGGCGCGGGCCAGTTGAACGTCCTTGGCGGCCATATTGTAAAGAGCGCCATGCGCCTTGACATGATGTAAGTGGGCTCCCTGGGTGCGGGCCACCGCGGCCAGCGCTCCCACCTGCACCACGACCAGGTCATAGACCTGCTCAGCCGTCACTGCCATCACCCGGCGGCCAAAACCCGCCAGATCCGGCAAACCAGGATGGGCGCCCAGCTTGACACCGTGCTTCAGGGCCAGGGCGACCGTCTTGCGCATGGTGCCCGGGTCCCCAGCATGAAAGCCGCAGGCGATATTGATGGAACTGACCCAGGGAATGACCTGCTCATCCTGGCCCATGACCCACGCCCCAAAGCTCTCGCCCATGTCGCAATTCAAATCTATGTTCAAGCTCATGCTGTTCCCTCGGATAAGCCGTCCAGCCGACCGGCAGCCTGGGCAATGCAACGCCGAAACCACAGCAGCTCGGCCGCATTGTGGGTGCGCGGATGCCACAGCTGATAGAAACGCATCAGCGGAAAATGGATCGGACAGGGCAAGACCGTAATCGGCAAAATGCGAGCATAGTACTCGGCAAATTGACGATTGGTGGTAAACACCATATCGGTACGACTCAAAATACCGGGCACCAAGCCGAAATACGGTACCACCATCTGTACCTGCCGACTGATCCCCTGCTCGGCCAGACAGCCGTCAATAAAGCCACGCTTGTCCGTGACATGGGCCGAGGGAGCCAGGTGCGGCATTTCCAGATAATGCTGCAAGGAAAGGCCACGCTGGGCCAGTGGATGATGGCGGCCCAGCATGCAGACCACCTCATCATCAAACAGACGCGCCAGATGCAGCTTTTCCGGGGGCTCCAGCCAATTGCCGATCACCACATCCAGCTCGCCCTCCTCCAGGGCCTGCACGTAATCCAGATCCGGGTTGATGGTATGGACCACCAGACGGGCCTGCGGAGCCTGGCGACGTACCCGCTCCGCGATATCCGGGATAAAAGCCCCGTCCAGATAGTCTGGCGCCCCCAGATTGAAAACCCGGGTAGACTGGCTGGGATCCATAGGCTCTGCGGCGGCAGAAATTCGCTCGATTGCTTGGAGGGCTTCCGTGGCATGTGCCAGCAAAAAGGGGCCGCGCTCGGTAGGCACCATCCCCTTTTTACCGCGCAATAAAATCGGGTCGCCCGTGATTTCACGCAAGCGCCGCAAGGCATTGCTGACGGCCGGCTGGGACATGCCCAAGCGGATGGCCGTACGCGAGACGCTGTGCTCTTTGAGCAGCGACTGCAATACCCGCAGCAAATGCAGGTCTAGTTGTTCTCGTAATTTTGGCATGATCAAAATAATACAAGCGCTGGCCCGCGCCGTTGATCCGTATAGACACTCATACGCCTATATAGTGAACATCATTCCAGGCAAATGTTCGCGTCCTAAGCAAATGCTATCTTCGATCCGTAAAAAACCAGTCGAGTGAGATCATGGAGACAAGACCAATTCGTTTTATTTATCGCGGCCAGGTACAGGAAGTGGCTCACGCCCCCACCACGCGAACCGTTTTACAGTACATCCGTGAGGATCAGCACTGCACCGGCACCAAAGAAGGCTGTGCCGAGGGTGACTGCGGCGCTTGCACGGTCATGATTGGCGAACTGGACCAGAACAATCAATTGCAATTGCGTGCTGTCAACGCCTGTATCCAGTTGCTGCCGACCCTGGACGGCAAAGTACTCTATACCGTTGAGGATCTGCGCCAGCAAGACGGCACGCTGCACCCCGTGCAACAGGCCATGGTGGACTGGCATGGCGCCCAATGCGGCTTTTGCACGCCCGGTTTCATCATGTCGCTGTGGGGCCTGTACATGGGCCACTCGCCTGAGGATGGTCCCGTCTCCCGGGCGCAAATCGACGATGTGCTTTCGGGCAATCTGTGCCGCTGCACGGGCTACCGTCCCATTATTGATGCCGCCAAGGCCATGCACAGTTACCCCGCTGTCAGTCTGGACCGCGCAGCCCTTGAAGACACCCTGCGTACCATCCGCCACAAGGACATGCTGGCCTACGAGTACCAAGGCCAGACCTTCCACGCCCCCCGCACACTGGATCAACTGGCCCAGTTGCGCGAGCAGTATCCTCACGCCCGTATTCTGGCCGGCAGTACTGATATTGGCCTGTGGGTGACCAAGCAATTCCGCGACTTGCCACATTTGATCTACATCGGCCAGGTGGCCGAGCTGCGTGAACTGAAACCCATCGAGGACGATCTTTACATTGGTGCGGGCGTGCTGCTGAACGACGCGTTTGACGCCCTGATCGAGGACCACCCTGAGTTGACAGAGCTGCGCCAACGCTTTGCCTCCTTTCCGATTCGCAACGCCGGCACGCTGGGAGGCAATGTGGCCAACGGTTCGCCCATTGGCGACTCCATGCCAGCCTTGATTGCGCTGCGTGCTCGCGTCGTGCTGCGCAAAGGCGCCGTCGAACGCGTCATGCCTTTGGAGGACCTGTATCTGGCCTACCAGAAGACCGCCATGGAACCGGGCGAATTCGTGCAAGGCCTGCTGGTCCCCCGTCACAAGGCCCAGTGGCAATTTCGCACCTACAAGCTGTCCAAGCGTTTTGACCAGGACATTTCCGCTGTCTGCGCTGCCTTTGCGATAGAGCTGGACGGCAAGACCGTCAAACAGGCCCGTATTGCCTTTGGCGGCATGGCCGCGACACCCAAGCGGGCCAGTCAGGCCGAGCAAGTATTGCAAGGCCAGGCGTGGAACGAGCAAAACGTACAAGCGGCCATGCAGGCGCTGCAACAAGACTATCAGGCCCTGAGTGACATGCGTGCCAGCAGCGAGTATCGCCAGCAGAGTGCCGCCAATTTGCTGTACCGCTTCTTTCTGGAAACCCACCCTGAACACGCTTTGAGTCCCGCCCAGCTAAACGTCTTTCACCGAGCTCAAGCCAGCCTGGAGACTTTGTGATGAAAATTGACTCTATCGACCACCTGAATACCGCAAGCGCCCAGCGGGTGGGCGTGTCCTTCCTGCACGAGTCGGCCGAGCTGCATGTCAGCGGCACCGCGGACTACACGGACGATCTGCCCGAGCTGCAAGGTACCGCGCATATTGCTCTGGGGCTGTCCGAACGGGCCCATGCCCGTTTGCTGAGCGTGGACCTGGACGCCGTGCGCCGCGCGCCGGGAGTCATTGCGGTTCTGACGGTTGCCGACATCCCGGCCGCCAATAATTGTGGCCCGATTCTGCATGACGATCCCATTTTGGCTGATGGCGTGGTGCATTACTTCGGGCAGCCGGTTTTCGCCGTTATTGCCAAGTCTCATGATCAGGCACGTCGTGCAGCCCGTCTGGGCCAGATCACCTATGAGGATCTGCCAGCCATTCTGACACCTCAGGAAGCCAAAGCGGCTCAGGCCGGCGTGCTTCCCGTCATGAACCTGAAGCAAGGCGATGCCAAAAAGGCTCTGGAAGCTGCACCCCATCGCCTGCAGGGCAGCTTTCAATGCAATGGGCAGGAACAGTTTTATCTGGAAGGCCAGATTTCCTACGCCGTACCCAAGGAATACGGTGCCGTGCATATCTGGTGCTCCACCCAGCACCCATCGGAAATGCAGCAACTGGTTGCCCACTGTCTGGGTATTGGCGCTCACAAGGTCCATGTGGAGTGTCGACGCATGGGCGGCGGTTTCGGTGGCAAGGAGTCCCAGTCTGCGCTATACGCCTGCGTGGCCAGTGTGGCCGCCGTCAAGCTGCAACGTCCCATCAAGCTGCGCCTGGACCGCGACGACGACTTCATGATTACCGGCAAGCGTCACGGATTCTATTACGAGTACGACATTGGTTACGATGAGGACGGTCGCCTGCTGGGTGCACGCCTGGACATGACCGCCAACTCAGGCTTTTCCGCCGACCTGTCCGGCCCGGTAGCCACCCGCGCAATTTGTCACTTTGACAACGCCTATTACTTGTCCGATGTCGAGATGAGCGCACTGTGCGGCCGCACCAATACGCAGTCAAATACCGCTTTTCGCGGTTTTGGCGGCCCGCAGGGTGCCTTGGTAATGGAAGTGGCGCTGGACGCGATCGCCCGCCGTCTGGGCAAAGATCCACTGGATGTGCGCCGCATCAACTTTTACGGCAAGAAAGAGCGCAATGTCACGCCCTACGATCAGACCGTGGTCGACAATGTGATTCACGAGCTGGTGGCCGAGCTGGAAGCAAGCAGTCAGTACCGTGAGCGTCGTAAACAAGTCCGTGCATTCAATGCCAGCAGCCCGATCCTGAAAAAGGGTCTGGCATTGACGCCAGTGAAATTCGGCATTTCCTTTAACGTGCCTGCCTTTAACCAAGCGGGTGCGCTCGTTCACGTCTATCGCGACGGCACCGTACTGGTTAACCACGGTGGCACAGAAATGGGGCAGGGGCTAAACACCAAGGTGGCTCAGGTTGTCGCCCATGAGCTGGGCCTGAATCTGGAGCATATCCGCGTTACGGCAACCGATACGACCAAGGTGGCCAATACCTCGGCCACGGCCGCATCCACGGGTACAGACCTGAACGGCAAAGCCGCCCAAGATGCCGCCCATCAGATTCGCCAGCGTCTGACGACAGTGGCTGCCCAATTGTTCTCGGTAGAAGAATCCAGCGTGAAGTTCGAGCGTGGTCAAGTCCAGATCGGTGAGCAGACCATGCCCTTCTTCCAACTGGTTGAGCACGCCTACCAAGCCCGTGTCCAGCTGTGGTCCGACGGCTTTTACGCCACCCCTGGCCTGCACTGGGACTCCAAGGTCATGAAGGGCAACCCCTTCTACTATTTCTCCTACGGAGCGGCGGTCGCGGAAGTGCTGATCGACACACTGACGGGGGAGTCTCGCCTTTTGCGGGCTGATGTTCTGCACGATGTGGGCCGATCCATCAACCCCGCCCTGGATATCGGGCAGGTTGAAGGTGCTTTTATCCAAGGCATGGGCTGGCTGACGACTGAAGAGCTGGTATGGAATGCCCAAGGCAAGCTCACCACGCATGCCCCGTCGACGTACAAAATCCCGGCCATCAGCGACTGTCCCACCGACTTTCGCGTCAAGCTGTTCGACGGTTGCAATGCCATGGACTCGATTCATCGCTCCAAAGCCGTGGGTGAACCGCCTTTGCTGCTGCCATTTTGTGTCTTCAATGCCATTCGCGACGCCGTGGCCAGCGTGGGCAATAACCAAATCGAACCTGAGCTGAACGCACCCGCAACGGCGGAAGCCGTGTTGCGGGCAGTTACGGCGATTCGCGCTGCGAAATGAGTAACTGGCCCTCTCTTGCCCTCGCCCGTCTAAAAGCGGGCGAGCGGCTGGTGCTGTGTTCGGTGGCGCTGGCCAAAGGCTCCACGCCGCGCACGACAGGGACCGTCATGCTGTTCAGCCAGACGGAACAATGGCTGACCATTGGTGGCGGGCATCTGGAATGGGTGGCCGCCGAGCAGGCTCGTGTCTTGCTCGGCCAGCCGGGCGGACCGACCTGGAGCATGAGTCGCCTGCCGCTGGGCCCCAGTCTGGGCCAATGCTGTGGCGGTGTCGTTACCTTGTTGTACGAAACCTTGGACACGGCAGATCTGGACTGGCTGGAGGCGCTGGACGGAACCCTACGCGCCGGGCAGGCCGTCAGTCGCCGCTCTCGGTTACGGCCAGATGGCAGCAAGCTGGTGGATATCCAGTGCCCGTCTCTCGTCGACGAGTCCCGACTGGATTACGACGGCTCGCAAGGCGTCTGGCTGGAAGACCTGCCCCCCGCTCCCCTGACCATTTTGCTGTTTGGAGCAGGGCATGTTGGCGAGGCGCTGGTGCAGATCCTGGGCACCCTGCCCTGCCGGGTTCTGTGGATTGACGAACGCCCCGAACTCTTTCCCGCCCAGGTTCCCGACAACGTCAGCCTGGAAGTGACGGATATCCCCGATGCCCTGATCGAACAGGCTCCTGCCAATAGCTATTTTCTGGTGATGACGCATAATCACGGCCTGGATCTGGCGCTGTGCCAAAAGATCTTGCGCCGCCCCGATACCGCCTATGTGGGCTTGATCGGCTCCATGACCAAACGCCGTCAGTTCGAGCGCCGTCTGCAACAACGCGGCATGCCCGAATCCCGGATTCAGGACCTGGTCTGCCCCATCGGCATGCCCGGCATCAACGGCAAGGCCCCGTCGATTATTGCCGTGGCCGTCGCCGCGGAATTGCTGGCCCACGCCTACGCAATGGGCCGGCTCAGTCGCTGAGGCGACCCCGACTTCAAGGACACTATGACTACCTCTTTACACCCTGCCTGCGCCTACCGCGCCCAACTGCTGTACTTTGTAGCGGACCCCGCCACGCTGGAAGACCCTGCCGAGGCAGTACGCTACCATAGCGACGGTCTGTTGCTGGTCAATGAACAAGGCCGGATTCAGGCCTGCGGCGACTGGTCCGAGCTGTCGGACACGTTGCCTGCCGGTACGCAAACGCTTGATCTGAGCGGGAAAATCATCATGCCGGGCATGATCGACACACACCTGCACTTTCCACAAACGGATATCATCGCCTCTCCGGCCAGCGGCCTGCTGCCCTGGCTGGAAACCTACACGTTTCCGACAGAAGGCCGTTTCGGTGACAGCGCACATGCTCGCGAAGTGGCCGGCGTTTTTCTGGATGAGCTGCTGCGCAATGGCACGACGACTGCCCTGGTCTACGGCAGTGTCCACCCCCAGTCGGTGGATGCATTTTTCGAGGAAAGCCACGAGCGCAATCTGCGCATGATTGCGGGCAAAGTGATGATGGACCGCAACTGCCCGGATTATTTGCAAGATACGGCCGAGTCCGGCGCGCGCGATTCGGAAGACCTGATTCAACGCTGGCATGGCAAAGGCCGCCAGCTTTACGCCCTGACCCCCCGTTTTGCGCCCACCTCTAGCCCGGAACAATTAGCAGCCTGTGGCGAGCTGGCCCGTGCTTACCCTGACGTGTTTTTACAAACCCATGTGGCCGAAAATAAAGACGAGATCAAATGGGTGAGTGAGCTCTTTCCCACGAACCGCAGCTACCTGGATGTGTATGACAGCTTCGGCCTGCTACGCCCTCGCGCTATCTACGGTCACAGCATCTGGCTGAATGAACAGGATCGGGCACGCATGCATGATACTGGCAGTGTCGCGGCCCATTGCCCAACCTCGAACCTGTTTCTGGCCTCGGGCCTGTTCGACTTTCAATCCATCCGTCAAAGCAAGGTTCTGCACACGCTAGCCACCGATGTCGGCGGCGGCACCTCGTTCTCCATGCTGCGCACCATGAACGAGGCGCACAAAGTAGCGCGTCTGAACAACTACCACCTGACGGCGACGTCTATGTTTTACATGGCCACCGAAGGCGCCGCCCGCGCCCTGGACATGCAAGGGCAAATCGGGACGCTGGCACCCGGCGCCGAGGCCGACTTTATTGTCCTGGACCCCAAGGCCACCGCCTTGATGGCGCGCCGCAGCGCCTTGCTGAACTCGCTGGAAGAACAGCTATTCGTACTGGCCCTGCTGGGCGATGACCGCTGCATTCAAGCCAGCTACAGTGCCGGTCGCCGGGTACATGAGCGCGATCACTAACACAGACAGGCACGCATGCCCGGGCTCGGTCATCGACCGCTGACCGAACCCGGGAACGCTGCTTCGCTCTCATCGGCCCGCTGGGGCCTGGCGCAATTTCACGCGGATTTTACGCTGCCAACGATACATTGAGCCCGTCAGCAGAGAACCAGTTCCGGTTCCCTCTTATTCTTGGCGAGATTTCTTTATGTCCGGCACCTCTATCCAGGTACAGCGTAACGCTTTGTTTTACCTCTTAACCCAGGTTCTAGGAGTCACTTTCTTGTTTCTCTGGCTGGCCAGCCTGACTCAGGACTGGTCACCGCTCAACCCGTTACTGGCCGTCAGCCGTCAGCCTGGCCATATGGCCCATGAAATGAAAGAAGCACAAGGCCTGTTGACCGGCTTGATTGCGGCTGCTGGCCTGTCATTTGCCGCCTGGAAACTGTTGCGTTTGCGTGGACAGGACGCCTTGCCGGGCAAGCGCATCATGCTGTTGGGCACCAGTCTGTTTCTGGCGGTTCCCTTGTTGATGCTACTGCTGCAGCGTACGGCTGATTCCTACGGGCTGCACATCATGTACTTGTGGGTGCCCGAGCTCAAACCCCTGCTGGGTGTGGGGGCGGTCGTTGCGGTGGGAGCCGGCCTGCTGCATTTGTACTTTGCAGGCTGGGCCTTGAACCAGTCCCGCCTGCGCTGGGGCGGTCTGCTGGCGGGACTAGTGTGTGCATTTTTGCTGGGCCTGCTGGAAGCCGACCAGGAGCGTCTTGACCTACCACAGGTATTTGCCTCGCTGGCCATTGTCTGGTTGCTGGGCAGCCTGGCTTTCTATCCCCTGATTGTGAACCCCAAGCGCTGGTCCGCTTCACATAGCCAACGCGCCACCGTCGAACAGGCGTGGGAACACCTGGCCAGCGTTCAGGTGCAGCGCCGTCGCACCTTGGGGGTGTTTGGCGGTCTTATGGTCCTCATTTTGCCGTTCTTTGCGCCCACCTGGCAGGCCGACTCACTGGTGTTCCAGTTCACACGCATGAGCGGGCTGGGCCTGGTCCTGATTGCCGTACTGGGCCGTTGCTGGTGCATGCTGTATCTGGGCGGACACAAAGGTTCCAGCCTGATCAGCCAGGGCCCCTATTCCATCAGTCGCAACCCTTTATACCTGTTTTCACTATGCGCGGTCATGGGTATGGGAGCCCTGTCGGGCAGCCTGCTACTGGGCCCTGTACTGGCCCTGTTCGTCTACGCCGTATTCAATAATGTGATTGACGAAGAGCAGGTCCTGCTGCAAAAGGTGTTTGGTCAGGCCTATCTGGATTACTGTGAGCGCGTCCCTCGTCTGGCCCCACGCCTGAGTCTGTGGAACAGCCCTGCTGAACTGCAAGTCTCTTTAGGCGGCCTGGCACGAACATTGCGTGATGCGCTACCCTATTTCCTGATCTGGCCCGTTTTCGCGCTGGCCCAATGGCTGCAGATCAATGGCTGGGTACCTGTCTTGCTGCGTCTACCCTGAACAGCCTTAGGTGCAGTAAGCTCACCAAGAACCGGCCTTACTCTGTGGAACAAGCTGTCATGCGTGTCCTGATTGTTGAAAACGATACAACGATTGCCGAAAATCTCTATACCTACCTGGAGTTGAAAGGCTTTGCGGTGGATGCCGCCTACGACGGCAATGGCGCCCTGGCTCTGCTGGAGGAACAGGATTTCGATGCCCTGGTGCTGGACCTGGGCTTGCCGGGCCTGGACGGTTTTGGGGTGCTTCAGGCCTTGCGCCAATCCCGGCATAGCCCCATCCCCACTCTGGTTCTGACCGCCCGCAGCCAGTTGGAGAGCAAGTTGACCGCCTTTGACCTGGGCGCAGACGATTACCTGATCAAACCCTTCGCGCTAGCCGAGGTCGAGGCACGCTTGCGGGCCTTGTTGCGACGGGGGCCGCCACAGGTCCAACATGGCTCACTGCGTTGGGGGAGTCTGGAATACAACCTGGATTCCGCATTGGTCAGCGTGAACGGGCAAGAACTACACCTGAACTTCAAGGCCCGCCAGCTGCTGGAGGCCTTGTTGCGTGATCCGCAGGCCATTTTGACGCGTCGCGCACTGGAAAAAACACTCTGGCCACAGGGTGCCCCTTCGCCTGAAGCATTGCGCAGCCAAATCCATCTTCTGCGACGGGCCCTGTCGGAAGCCGGTGCAGGCACCATCGAAACCTTGCCGGGCATGGGCTGGCGTTTGCAACAGGAGAGTTAAACCATGGCCCAAGCACTGCGCCGTAGCCGTTTCATGAGCACCCTGACTCAGCGCGTATCGTGGGCCCTGACCCTGATTGCTGCTCTGCTCGTCGTCATTATGGGAGGCTTGGCTTATATCGCGTTTGCCCGCATGGAAGACGGGATGGTCAACGCCATGTTGGTCTCTTACGCGCGCAACCCCTCTTTGCTGCCCGACAGTGGCTATGGCCGCAGCGAGGCACTGGGAGCCGAACTGGATACCTACTGGTTTGTACCCGAGCAACCCAAGGACAATCTGCCCCAGTTCGCTCGCGTGCCCGAACCGGGGCTCTACGAATTTCATATAGGCAGCGACACCTGGCACGTACTGCGGCAGGACAAGGAGCAAGGCCAGCTTTATCTGGTGTACCGGGCCACCCCGCACGAGGACCGGGTACGGGAGTTCGGCCTGATTCTTTCCCTGATCGGCTCCGCCACGATCCTGTTGGTTTTCCTGCTTGGTCGCCGTGTTGCCCGCCATGCAGTCGCGCCCATGCTGACACTGTCCCGTCATCTGGAAAACTGGGCGCCGGGCCGCTCTGGCCTGCCAGAGCATCAGGATGACGAAGCGGGCCGCCTGATCCGGGCCTTTAACCGTATGCAGGAGCACGTTGAGGAACTGCTTAACCACGAACGAGAGTTTGCCGCCAATCTGGGCCATGAACTGCGGACCGGACTGACCGGCATACGCAGTGATTGCGAGCTCTTGCTGCTGCAACTGCCTGAGGGGCCATCACAGCAACGGTTGAAACGCATGATGGTTCAGGCCGATGCCATTAGCGCCAGTCTGGACGCGGCGGAAAGTCTGGCCTATACGGCCGAACGCCATGTACGCGAGGTCGATATCCGCGAGCTGGCCCAACAAACCTGGCAAGCCGTCGCCTTGCTGGATGCCAACAGCAGCAATGTGCGATGGAGCAACCAGTTGCCCGACACTCTGCTCTACACCCTGGACCCCTACGCCTTGTCCATGTTGTTGCGCATCCTGATGCGCAATGCCATCGATCACGCCGCGCCCTGCAAGCTGCAACTACGCTGGATTTCGCCCAGCGTACTGGCCTTGCAGGATGACGGCCCCGGGATTGCCGAGCAAGATCGGATTCTTATTTTCGAGCGCCATTTCAGCCAAGGTAAACAGTTGCCGACAGGCACCCGAGAAGAAGGCCACCGAGGAATAGGCCTGGCCTTGGCCCGCCAACTGGCGCTGGCACAGGGCTGGAGCTTAAGCGTGCAAAGCGGACCTGATGGCAAAGGCTGTGTCTTCAAGCTGGACCTGGACCCGGCCTGATCTCCCGAAACAGCCAGACTCTCCCTGCTCTCTGTTGCCCCCATAGCAAGGAGCAATAAAACCATTTAGTCCGTCAAAAAAGACGCCCTCCCAGCCCCGATCGAAGGCCGCGTCCAAGCCTTGAAAACGCACCTCGTCAGGCTGGGCGGAGCACTAGGAGCACTAGGAGCACTAGGAGCACTAGGAGCACTAGGAGCACTAGGAGCACTAGGAGCACTAGGAGCACTAGGAGCACTAGGAGCACTAGGAGCACTAGGAGCACTAGGAGCACAAAAAAACCCGGTCTTCGCAGACCGGGTTTTTTTTAAGCTCTATACAGACTTGCTCACAACTTACTGGCTTTCCAGGAAACTCTTCAGTTTGTCTGCACGACTAGGATGACGCAGCTTGCGCAAGGCCTTGGCCTCTATTTGACGAATACGCTCGCGCGTAACGTCAAACTGCTTGCCCACCTCTTCCAGCGTCTGGTCGGTGCTCATCTCAATACCGAAACGCATGCGCAGCACCTTGGCTTCGCGGGGCGTCAAGGAATCCAGGACGTCTTTGACCACATCGCGCATCGAACCGTGCAAGGCGGAATCCGACGGCGAAACGGTGTTGTTGTCCTCAATGAAGTCGCCCAAATGAGAATCGTCGTCGTCACCGATCGGAGTTTCCATGGAGATAGGCTCTTTGGCGATCTTCAAGATCTTGCGAACCTTGTCTTCAGGCATGTCCATCTTCTGGGCCAAGGTTGCCGGATCAGGCTCAACGCCGGTTTCCTGCAGGATCTGACGATTGATACGGTTCATCTTGTTGATCGTCTCGATCATGTGAACCGGAATACGAATCGTACGGGCCTGGTCGGCAATCGAACGCGTAATGGCCTGACGAATCCACCACGTTGCATACGTGGAGAATTTGTAGCCACGACGGTACTCGAACTTGTCCACTGCCTTCATCAAACCGATATTGCCTTCCTGAATCAGATCCAGGAACTGCAGGCCACGGTTGGTGTACTTCTTGGCAATGGAGATCACCAGACGCAGGTTGGCCTCGGTCATTTCGCGCTTGGCTTTGCGTGCCTTGGCTTCGCCCGTGGTCATGCGCTTGTTGACCTCTTTCAGATCCTTCAGCGGCAACACAACACTGGTTTGCAGGTCGATCAGCTTTTGCTGGATTTCCTGAATCGCAGGGATGTGACGTTCCAGAATGGCGCTGTAGGGATGGCCGGCAGCCACTTCCTGCACCACCCAGTCCAGATTGGTTTCGTTGCCGGGGAACGCCTTGATGAAGTGGGCGCGTGGCATGTCCGCCCGATCCACACAGATGGTCAGGATTTCACGCTCATGCTGACGCACGATCGCAACCTGTTCACGCATGGTATCGGCCAGCTTCTCCACCATTTTGGCAGTAAAGCGAATGCCCATGAATTCGTTCAGAATGGTTTCCTGAGCCTGCACATAGCCCGGGCTCTTGTAGCCTTCGGTCTCAAAAGAGACGCGCATCTTGTCAAACCACTCGCCGATGATGTCGAACTTCTTGAGCGACTTGTTGCGCAGATATTCAATCTGCTTGCTGCTCATGCCGCCGGCTGGACCTTCGTCCTCGTCGTCGGCAGTGACACCGGAGCCGGCGTACTCTTCGCCATCATCATCCACCAGACCGTCAACCACTTCGTCGATCTGCATGACGCCTTCACGTACACGCTGAACGTAGGCCAGAATTTCGTTAACGGTGGTAGGACAAGCGGCAATAGCCATCACCATGTGCTTCAGGCCGTCTTCGATACGCTTGGCGATTTCAATCTCGCCCTCGCGCGTCAGCAGCTCCACCGACCCCATCTCGCGCATGTACATGCGCACCGGGTCTGTGGTGCGACCGAAGTCGGAATCCACGGTGGTCAGTGCAGCTTCGGCTTCGTCCTCGACATCATCGTCGCTGGATGCCATGGGCGCGTTATCGCTCATGAGCAAGGTATCCGCGTCGGGAGCCTGGTCGTAAACCGAAATACCCATGTCACTGAAGGTGCCGATAATGCCGTCAATGGCTTCGACATCCACCAGATCGTCGGGCAGGTGGTCATTGATCTCGCTGTAAGTCAGGTAACCCCGGTCCTTGCCCAGCTTGATCAGTGCCTTGAGGCGATTGCGACGCGCTTCCTGTTCTTCCGGGCTCAACTGGCCGCGCACACCGAACACGTCTTTTTCGGCCTTGGCGCGCTTGGCTCCACGCTTGGCAACCGGTTTGAGATCAGGAATGACCTCTTCTTCGCCCATTTCGTCGTCATCGACAAAATCGATGCCGTCGTTATTTGCGTTTTTTGCAGGACGTCCACGGCGACCGCCGGTAGCGGCCTTGACCGCTGTTTTCTTGGCAACCGCTTTTTTGGCTACCGTCTTTTTAGCAGCCGCCTTTTTAGCTGCCTTTTTGGCAGGCGCTGCGCCTGGCTCTCCACTTTCGTGAAGCTCATCGAGCTCTACCGAGCTTGATGCCCCTGATTTTGCTGTCGCGGCCAAGGTTTTCTTAGCAGACCGAGAGACCGTCGTCGAGGTTTTACCAGTCGTTTGAGTCATATTTTCTTCCATAGACGCCATTTACCCCTGTGGCACTAAATGTGTAGCCACCGAGTCGTACAGGCAAGAGCCTGATAATGAGCGTGTTCACAACCGGCTTGCTCCTGGACGTGCTGCGCTAGCGAACCCTAAATAAATGTAATCCCTGGCTCCGGGCTCAAGGCATAAGGTGGTTCACAATCCGCTACCCGCCACATTTGCTCGCGTACCAGTTTTAACCCCCTGGCCGGCCACAAACACAACACATAACCCAATATTTTACTTCACTTGCCGAGTATAAGCAGCATTCAACAAAGCAATACGGCGTGTCAATTCTTGATAACGCTGACGCTGTTCAGGCTCTTTCAGGCCTGTGGCCACCAAAGCCGATTGCTCTGCCTTGATCGCATCGAGTTCAATGCGATAGAGCGCATCACGCCATTCGCCTTGCGGGTCGGGCAATTCCTCTTCGCCCAACAGCTCGGTGGCCAGCGCTTCCAGCACGGGTGCCAGATCAGACTCGGGGTCCACCGCCTCCAGCAACGCACCTGCATGACGCGCCGAGCTGATATTGCTTAACGCAATCAACTCCTGCACAAGACGCAAATGGGGGCTTTGAGCCAAAATTTCAAGCTGTTGATCACCCAGTTCACCCACCAGAGTAGGATGTCCGATCAGCAAGCGCAGCAATCGCTTGGCCATCGGAGTCACCGCACGGCTACCGCCCAGCGGAGCGCGATCCGGGCGTGGGCGAGCATTTCTGTCCTTGCCTCGCGCTGGAGCAGGGCGCTGCTGATAATCCGGCTGGGGTTGCCAGTCGGCATCATCGTGCCAGCCATCCATGGGCAGGCTGTCAGCAAACGAACCGTCAAAACCATCCTCAAACGGTTCCATCCCGTCCGGTGCGGACTGCGCAGGTACAGGCGGCCGGGCCACCAGACCGTCCTGGGCTGCCGGTGCATCAAGCGCCGGTCGGCGCACCGGCTCTACCGTACTGAGGCGCTGCGCCAGCTCGTCCGGGGTCAGCATCACCATGCGGGCGAACTCATGCTGAATCTGCACCTTCAAGGTGCTGTCAGCCAGCTCCAGCAACAAAGGCAAGGCTTCGTGGACGCAAGCAGCGCGGCCTTCTGCCTCGTCCATGCGATGATGAGCCGCCAGCTCATCCAGGAAAAAGCGCGATAAAGCGGCGGCTTGCTGGGCTTGTTCGCGAAACGCCTCCGCGCCAAATTCACGAACAAAGGAATCGGGGTCGTGATTATCCGCCAGAAACATGAATCGGATCGAGACATCATCACGAACCAGAGGCAGACAGGTAGTTAAGGCACGCCAGGCGGCCTTGCGTCCCGCACGGTCGCCGTCAAAACAAAACACCAGTCTGTCACTGGCGCGCATCAGCTTGGTGATGTGATGTTCCGTGGTTGCCGTACCCAAGGTCGCGACGGCATTGTGCAGGCCGTGCTGCGACAAGGCAACCACGTCCATATACCCTTCCACAATCAGAACAAAGCCTTCTTTGCGTATGCCCTGGCGCCCTTCCCACAGGCCATACAGTTCGTGGCCTTTGGAGAACAGCGTGGTTTCCGGAGAATTAAGGTATTTAGGTTCGCCTTTTTCAATCAGACGGCCACCAAAGCCAATGATATGGCCCTTGGTGCTGCGAATCGGAAACATGATGCGCGAACGAAAGCGGTCATAGCGACGACCATCCTCGGACTCGATCACCAGACCGGACTCAACCAGTTGCTTGTCTTCGTACTGTGGAAACACAGCCGACAGCCCACGTCGCTCGGTACCGGTCCAGCCCAAGCCGAAACGGGCAGCCGTCTCCCCATCCAGGCCACGACGCTTCAGATAATCGATGGCAATGGGTGACTGTTTCAGTTGACGGAGGTAATGCCCCTGTGCCGTTTCAAGAATATGATGCTGGCGCGATAGTTCGTCTTTTCGACGGGCATCGGCCGCTCGTTGGCGCGGGGTACGATCTGCTTCGGGCACGGTCATCCCGACGGAGGCAGCCAAGCTGCGTACCGCTTCAGGGAATGAAGCCCCTGTGTGTTCCATCAGGAACGAGATTGCCGATCCGTGAGCGCCGCAACCAAAGCAATGATAAAACTGCTTGGTCGGACTGACTGTAAATGAAGGGGATTTTTCGTTGTGAAAAGGGCATAGGCCAAGCAAGTTGGCCCCGCCTTTACGCAACTGCACGTACCGCCCGACGACATCTACGACATCGACACGGGCGAGCAGTTCCTGAACAAAAGATTCAGGGATCAATACAAGCGTGGGGGCAGTTGCTGGCTGCGGATGCGTTTGTAATGACGCTTCACGGCGGCAGCGTGCTTGCGCTTGCGCTCGGCCGTTGGCTTTTCGTAGAATTCGCGCGAACGCAGTTCGGTCAACAGACCGGTTTTTTCAATAGTGCGTTTGAAGCGGCGCAGAGCAACTTCAAAGGGTTCGTTTTCTTTCAGGCGAACAATGGACATGTAATCCCTGACCTTTGTAAAAAGAGTTAGCGTAACAGATAGCCCATTATGGTAGCACGATTGCGGGCATACACCAAGCAAGGCGCAAATGGGCTATCCACCAAGTATCTGAATGCCGGCGATCAAGCCTGGCCAGTACCCTTGCGAATCCAGGCGTCCAGCTGATGAGGGCGAATGCTATCGTAGTCCTCAAAAGGCTGATGAATCCAGGGATTTGTGGGCAACTTGGACACGTAATAGTCCGGGTCGACCTGGGCGTGGCCTTTCCACCACAAAACGGCGGTTTTCAACTCGGTGATCGCCGGAAATTGTGCACGCAAGTGATCGCGCACACGCATAAAAGTCTTGCCTGTATCGACCATATCATCGACCAGCAGCACATTGCCATCCAAGGTGCCACGAGTAATGGTGATGTATTGCGCAATATCCAGTTCGCCCTGCTCAGTGCCCGCCGCTTCACGATAGCTGCTGGTTGCCAGGATACCCAAAGGTACATCATAGATACGCGAAATAACGTCCCCCACCCTCATACCACCGCGGGCCAGGCAGACAATTTTGTCGAATTTCCAACCTGATTCGTGAATGATCAGGGCCAATTGCTCAATCAGACGATTGTATTGTTCCCAGGAGACCCATTCATCAGTATCGCTATTTGGGGGCAGACTCATATGTATTCCAGATTAAATGCACTTACTGCGCGTTGATACCTGCAAAACAAGAGTCTGGTAGGCCGCGCAGCGTCCAGAACGACAAAGCGGCCTTTTAGGCCGCTTTGTACGCACCGTACAACGGTGCAAGGCATTATAACGCGATAAATTGCTTATTTGGTAAACGGATCGCGCAATACGATGGTTTCGTTGCGATCTGGCCCCGTGGAAACCATATCGATCGGCACATCGCACAGCTCGGCAATGCGTTCCAGATAGCGACGTGCATTGATAGGCAGCTTGTCGTAATCGGTCACGCCTACGGTGGACTCGGTCCAGCCGGGCATTTCTTCCAGAACCGGCTCGGCTTCGGCCACTGCATGTGCGCCGTAGGGCAAGACGTCCAGGAACTCGCCTTTGTAGCGGTAACCCACACCAATCTTGATCTGCTCCACGCCGTCCAGCACGTCCAGTTTGGTGATGCACAGACCGGAAATACCGTTGATCATTACCGAGCGTTTCATGGCGGCGGCATCAAACCAGCCGCAACGACGTGGACGACCGGTAACCGAACCAAACTCCTTGCCAACCGTTGCCAGACGCATGCCAGTGTCATCCAGCAATTCCGTCGGGAATGGGCCCGAACCCACGCGCGTGGTGTAGGACTTGGCAATACCCAGCACATAGCTCAGTTCCTGGGGGCCGACGCCCGAACCGGCAGAAGCCGCACCGGACAGGCAGTTGCTGCTGGTAACGAAGGGGTAAGTACCGTGGTCAATATCCAACAGTGCGCCTTGAGCGCCTTCAAACAACAGCTTCTGCCCAGCCTTCTTGGCCTGATACAGATTGTTGGAGACGTCCGCCACCATCGGAGCGAGCTGCTCGGCATGCTTCATGGCCTGATCACGCACCAGCTCAGCCGATACCGCTTCCGCGCCCAGATACTGAGTCAGCACAAAGTTGTGGTAATCCAGCGCTTCGGACAGTTTTTCGTCAAAAATCTCAGGATCATACAAATCCTGCACACGCAGAGCGCGACGGGCCACCTTGTCTTCATAGGCTGGGCCAATACCACGACCGGTTGTACCAATCTTGCCGTCACCCTTACGCTTTTCGCGCGCCTGATCCACAGCAATGTGATAGGGCAAAATCAGCGGGCAGGCAGGCGAGATCTGCAGGCGCGAACGCACATCCAGACCGGCTGCTTCCAGCTCGGCGATCTCGGTCAACAGGGCTTCGGGCGAGAGCACCACGCCATTGCCAATGTAGCAAGTGACGTGCCCGTGCATGATGCCCGAAGGAATCAAGCGCAAAATCGTCTTTTTGCCATTAATCCACAATGTATGGCCAGCGTTATGCCCACCCTGGAAACGAACCACGCCATGCGCGGACTCGGCCAGCCAGTCGACGATCTTGCCTTTGCCTTCGTCACCCCACTGGGTGCCAATCACCACAAGGTTTTTGCTCATGTCTAGTATCAGAATAAAGGAGGCCGGCACGGTGCCGGACCGATAACAATCACCAACGCCACAAGCCGTCTGGCTTACAGCGCCCTAACCTGCCACTGACCGTCCGACGAGAACAACTCGCGGTCGATCACGAATTCATCCAGACTCAGTTGCTGACCGGGCAGCATCTGAATCACAATTTCACCGCGTTGACGCAACTGCTTTACCGCCGCAATCAGGGCGGCATCGCTCCCCCAGGGAGCGCGTACGGCACGGGCCGCCTGGGCCGGCGCCAGCCCGGCCGAGAGTTTGCGTAAATCCAGGCTGAAGCCGGTTGCGGGACGGGCACGACCATACATGCGCCCAATACCGTCAAAGCGTCCGCCCTTAACCAAAGCGTCATGCCAACCTTCGGCATAGACCGAGAAAATCAAACCCGAATGGTAGGCATACCCACTGCCAATATCGGCCAGGTCCACCGTAATCTCGTGGTCGGGCAAAGCATCAATAAAGCTGCGCAGGCTACCCAAGGCTTCCCGCACCTCGGGCTCATCGGGCAACACACTGCGAGCGCGCTCCAGGACGCTGCCATCGCCATACAAGGAGGTCAAGGCCAGCAGATAGCGGGTCGTTTCAGGCAGACAGCCCGAATCCCGACGCAGGGCCCGCAAGCCAGAAACATCTTTGGCATTGAGCAGTTCACACACTTCCGCCACGCGGCTTTTCAAAATAGGATCGCGCTCGATCAGAAAGCGCCCCAGATCGGGGTAATTCAAGTCCAGGCGAGGATGATGAACCCCTGCCCGGCCCACACTTTCCAAGGCCAACTGCACCACTTCCAGGTCAGACTCAATACCGGCATGGCCAAAAATTTCCGCGCCAATCTGCAGCAACTCACGATCCGACAGCAAGCCCGCCGGACGCGCATGCAAGACCGAGCCGCAGTAGCAAAGCCGGGTCACGCCCTCGCGGTTGAGCAGGTGGGCATCGATGCGGGCCACCTGAGGCGTCATGTCGGCACGCACCCCCATGGTACGACCCGAGATTTGGTCGACGACTTTGCTGGTACGCAGATTCAGATCTGTGCCAGATACCGCTTGCAGGGATTCCAGATACTCCACCAAGGGCGGAGCGACCAGTTCGAACCCGTAAGTACGATACAAGTCTAGCAAATCGCGGCGCAGTTCCTCGATGCGACGCGCCTCTGCAGGCAAGATATCAGCCAGGCTCTCTGGCAACAACCAATTGGACATACTCGTGCCTCGGACTACTTATAAACGAAAGTTCCAGCCAAACAAAAAGCGACTTGGGGCCTGTAAGCCGCCTAAGTCGCATGCGAAGTGGTGTTAGTAACTTACACGCTAGTATAAACGATCAGGGCCGCGGGTGGAACACCCCGCGGCCCTGAGTTCTATAGCGCTGATCAGTTCGCAGGTGCTGCGGCTGACCCTTGCTTGCCCCAATACTTGAAGAAATCAGAATCGGGACTGATGACCAATGTATCGCTTTGCTGGCTGAAGGCACTGCGATAGGCTTCCAGACTGCGATAGAAGCGGTAGAACTCGGGGTTCTTGCCATACGTCTCGGAGTAAATGGCAGCTGCTTCACCATCACCTTGACCACGGACGGCCTGGGCCTTGGCGTAGGCATCGGCCAGCAGCTCTTCACGCTGACGGTCTGCCTCGGCACGAATACGCTCACCTTCCGCAGCACCGGTCGCACGCAGACGATTGGCTTCCTGGGTCCGTTCCGCTTCCATACGGCGGTACACAGATTCCGAAATCTCGGGAGCGAAATCAATACGACGCAAACGCACGTCCACCACTTCCACGCCCAAAGGACGTGCGCGGGCCTCAACAGACGTCAACACTTCGCGCATGATGGCATCACGCTCGGTGGAGACCACCTCTTTCACGGTACGCACGTTCACCGCAGCGTTCAGCGCATCACGAATCTGCGCCTGCAAGCGCTCGACCGCACCACGATCGGTTGCGCCAAAGGTCACGTAAAACAGACGCGGATCGGAAATACGCCATTTAACGTAAGAGTCGATCAGCAGGTTCTTCTTTTCAGAAGTCTGAATACGCTCGGGGTCCTTGGTTTCAATGGTCTGCAGACGCTTGTCCAGGAACACCACGTTTTCAAACGGCGGTGGCAACTTGAAATACAGGCCGGGGCTTGTAATGGTGGTGCGCACTTCACCCAAGGCAAAAACCAGGGCCGCATCGCGCTCACGCACGATAAAGACCGAAGACAGCAGCAGACCGACAATTACCGCCAAGGCCACCAGAGCAGGAAATAAACGTTGCATCAAGCTCTCCTAGCGTGCGTATGGGGAATAAGGACTGACCAAAGAGCCCAGCGAGGTATCCAGACTGGCTGGATTGGCGGGTGCTGGCGCCTTGGAAGCCGCGGCCGGGGCGGCCGGGCGGGAGGTCTGTCCTTGCGAAGCAGCCGACGCAACGGGAGCGGAAGGCTCCATATCAGTACGACTGCCCACCTGACGCACAATCTTGTCCAAAGGCAGATAAATCATGTTGTTATCGCTACGGGTATCAACCAATACCTTGCTGGTACGCTCCAGAATTTCCTGGATCGTGGACAGGTACAGACGATCGCGGGTCACACCCGGCGCCTTCACGTATTCAGCCTCAACACTGCCGAAACGAGCGGTATCACCCTTGGCATCCCCGATCACCCGAGCCTTGTAGCCCTCGGATTCCTGCATCATGCGTGCCACTTGACCAGCCGCTTCCGGCAGGACCTTGTTGGCATAAGCCTGACCTTCATTGATCTGACGCTCGCGGTCCTGACCAGCCTTGACGGCATCGTCAAAAGCGGCCTGAACCTGCTCGGGCGGCTGTACGTTCTGAATGGCAACCGTGCTGATCTGAATGCCGGTGCGGTAGCGATCCAGAATGGACTGGGCCAACTGCTGCACATCCGAGGCAATCTGCGTACGGCCGGAATACAGCACCGAGTCCATGGGCTGCTTGCCCACGACTTCACGCATGGCGGTTTCTGCCGCCTGACGCACCGACTCATCCGGGTTGTTGGTATTGAACAGATAATCGGGCGCGCCGTTGGGCAGCAGTCGATACTGAACCACGTACTGCATGTCGACGATGTTCTCGTCGGTCGTGAGCATCAGTGACTCAGGCAGGACTTTATTGCGGGAGCTGCCACGGTAGCCCACCTCAAAGGTGCGCAACTGGGAAATATTAACGATCTGGTAATCTTCGATCGGCGCGGGCCAGCGCCACTGCAAACCGGGATTCAAGGTTTTCGTATACGCGCCAAAACGCGTCACTACGGCCACCTGCCCTTCCTGCACGATGGTAAAGCCACTGGCCAACCACAAGCCAACTGCCACCACACCGCCGATGACGAACAGCTTGGGGGAACCCTTGGGAAGGGACGGGCCAGTGCCACTACCGGGCGGCGTGCCGCCGGGAGGGGAGCGACGTCCCTTTTTGCCAAATAAAGATCCCAGGCGACTGTTGAAGTCACGCCACACCTCGTCGAGGTCAGGCGGGCCATCTTGTTTCTCGGGGCGGCGAGGTGGCTCGGAACCGTTTTTGCCACTGTCTCGTCCCCAACCGGGATCATTGAGATTGAATATTTTATTGTTCAGACGCATTGTTTTCCGCGAAATGACCTGATTCGACGATTGCCGTACGCAACCCATCCAATCCGATGCGCTCTAAAGCGCTAACAAAGACTCGGGCAATAGTACCATGTTCGTCCCGCTCTACCCGTGGCTCGTAGCCGGCCTGGTCAATTTTGTTGTAGACCAGAATGCGCGGTATTTCATGGGCCCCGATGTCTTCCAGAACCTTATGAACTTCAGCGATTTGTTCATCGCGTTGCGGGTTGGCCGCATCAACCACATGCAGCAGCAAATCCGCATGGACAGTCTCTTCCAGCGTGGCCCGGAAGGCCGCAATCAAGGTCGGTGGCAGATCACGGATGAAACCTACCGTATCCGAAATCACAACCTGCCCGGCCCCTTCAATCCAGATACGACGTGTGGTGGTATCAAGCGTGGCAAACAATTGATCCGCCGCGTACGCATCCGCCCGGGTCAAGGCATTGAACAGTGTGGATTTGCCTGTATTGGTATAGCCCACCAGCGACACTGACAAGGTGCCGCTACGGGTGCGGGCACGACGCTGCGTGCTGCGTTGACGCTGCACCTTGGCCAGACGCTCGCGCAAGGTACGAACCTTGTCGCCAATCATGCGACGGTCCATTTCCAGCTGCGATTCGCCCGGACCCCGCATCCCGATCCCGCCTTTCTGACGCTCCAGGTGAGTCCACATGCGCGTCAGCCGAGAAGTCAGATGCTGCAACTGGGCCAGCTCGACCTGCAATTTCCCTTCGTGACTTTGCGCCCGCAAGGCAAAAATATCCAGAATCAGGGCGACCCGGTCGACCACGCGCAACTCCAGCTTGCGCTCCAGGTTGCGCTGCTGGGCCGGACTGAGGGCATGATCGAACAAGACGACTTCGGCTCCCGTGGCCTTGGCCAGCGCGACGGCCTCTTCCAGCTTGCCGGTTCCGATGTAATAGGCCGGATCCGGACGGGAACGACGTACCACCAGCAGCTCAGCGATCTGGGCACCGGCACCTTCTGCCAACATCAAAAACTCTTCAGCATGGGCTTTGTAATCCAGCTCGCCCATGTCCACACTAATGACCAGTGCCTTCAACGCTTGCTCCAGAAACAAAGACCCGCCCGCGGGCTCCGCGAGACGGGTCTTTCAGAGTACAACGAACTGGGTGAGGACTTATTCAGCCTGCTCATCCGCAGCCAAAGTGACGGGGCGTGCAGGAACGACGGTAGAGATCGCGTGCTTATACACCATTTGAGTGACTGTATTGCGCAGCAGTACGACATACTGATCGAAGGACTCGATCTGACCTTGCAGCTTGATGCCGTTGACCAGGTAGATCGACACAGGGATATGCTCCTTGCGCAGCGCGTTCAAAAACGGGTCTTGTAGAATTTGCCCTTTATTGCTCATTGGTGAGGCTCCGGTTATGTTGTTTTTCCAGAAATGGAAGCGAATCCCACTACTTTACCGGGTTTTCCCTGAATCCGCACGTTCCAGACTGGAGTTTTTTATCTATAGGTGTATATCAGGCGCTCTGCCCGAGAATCTGCCGCAAACTGTTGCACAGTCGGGCACATTGTTCGGGCGATCCTACCGTAATACGTAAATACTGCTCAATGCGTGGCTGACGGAAATAGCGAACCAGAATTCCATGCTCACGCAAGGCCTGCTGAATACCAGCAGCTGAATGCTTAGGGTGCGTAGCCATCAAAAAGTTCGCTTTGGAGGGCAAAACCTCAAAACCGAGCTGCTGCAGGTCGGCGCGCAACTGTTCACGGGCATCAATGACTGCCTGACACTGGCGTTGAAAATACGCCGTATCCTTCAGGGAAGCCACGGCACCCACTTGAGCGATGGTGTCCATGGGGTAGGAGTTGAAACTGTCTTTCACACGCTCCAGGGCTTGAATGATGTCCGCGCTGGCCAAGGCGTAACCCACGCGCAGACCGGCCAGCGCCCGCGACTTGGACATAGTCTGGATGACCACCAGATTGTCGTATTTTTCCAGCAGACCAACCGAGGACGTACCGCCAAAGTCCACATAAGCCTCATCCACCACTACCGTCGTGTCAGGGTTAGCGGAAAGAATCGCTTCAATGTCTTCCAGCGACAAAGGAATCCCGGTCGGCGCATTCGGGTTGGCAAAAATAATGCCAGCGGGCGGCAGGCTGCGCTTGCGCACATAATCCTGCACATTCAGCGTGAAATCCTCGCGCAGCGGCACGATGTCAGCCGGCACGCCAAAGTACGAACAATACGTGGTGTAAAAGCTGTAGGTGATGTCCGGCAACAGGACCGGACGCACGCCGCGCAGGAACAAGGCGCTAAACACATGGGCCAGCACTTCGTCCGAGCCGTTGCCAAGGAAAACGTTATTGGCGTTGACGCCGTGATTGTGAGCCACCGCGTCACGCAGTTCCTGGGCGCTGTAGGACGGGTAAAGACGCAAATTATCGGTCGCCGCCTGACGAATCGCTTCCAGCGCTTTGGGCGACGGACCGTAAGGATGCTCGTTTGTGTTCAGCTTCAAGAGGTTATCCAGCTTGACCTGCTCACCCGGAACATAGGGAGAAAGTCCAGCGACATGATCACTCCACAAACGGCTCATTACGCATCCTTCAAATAAGGGTTCTTAGATGATTTGAATTCGATTCGCAAAGGGGTGCCTTCCAGCTTGAAGGCCTCGCGAAAACGGCTTTCCAGATAGCGGCGATAACTGTCCGAAATTGCGTCCAGGGCGTTGCCGTGAATCACCACGATCGGAGGGTTCATGCCCCCTTGGTGAGCATACCGCAACTTGGGACGGAAAATGCCTTTACGCGGCGGCTGTTGCTGTTCCACCGCTTCTTGCATCACACGGGTGAGCTTGGGTGTAGACAATTTCGAGAAAGCGGCGGCATGGGCCTCATTAACCGATTTGAGCAAGGGATTGATGCCCTGCCCTTTCAACGCCGACAAGGTGTGCATCTTGGCAAAGTTCAAAAAGCGCAGCTTGCGATCGAACTCGCGCTTGATCCACTCGCGCTGATACTCGTCCAGCCCGTCCCACTTGTTGATGCCCACCACCAGCGCACGCCCAGTTTCCACAACGAAGCCGGCAATACTGGCGTCCTGGTCGGAAATTTCCGTATGTGCGTCAATCATCAGCAAGACTACGTTGCAGGCCTCAATTGCCTGCAAGGTCTTGATCACTGAAAACTTTTCCACCGCCTCGAACACCTTGCCGCGCTTGCGCAGTCCGGCCGTGTCGATCAGGGTGTACTCCACCCCGTTGCGTTCGAACTCGATTTCGATGGCATCGCGAGTCGTTCCGGGCTGGTCAAAGGCAATCACACGCTCTTCACCGACCAGGGTATTGATCAGGGTGGATTTGCCCACATTGGGTCGGCCCACAATCGCCAGTTTGATACGGTGCTGGAATTGCTCGTCGTCCTGCCCATCCTGATCAGGCTCAGGACTGGGTACCTGCTCCAGGGCCAGATTGATCAGCTCTTCCACCCCGTCGCCGTGAGAGGCCGAAATCAGGTAAGGCTGGCCCAGGCCCAGCTCGTGAAACTCGACACCGCCAGCCTCATAGCGCATGCCCTCGGCCTTATTGACAGCCAGCAGCACTTTCTGACCCAGCTTGCGCAGTAACTGCGCAATTTCCAGGTCCAGCGCATTGACGCCCTCGCGGGCATCGACCAGGAAGACAACGACGTCGGCTTCGGCAATGGCTTGCTGGGTCTGGCGAGCCATCTCCAGCAGCATGCCGGTTTTAGCCACCGGCTCGAAACCGCCCGTATCGACCACGATATAGGGACGGCTGCCAACCCGGCCTTCGCCGTAATGACGGTCGCGAGTCAGGCCAGGGAAGTTGGCCACCAGCGCCGCGCGCGAACGCGTCAGGCGATTGAACAAAGTGGACTTGCCAACGTTGGCTCGACCGACCAAAGCCACAACGGGCTTAAAAGAAACGCTTTTCAATTGATTCCAACCAAGACCAAATTACCATTGCCCGTCTGGACCAGAACCCCACGCGGGGTTCCGACCAAAGGCGACACAATGGCACCACCGCCGACACTGACCCGGCCCAGCAAGGTGCCGTCCAGTCGCGATAGAAAGTGAACATAGCCTTCCTTGTCACCGGCGGCAAGCGCCTGGGGCAAGACGGCCAAAGGAGCCAGACCACGGTTTCGCAATGCCTTTTGCGTCCAGATGGTTTGCCCGTCTGTCAGGGCAAACGCGTCAATCTGATCGCGGCTATTGGCGGCATACAACATCTGATTGTCCGCTGCGATACCGGTACCGGCCGAAAATTCCCTGTCCCACACCAGGCGACCGCCCTGGGACACGTCAAAGCACGCCACCCGACCCTGATAGGTTGCGCCACACAGCAAAGGATCGACCACTTGCGGAGCGCCCACAACGTCGTTAATGCGTTCCAGGTCGGTGGCGCCGCGGGACACGGAAATGCTGCCCTCCCAGACCAGACGACCTTGAGCCGCGTCAATCGCCATCAAGCGACCATTGGGCATGCCGGCCAACAACAGGCCATCAATAATGCGCATTTGCATGCTGGTCTTCAACGACAGTGCCGGCCCTGGACGCTGCAGACTCCAGCGCAGATCGCCTGTGCTGGCATCAAAGGCTTGCAAACGATAATCGCTGGTACGCACCACCACCACGCCGGCCCCGACGGCAGGCGGCACATTCACAGCACTGCTGCTACGGCTGCGCCACAATTCCTTGCCCGAGTCGTCAAATGCAATGACATTACCGTCTACCGAGGCAACTGCCGTCACCACTCCATCCGAGCCAGCACCGGCGGTCAACTTCTTGCCCGCATTGGCCGACCATTGCACACGCCCCGTGTCCAGATCCACTTTACTGACCTGACCGGAGACGGTCGCCGCGTAAACCGAGGAGCCGGCCACCTGTGGCGCAAAGCCCGAATCCGCACCGCTGCCAATCGAGGTGCTCCAGCTGATCTTGGCCGCCACACCCGGGGTGTACTCTGTCAGGGGAGCCGGCTCAAAGCGCGGGTCCTTGCTGGAGAACATGGAGCAGCCAGCCAATGCGGTCAGACTGAGTGCCAAGGCACTGAGACGCAAGGCACGCATGGCAGAAGACGAGGATTTACGAATAGTAGGAAGAGACATGAATTAAGCTCCTGCCAGGGCATCAAGTTTGATCTGTACCAACTGCGAAATGGGGTCTTGCTTGAGCAGCTCGACAGCCTGTTTCCAAGCCTCGCGTGCTGCTTCATTCTGTCCCTGAGCGGCCAAAATATCGCCTTTTCGATCCGCAAACAGACCGGCAAAGCTGGCAGGAGGATTGTTCAGCTGAGCCAGGGCCTCGTCATACTCTTTCTGCTCCAGCAAGATACCGGCCAAACGCAGACGGGCCAAAGGCGTCAGAGCGGGGTCGTGGTTGGTCTTGACCATCCACTCCAGCTGCTCACGAGCCGGTGTCAGATTGCCTCGCTGCTGCAAAGCATGGGCAGCCAGCAACACACCTCGAGAGGTGTAGCCGGACTTGGGGAAATCGTTACGCAAGGTCGTGCTAGCGGCCAGAATGCGCGTCTCGGCCTCTTCACCGGTCTGGGTCGTGGCGCTTTCCAGGGCCTCGAAATAGCCCATGGCCTGCCCGGCCTGATGGCCTTGATACCACTGCCAGCCACGCCAGCCTGCTACGGCAGCCAACGCGGCAAACGCCAGCACAATGCACAAGGTGCCCCAGCGGTCCCACCATGCCCGCATGGCATCCAGTTTTTCCTGTTCTTCAAGATCGTAGGCCATGCTCAAATCCTTGCTGACAAAACACTGGCGAGTTCAGAGAAATCAACAGACTGTTGCTGCTGGGCGCCATCCGCAGCACGCAACCATTTCACACTGGCCTGTTCTTTTTGAAGTTCGTCCTCACCCAATATCACGGCGGCCTGTGCACCACTGGCATCGGCCCGCTTGAACTGGGACTTAAAGCCGCTGGAGCCGGCGTGAACAATCACCTGCAGGCCGGCATCACGCAGCTGCTCGGCCAAAAGCGAGGCCTTGCGCTGGGCAGCCTCACCTTGGTGAACCATGTAAACCTGGCACTCAGGGGCCTGCTCCTGCTCACCCTCTTGGGAGCACAAATCCAATAAACGCTCCATGCCAATCGCGAAACCGACGGCGGGCGCAGGCTTGCCGCCCATCAGCTCGATCAGACCGTCGTAGCGTCCCCCGCCGCACACCGTGCCTTGCGCACCCAAGCGATCGGTTACCCACTCGAACACCGTCAGATTGTAGTAATCCAGACCCCGCACCAGACGCGGGTTCAAGGTGTAGCCAATACCGGCATCATCCAGGCGGTCACACACACCCTTGAAGTGGGCGCGGGACTCCTCGCCCAGAAAGTCGAACAGACGCGGAGCCGCATTAGCCATATCCTGCATGGCCGGATTTTTGGTGTCCAAGACCCGCAAGGGATTGGTGTACATGCGCCGCTGGGCTTCCTCGTCCAGCACGTCCTTGTGAGCTTCCAGATGTTCGATCAGGGCGGCGCGGTGAGCGGCACGCTCTTCAGCCTGCCCCAGGGAGTTGAGCTCCAGACGAATGTCGGTAAGCCCCAGCTTCTTCCACAAACGGGCCAGCATGACGATCAATTCGGCATCCACGTCTGGACCAGGCAAACCAAGCGCTTCCACGTCGATCTGGTGGAACTGACGATAGCGACCACGCTGCGGGCGCTCATGGCGAAACACGGGGCCCATGGCGTAAACGCGATGGGGCCGGTCATACAGAAGGTTGTGCTCAATCGAGGCACGCACCATGCCAGCCGTAAACTCAGGACGCATGGTGAGCTTGTCGCCATTGAGCGAGTCGGTAAAGGAATACATTTCCTTTTCGACAATATCGGTCACTTCGCCAATGCCACGGGCAAACAACTGGGTATGTTCCAGCACGGGAGTACGCATATTGCGATAGCCGTAACTGGCCAGCCATTCCCGCACCAGAGCCTCCAGGGCCTCCCACTGTGCGCTTTCACCCGGTAGGGTGTCTTTCATGCCCGTCAGGGCGCGGAGCTTTTGAAACTGCTGCGTCATAATTCTAATGGTTTGCTCGCCATAGACTGACAAGCGTGTTGATCAAACCGTTGGCGCCCTGCCGTAGCGTCGCTCAACGTAATTCTGGACAATGGTCTGAAATTCTTGAGCGATAGTATCACCCTTCAGGGTCACCACCCGCTCACCATCCACATAGACCGGCGCCGAGGGCACTTCCCCGGTTCCCGGCAAACTGATGCCTATGTCCGCGTGCCGGCTCTCGCCCGGACCATTGACCACACAGCCCATGACCGCGACGTTCATGGTTTCCACGCCGGGGTACTGATCCTTCCAGACAGGCATCTGGTCACGCAAATAACGTTGAATATCGTTGGCCAGTTCCTGGAACACCGTACTGCTGGTGCGACCACAACCCGGGCAGGCCACGACCATAGGCGTGAAGGCGCGCAAGCCCATGGTCTGCAGAATTTCCTGAGCCACCACCACCTCACGGGCACGATCACCGCCCGGCTCAGGCGTCAGGGAAATACGAATGGTGTCACCAATGCCTTGCTGCAACAGCACGGCCAGGGCCGCGGTCGAAGCCACAATTCCCTTGCTGCCCATCCCGGCTTCAGTCAAGCCCAAATGCAGCGCGTAATCGCAGCGTGCCGACAAATCCTGGTAGACCGTAATCAGGTCCTGTACATGGCTGACCTTGCAAGACAGTACGATCCGGTTACCCGACAAGCCCAGCTCCTCAGCACGCTGGGCGTTGCTGATGGCAGAGATGACCAGGGCATCACGCATGACCGCCTGGGCGGTCCAGGGCTGAGCGCGCTGATTGTTCTCATCCATCATGCGGGCCATCAGCTCATGATCCAGGCTGCCCCAGTTCACGCCAATGCGCACGGCCTTGTCATACCGGCAGGCAATATCAATCATCTTGGCGAAATTATCATCCCGGCGCTTGCCGCCGCCCATATTGCCCGGATTGATTCGGTACTTGGACAGGGCCTGGGCACACTCGGGATAATCCGCCAGCAATTTGTGGCCGTTGTAGTGAAAGTCGCCGACCAGGGGGACATTCACCCCCATGCGATCCAACTGTTCACGAATGGCGGGCACCTCACGGGCTGCCTCGGGGGTATTGACGGTGATACGCACCATCTCGGAGCCCGCTCGGGCCAACTCCTTCACCTGAATCGCCGTCGCAATCGCATCGACCGTATCGGTGTTGGTCATGGACTGGACCACAACCGGTGCCGAGCCCCCCAGTTTAACGACATGATTACCCCAGCGCACATCCACGGTACGCGTCACCCGTTTGGGCTGGGCGCCAACCGGCAGAGGCTGGCAAGCAGAGGAAGTTTCGGGACCCTGCGTCATTTCTTCAAGTCCTTGAGCCAATCAAATACCAGCCATTCCTGGGGAACCCAGCCCCGGTCAATGGCATAAAAGCCCGCTACCAACAACAACACAACAATAATCAGAATCCAGACCCAGCCAAAACCGCCGCGCGAATCGGCATACAGACTCAAGTCGGCTTTGCCCAGTCCTGAACCGGAGGGACTGCGCGGCACGGGCTTGGGTGCCGCCGTGTCACTGACCTGAGCTTCCAGCATGACCAACACCGCCGACACGTCAGCCTGCAGAAAACGCGCATAGTTGCGCACCATCCCCCGCAACGGCTGGCCACCGGGGAGCTGATCCCACTCCTGGGCCTCCAGAGCCTCAAGCTGACGCACGGAAAACTTCAAACGGGTGGAAGCTTCGTTAAGCGTACAGGATCGCGCCAGACGCAACTCCCGCAGTGTAGGGCCTACCCCTGAGCCCGCATCCGGAGCCGATTGATGGGAGGAGTCCAGAGTCTCGCTCATGCACGTTCCTGTTTGATTTGAATGACCGCCCGATCAGGCAATCGCTGTTCGATGCGGGTGCGATCTCGTATATCGCCCGCCAACTGCCCACACGCGGCGGCGATATCATCGCCGCGGGTCTTGCGCACAGTCGTTACCACCCCACCATCCATCAGCCTCTGGGCAAACTGCTTGACGCGCGCTGCCGAAGAACGTTTCAGACCGGACTGCGGAAAAGGGTTGAATGGGATCAAGTTAAATTTACAGCGCACAATACGCGCAATATCCAACAATTCCTGCGCATGCTGATCCGTATCATTGATACCGTCCAGCATGATGTATTCAAACGTGATGAAGTCACGCGGGGCATGCTCCAGATACCGGTTACAGGCATCGAGCAGCTCAGCCAGCGGATACTTCTTGTTCAACGGCACCAGCCGATCGCGCAGCGCGTCATTGGGCGCATGCAGGGACACCGCCAGGGCAACCGGGCAATCCTGAGCCAGACGGTCCATCATCGGCACTACGCCGGATGTGGAAACCGTGACGCGGCGGCGAGACAGACCGTAGGCGTTATCATCGAGCATCAGGCGCAAGGCACCGAGCACCTGATCGTAATTGAGCAAAGGCTCCCCCATGCCCATCATGACCACATTGCTGATCACCCGGGTACTGGTTTGCGCGGCATCGCCAATACGAGCGGTTTCCGGCGCACTAAGCAAGGCCCGACGGGCATACCACAACTGACCAATGATCTCCGCAGTGGTCAGATTGCGATTAAAGCCCTGATATCCGGTCGAACAGAACGGGCAGGCAACGGTACAACCTGCCTGACTGGAAATACAAAGCGTGCCCCGATCGTCCTCGGGAATGAAAACCGCCTCAACCGCGTTGTTGCTACCGACATCAAACAGCCACTTGCGGGTGCCGTCGGCAGAAATATGTTCGTGCGACATGCTGGGCGCGGTGACAAGGCAATGAGCCGTCAATTGCTCGCGGAACTCGCGCGCCAGGTCGGTCATCTGCCCAAAGTCGTCCTGTTGCCGCTGGTGTATCCAGCGCTGCAATTGGCGCGCTCGGAAAGGCTTGCCACCCCATTGGGCGACCAGTTCAACAAGTTGCTCCGGGCCCAGGCCCAGAAGATTGATAGGTTCGAGCGATGACATAAAAAAATAATACCTTCACGCCGTCTGGCATTTATCTTGTTGCACAAGCGCAAACAAGTCTCTTTTCTGAGAGGTGCCCGGCGCACCACCGTTGCGGCGGGCCGGGCAATTCCTGATCAGAGTGCCGCCAGTACTGCGCGGTTCAGCCTATTAACGGCTGTAAACGTTGCACTCTGGGAAGAAGAAAGCGATTTCAACCGCAGCGGTTTCCGGCGCGTCGGAACCATGCACGGCATTGGCGTCAATGCTTTCAGCGAAATCAGCGCGGATGGTGCCGGGCTCAGCTTTCTTGGGGTCGGTGGCACCCATCAGCTCACGGTTCTTGGCAATGGCGCCTTCGCCTTCCAGAACCTGCACGAACACAGGACCGGAAACCATGAAGTCAACCAGATCCTTGAAGAAAGGACGCTCGGCGTGGACGCCGTAAAAACGCTCGGCTTCGCCACGGGACAAGTGAACCAGGCGACCAGCGATCACTTTCAGGCCAGCGCCTTCAAAGCGGGAAATAATCTGACCGATCACGTTTTTAGCAACAGCGTCGGGCTTGATAATGGACAGAGTGCGTTCAATAGCCATGTGAAAATCCAAATAAGAACAATATAGTGTAGTCTTTGCTGCGTAAAGCAAAATGCAGATCCGACGGTTCGCGCTAAATTTTTTAATGAAAACAAGCACTTTCATCAGATTTACGGCAACCCGGCATTTTACCACGCCAAAGACGCACGGCCACATCTTAAAATAGTGCATCTTACATTCGTTTTTTACCCAGGATTAGTTCCGCCTTCTGCGGCACCTACCGTGCCATACGAGGGGGACAGACCGCATCACCATGACCAACTCATCCGCAACGACCTCCGACGAGCAGCTATCCAAGAGCTTTGAACCCCAGGAAATCGAAACGCGCTGGTACGCGCGCTGGGAACAAGCCGACCTTTTCAAGGGTGGCCAACACGTCCAGCCCTTGGGCGATCATCAGTCAGAACCTTTTGTGATTCAGTCCCCGCCGCCGAACGTCACCGGGACGCTGCACATGGGTCACGCTTTTAACCAGACCATCATGGATGGCCTGACGCGCTACCACCGCATGAAAGGCGACGATACGGTCTACATTCCTGGTACCGATCACGCCGGGATTGCCACCCAGATCATTGTGGAGCGCCAGCTTGATGCCCAAAACATCAGCCGCCACGACCTGGGCCGCGAGAAATTCCTGGAAAAAGTCTGGGAATGGAAGGAAAAGTCCGGCAATACCATTACTGGCCAGTTTCGTCGCCTGGGTGCTTCCTGCGACTGGAGCCGCGAATACTTCACCATGGATGACAAACTGTCCCGTGGCGTGCTGGAGACCTTCGTGCGCCTGTACGAACAGGGGCTGATTTACCGGGGCAAGCGCCTGGTGAACTGGGACCCCGTGCTGGGTACCGCCGTATCCGACCTGGAAGTGGTGAGCGAGGAAGAGGACGGCCACCTGTGGGAAATCCGTTACCCGCTGACTACCCCCCAGGGGGAATTGACTCATCTGACGGTGGCCACCACCCGCCCTGAAACGATGCTGGGCGACGTCGCCCTGATGGTGCACCCTGAGGACGAGCGCTATATCGGCCTGATCGGCCAAACCGTTACCCTGCCTCTGGTTGGCCGCTCCATCCCGATCATTGCGGACGACTACGTGGACCCGGCCTTTGGTACCGGCGTGGTGAAGGTAACTCCTGCCCACGACTTCAATGACTACGCCGTTGGCCAGCGCCACGGCCTGGAAATGATCAGCATCCTGACTCTGGATGCCCACATTGCGGATACTGCCCCCGAAGCCTATCAAGGCCTGGAGCGCTTTGCCGCGCGCAAGCAAATCGTGGCCGATCTGGAAGCCCAGGGACTGCTGCAGGCCGTCAAGCCTCACAAACTGATGGTGCCGCGGGGCGACCGCACCAATACGGTCATCGAACCCATGCTGACCGACCAGTGGTTTGTAGCCATGAGCAAGCCCGCTCCGGAAGACTCGCTGCACCCCGGCAAAAGCATCACCCAGGTTGCCCTGGACGTGGTGGCCGATGGCCGTGTGCGCTTCTACCCTGACAACTGGTCCAACACCTACAACCAGTGGCTGAACAATATTCAGGACTGGTGCATTTCCCGTCAGCTGTGGTGGGGTCACCAGATTCCCGCCTGGTACGCCGAAGACGGCAGCCTGTTTGTCGCCCGCTCCGAAGAGGACGCTCTGGAACAAGCCCGCGCCGCTGGCGTGACAGGCCCCTTGCGCCGCGACGAAGATGTACTGGACACCTGGTTCTCCTCTGCCCTGGTGCCCTTTACCGACCTGGGCTGGCCCGAAGAAACGCCTGACCTGGCGCGCTACCTACCCTCCAGCGTGCTGGTAACCGGTTTCGACATTATTTTCTTCTGGGTGGCCCGCATGGTCATGATGAGCATGCACCTGACCGGCCGCGTTCCTTTCAAGACCGTCTACGTGCATGGGCTGGTCTGCGACATGGAAGGCAAGAAAATGAGCAAATCCAAGGGCAATACCATTGACCCGGTGGATTTGATCGACGGCATAGATCTGGAAAGCCTCCTGCACAAGCGCACCTTTGGCCTGATGAACCCCAAGCAGGCGCAAAGCATTAGCAAGCGCACCAAGAAAGACTATCCCGATGGCATCCCCGCCTTCGGTACGGACGCGTTGCGCTTTACCATGGCCGCCTATGCCACGCTGGGCCGCAACATCAACTTCGACATGAAGCGCTGCGAAGGTTACCGCAACTTCTGCAACAAGCTGTGGAATGCCACCCGCTTTGTGCTGATGAACACCGAAGGCCATGAGCTCCACACGGATGCTCCAGCCGAATTGAGCTTTGCCGATCGCTGGATCATCAGCTTGCTGCAAGGCCTCGAGCAGGACGCCGAACGCGGATTTGCCGACTACCGTTTCGACAACATCGCCAACGCCATCTACCACTTTGTGTGGGACGAGTACTGTGACTGGTACCTGGAGCTGGCCAAGACTCAGATTCAAAATGGCACACCCGAACAGCAGTTGGGCACCCGTCGCACCCTGATCCGCGTGCTGGAAGTGGTGCTACGCGTTGCGCACCCCATCATCCCTTTCATCACGGAAGAGCTGTGGCAGAAAGTCTCGGTGGTGGCTGGCAAGCGCGCTGCCGATGAAACCACCAGCATTTCGGTTCAGCCTTACCCGATTGCCAACCCTGCCGCCATTGATGAACAGGCACAGGCACAGGTCGCAGAGCTGAAAGCCCAGGTCGACGCCATTCGCGCCCTGCGAGGCGAAATGAACATCTCGCCCGCCCAGCGTGTACCGCTGATTGCACAAGGTGACGCCGCCACCCTGAAAGCCAACAGCCCTTACCTGGCTGCCTTGGGCAAACTGGAAAGCGTGGAAATTGTGGACCAGTTGCCCACAGACGCAGGCGCACCCGTACAAGTGATTGGCACCACTCAGCTCATGCTGCATGTAGAGATCGACGTGGAAGCGGAGCGTATCCGTCTTTCCAAGGAAATCGAGCGCCTCCAAGGGGAGATCAACAAGGCCGGAGCCAAACTGGGCAACGCCAGCTTTGTGGAGCGCGCCCCTGCCGCTGTGGTCGAACAGGAGCGCCAGCGCGTGGCTCAGTTCGGTGAAACGCTGGCCAAGGTGAAGCAGCAGTTTGATCGTCTGGGCTGATACCGCGACGTAAACCCAGGCAACAGGCAACGGCCCTGCACTCGTGCAGGGCCTTTTTATTGCCATCAAGGGCTTAGCCTACAGATCACTTACGAGGGCAGCGCGCCGATTCAGCACCACGAGCGGAGCGTTCTTGCCTCTTAAAAAGCCGGCAGCCTCTCTTGCCTGCGCTACACCGCCATCACAACACGTCCGTCACCGAGCATAGCGATCCACCCTGACACAAGGGGCCCAGCCCGTGGCAAGGAGCCGCTCTCGCAAATCACAGATGACACAAAGCCTGCTCCGAGGGGCAGAGCGTCAAAAAAGTTGTTGGGCATAGCGACGTGGGCGAGCCTGCCGGCAAGCCCAGCCCCGCTTGTTCGACCTGCTGATAGCTCAGCAAGCGCAAGCTGGTTCAATCAGGCTGTTGTGCCGCCAAAGAAGCCAAAAACCGTTCATCCGCCTTGCTAAGTTCGCCACGCTGGCGAGCCAGCTCAATCAGCTCAGGACGGCGCGTCACGGTCAAACGCAGGGATTGCTCTCGTCGCCAAGCCTGGATACGACCATGGTGACCAGACATCAACACCTCAGGCACCGCTTGGCCGCGGTAAACCTCGGGGCGTGTGTAATGTGGACTATCCAGCAAACCGCTGTTGCCCGCATGAAAGGAATCCTGGCGCGCCGAATCAGCGTCGTTCAGCACTCCCGGCAAGAGGCGGACCACGCTATCGATGATTGCCAGGGAAGCAATCTCGCCGCCTGACAACACAAAGTCCCCCAAAGACAGCTCCTGGGTAACCCGTGCATCAATAAAACGTTGATCGATACCCTCATAGCGACCACAAACCAGAACTGCGCCGGGACCTTGAGCCAGTTCCTGCGCCACAGCCTGATCAAAGCGTCGCCCTGTAGGACTCAGCAAGATAACTTCCGGACTATCGCCACGATCAGCCAAAGCCTGATCCAGCGCATCATTCAAGGGATCAGCCAGCATGACCATGCCCGGGCCGCCGCCATAAGGGCGATCGTCCACGGTACGATGCACGTCCGTGGTGTAGTCACGCGGATTCCAGGTCCGCATCTGCCAGATGCCCTGCTTGTGTGCGCGGCCGGTGACACCAGCCTCGCTGACCACATCAAACATGTCCGGGAACAGGGTCAGGGCATCAAATCGCATGAGGGCTCGGCAAGAGAAAAAGTGGCTGGAGCATGACGATACAGAGCCCAGCGGGCCTTAGTATCGCAATCGCTAGGCAGGGAAGAGTCAAATCGCCCAGTGACTATGCAGTTCGCGAGCAGGCAAATCGACCGTATGCACAATGGCTTGCACAAAGGGCACCAGCTCTTCCAGTGGTCGGCCCTGCTCGTCTTTCTCAGGCGCAAAGACGCCGTTGGCGTCCCAGCAGCCCCGATGCACGACCAAAATCGAATGAGCGCCATTATCCAGCACTTCTGCCACCTGGCCCAGAAGGTGCGCCTGGCCCTCCTGCTCGCCAAAAAAGCGGCAGCCGATCAGATCAACCCAATAAAACTCATCGTCGTCCGCCGGGGGAAAAGCGGCACGGGATACCCAAACCGTATGCCCTTTAAGGGCTTGGGCCACCTCTCGATTATCCAGACCTTCAAACTGCGCCACGATGGTTGCCCCATGCTGCTTGGCTGTTTGGATCTGTCTTGGCGATGCAGACGCAAAAACGCCCGCCTGAGATCCAGGCCGGGGCGTTTTTAACCACCATGTTTTTGCATTTAGCAGTGCTTTGGTCTGCATGGAATGCGGCTGGATCTTAACCCAGCCACGCACGCCATAAGCGGAAACAATGCGTCCCAACTCAACAAGGTCAGCAGGAATCGCGTCTTGCTTCACACTAAACACTACCAAAAAACAGGTGAATCAACTTAGGCAGCCGAAGCAACCTTAGCCGAGTATTCTTTCAACAGGCGAGCCACAGCGGGCGAAACCTGTGCACCGTTGTCGGTGAAGTGCTTAACGCGGTCCATTTGCAGACGCAGGTTTTCCTGACCTTCGCCAGCAACGGGGTTGTAAAAACCCAGACGTTCGATGAAGCGACCATCACGGCGTTGGCTCGCCTCGGCGGCTACTACGTTGTAAAAAGGACGCTTTTTGGAGCCACCACGGGCCAAGCGAATTACCACCATTGATAATCCCTTTATTGTGTAAGGTAAACAAAAAATTCTAGCACTATTCTGGCAAGCATGCCAAAAGTAACACGCTAAGATAGCAGATTCAGTGCTAGATACGCAACAGACAAAACAGTATTCTACCGCCGTCAGCTTAACGACGGCGTAAAAAATGCAGAGTTTTTTCGGCTTGCTGGTCTTGAGCCAACAATTCGTTGCCAGTTTGGCGACAAAAAGCCTGAAAATCCTGAATGGCGTGCTGGTCGGTGGTGATAACTTGCAACACTTGCCCGGACTCCAGTTGCGCCAAAGCTTTCTTGGCACGCAGGATGGGCAAGGGGCATTTCAGCCCGCTTGCATCCACCTGCAGATCGCTGTTGGGCAAAGCGCCAGTCTCGGACATCGCCATTACGCACCCAACTTGCTTTGGACCCAGGCCTGCACCGAGGCATTGGCCTGTGGCAAGACGCTGGCATCGGTACCGCCGCCCATGGCCATATCAGGACGACCACCACCCTTCCCGCCCAACTGCGAGGCTACAAAGCCCACCAGGTCACCCGCCTTGACCTTGGAGGTCAGGTCAGGCGTTACGCCTGCCACCAGGCTGACTTTTCCGTCCGCCACGATAGACAGCAGGATCACGGCAGACTGCAGCTTGTTCTTCAACTGATCGGCCATTTCGCGCAAGGCTTTGGCTTCCACGCCTTGCAGCGTGGCCACCAGCAAGCGGCTGTTGTCATTCAAGGGTACGGCCTGAGCCAACAGATCCTGACCAGCCGAAGCCGCCAGCTTGGATTGCATTTGCTCGCGCTCGCGCTCCAAATCCTTGATCTGACCTTGCAAGGCGTTGATACGGGTAAGCAGACCTTCTGGCTGAGTACGCAGGCTGGCAGAAGCCTCGCTCAGCAAGCGCTCCCGCGCTTGCACCCAATGCAGGCTGTTGGTGCCGGTAATGGCCTCGACACGGCGCACGCCAGCGGCGACACCACCTTCCGAGACAATCTTGAACAAGCCGATGTCGCCCGTGCGTTGAACGTGAGTGCCACCGCACAGTTCACGCGAGAAACCGATATCCAGCACGCGCACTTCGTCGCCGTACTTTTCACCAAACAAAGCCATGGCACCTCCACTGACGGCGTCGTCAAAGGACATCAGTTGGGCTTGCACGGCCTGGTTCGCCAGAACCTGCTCGTTCACAATCGCTTCGACTTGCGCGATTTGCTCGGCCGTCATGGCGGCATCGTGCGCAAAGTCAAAACGGGTTTTTTCAGCATCTACCAGGGAACCACGTTGCTGAACGTGACCGCCCAGCACCTGACGCAAAGCCTTGTGCATCAAATGCGTGGCCGAGTGGTTACGAATCACACGCTCGCGGCGCTCGGTATCCACCTGGGCTTGAACGGTCTGGCCCACTGTCAGGGTGCCTGCGTTCAACACGCCTTGGTGCCCGAAAACCTGATTGGAAATCTTTTGGGTATCTTGCACCTCAAAGGACAAACCCGCGGCATCGCTCAGGATACCTGCGTCACCTACCTGACCACCGGACTCGGCGTAGAAAGGGGTGGCATCCAGAACCACTACCGCTTGCTGGCCCGGGGTCACGGACTGCACGGAGGTGCCATCCACATACAAGGCAGTGACCGTGCCACTGCCTTCCAGGGTGGTGTAACCATCAAAACGAGTTTGCACCCCGGAGTAGCTCAAGCCTTCGGCTGTTTTGAACTTGCCCGAAGCGCGTGCCATCTGGCGTTGGTTTTCCATGGCGACTTCAAAACCGTCCAGATCGACCTCAATGCCACGCTCGCGGCAGATGTCGGCGGTCAAGTCCACGGGGAAACCGTAGGTATCGTACAAGGTGAACAGCGTCTGGCCGTCCAGCTTGACATTCTCTGGCAGGTTGGCCAAAGCGCCTTCCAGAATGCGCATGCCGTTTTCCAGCGTTTCGCTGAAACGCTCTTCTTCTTGGCGCAGCACCTGTTCGATACGCTCACGCTGGCTAATCAGCTCGGGATAGGCTTCGCCCATGACCAAGCCCAGGTCTTGCACCAGGCGATAGAAGAACAGGCCCTTCTGACCCAGCTTGTGACCGTGACGCAGAGCGCGTCGAATAATACGGCGCAACACATAGCCGCGACCTTCATTGCTGGGAATGACCCCGTCAATAATCAGAAAGCTGCAGGCACGGATATGATCGGCAATCACCTTGAGCGAGTTGTTGCTCAGGTCACTGGTCTTGGTCTCGCGTGCGGCGGCCTGAATCAGGGATTGGAACAGGTCGATTTCGTAGTTGGAGTGCACATGCTGCAACACCGCCGAAATACGCTCCAGACCCATGCCCGTATCCACACAAGGCTTGGGCAGCGGCGTCATGGTGCCGTCAGCGGAACGTTCGAACTGCATGAACACCAGGTTCCACACCTCGATGTAGCGGTCGCCGTCTTCCTCGGGCGAACCGGGAGGGCCGCCCCAAACATCAGGACCGTGGTCGTAGAAGATTTCAGAGCACGGCCCACAGGGACCGGTATCGGCCATCTGCCAGAAGTTGTCCGAGTTGTAGCGCACGCCACCCTTGTCGCCAATGCGGATGATGCGCTCTTTGGGCACCCCAATTTCCGAGGCCCAGATATCGTAGGCCTCATCGTCTTCCTGATAGACGGTGACCCAGAGTTTTTCGGCAGGCAGTTTGTAAACCGTCGTCAGCAGTTCCCAGGCATAGCGAATGGCGTCTTGCTTGAAGTAGTCGCCAAAGCTGAAGTTGCCCAACATTTCAAAAAAGGTGTGGTGACGGGCGGTGTAGCCCACGTTTTCCAGGTCGTTGTGCTTGCCACCGGCACGAACACAACGCTGAGAGCTGGTAGCGCGGTTGTAGGGGCGGGTTTCCTTGCCCGTGAACACATCTTTGAACTGCACCATCCCTGCGTTTGTGAACAGCAAGGTAGGATCATTGCCTGGCACCAGCGAAGCCGAGGAAACGATGTGGTGTCCCTTGGATTCAAAAAAAGAAAGAAACTTCTGACGAATTTCTGAGGTTTTCATTACATGCAACGCGATGGAAAATTTAACTGCCTATTATAAGACGATCAGCCTTGCAGCCCATGCGCGCGCTGCGCTGGCACAACACCTGCCGCCCCGGCAAAGCAGTGAGAAGCCAGGACGCCACACTCCCTGTACGAGCGGCTGCGTAAGCGACAAATAGTACTGTTTTCAGCGGGTAGAAACAACAATTCCGACCCTGGCGAGTCGGAATGTCCATGCACCCTGCTCAAATTCAGGATGCCATCTTGATGGGCCAGGAGACACAAACCCTGGCCCTGCCCCGGTCAAGCCTTGGACGGATAGGGATGGTGCTCGGCCCAATGACGGGCAATATCCACACGGCGGCAAACCCAGACACGCTCGTGCGACTGCACATAATCCAGGAAGCGCTGCAAGGCACGAAAGCGCCCAGGGCGGCCGATCAGACGGCAATGCAAACCGATGGACAGCATCTTGGGAGCGTCTTCACCTTCTTCGTAGAGCACGTCAAATGCGTCTTTCAGGTAGGAGAAGAAATGGTCGCCCGTGTTGAACCCCTGAGGGGCAGCAAAACGCATGTCATTGCTGTCCAGCGTATAGGGCACAATCAACTGGGGCTTGACCGTATTGTCGCTGAGCTGAACTTCGGTCCAGAACGGCAGGTCATCACCGTAATAATCGGAGCTGTACAAGAACTGACCCTCTTCGGCCACCAGACGCAAGGTATTGGGGCTGTCCCGACCGGTATACCAGCCCTCGGGATGATGGCCCAGCAAGTCCGTCAGCACTTTTACGCACTGGCGCATATGCTCGCGTTCGACTTCTTCAGACACGTTCTGGTAGTGAATCCAGCGGTAGCCATGACAAGCAATTTCATGTCCCAGGCGCACAAATTCCTGTGCCAGCGCGGGGTGACGCTCCAGCGCCATGCCCACACCAAAGATGGTCATGGGCAGGCCGCGCTTTTCAAACTCTTTCAGAATCCGCCAGACACCCGCCCGCGAGCCGTATTCATAAATGGATTCCATGGACAAGTGACGGTCCGGGTAGGCTGCTGCGCCGATGATCTCGGACAGAAACTGCTCAGAGCCCGGGTCACCGTGCAGGACGCAGTTCTCCCCCCCTTCTTCATAGTTCAAGACAAACTGCACCGCGATGCGCGCCCGATCAGGCCATTGTGCATGGGGCACGTTTTTGCCGTAACCGACCAGGTCACGAGGGTACTTACTCAAGGACATACCGTCTCCGTTTAGCGTTTTACGCTGAGGGCCAGCCAAGGATCGGCAACACTGCCATCACCCGCTTCGCTCATGCGATGTTCACAATCACTTAAGTGATGATGCATAGCCAGATGCGCGCCTTGGGCATCTCCCTGGCTAAGCTTGTCCAAAATCTCTTTATGCTCATGAAACGAGCAGGCCTGTTCGCCCGGCGTGTCGTGATAGGCGATGATGAGCGTGGTGCGCGCACACAAGGTGTGCATCAGCTCGGTCAGTTCATCGTTGCCGGCGCAGCGCGCCAGCATCACGTGAAAGGCATTGGACAGGCGCAACCAGCTGATGCGATCGCCGTGCTCAAACGCGTGCTGCTCTCGCTCCACCATGTCGTACAGACCGGCCAAACGCTCGGACACATCGGGATAAGCGAGCAGTTTTTTCAGGATCAGCGACTCCAGGTCGCGCCGCAGCTCGAAGACGTCGCGCGTTTGCTTGGCCGTGGGCTTCCAGACAAACGCACCGCGATTGGGCTCGATGACCACAATCTTGTCGTGCTCCAAGGCAGCCAGGGCGGCGCGCACGGTCGCCCGCGAACACTCGAAGATCGTGCATAGCGTGGCTTCGGTCAGTTTGGTGCCAGGCAAAAGACGACGATCGACAACCGCATCGAAGATCTGGCTATATACACGCCCGACCTCGGTATCTGCCAGGCCACCCTCGAGCAGCGAGGAGGCGCTTGGCGCTTGGGATTCATTCGTCGTCCCCTCTTGCCGCCGTATCTGAAGCATAGAATTTCTCGTTATTGACTATTGACAATTATTCGGTACCCCGACAAAATCGTCAACATAAATTGTCGACAATCTGATTCCTCAAACAGAGCGACAGTTTCGGGGCCTCAACCCAGCGCACTGATCCTTGCACCGTTGGCCCCCGGCCGGTTCTCAAAACTGGGCTCGCTGGACCTTTTTTGATCACCATAAACCGGAGACATTTATGGGAAAGCTATCTACCCATGTCCTTGACACGACTCAAGGTCGCCCAGCCAGCGGCGTGCGCGTCGATCTGTATGCCATTGAAAACGATCAACGCACTCTGATCAAAACCACTCACACCAACAGCGACGGTCGCTGTGATGAGCCCTTGCTGCAAGGCCAGGCCATGCACACGGGCGTATTTGAACTGGTGTTTCATGCCGGTGACTACTTTGCCGCCAGTGGTGTGGCATTGCCTGAACCCCGCTTTGTGGATCAGGTCGGCATTCGGTTCGGTATCGCCGATGCCAACGCCAACTACCACGTTCCCCTGGTCGTGACCCCCTGGTCCTGGTCTACCTATCGCGGCAGCTGATCGCGTATCCAAGTCGACTTTTCGCTTCTATACGAAACCACTCTGATACGAGATCTTTATGTACGCTTACCTACTTGAGTACGGCAACCTGCTGCTGCGCTGGTTGCACGTGATTGCGGCTGTCGCCTGGATCGGCGAGTCCATCTACTTTGTGATGCTGGACAACGGCCTGAAACCGCCTAAAGGCGAAGAAAGCAAGAAACGCGGTGTGTTTGGCGAGATGTGGGCAGTCCACGGCGGCGGCTTCTATCACAACCAGAAATACCTGACCAACCCGGCCGAACTGCCCGATGACCTGCACTGGTCTTTCTGGAAGTCCTACACCACCTGGTTGTCCGGCTTCTTCCTGTTCGCCCTGCTTTACCTGACCAAACCCGAGTTCTATCTGGTCAACCCCAACAGTCCCTGGGAATGGGCGGCCCAAATGTCGGGCACGCAGGCTAATGTGATGGCCATTGCTTTCCTGGTGCTGGGCTGGGTGGTCTATAACGGTCTGTGCCGACTGATCAGTCCCAACATGAACCGCGACGGCCTGCTGAGCGTGGCTGTGGCCATCATGATGGTCGTGGTGGCTTACCTGAGCGCCCACATCTTCTCGGGTCGTGCTGCCTTCTTGCTGACTGGCGCCGTGATGGCCACCAGCATGTCGGCCAACGTGTTCTTCTGGATCATTCCCGGCCAGCGCCGCATGGTCAAGGCACTGAAAGCCGGTCAGGCGCCCAACCCTCTGGATGGCAAGCGCGGCAAACAGCGTTCGGTACACAATACCTACTTCACGCTGCCTGTCCTGTTGCTGATGCTGAGCAACCACTACTCGTTCACGTATAACAACCCCAATGCGTGGATCATCATGGTGCTGTTCATCTTTGCCGGCGCCCTGATCCGTCAGTACTTTGTGCTGATGCATGCCGGCATCAAAAAGCCAGCCTACCCGGCTGCCGGTGTGGTTCTCCTGCTGATCGTGGGCTACCTGGCTGCCCCTGCCAATCTCAAAGGTGAGGTTGCCAGCGCTCCAGCAGCCGGTGAGGCCGCCGAAACGATCACGGTCGCTCGCGTCCAGGAAATCATGGATGCCCGATGTGTACAGTGTCACGCGGTCAAGCCCAATGCAGACTTTGGCTTTACCGCCGCCCCTGCCGGCATGCTGCTCGATACCATCGACAACACCGTGTTGCACGCAGAACAGGTGAAAACCGTGGTGCACTCCAAGTACATGCCTTTGGGCAATATGACTCAAATGACTGACGAAGAGCGTGCCGCGATTGCCGCCTGGAGCGGTACACGCGACTAGGAGTGCCCCAGGCCAAGCCCTGACAGGGCCATCAGCCCGCTCCCTCCAGCCCCGATGTGACACATGTCACGTCGGGGTTTTTTCTTATGGCGCCACGCACCTGGTAGCGAAGACTGCTGCGGGCTTTACCCACTCCCTGCCGCCAGACATAGCTTGCCAGATCGGAATGACTGCATCGCCTGCCGGGGCTGACTGTGTGTATTGGCTTGCGCATTGCGATAATTTCCAGCTTGATGCCGTAAGGGAGCGTGGCCTGCCCCCCGTGCCTGAGTTTGCTCCTGTGCTTGGGTTTGACCGTGCTCCCGAACCTGGGTTTGGCTCTGGTCTACCGCGTGTGGCTGGGTGTGAGCGTTTGATGGAGTCTGGCCTTGTACCCGGCTTTGGGCCTGTGCTGGAGGAGGGACAGGGGCTGGCGTTGAGGTTGGAGACAAACTCTGTCCTGCTTCAGGCTCGAATTCAAGCTCGATACAACGACTGTCCAGTGACAACAAGCGGATTTGCCGATCACGCTCTCGTCCCACGGGCCATACCTGCCCCTGCTGAAACAACAGCACACGCTGACCGATCTGCACCTCGGCCAGCAAGCGCGTATCGCGACCGTAGATCGCTTTCAAACTTGCCCAGGACTCAGGCCTGAATGATTGAGGCGCGCTTTCTGCGACCCTGGAAGGGCGAGCATGGCCCACTTTCTTTTCTGTTTCCTGTCGCAGACAGGCCCACACACTGTGACACTCCCAGGCATCGAACGACGCACGACGGTCTATGTGCCGCAATTGCCAGCCTCGCCCTTGGTGAGACGTGTCCCTTATCGACAAATTCGCTGCAGACCGCTCCTCGGGTTGGGCCGCCTGCTGAAGAAGGGCGAAGGCACGGCCCGCATCCTGCCCTGAAGTGAGTTCCAAACCTGCAGTCGCACTTTGCCGGGAGGGAGCCCGTAAGGCTGAAGTGGGAGCTGGCAAAGGAGCTGAAACCGTGAGCAAGCCAGGGGAGGTAACGGAAGCCAAGACCCCAGTCGAGGCAGCGGCCGGGTCCGGCTCCTGATCTGACTCTACACTGGAGCTTGAGTCTGAACCTGAGTTTAAATTTGGATTTGGATCATCGTCTAAGTCTGGGCCAGAAGCGGACACCAGGCTCTTGGCTGGGTCAAGACGAGGGGTGAACTGAAGGTGGAGACTTGGCTCAATGCTTATCTTAAAACCCGGGCTGTCAGGGGACCCTCCTCTGCTGTTCTGGTCCCGTAAACCCACCGACAGCACGCTAGCCACTCCCATCATCAAGAACAGAGACAGCGTGAACAGGCGGATAAACGTTTTTTTTGTATCTCCGATCCTGGTGATAGATTGACGCAGCATGCGTGTATGGGTACGACTGCCCTGCTCCAGGCATATCCATACATCATCAGGTTGCCGCAATTCACGCAGCCTGGGATACCGTGTCCGCATCGCTTGCCGCAAGGCATGCACTTGCCCGAGCTGAGACAGCACGCAGTCACTGCCCTCCACCACCTTACCTTGTTCCAGCACCAGGAACCACAGCAGTCCAGGGGCTACGGCCCATAACAGGAGCACCGTTTCCTGAGGGTGATGAACCGCCAGGCAGGCGGCCGCAGAGTGGGCCTGGATGCCTCTCAATCCCGAGCGCGTCGGCCCCGTCCGCGCCAGGCGGAGTACCGAGCCACGACGCCGGTGACGCAGTTGTTTGCCCCACACCCAGCCCAGTGCGGGCCGTTCCGCTCCCATACGACATATCCATCGAGAGCGACCCGGCGGGCCACCAAACGGCCTCTGCTCAGTCTCAGTCCATTGCAAGCCAAACCAGTATTCGCGCGGCAAGGTGGCGGAGATCATCGCCCCCCCTTGAGCTGTGTTTTACCGGGCAACATTCCATCCCGGTGCCATAACTCGGGCTGTTGCTTCAGGGCCAAGCCCAAGGCACTCAGACGGGCCGGCGTGTCTGTCACCAGCAAGGCATGAGGAGGATGCCCCAGAACTCTGACCTTTCCGGCCCGGGACAAGAACATTTCCGTCATGTCCTGCAGATACGCGGCAGCCGAACGGCCTCTTCCCTCATCCTGACCTCGGTCAAGCACCGTATCACCCAAGCCGCCCCTATCAGCGGCTTGAGCGGAACGGACATGCTGCTCTGTGGCGGCGACAGGCAGATCAAAACGACGGGTTTCTATACGATACAGTTCGATGCGACCGGCATGGAGCCGCCAGCTCAGACTGTAGACTGCGGCGATTTGATCCAGTAAATCAGACAAGCGCAATTGCTCAAAGACCAAACCCCCACGCGGCGCTGGCTCAAGAGCTTCCTCGTTCACGTTCAGGCGCGGTAAAAAGTGTGCCAGGGGCAAACGGGCTTCAGGACTGATCGTGACCGATAGATCAGACAGGGCTGAAAGGCGGCGGGCTAGCTCATCCAGGCTGGGTAAAGGTTCCTCCAAAGAAAAGCTGAAAGTCTGTCCGGGACGCAGGACAGCCGGCATAACAGGCTTTTTTCTCAAGGGAACTGCGTCTCCCAACAGCCAAGGTTTGTCGACAGACTGTGTGACACTTTCCGACCGTTGCTCTGCTGAACCCAGCACAAACGCCTCATCAAACCAGGCCTGCTCAGCCTGGCGTCCGCCTGTTTGCAAGACGCAGCCTGCCATGAGCAACACCAGTGGCAAAACGACGGACTTCATGATTGCCCCTCCCCCCGTCGCTGAGGTTCGCAGGTTTGGGGCCAGCTCAGCACCCGCAAGACCCGATTGGAGTAAAAGCAGGCCTGTAAAGGATGCGCATTCAGCTTAGCCGCATCCAGCAACTGAGCCACCGCCGTCTCAAAACCTCCTTCAAATCGGGCGGCCGTCTTGATAGGAAAATCCACCTCCAAGGCCCAATGCTCAGGCGTAAACCCCCATTTGGCCTGCCTGGCCCAACGAATCAGCGCTTGTCGTAGCGTTTTATCGTTCAGGCGCAGCTCAAAAACAGACTGTGTTTTTTCCTCCCATGGCCCCTCCACAGCCTGCTGGTTCTGTCCTTTCACGCGAGGAGTCGCTGCCTGCCCCTCCCCCTCTATCCGCGCCCACTTTCCCCCATCAAGATCAGAGGGCGGGGTTGCCGGGGATGTTTTCCCCCCTGCAGCAGATGCTGCTACAAGACTGTCTGCCGGGCGCTCTGGCGGCATTGGGCGCTTCAGTGGAGCCTCTGGCAGCATCTCCAGGCGCGCAGATGACTCAGATCGCAAGGACGTCCCAGACCTGCTCTCGGACTGAGTACGTCCATCCGTGACGGAAGGAGCCGCTACTCCCAGAGACGTATCACCAGACAGGCCGGGCTTCCCCAGGGCAGCGTTCTGCCGTGACTGCCTGTCCGAAGGGGCCGGCGACGACAAAGCAGCAGCCCCATCATGCTGACGATGCGAGGCGTCGTCTGTTGTCTGCGACGGTCTCAGACTTGCCCTGGCTTGCGCCCGCCCAGCGCGAAACACCAGTTCCGTCCACAATGCATCAATGACGTGAAATTGACCGGACACGTTCAATGTCAGCAAAGTCTCCTGACCGTCATGCCATCCAAACACAGCAGGCAATCTCTGGCCCGGCGCAAAATGCAGCCAGATACGCGTGCCATTATCAAAAACCTGCATGGGGCCGGCTTGCGGGTCGCCTGACAAACGCCAGTCGAAATTGAACACACGCGTAGCCGGGTCGGCCAAGCGGCCATCGCTCCCCCGTCCAGTCTGACAGGCAGACATCCCAAGGCAACATAGCAACAACACGATAAAACGGGCAAAGACGCGCATCACAGACATCCATAGAAAAAACCCCATGTCCCGTCAGGGGCATGGGGTTTATCTTCGGTGATGCTCGCTCAAGCCGCCAGATCGGCTTGTACGGACAGATAAATCAGCGTCCTTTCTGAGCCACCAGACGGTTGGCTTCGGTAGCAGCCGTACGCAAGGCCGTCAAGGCCGGCTGATGACCATCCAGCGCGCTATCCAGACTTTGATTGAACACGGCGCGGATCTGGCGGTAATTACGGAAATTGCCTTTGGCCGTACCCGAGGTGCCGCTGCTGTACGCGCCAACCAGGTGCATCCAGTCGCCCTTGTCCTTGTAGTAGTCACTGCCCGTCGCGTTAAACGCTTCGCGGCTCACAGGCAGAAAGCCTGTGTTCTGATACCAGCGTGCCGCATTCTCGGGCTGAGCCAGCCAGTTGATGAAACGGGCCGAGGCCTGATTCTGTTCAGCATTATGACCTTTAACAGCCCACAAGGCCGAGCCCGTTACGAAGGGTTTACCGGGCGTTTGAGTCACTTCGGGGTAGTACGGCAAACCCGTCACGGCATATTTTAATCCGCGAGTATTGCTGTATTCGCCAATATGACCAGAGTTGGACAGCATGACTGCACATTCGCCTTTTGCAAAACGCTGGGGCGACTCTGGCAGGGTGCCCGGCTTAACCAGCAATTCGGACTTGACCCAGCTGATCATCATGGACAGGTGACGGATATACATCAGATCAAAATCAAAGCCGACCTTGCCTTTGACTTTGGGGCCGGGAGCCAGACCGTAGATCTGATTGTTGACCGCAGCCAGATTCTCAAGATTGATAGACACCGACTGATCCGAGGTCAGCGGGCAACGGCGCGAACCATTATTGGCCAACTGCACCAACTGGCCTTGCAAGTCCAGCCAGACCCGGCTGGGAACCGCGGGCTCGACCTTGGCCTTATCAAAGGCATTGATGTTGTAGTACATGACGGGGATTTCGGCCATGTAAGGGAACCCCTGCAATTGACCACGGCCATTGCGCACAAATGAGTTCGAGGCCAGGAACCAGGACACGTTGTCCATCTTTTCCCGTGCCAGCAAGGTGTGCATGGGCAGGATGTAGGGGCGATCGGCCACCTCATCCAGACCGGACATCTCGCCAAGCTGCACCAGATTGGGCAGATCCTTGCCAGCGCTCATGAGCTGCTCGAGCGCCGCTTCGGTTTCATGCGCCTTGACCGTCACTTTGACGTCTTTCTGGCTGCGATTGAAATCCCGAACCAAACTTTCAAACTCGCCCTGATTGTGCGCGTTCAAAGCGGTCCAGACCTGAATGTCAACGGCTGCCAGGGCATTGGACCCAAACAGCAAAGCGGCTGAGCCACCCGCTGCCATCGCCAAAGCCATAACACCACGTTTCAACAGTAATCCGCGTAGATTTTTCATACATCCTTCATGATAAAAAAGGAAATTCAGGTTCGGGTTTGTGCCCCATGATAAGGTCAGCCAGGGCTCGACCAGAGCCTATGCCCATCGTCCATCCCAAGGTGCCATGCCCCGTATTCAGGTACAGGTTGGGGATGGAGGAGCGGCCTATCAGCGGAACATTTGAGGCTGTGGCAGGACGCAGTCCTGACCAGAAAGAAACATTATCAAAATCCAATGCACTTGGGAACAGATCAGCCACGTGCATTAACAAAGCCTGACAACGTGCCGGGTTCAAGCTGCGCGAATAGCCCGACAGCTCGGCGGTTCCGGCAACTCGCAGGCGGTCACCCAAACGGGAAAATACCAGCTTGTTGTCCTTATCGGTCAGGCTCACGGTGGGCGCTCCCTGCGGAACCAGCACCGGAAAGGTGGCCGAATAGCCTTTGGCCGGGTAGACGGGGCAGGCAATGCCCAAGGGCTGCAAGACCGATGGACTGAAACTGCCCATGGCCACCACAAAGGCATCGGCCTGGATAGACTCATAGCCGCCATCCGTCCCGATGACCTCCACCCCAAGCACTCGCCCTTTGGCGGTCAACAAACGGGTGATCTGGGTGGAAAAGCGAAATTCCACCCCGGCGCGCCCGGCCATGGCGGCCAAACCGCAGGCAAACTGGTTGGCATCGCCGGACTCATCGTCCTTGGTGTAGTCGCCCCCCACAATCTGACCACGGGCCGATGCCAGAGCGGGCTCAAGCTGCACCAGCTCGTCCACGCTCATGATACGGCGATCTACGCCCATATCGCGCATGACATCGGCCATTTGCTGGGAATCGTCCAGACTTTGGGCATCCCGGTAAAACGTGATGATGCCTTTTTCCTGATGGCGATAATCAAAATCCAGATCAGGGCGCAACTGCTTGAGCGTGCTGCGGCTATATTCTGCCATGGCCACCAAGGCGCGCACATTGGGCGCAACCCGTCCGGGCAAGCACTCGCGCAAGAAAGACAGGCACCAGCGCCATTGGCGCAGGTCCAAACGCGGACGGAATAGCAAAGGTGCATCATCCTGCAGCAACCATTTCAGCAGTTTGAGCGGCATTTTCGGGTTGGCCCATGGCTCGGCGTACGAGACCGAGATTTGCCCGCCATTGGCTCGCGAGGTTTCCTGTGCAGGGCCCGTTCCCCGGTCCACAACCACCACCTCGCAACCGTGCTGGCTGAGCCACCAGGCAGTTGATACCCCAATAATGCCGCTGCCCAGAACTGCTACTTTCATGTGTACTGTCCGCTTGTTGAGCTAGTGTTCAAGACGCTTACTTGACGTCTGCCAAGGATGTAAAGGCATCTGCAAAATAATTATCCGGATTCAGGCGAGCCTGCTCCACGAAGTCCTTGCGGGCCGCTTCAACCATGCCCGGCGCGCCACAGGCGTACACCTGCCAGGCCGACAGATCCGGCAAATCAGCCAATACCGCCTGATGCACAAAGCCCGTGCGGCCTGTCCAGCCATCTTCTGGCTGGGCGTCGGAGATCACCGGAATGAAACGCAAATTGGGCAATTCGCTGGCCCATTTCTCGGCCAATTCGGACTGGTACAGATCCTTGGGCCGACGACCGCCCCAATACAGAGCCACCTCACGCTGGCTCCCGGTTTGAATCAGGCGTTCGATCAACGCCTTGATAGGAGCAAAACCCGTGCCGCTGGCCAGGAAAACCATCGGTGCTGCACTGTCTTCTCGTAGGAAGAAAGAACCCAAAGGTGCTTCCACACGCAGAATCTCGCGCTCTTTCATGGCGGTGGCGCCGGCACCAAAGACGTGATCGGTAAACACGCCACCGGGCATGTGACGGATATGCAGTTCGACCTGATTATCTTCCCGAGGCGGCGTCGCCATCGAGTAACTGCGACGGCTGCCGTCTTTCAGAATGAACTCCAGATACTGGCCCGGATAGTAGCGAAATGGTTCGGAGGACGGCATTTGCAGACGGACGATCATGACATCATCCCGCACTTTTTCCAGGCCCACTACGCGCGAGGGCATCTTCCGGATCTGGATATCGCTCGCCATGCGAATCTCATGAGACTCGATCAACAGGTCACTGCTGGGCTTGGCCTGACAAAACAGAGTATAGCCAGCAGCAAGATCCTCCTGGCTGAGCAATTGCTCGGGCGCCCGACCGGCATCGTACTGCCCGTCAATAACCTTGCCGCGGCAAGATGAACATGTGCCGTTGCGGCAGCTATAGGGCAGGACAATCCCTGCATTCAGCGCGCCATCCAGCACCGACTGGCCAGGCTGTACATCAAAACTGTGCCCGCTGGGCTGAACCGTGACTTTGAAACTCATATCCAACACTCTACAAAGAAATCCATCAGGCGGAGGACCAACCTCCGGCGGCAATATACACTCAGGCCAGGTCGGGCCGATGCAGCACGGGCTCGTTCAATTTGAGCGACAGGGTCTTGCCCTTGCCGGCGCGCTTGCCCAGATACATGGCCAGCATATCCAGGTCCATCACAATGGTGGACGCACGCTTGCGATGCACTCCACTGACCGCCAGACCGGTTTCCCCAAAGGCTACCCATTGACTCAGCGTGTCTCCCTCGTTCAGCTTGATCAGCACCGTGCCACGCCCCCCCTTGGACAGGACTTTCAGCTCCTTGATGTCCACGACCAGGAAACGTCCCTGTTCGCTAAGCAGCCCCACATAGAGATCGTCGGGGCGCAAGGCCAGGGGTTTGAGCAGTTTTTTACCCTCTTCAAGCGTAACAAACTGCTTGCCCGCCCGCTGTCGGGTGTTCATATCGCCCTGTGAGGCAACAAAGCCGTAGCCATCGCAGGCTGCCAGCACATAGTTCTGCTCCGGCGCGGCCCCCAAAATGTGCTCGATCGGCGCACTGGGGCTCACATCAATCATGGAGGTAATGGGCTGCCCATCGCCTCGAGCCGAAGGCAGGCTGGAAACGGGCACAGTATAGACCCGTCCATCCGTGCCGATGGCAACCAGATCCGTGGTGCTGCGGCATTCCAGTGCATCGCGCAAGCCATCGCCGGTCTTGAAACTGAACTGCGTGGCATCATGGCCGTGTCCCTGACGCGAACGCAACCACCCTTTGCGCGACACGATGACCGTCACCGGTTCATCAACCACTTTGGTCTCAAGCACGGCGCGCTCGGCCGCTTCAATCAAGGTACGACGATCATCGCCGTAGGTTTTGACGTCCGCCTCGATTTCACGAATCATCAAGCGCTTCAAGGCCTTGGGATCATCCAGAAGCTTTTGCAAGGACTGCTGTTCATCCAGACGCTCTTGCAACTCTTTTTCGATCTTGAAGCCTTCCAGACGCGCCAGCTGACGCAAGCGCATTTCCAGAATGTCGTCCGCCTGACGCTCGCTCAGATCAAAGCGCTCCATCAGCGCAACGCGTGGTTCATCAGACTCACGAATGGTTTGAATGACCTCATCGACATTCAGATAGACCACCATGCGCCCTTGCAGGACATGAATCCGGTCAGTGACTTTGTCCAGACGGTAGCGGGTACGACGCTCCATCGTATGACGACGAAACTCCAGCCAGTTAAGCAGGATCTGACGCAAAGAGCGCTGGCCGGGGCGGCCATCCGTATCAATGCAGACCAGATTGATGGAGACGTTGCGCTCCAGGCTGGTTTGCGCCAGCAAGGTGGTCACGAACTCGTCCCGGTCAATGGTGCGGGATTTGGGCTCGAACACAAGACGCACCGCCGCCTGCTTGCCCGACTCGTCGCGCACGGCATCGAGCATGTTCAGCATCAAGGCCTTGGTTTGCTGCTGCTCGGTACTCAGCGATTTCTTGCCGGCCTTGACCTTGGGGTTGGTGCGCTCCTCAATCTCCTCGAGAATCTGCTGAGAAGAGCTGCCGGGTGGCAATTCCGTGACAACCAGCTGCCATTGCCCCCGAGCCAGTTCCTCAAACACCCAGCGGGCTCGGGCCTTGATCGAGCCACGACCTTGTGCATACACCGCGGCAATATCAGCAGCGGCAGAAATGATCTGACCACCACCGGCAAAGTCCGGGCCGGGGACGATCTCGTGGATTTCCTGATCGCTCAAATTCGGATTGCGCAACAGGCTGACGCAGGCTTGCGCAACTTCACGCAGATTGTGAGACGGAATCTCCGTAGCCATCCCCACGGCAATGCCCGATGCACCGTTAAGCAGCATGATGGGCAAGCGTGCCGGCAAGGTCACCGGCTCTTTCTGACTGCCGTCATAGTTGGGAATGAAGTCCACCGTCCCTTCGTCCAGCTCATCCAGCAGCAGACGGGAAAACGGGGTCAAGCGTGCTTCCGTATAACGCATGGCCGCAGCATTGTCACCGTCGCGCGAGCCAAAGTTGCCTTGCCCATCCACCAGGGGATAACGCAGCACAAAATCCTGCGCCATACGCACCATGGCGTCATAGGCGGCCTGGTCACCGTGCGGGTGATACTTACCCAGCACATCCCCCACCACACGGGCCGATTTCACGGGCTTGGCCGTTGGGCCCAGGCCCATGGCATCCATCGCGTACAGAATGCGGCGTTGTACCGGCTTCTGGCCATCGGTCAGGTCGGGCAACGCACGTCCGCGTACCACTGAAACGGCGTAATCCAGGTAAGCCTGTTCCGCGTAAGTTGCCAGCGTGATGCCATCGTCCGATCCCGCCGGTTCAAAATCCAATTGATTGCTGTCCATAAATAACTCTTAAGTCGGGCTCAGACGTCCAGATCGGCCAAATTGCCTTTTTCTTCCAACCAGGCACGGCGGGCAGAGGCCTCGCCCTTGCCCATCAGCATGGTGAACATGGCTTGCGTGCCGCTCAAGCCGTCTTCTCCCCAATGCACGGGCAACAAACGACGGGTATCGGGATTCATGGTGGTATCCCACAATTGCTCCGCGCTCATTTCACCCAGCCCTTTAAAGCGGCTGATGCTCCAGGACTCGTTACGTATGCCCTCGTTACGCAGCTTTTCCAAAACCGCATCCAGCTCGCCCTGATCCAGACAGTAAATCTTGCGGGCCGCACGCTTGCCGGCGGCAGGCACGTCGACGCGGAACAGGGGCGGACGCGCCACATAAACGTGACCAGCCTCGATCAGCTTGGGGAAGTGGCGAAAGAACAAAGTCAGCAAGAGCACCTGAATGTGCGAGCCGTCCACGTCCGCATCAGACAGAATGCAGATGCGACCATAGCGCAAACCGGACAAATCCGGCTCGGACTGGGCATCGTGCGGGTCCACGCCGATGGCCACGGAAATATCGTGAATTTCCTGATTGGCAAACAGCCGGTCCCGGTCCACTTCCCAGGCATTGAGCACTTTGCCGCGCAGCGGCAAAATGGCTTGAAACTCCTTGTCGCGGCCCATTTTGGCGGAACCGCCGGCCGAATCACCCTCGACCAGAAACAGCTCCGAATTGTCCAGATCGTGGGACTCGCAATCCGTCAGCTTGCCCGGCAAGACCGCCACGCCCGAACTTTTGCGTTTTTCCACTTTCTGAGCCGAGCGGGTACGGGCCTGGGCCTGACGCACCGCCACTTCAGCCAATTTGCGACCCTGGTCCACATTCGCATGCAAATGCAGTTCCAGTGCGTTGCGCACATAACCACTGACCAGACGCACGGCGTCACGACTATTGAGCTTTTCCTTGATTTGCCCCTGAAATTGCGGGTCCAGCACCTTGGCCGAGAGCACAAAGCTGGCCCGGGCAAACACGTCCTCGGCCTGCAGCTTGACGCCCTTGGGAATCAGACTGTGCAGTTCGGCAAAACTACGCACCGCCTGGTAGAGGCCATCACGCAAGCCCGATTCGTGCGTGCCTCCCGCCGGGGTGGGGATCAGATTGACATAAGACTCACGCACAATCTGGGACTCCAGCGTCCAGGCCACCACCCAGTGGGCTCCTTCACCCGGGGAGAAATTATCGTCATCCTGCGGCGCATACTGGCGGCCCTCGAACAAGGGCACCAACAGCTCCACGCCCTGCATTTCTTCCTGAAGATAGCCGCGCAATCCGTCCTCATAGCGCCACTGCTGACGCTGGCCGGTCTTTTGCTGCACCAGCTCTACCGTCACCCCCTCCAGCAACACTGCTTTACTGTGCAGGATATGAGTCAGCTGGGCCAGGGGTATCTGAGCGGAGTCGAAGTATTTGGGATCGGGCCAGACGCGCACCCGGGTTCCGGTCTTGCGCTTGCCCACCGTCCCCGTCTGGGTCAGGGGCTGCTGCAACTCGCCATCGGCAAACACAATCTCATTGGCTTGACCATCCCGCCAGACGAGCACCTCCAGACGGCGCGACAAGGCGTTGGTCACCGATACGCCCACCCCATGCAACCCCCCGGAGAACGCGTAGGCGCCCCCGTTCAGCTTGTCGAACTTGCCCCCCGCATGCAGCCGGGTAAACACCAGCTCCACCACCGGCGCGTTCTCTTCAGGATGTAGACCAACGGGAATCCCCCGCCCGTCATCCTCGACCTGTATGCCGCCATCCTCCAGCAAGGTAACCGTCAAGGTGCGTGCAAAACCGGCCAGCGCTTCATCGGCCGCGTTATCGATGACCTCCTGCACAATGTGCAGGGGATTGTCCGTGCGGGTATACATGGCCGGGCGCTGGCGGACCGGTTCCAGCCCTTTGAGCACCCGTATAGAAGATTCGTCGTAACGTGTAGTAGACAACTTGATTCCCGGTAGATCGTACAGAAAAACGCTATTTTACGAGTGCTTAGGCGCCAATGGGCAAACGCTTTATTGACGCGCACTGCGCGGTGAATGCACATTATCAGGCAGACGCAGTGGTATCCTGTCAAAAATTGGCAACAAGACCGTGGCAAATGGCCGTAGAATACATTGTGCTCAGGTCACGCCACCCGTATAGTTTTTCGTTATCTCTCTTTTTTTGTATCTAGCCATGAGCGACTCCATCAAACATATTACGGACGCCTCTTTTGAGTCTGACGTCCTCAAAGCCGACCTTCCCGTTCTGGTCGATTACTGGGCTGCATGGTGCGGTCCTTGTAAAATGATTGCTCCTTTGCTCGATGAGGCGGCCGAACTGTACAAAGGTCGTGTTATCATCGCTAAGCTCAACGTCGATGAAAATCCCGACACCCCCGCTCAATACGGTGTTCGCGGTATTCCAACGCTCATGCTGTTTAAAGACGGCAAAGTGGCCGAGACAAAAGTCGGCGCACTTTCCAAGTCCCAACTTAGCGCGTTTCTCGACAGCTCCCTGTAATCTCTGATTAACCGCACGCAGGCCCTATGCTGGCCTGCGGTCTGCTGCTGAAAGCCCTTCCCCACACCCATGCACCTGAACGAATTAAAAGCTCTGCACGTCTCGCAGCTGCTAGAAATGGCTGCCACTCTGGAAATCGACAACGCGAACCGCTTGCGCAAGCAAGAGCTGATGTTTGCCATCATGAAAAAGCACGCCAAAAAAGGCGAGCAGATTTTCGGTGACGGGGTGCTTGAAGTCCTGCCTGATGGTTTCGGTTTCCTGCGTTCGCCCGAGACCTCTTATCTGGCCAGCACAGACGATATCTACATTTCTCCCTCGCAGATTCGCCGTTTCAATCTGCACACGGGTGACTCCATCGAAGGCGAAGTGCGTACCCCCAAAGATGGCGAGCGCTACTTTGCCCTGGTCAAGGTGGACAAAGTCAACGGCATGCAGCCCGAGGCCATCAAACACCGCATCATGTTTGAAAACCTGACGCCGCTGCATCCGGACCAGCCCATGCGGCTGGAGCGCGACATCAAAAGCGAGGAAAACATCACAGGTCGTATCCTGGATATCTTCTCGCCTATCGGCAAAGGCCAGCGCGCCCTGATCGTGGCCAGTCCCAAGTCGGGTAAAACCGTGATGATGCAGCACATCGCTCATGCCATCACCACCAATTACCCCGAGGCCACCATGATTGTCCTGCTGGTGGACGAGCGCCCGGAAGAAGTGACCGAAATGCAGCGCACCGTGCGCGGCGAAGTCGTGGCCTCGACCTTTGATGAGCCGGCCACGCGTCACGTGCAAGTGGCCGAGATGGTCATTGAAAAGGCCAAGCGCCTGGTTGAATTGAAAAAAGACGTGGTGATCCTGCTCGATTCCATTACCCGTCTGGCGCGCGCCTACAACACCGTGGTTCCTGCTTCCGGCAAGGTATTGACCGGTGGTGTGGACGCCAATGCCCTGCAGCGCCCCAAACGCTTTTTTGGCGCTGCCCGTAATCTGGAAGAAGGTGGCTCCCTGACCATTATCGGTACTGCCCTGATCGAGACCGGCAGCCGTATGGACGAAGTCATCTATGAAGAATTTAAAGGTACCGGCAACTCCGAAATCCATCTGGAGCGCCGTCTGGCCGAGAAACGCATTTACCCTGCCATCAACCTGAACAAATCAGGCACACGTCGTGAAGAATTGCTGATCAAGCCCGACCTTCTACAAAAGGTCTGGGTTCTGCGCAAATTCATCCATGGGATGGATGAAATTGAAGCCATGGAGTTTATCCTGGACAAAATCCGGGCTACCAAGACCAACTCCGAATTCTTCGACATGATGAAGAAGTAAATCGAACATCCTGCGCAAGCCTCTCTATACGAGAGGCTTGCTTGCGATGGGCGTATGATCGGGTGCATTCCCGTGCATCCATTCTTTCAATCTGCTGAGTTCCACTCGAAATCTCAGTATTGCAAACAGAGTTCGCTTGCAATGAAATCTATCTCTCTAGAACAGTTCCTAGCCAGAGTACAGTCCCGCGACCCGCATCAGCCTGAATTCATGCAGGCCGTACGGGAAGTGATGACCAGCTTGTGGCCCTTCATCGAGAAAAACCCCCAGTACGCCGATCATGGTCTGCTCGAGCGTCTGGTCGAACCCGAGCGCGCTATCCAGTTCCGTATTTCCTGGGTAGATGATCGTGGCCAGGTTCAGGTCAATCGCGGTTTCCGTATTCAGCACAACAATGCCATCGGTCCTTTCAAGGGCGGCATGCGCTTTCACCCTTCGGTGAACTTGTCCATTCTGAAGTTCCTGGCTTTTGAACAAACATTCAAAAACGCGTTGACCACCTTGCCCATGGGCGGCGGCAAAGGCGGCTCGGACTTCGACCCCAAGGGCAAATCAGACGGCGAAGTGATGCGCTTTTGCCAGGCCCTGATCGTTGAGTTGTACCGTCACCTGGGTCCGGACACCGACGTTCCAGCCGGTGATATCGGTGTAGGCGCGCGTGAAGTGGGTTTTATGGCCGGCATGATGAAAAAACTGTCCAACAGCGCGGCCAGTGTGTTCACCGGCAAGGATTTGTGCTTTGGCGGCAGCTTGATTCGTCCCGAGGCTACCGGTTATGGCACCGTCTACTTCGCACAGGAAATGTTGGCTCGCAAAGGCTTGTCCTTTGACGGCATGACCGTGTCAGTGTCCGGTTCGGGCAATGTGGCTCAGTACGCCATTGAAAAATGTCTGGATCTGGGCGCGAAAGTGGTTACCGTTTCCGACTCGCAAGGCTGCGTGGTGGACATGGACGGCTTTACCCGCGAAAAACTGGCTGCCCTGATGCACGTCAAGAACGTTCAGCGTGGTCGTCTGGTGGATTACGCCAAAGAACATGGCCTGCTTTTTGAAGAAGGCAAACGCCCCTGGCATGTGCCGGTCGACATCGCCCTGCCTTGCGCGACTCAAAACGAGCTCGACGGCAAAGATGCTGAAATCCTGATCAAAAATGGTGTGCGTTGCGTGGCAGAAGGTGCCAATATGCCCAGCACGCTGGATGCGGTCGATGCCTTTATTCACGCCAAGATTCTGTACGCTCCCGGCAAAGCCAGCAATGCCGGCGGGGTTGCCGTCTCTGGTCTGGAAATGAGTCAAAACGCCCAGCGCCTGAACTGGACACGTGAACAAGTTGACGCAAAGCTGCACTCCATCATGCGTGACATCCACGAAAATTGTGTGAACTATGGTCAAGAAAATGACTTCATCAACTACGTTAACGGCGCCAATATTGCCGGCTTTGTCAAAGTCGCCAGTGCCATGCGTCATCAAGGCGTTTATTAAGTTTTGCGCCTTGCTCAGTAGTCAAAAAAACCGCCCACAAGGCGGTTTTTTTTATGGCTATCCCAAAGGGGTAGGGTCCGTCGCACATTTGGTAAAGGCCTCAGCCCCGCAACGTACGCTGCTGTGGACCGGCTCTGGTTGTCCACCAAAAACGAACCGCAGAAGGCTCACAACGGCCCATCATTGAAGTCAAGGCTGAAAAATCCCTCCCCGCTCGCAATAATACGGCCCAGCCCACCGAGCCAAAGGCCGATACACCTCCAGATCCACTTTCCCCTTTTCGTCCATCAAGGATGAATCCACATGGAAAGCCAGCACTTCCAGAATATGCAGTTGGTTCACACCTCGCCCCAAATCCACCACCTGATCCAGCTTGCACTCCATCTGCACGGCTGCCCCATCCAGACGGGGCACACGCACATGCTGGCTGGGCACGAGATTCATGCCCAACTCCTTTACCTCGCTCTGACCGGGGGGCAAGGCTGCCGCACTGGCATGAACCGCAGCCAGATCAGACTGGCGGCATAACTGCACCACACATTCCTTATTCGCCTGCAAATTACGGGCCGTATCTTTCAGGCTGCCGTCCTCATTGCGGTTGATATTGATCGCCAGCATCGGCGGGCTGTGCGCCACGTAGTTAAAGGAGCTGAAGGGGGCCAGATTCACACTGCCCGACTCCTCCAAGCTACAAACCCAGGCAATCGGGCGCGGCACGATCAGGGACGTCAGCAGGCGGTAAGCCATGCTGTCGTCCATGTCCTCACAAGACAGGCTGCGATAGCGGGGTGTCGTGTCAGTCATGTGCATAGGCCGCCTAAATGAAGAGCTGAATGGTGGGCAAATAACCATCCACACTCAACAAGTCCACTCGCTTCTCCACGATCTCCCAGTCCTGATCAACAGCGCGCAAACGGTAGGAGGCAGTAGCCGGCAGAATCTCGGTTTTTTGCTTCTGATACTCCGAATAAATCAGATTGGTGCGCACGCAATAGCAGCCATCCTCGTCAGGATGTTCAGATTGAACACGCGGGTTTTGAATCACGCGCAGACCACGCACGCCGGGCTGCAAGGAAAAGGCACGATGATGCGACAGGCGGTCGATACGCAAGCGCATCAACATGCGGTTTTCCAAAGCAATGCACATGCGTCCGTCGGGGCTTTCCTGGCCGGATTCACCCGGAATCCAGTACAAGCCATCTTGCGCAAACAGCTCGTACCATTCATCAAAACGTCCTTCATCCAGCAAGGCGTTCTCTTGCCATACGAAGTTCTGCAGGCTTTGTTGCAGGTTCGTCGTTTGGTCCAGACGCCGACCTTGCTCCTGGCTTTGCTGCGGATGCACTTGTTGCTGTTGCTGACCTTGCTGGGCAGCCTGCACTTGACCAATCCGTGGGCCCTGCTCATGCGCTATCCCCATCATTCCTGCTCCTGCTGCTTCATGCCTTGTTTCCAGGCACGGTATTGGTTACGTATGACCCATTCGTTATTGGCATCGTCGAAACTGCCCTTGTCCTGCTCGCGTTCCTGCGCATCGTATTGACGCAGCAGATTCACCCACGGATTGCCTTGGGCTTTCAGGCTGGCTTGCTGGCTCTCGAACAAATGCACATCATCGTGCGCCACCACACTCATGGGCGAATAGACCAGACGGCTATAGCTCAGACCACGATCCAGCATTTCACGCGGTGCCCCTTTGGGTTGAAACACCCACACTTCCAGCAAGGTCCGGTCCACTGCCAAAGGCCGCAGCACACGGATGATCTGCGGCGACCCCTTGGCCGCCATGCTGGGATAAAACACCACATTCTGCGGATTGAAGCCCAGCACCCGACCTGCTTTTTCCTCGCCCCAGGCCTTTTTCATCATGGCCTCATAGCCCGGAATGCCCGAGTAATCGGTATGAATGCTGAACTTGGTGCCCAGAATGCTGTGCCCATTCGGATACGTTTCCACACCCATACGGGAATAGAAGTCATAGCCCGAGCCAAAGGGCAGCAATTGCTCCAGCGCGGTAGGGTCTTCCTCCTTGAAGACTTCACCCACCTTGGCTGCCGAGCTGGAGGCGGACTCATGGGTAGAGATGGGATGCACCGTGTCGTTGATGTTCTCCATGTACATCTTCCAGTTGCAGTTGATGACGGTTCGAATCGAACCGCCCGCCACCTGCAACTCCCCTTCCGGAGAACGATCCGCCATATTGTCCAAGGCCTGCAGCACATCACCGAAATACTCTTGCAGGCTGAACCCTTCCTTGCTGAGACGGGCAAACACAAAGCCGCGATAGCTTTCCACCGCCCCCGGCGTGGACAGGCCGCCAGCGGCCGGACACTGTGAAAACTCCGTGTTTTCATAGGCATTTTTCAGCGGTACGGCCAGCAACGAGCCATCCAGCTTATAGGTCCAGGCGTGATAGGGACAACGCAGCATCTTGCCCACATTACCGCTGGATTCGCTGACCAGTCTGGCGCCTTTGTGGGCGCAACGATTCATCACCACCCGCACCGAGCCATCGCTATGACGCAGCATGATGACAGGGCTTTGCGCCAGGGTCACCGAAACATAGTCGCCCGTCTTGGGCACCTGACTTTCATGGCCCACATAGAGCCAGGCACGGCTGAACAGCCGTTCCATTTCAAGTTGAAAAACGTCCTCGTCCAGATAGGCATCCCGATGGACTTGATGATCCTGGGTCAGGCCCGACAAGGCGGCCTCGTTATTGGCATAACTCATAGTGCTTCCTGTAAATACGAGTAAAACGGGATTCAGACCGCCATGGCGGGTACGAGAGCGGGCGCGATCTCACCAGGCATCTGGCGCGGGCCGACCAGGGGCGCGGGCCAGATCTGGCTGGAGTCGTCTGGCGGCACGCTGCCCAGTAAAACGCGGGTATAGGGGTGCTGCGGATCAGCAAATACCTCTGCGGTATTGCCCTGCTCCACCACTTCGCCGTTTTTCATTACCAGCACCCGTGTACACAGATAGCGAATCACGGACAGATCGTGAGAAATGAACACCACCGCCACGCCCAGTTCTTTATTCAGACGCAACAGAAGATTCAGAATCAAAGCCTGCACCGATACATCGAGTCCCGACACAATCTCATCGGCCACCAGCAAACGCGGCTGCACACACAAGGCGCGGGCGATGTTCACCCGTTGCTTTTGTCCGCCGGACAGCTCCGCGGGGAAACGCAGACCGGCATCCTGGGCAAGGCCGACCTGCTTCATCAACTCGTCCGCTTTCAGGCGGCGCTGCTCCGGTGTCATGCCCGGCTGCAACTCCAGAACCTGCGTAACCAGCTGCTGAACGCTGCGACGTGGATTGAGAGCCGAATCAGGGTCCTGAAACACCATCTGAATCGTCTGCGACAAGGACGCGCCCTGGCCTTTGGCAAACTGCTCCCGGGACTGGCCCTGCACCAGCACTTGCCCACCGCTGGGCTGCAGCAAACCCACCATCAAACGGGCGACGGTACTCTTGCCACTGCCACTTTCGCCCACCACACCGACCATCTCGCCGGGACGTACGCTCAAGGACAGGGGCCGCAAGGCATACATCAGGCTGCGGCGACCATTGCGCGTCACTCGGTAGCTGCGCTCCACATTCTGAAACTCCACCAATGGGGCCAACTCTTCAGACGGCGCTTGCGGCAAGACATGCAACTGGGCTTGCGCCGCCACATCACCCGTCATGCAGGGACCGGCACAACTTACCCAGTGGCCTGGCTTGACCGCTGCCAACGCGGGCGCACGTTGTTCACAGCTTGCATTTCGAGTAGGACAACGCCGCGCAAAACGACAGCCGGGCAAATCCCGCATGTCTTTCAAACCCGGCATGATGTCAGCCAAAGAAGGCAAGGCATACAAGAGGCCATTCAAGGCCGGCGTCGCATTTTTCAAGGCCCAGGAATACGGATGCAAGGGCATGTCCAGAACATCGGCGGCAGGACCTTGCTCAACCACATCTCCGGCGTACAACACGGCGACCTCGTCACAGACATGGGCGGCCATGCGCAAGTCATGCGTAATCAAAATTACGGCAGTTTGGTGACGCTGCTGAACCTCACGCAAAATCCGGATAATTTGCGCTTGGGTAATCACATCCAGGGCTGTAGTCGGTTCGTCGGCCACAATCAGTTCGGGGTCGCCGGAAAAGGCCATGGCAATCAAGATACGCTGACACTGCCCTCCTGAAAGCTCATGGGCATAGCGTCCCAGCATGGACGGCGGATCAGGCAGCCCCACTTCATGCAGACGCTCCAGGCAGTATTGTTCACGCGATGCACGAGGAATACCCAGTCGAGCCAGGTGCTCGAACATTTGCTGACGTATGGTCAGCACCGGATTTAACGAGGACAAGGGTTCCTGCGGGACAAAGGCCACTTTGCGACCCAGCAGGCGGCGCATTTGTGCGCCCGTCACCACCGAGCCCTGAAAACAGACCTGCCCCGAGGACAAACGCAGATTGCTGGGCAACATGCCCGAGATCACCCGCCCTATCATGCTCTTGCCTGCACCAGACTCTCCGACCAGCCCCAAGGTGCGACCTGCCTGCACCGCAAACGACACCTTGCGCAACAGCTCTACCGACTGCCCCTGTACCGGCACCGAGACACTGACTTGCTTGAATTCAATCACCGGCACGCTCATCAGTGTGCTCCCCGTTGCTTGAGCCGAGGATCGAGCGTGGTACGCAAGCCATCACTCAGCAAATTAAAACCCAGCACTGCAAACACAATGCCGATCACAGGCGCCATCAGTCCCCAGCCCGCCTGATAAATCTGGTCACGGCCATCGGCCAGCATCACTCCCCAGGCCACCACATCCGAAGGAACAGAGAGCCCGACAAAGCTCAGAATAGCTTCGACCACAATGGCCACCCCCATCTGCAGACTGAACAGGGTCACGATCAAGGGCGCCACGCTGGGCAGCACTTCGCGCAGCATGATACGCAGGTGCGAAAAACCCAGCAGATGTGCCGCATACACATAGTCACGCTGGCGCACCACCAGAACCTCGGCCCGGACCACGCGATAAAAACGGGTCCAGTCCACCAGCACCACAGCCAGAATCACATTGAACAAACCGGTTCCCAGACCGACCATCAGCATCATGGAAAACACCACGGGCGGAAAAGCCATCCACAACACGACCAGGGAACTGACACCCCGATCGAACCAGCCGCCCAGGTAGCCGGCCAAGATCGCCAGCACCGTACCCAGAATCATCGTGCCAGCTGCTGCCGTCACGGCAACCTGAAAGGCCACGCGACTGCCATAAATCAGCCGGGACAAAATGCAACGCCCCAGGCCATCCGTGCCCAAGGGGTACTGAGCCAACCCGCCTTCCTGCCAGGCCGGGGGCAAGAGTGTGGCCAGCAGATCCTGGGCATTGGGATCATTAGGCGCCAACAGAGGGGCAAACAAGGCCACCAGCGAGAAGATCAGAACCAGGACGCCGCCAATCAGCACCTTGGGATGGGCCAGCACCGGCCGCAGCCGCGCCTGCCAGAAAGAAGGTGAATGCGTGCTCATGCAGACCTCAAACGTGGATTCATAACGCTGTACAAACCATCGACACAGAAGTTGACGACCAGCACCATCAGACAGAACACCAGGGCCACCCCCTGAATCAGGGGAAGGTCATGGTTCTTGATGGCTTGCACCATCAGATTGCCGATGCCGGGGAAAGAGAAAATGACTTCGATCAGCAAGGTGCCGCCAAACAGAAAACCAAACTGCACCCCAATCAAGGTCAAAGTGGGCAGCGCCGCATTCTTGAGCATATGCCCCAGCAATACCCGCCACTCCGGTACACCGCGCAAACGCGCAACGTTCACGTACTGGCTGGTAGCCGTCTCGATCAGGCTGGAGCGCAGCACGCGAATCACAATGGGGCTAAATGCCAGCGCCAACGCCAAGGCCGGCAAGAGCAGATGGGAAAAGGCATCCCACCAGGCTTGCCATTGCCCCCGCAACAGCAGATCAAGCAAAAGAAAACCCGTGCCGCCGTCCACCACGGGCGTGCCTTCCATGCGCCCCATAAAAGGCAGCACCGGAAACAGCACGCCAAACACCACGATCAAAATGATGCCCCACAGAAAAGAGGGGACGGACAAGAGCAAGACCAGCACAAAATCGGCCACGAACTCGATCTTCTTCTTATCCAGCAGATACAACACAATGCCGCCGGGAATCGAGATCAACAAGGCCATCAGCAAGCTGACACCGACCAGCTCCAAAGTGGGTGGCAAAGCCTGGGCCAGCAAGCCAGTCACAGGCTGATGAAAGAAGATGGAGTTACCCAGATTGCCGCGAAACACACCGCTCAACCAAACCTGGTACTGGTGCAAGGCCGAGCCATCCATGCCCAGCTCGACACGCAGCGCCTGCGCATCGGCCTCGGTCGCCGAAGGCGGCAGCATCATGCCCAGCGAATCTGCTGGAATGACGCGCAGCATGAAGAACACAATCATGGACAGCACAAACGCCGTCACCAGCACGAAGACGAGCTTGCGCGCCATCAGGAAGCAAACGTTTTTCATGAAAAGAACCGCAGGAGAAAATACGTCCGGGGGGAGCCCGGTAGGTCACCCCACCGCCTGAGGCTGCGGGGTGCATGAACGGTTTACTGCCAGGAATACTCTTGCGGCAGAATGTAGCCGGTCTGATAGGTATTGAGCTTCAGGCCCTTCTTGTAGGCAATGGTGGAAATGGACTGCAGGACCGGTAGGCTCCATGCTTGTTGGGCCGCTTCGCGGTTCAAGGCCTGATAGCCCGCTACGCGTTTTTCCTCGTCCATCTGGCGATTCAGCTCATCAAGCGTGCCTGCCAGACGCTCCTCCTTCCAGGTGGAAAACCGCAGACGCGGGTCCAGAATACGGCCGGTAAAAATTTCCGGATCACCGGTGGCATTGGCCCAGCTATAGAGCATCACCCCCGTCAATTTGGACGAATGGCTCAGCTCCAGATACTTGGCCACGGTAATTTCCTCCACGGTGGTCTGCACGCCAATCTGGCTCCACATCTGCGCCACCGCACGGGCAAGGTCATAATCCGAGGGGAAGGTGTTATTGGTGGAATACAAGGTAATGGTCAACGGGTTTTGCGTGCTGTAGCCCGCTTTGGCCAGTTCCTCAACCGCCGCTTTCTTGTCGAAAGGAATGTTCAGATCAGGTACATCTCCGGGCGAGCCCTTGGTGGCCAGAACCGACAAGGGCTGGGCGACATTTTTGTAGAAGGCACGGGACAGGCCGGCCTTGTCGATTGCCATGTTCATGGCACGACGCACATGCACATCCTTGAAGCTGTCTACATAGCTGGGCATTTGCAAAATGTAGATCTCGCTATAGGGGTAGACCTTGGCTTCCAGCTTGGGATTCTTTTCCAGACGGCTGATTTCGCGCACCGGAATCTGAACCGAGACATCTGCCCGACCCGACTCAACCGCTGCGACGCGCGCTGAAGAGTCCGGCACAATTTCAAACACGACCTGCTTCAAGTCGGGCGCGCCTTGCCAGTAGTCCTCAAAGGCTTCCAGCGTGATGCGGGAACCCCGCTGATAATCGCTCAGCTTGTACGGGCCTGCGCCAATCGGACGCTTCAGGAATTGCTCCTCCCCGACCTTTTCGAAATAGGCTTTGGGCAGGATATAGGCCGACAAAAAGGCCAAACCTTTGGGAGCCGTTGGGGTGGGCGAGCTGAAATGGATAATCGCTTCCAGCGGGCCGGTCACCTCCACCGACTTCAAGGTGGGCAGCATGCCATTCAGTGCCAGGGTTTTCTTGTTGATCGCACGATCAAAGGTGAACTTCAAATCTTCGGCCGTCATGTCGCTGCCGTCATGGAATTTCACCTTGTCGCGCAGCTTCACCTTCAAGGCCTTGCCTTGCTCATCCACCCATTCCCAGGACTCAATCAGGCGTGGTGCCACCTGCAAATCGTCACCCACAAACAGGGGGGAGTCAAACACGGCCTTGTAAATCGACTGACCAGCAGGAAAAGTGACCGAAGTCGGATCCCAGGAGGGAATATCCACGGGGAACGCAATTTTCAACTCGCTTCCCGCTGCCTGGCTGGCCGCTCCCCACCCCATCATCAAGGCCGCTCCCAAGGCCAGGCCCATCACGCTTTTTCGCAACGCTTTCACCATTTGTCCCCTTTTGTTATGACTTCATTCCAGCGTCAATCCGCCTCGCAAAAAGTATATAGTTTATTCTTAAATTAAATGGATAATGGTTTTCCCTATAATTTATTTTCTTTAATATCAATCTATTATCAGAAAACAAAACAATATACTTTTTATGAAAAATGACTAAATTTAGAGACAGATTGAACTGGGATACGGCTCAGGGCCAGATTTTGGATGCCGATCGGCGCTACGTGATGCTGCGTGCCGACGTGTTGATGGGGCTGTTTCGCCGGCTGGATGAGCCCGCTCGCACACAGGCGCTGGACGCCTTGGGACAGGCTGTCAGGGAGCAAGGCGGTTTGTCCGCCAAGGCCTACTGGGAAGCTATCCATCACGACCCGCAGGCTTTGCTCGACAGCATTGCCCACATCTCGGCACAACTGGGCTGGGGAAACTGGGATATTCAAACGCAGCGCGCAGGCGGTTTACAGGTCCGCGTGACAAACAGCCCCTTTGCCAAAGGATTTGGCGCCCATGATCGGCCCCTGTGCCGGCCTATCGTTGGTATGCTTACAGCCGTCGGCCAACTGATTTACGATCAGCACGTCCAGGTGCAGGAGAAACACTGCTGTGCACAGGGACGGCACGTCGACTGCCTGTTCACCGTCTTGCCCAAATCCAATGAGTAAAAACCAGCCTGCCGCCCCCAAACTGAACATACGCCAGCAGGTCTACAAACACCTGCGCAGCCGCATGCGCAGTGGTGACATCCGCTATGACGATCGCCTGGTCGACCACGAAATTGCAGCTGAGCTGCAGGTCTCACGCATGCCTGTGCGCGAAGCCTTGCTGCAACTGACCAACGAAGGGCTGTTGGAAGGCACCTCGCGCGGCTTCATGCTGCGGCGCTTCACCCCGGCTGATATTGCGCAGATTTTTGAAATACGGATGTTGCTGGAGCCTGAAGCGGCTGCCGCTGCCTGCCTGCAAGCCAGTCTGGAGGGGCTAGCCCTGATGAACAAGGCCGCCAATGCAGCCGAAAAAGCCCATGCCGCGGCAGACCCCATGCAATACATGATTGCCAACGATGCGTTTCGGGAAGGCTGGATCACCCTGTGCCCCAACCCGCACTTGAGCACCATGATTCTGCGTCTGAGCGATCACGTGGAAGCCGTGCGTCTGGCCACCTTGCGCGATACACGCTATCGGGAGCTATCCATGCAGGCAACCCGTGGCATCCTGCAATCCTTTCTGGACAAGAACCCGGAACAGGCGCGCGAGCATGTACGCACGAACCTGCGCCATGCGTCCATGAGCTATTACGCAACATTGGATGAAATGCTGGAGCGTCAGGCGGGTTAGGCATCCCGCCGCCGGTGCCTGCCCGGTGATCAGGGCTGCGCTTTCTGTTCCACCGCCGCTGCAATAGCCTTGCCAATCGTGGCGATGGCCGCGTTGCGCTCATCCATAGAAGCCTGGGTTTCCGTAATGTAGACGGCAGCCACCAGCGGCGCGCGTTCAGGGGGCCACATCACCGCCACGACACCGCGTGTGCCGTAAGCCGCTGCCCCGGTTCGGTCCGCCACCGCCCAGCGTTCAGGGACGCCAGCCCGCAACAAGGGTCCACCCACTTCGTTACGACGTAGCCAGCCAATCAGCTGATCGCGGCCCGCTGCTTTCAGTGCATCGCCCAGGGCCAGACGATGCAAGGTCTGCACCATGGCATAAGGGCTGGTCGTGTCACGCGGGTCGCCGGGCGCGGCTTCATTCAAGCTGGGCTCATTGCGATCCAGACGCGTCACCGTATCGCCCACGCTGCGCAGGAAAGAAGTGACGGCCGCGGGCCCGCCAAGAATCTCCAGGACCCCATTGGCAGCCGTGTTGTCGCTGTTGCGCATCGTGATCGCACACAATTGATCCGCCGGTATCTGCTCACCCACCCGATCTTTGGTAGTGGGGGCATAAGACAGGACAGCCTCCTGCCTGACCCGCCAGGCCGCCTTCATGGCGCCTGGCCCTCGGGCCAGCAAAGCCGCACAGATCACCAGCTTGCTGGTGCTGGCCATGGGAAATCGTTCATTGGCCCGGTACTGCCATACATGCCCGTCCGCCGTATCGAGCACCGCCAAACCGACACGAGCGCCTAAGGATTGTTCGAGCATTTGCGCAGTCTGCACGACAGATTGAGGACTGGCTGCCGCCCCCTTGAAAACCCATCCTGCCAAAAACAGCAAGGCTCCACATTGCTTCAGTCTTCTCACGCGCATCGGCCTACCCTACAAAAACCAGCTCACACGAGGGAAACGGCCCCCAAAAACCATCGCCAGGCTTACCGGGCATCATGCCAGGCGCCTGGAAAGCCGATCGTGGCGATCAAGGCTCAATCCGGGGTTGCTTGTCTTTTCCAGCCGTATTCACAGCCGGGGCGTCCAGCTCTTTGAGCTGGGGATCATCTACCTTGCCGCTCACTGCATAAGTGACGGACAAGTGACTGCTCATCGGCACCTGCATCAACCACTGGGTCAGCATGGCCCCTACCCCCACCATCGGATTGACAGCAAAGTACGCCGCAATTGCTGCCCCGCTCATGTCCAGATTCGGGCTGACCACCGCAATCAGATCCAGGGTTTCATCCTTGATGTCGATCCAGCCTTTCAGCTTGATCTCCCCGGCTGGCCCCTTAATCTGGTAATTGTCCAACTCCAGCTTGCCCTGAGACAGATTCATGCGTCCGGTGAGACTATCAAAAGCAAAACCGTCTTTCACCGCCCCGAACAAATCCAGGTCAAGCCGGCTCAGGCGCGAGATGGACTGCAAGCTGAGCAACTCCAACAGTTTTGCCGAGCGTGAGTTCAAACTGATAAAGCGCCCTTTTTTCAGGTCCACGTTAAACTGGCCGCTGATATTGCGCTTGTCGCGCGACCAGGGGAAATCGCTCCAGAACAAGGCGGCCTGTATGGTCCCGTCCCCATTCTTGATCGACTCGGTCAGCAAGCCACTCACATCCACAAACTCACCCAGATTAGCCACCTGACTATTGGCAATCAGCTCCAGACCGCGCTGGGGCCCGCGCAAGGCCAGGGAACCCGAGCCCTGCAAATGCATGCCCTGAGCGCTAAGCGAAAAATTCTCCAGCCGCCACGTGGCCCCGGCGCCCGCCGGCTTACCCATGGCTTGCAAGGTGCCAAACCGTATGCCCTGAATCTGCAGGTCATCCACCTTTAGCGAGATAGCCGGCAGGCTCAAATCATCATCCGTCGGCACATCGGCATCGGGCCACGCCCAATCGGGCCGCTGACCATCAATATGCAAATGGGAAAAATGGGCGTTAAACAAACCGGTATAACGACCATCACGATGCTGCGCCTGCACCTGCCCCTGGGCCTGCCGGGCCTTCAAGCGCAGGGACACCCTGCCTGCGGCATCCTCGTTGCTTTGCAGCTCCAGCTGATCCAGCCTCTGTCCCCGTAACCATGCCTGGTCTGCATTCAGCTGCACCCGTTCCAGCAAGGGCAGCAAAGGACGAGCGGAAGGGGCCACGGGACTGCCATCCAGATTCTGGCCAAACTCCTGAACCACCTGTTCCCACGCATCCAGATCCATGCGATCGTAGCGACTACGCAGTTCCAGACCACGTCGAGGCCATGTCACCCATTCTGGCGTTCCCATGCTGCCACTGTGGAAGTAGCTGCCCTGGCGCGAGCCTTGAGCGTGGAGCAAATTGAGCAAAAAGGTCTGCCTGTCTCTCAGACTGATCTGCAAGCGATCCATTTTGGCGGCAGAATCACTGCTCCAGTCCGCTTTCAATTGGGCTGCCCGTTCAGCCGGCTTCTGAAAAGGTTCGGGCAAATTCAATGCCAGCCCCTTCAGGTCGGACTCTGCCCCCAAGGAAAACGCTCCCTTGGCATCCAGTTTCATCAGCACGCTATAGGCTGTCTGACCCTGCAGACGCTGCAAGCCTTTCAACCCCAGATACTGCTCCAGGCCTTGCGAGGTCAGGGTGCCGCTCAGGCGCAGGCCAGGCCTACCTGGCTCCAGTATTCCCTGGATCTGCGCATCTCCTCCCAGCAGCCTGCCCGTCAAGGTCTGGGCGCTGACCCCCTTCTCATTAAAGGCCAGTTCCCCTTTCAATGCCGTCAAAGGGGGAGCCTCGGGCATGAACTGAAACTTGCCATCCTTCATCTGGATCAGGCCCTGGACCTGCGCATCGTCGGCATTGTCCAAAGGAATCTGCAATGTGATGGGCACCGTCCAGTCTCCCATCACCCGGCTGTCAGCCAGCAACCCATCTAACAGATCATTCAAGGGAGACTGATGCACCAAGGCCAGATAACTGCCGGCCGGCGCCTGCGACACCCCTTCCAGGGTCAAGACACTGTCTTGCTCCAGGGAGCGAATGTGGGTCTGAATATCACGCATGACGATATCCTGCTGCTGGGCAATAGGCATGCGAGCCTGCTGCGCCAGAATATCCAGATTGTCGTTATGCATGCGAATGCTGCCCTGCACGCCTTCCAGCCGAGGCCAGGCCAGACGCTGGGGGCGGGCCGGCTGATAATCCACAATCCCCTTATCCAGCGCACCGGCCACTTCAAACTGACCATCCTCCGGATTCAGACCGTAGGGAAAGGTATCCAGCCCGCCCCGTAGCCGAATCGTGCCCTGGGTGACAGCGCCTTGCACCAGCCCCGCCTGCATCCATTCACGCGCCAGAGGATTCACCGTCAAGGGCAGATAGTTCACTAAAGCGGCCAGATTCAGGTACTGGAATTGCCCTGTCCAATCCGCCACACCGGCCTCAAACTGGCCGTCCTCACGCCAGTTGCCGGACAGTTGCGCATCCAGATCCGCATTGCGCACATTTACCATCATCGTATTCAGGCCCAGTCTGGCCAGCTCATCGCGATGTGCTGTGCCCTGCGCTTTTAGCTGATCCACACCCACATGCTGAGCAAACAGGTCTGGTATCCGCAAGCCCAAGCCATCCATCGTCACCGCCCACTGCACATCGTCACTGGCTTTGCCCTGGACCAAGGCCTGCATATCGCTCAGGCTGCCTTCCAGCTCCACAACGGCATGCTCCAGCTGGACCCGCTCCTCATGCTCGGTGCGCACGGCAAGATCACGCAGTTGAGCCAACAGTTGCATCTGAATGGACGGGGCCGCGTCGGCTTGGCTGGCTTGGGCATGCAGATCCACCCAAGCCCTGTCCAGAGCCGCAGGGATGTCCAACCAGGGACGCAAGGCCGGCGTATCCACTGCCTTGGCCTGCACCGTCATTTCCCAGGGCAAGCCCATCACGTCCACATGCTCGGGCAAACGACGCTGGCCTTGCACCCGCAAGGCCAGGGCGACGGACTCGCCCAGATTGGTCGGCAAGGCCGTGGTCAGACTGACCTCATGCCAGCCCTGGCGATAGCCGATCTGCAGTTCAATGGACGGCAGATTCAAGGCCGGTGCGCCCCGCAAATCATCCTGCCATTGCAAGGAAGTACCCTGGATACGAACGCCCCGCTGTTGCAGCAGCCAACGAACCGGACCTTGCCAGGCCTGGGGGCTGGTATCGACGCTATCGTCGTTCATATCCAGCCTTTGTCCCATCACCAGAATCTGGCCCTGGGAATCGCGCCGTAGGGGTATGGTCAAACCCTGCACATCGAGCTGGCGCAGCTGCAGCGAGCCGCTAAAGAGCGACTTCCAGCTGATGACGGCCTGCAAGCTGGGCAACTGCAACATAGGCGCCTGGCCCGGTTCGGCCACGGACAGCTGGGTTATGGACAGATGCGGGTTCCAGCCCTGCCAGCTGCCTTTTAACTCGTGCATCTGGACGTGCAGGCCGGTTTGCTCGGTGATTTTCTGCTCCAGATACGGACGCAGATTATCCAGTTGGGGAACGAGCAGGTAGCGCACGCCAACCAGGCCCAGCATTAGCGCAAAATAGAGCAATAGCGCCAGTCGCACAAGCCCTCGAACTACCATGCATTCAATTCCCGAGTATAGTTAAATGCGGCCATTTCCGGCCCAGTCAGACAAGTGATCCCACTTGCCGTCTTCCCTTCTCCGAAAAGCCTCTTATCGTATGAGCCAGTCCATTATATTGAAGCCCGTGATGCAATGGTCCGGCCCCTTGCGTCGAAAAGTAAACGCTCAGCCACAATTTGGCACCTGGCTGCAAGAGCAGGCCCAGCACCCTGTCACCCCCGCTCTCATTGCTCAATGGTATCGGACTTTACTGCCAGAGCCCGACAATGACCGCCTGGCACAAGTGCGCCAGGCCTTGCGTCAACTGCGGGAACGCGTCTTTCTGGTGCTGATGATCCGGGATATCAATGGCCTGGCTCCGCTTGAAGAAGTCATGCTGGCCATGAGCAGCCTGGCCGATCTGGCAGTGGCGCAGGCCTATGAAACCGTGGCAAGGCAACTGGCCGAGATGCATGGCACCCCAAAAAACCCGCACACTGGCCTGCCCCAGGAAATAATTATTCTGGGTATGGGCAAGCTGGGCGGGGGGGAATTAAACGTCTCCTCGGATATTGATCTGATCATGCTCTACGACGAAGACGGCGAAACCGAGGGTCGCCGCCCGCTGAGTCATCATGAGTTCTACGGCAAGGTCACCCAGCGCATGATGCCCGTGCTGTCCGATACCGATGCTTTTGGACAGGTGTTTCGCACCGACCTGCGTCTGCGACCGGATGGCGACTCCGGACCACTGGCCTGGAGTATGCAGGCGCTGGAGAATTATCTGGTCAACCAGGGACGGGAATGGGAACGCTACGCCTGGATCAAAGCACGGCCCATCAAGGCACAGGCGTTTGAAGGCAGCCGCTGTGCGGCCGATATCCATCACTTCGAGGCCTTGCGTACGCCCTTTGTTTACCGCAAGTACTTCGATTTTGATGCCTTGTCTGCCCTGCGCGGCTTGCGGGAACGCATTCGCCAGGACTGGACACGCCGGGCCCTGAATCGCAATGGCGTGGAAACCTGGCACAACATCAAGCTGGGCGATGGCGGTATTCGGGAGATCGAATTCGTGGTCCAGCTCAATCAGCTGATACGTGGTGGCCGACAGCCTTCCTTGCAAACACCCAGTCTGCACAAGGCCTTGGAAGGCCAATGCGCGGCTGGCCTGCTCGATCAGGAAGTCTGCGACCAACTGCTGGCGGCCTACACCTTCTTGCGACGGGTCGAACACCGCTTGCAGTATCGGGAGGACGAGCAGACTCATTTGCTGCCGCAGGACGATGCGTTGCGCAGCGAGCTGGCTGCCACGCTGGGGCTGAGCCTGGCCGAGTTTGATGCGCAGCTGGGCCAGCACAGAAAATTTGTCTCGCATACCTTCCGCAACGCTTTTCGCCTGGCAGGCATGGGCGAAGAAGCAAGCGCCGAGCCCGCTGCGGCCGCCCCCCCGGTCGCGGAAATCAGCGCCCAGCAAGATCAGGACTTGCAGCAGCGCATTGAACAGTTGCGTCAGGCGCTGCTGAACAGCCACCGTCTGCGCAGCCTGCCCAATGCCAGCCTGGACCGCGTGCAGCGTCTGATTCCCTTGGCCGAGGACTACGCCTACCGCTCGGAACACCCGGAAGTGACCGCCACCCGGCTATTTAATCTGATCGAGCTGATTGCCCAGCGCAGTGCCTATCTGGCCCTGCTGGCCGAGTACCCCGACACCCTGGCCCGTGTCGCCCGGATCGTCTCTGCCAGTCCGTGGGCCGCCCAATATCTGGCGCAATACCCCCTGCTGCTCGATAGCCTGATCGAATGGCATTCACTGATGGAAATTCCCGACTTTCCCGCGCTGTCCGAGCAAATGCGTCGGGACCTGGACGCCTGCCGACTGCCCGACGGGCAGGCCGATGTGGAACAGCAAATGAACATGATGCGGGACTGGCAGCATCAGATCACCTTCCAGTTGCTGGCCCAGGATCTGGAGGGCGTGCTGACGGTTGAGGCGCTGGCTGACCAGCTCTCAGCCCTGGCCGATATGATGCTGGCGGAGACATTGGAACGCACCTGGCCCCTGACGCGCCCCCGCAGCCTGGGCCCTGAACACGACACCCCGCCACGTTTCGCGGTTATTGCCTATGGCAAGCTGGGCGGCAAGGAAATCGGCTACGCCTCGGACCTGGATCTGGTGTTTTTGTACGACGACCCCAGCCAGGACAATGTAGAGCGCTACATCAAGCTGGCGCGCCGCATGACCAGTTGGTTGTCAGCGATGACCTCCTCCGGTCGGCTCTATGATATTGACCTGCGATTGCGCCCGGATGGCGATGCTGGTTTGCTGGCCGTCAGCGTGGATGCCTTTGAACAATACCAAACCCGCAGCGCCTGGTCGTGGGAGCATCAAGCCATCACTCGCGCCCGCTTTGTCACGGGCGATACGCAGATCAAACAACGGTTTGACGAAATCCGCCGCTCCATCTTGCTGATGGAGCGCGACCGTCGTAAATTGCGCGCGGATATTCTGGATATGCGTGACAAGATCAGTGCCGGGCACCCTAATCGCAGCGAACTATTTGACCTCAAGCACGACCGTGGTGGCATGGTGGACGTGGAGTTCATCACCCAGTATCTGGTGCTGTGCTATAGCCGTGAACACCCCAGGCTGCTGGAAAATCTGGGCAATATCGCCTTGCTGGGCATAGCTGCGCAAGCTGGTCTGATTGCCGTGGACCACGCCCAGGACGTGGCCGATGCCTATCGCGCGTTGCGCCGCCGCCAGCACGCCCTGCGCCTGGAGGGAGCGGAAAAAGCGCGTGTCCCCCTCACCGAGCTGACTCGGGAGCGACAAGCGGTCACCCGACTCTGGGACGAAGTACTGGGGTACTAAGGCAACAGATTGATTTCACTAAATATTGCCAAGAATCTACAATAGGCACATCGATTTATTGTGCGGCCGACTCGGCACGCCGTTTTTCCCGGATTCAGATTCATGTCCACTCAGCTCAATCGCCCCGTTTTAACCCTGCCGGAAAAACGCGAGAAACTGCTGTTGCATTCTTGCTGTGCCCCCTGTTCAGGCGAGGTCATGGAGGCACTGCACGCCTCAGGGATCGAATACACCGTTTTCTTCTACAACCCCAATATTCACCCCGTGCGCGAGTACGAGTTGCGCAAACAGGAAAATATCCGCTTTGCCCAGCAGCACGGCATCGAGTTCATTGACGCCGACTACGACGTGGACAACTGGTTTGAACGCGTACGTGGCCTGGAACACGCGCCTGAGCGTGGCGAGCGCTGCACGGTCTGCTTTGACATGCGTTTTGAGCGCACGGCCCTGTACGCCCATGAGCATGGCTACGACGTTATTTCCAGCGTCTTGGGTATTTCGCGCTGGAAAGACATGAACCAGATCAACGATTGCGGCGAACGGGCCGCAGCCCGTTACCCGGAGATGAAGTACTGGACTTATAACTGGCGCAAAGGCGGCGGCTCGCAACGCATGCTGGAAATCAGCAAGCGCGAGAACTTCTATCAACAGGAATACTGCGGCTGTGTGTATTCGCTGCGGGACACCAACCGCCACCGTCGATCCCAGGGCCGCCCGCGCATCGAGATCGGCGTGAAGTTCTATGGCAAGGATGAACTGGACCTGACGCCTCCCCCGGCGGCTGCTCCAAAGTCCGCTTGATCGAACAAGTCCCTCCGGACACGCGCACAGTAAAGAAGTTTGCACCCAAACAGCTTCCCCGAGCTTGAACAGCGATTATGCAAGTGTCCGTTCGTCGGTTCGGCCCCCAGAGCCGATACGAGGATGGCGACCGCCCCCCTCTTTCAGGGATCCGCTCAATCTGTTCTCACCAGTGTATCTGCGAACGGGGCACCCAAGGAAAAAGCGCCTTAGTTACCTAAGGCGCTTTTCTTTTGCACTCTGGCTGGCGGTGTTACAACCTGATTCCTACCAGCACAGCCACATGCTGCTTTACTGGATGCTGCGCGTAAATGTGAACTCGCCATCCTTCCAGTCCACAGGCACCACATCTTTAGGACCAAATCGGCCTTCCAGAATCAGGCGTGCCACCGGATTTTCAATGTGCTGTTGAATAGCACGCTTCAACGGACGTGCGCCAAACACGGGGTCAAATCCGGCCTTGGCCAATTGCGCCAAGGCAGCATCACTGACTTCCAGATGCATGTCACGCTGAGCCAAACGCTGATCCAAACGATCGAGCTGGATGCGCGCAATAGACTCAATGTGCTCTGCCTCCAGACCGTGGAACACGACCACCTCGTCAATGCGGTTCAGGAATTCAGGACGGAAATGCTGTTTCACTTCCTCCCACACCACTTCCTTGATCACATCGTACGGCTCACCCGACAAACGCTGAATATGCTGCGAACCCAGGTTCGAAGTCATGATGATCACCGTGTTGCGGAAGTCCACCGTACGGCCCTGGCCATCGGTCAAACGTCCATCGTCCAGCACCTGCAAGAGCACGTTAAAGACGTCGGGGTGTGCTTTCTCTACCTCGTCCAGCAAAATCACCGAATAAGGTTTGCGACGCACGGCCTCGGTCAGGTAACCGCCCTCCTCATAGCCCACGTAGCCAGGAGGCGCACCGATCAAGCGGGCCACCGAGTGTTTCTCCATGAATTCGCTCATATCGATACGAATCATGTGATCCTCGGAGTCAAAGAGGAAGTTGGCCAATGCCTTGGTCAACTCGGTCTTGCCCACACCAGTTGGCCCCAGGAACAGGAAGGAACCATATGGGCGGGACGGATCAGACAGACCCGCACGCGAGCGACGGATGGCATCCGACACCAACCGTACTGCTTCACCCTGACCGACCACACGCTTATGCAGGTAGTCTTCCATCTGCAAGAGCTTTTCACGCTCGCCCTGCATCATCTTGGACACAGGAATACCGGTTGCACGCGAAACCACTTCCGCGATTTCCTCGGCACCGACCTGCGTACGCAACAGGCGCGGCTTGTCCTGATCAGCCTTGTCCATATTGGCTTCGGCCGCTTTCAAGCGCTCTTCCAGCTCGGGCAGCTTGCCATATTGCAGCTCGGCCAATTTGTCGAACTGACCCTTGCGTTGCAGCTCGGCCATTTCGGCACGCACCTTCTCGATTTCCTCTTTAACGACTTGCGAGCCCTGGACCGCTGCTTTTTCAGCTTTCCAGACCTCCTCGTAGTCGTTGTACTCGCGCTGCAGCTTTTCCATCTCATCGTTGATGGCCTGCAAGCGACGTTGCGACGCCTCGTCTGTATCCTTGATAACTGCTTCGCGTTCGATCTTCAACTGAATGATGCGGCGATCCAGCTTGTCCATGACCTCGGGTTTGGAGTCGATCTCCATACGAATGCGGGCTGCCGCCTCGTCAATCAGGTCGATAGCCTTATCGGGCAGGAAGCGATCCGTAATGTAACGCTGCGACAGCTCGGCCGCCGCCACAATGGCCGGGTCAGTAATCGCCACACCGTGGTGCAGTTCGTAGCGCTCCTGCAAACCGCGCAGGATCGCAATGGTGGACTCCATATCGGGTTCGTTGACCAGCACTTTCTGGAAGCGACGCTCCAGGGCGGCGTCTTTCTCGATGTACTGGCGGTACTCGTTCAAGGTCGTGGCGCCAATGCAATGCAGCTCGCCCCGTGACAGAGCAGGCTTGAGCATATTGCCCGCGTCCATGGCGCCTTCCGCCTTGCCCGCGCCCACCATGGTGTGCAGCTCGTCAATGAAGACAATGGTTTTGCCATCATCCTTGGACAGCTCTTTCAAGACCGCTTTCAGGCGTTCCTCAAACTCACCACGATATTTGGCACCAGCCAGCAAGGCAGCCAGGTCCAGCACCAGAACACGCTTGCCCTTCAAGGTCTCGGGCACTTCATTGTTCACGATACGCTGGGCCAGACCTTCCACAATCGCCGTCTTGCCCACCCCGGGCTCACCAATCAGTACCGGATTGTTCTTGGTACGACGCTGCAGAATCTGGATGGTGCGACGAATTTCGTCGTCACGACCAATCACCGGGTCCAGCTTGCCCAGGCGGGCCCGCTCGGTCAGGTCAGTCGTATACTTTTCCAGCGCTTCCCGGTTGCTGTCCCCTTCAGCGTCATTCACATTGCTGCCACCGCGCACGGCCTCGATGGCCGCTTCAAGCGCACGGCGCTGCAGACCGGCATCGCGCAGGGCGCGACCGGTCTCGCCTTTATCATCGGCCAGGGCCAACAAGAACAGCTCGCTGGCGATATAGGTATCGCCCCGCTGCGCGGCTTCCTTGTCGGTTTTGGCCAAGGCAGCCTGCAAGGCGGAACTGAGCTGCTGCTGCCCCTCCGCCCCTTGCACCTTGGGCAAGTTGGAAATCAGACGATTGAGTTCATTTTCCAGACGGGGAATGGCCACCCCCGCACGGGCCAGCAAGCTGCCCGTGCCCGAGTCCGCATCCGCCAACAAGGCAACCAGCACGTGAGCCGGTTCGAGGTAAGGGTTATCTTCGCGAACAGCCAGGCTCTGCGCATCGGCCAGAGCCTGTTGAAACTTCGTTGTCAATTTATCGATTCGCATAGAATTTTCACTTGAGAAAATATGCGATAAGCTAAAGCAAACAGTTACTCAATACTGTTTGCCCAGATCTCGCAACAAATAACAGGATGAATTGAAGATAAGGACAAAAACCAAGTATTCAAGTGTTTGGATCGCTTTTAAACAACAACCCGGCAAAGGCAGACTGAGTGCGCCATACACGGCGTCCCTAGCGGCTTACTGCGCACCGCGAGCCTTAAGAACTAAACATATTAAGGATTAACGGGAATAACAACCAATAAAAAGCTACAATTACACTTGATTTGACTCAAAGATTTAGCGTTTCGCCATCTGACATTATTCCTTATGCAAAAACGTATCTCGGTTACTGCTGACTCCATACGCTGCTCCAGCTGTATGCTCAATGAGGTATGTCTGCCTCTTGGGATGCCTAAGCACGAAATGGAGCGGCTGGACGAACTGGTCAAGGAGCGCATCCGCATCCCGAAAGGCGGCGTGCTGTTCCGGCTGGCCGACTCGGTCGAAGGAATCTATGGGTTGCGCTCTGGCTCAATCAAGATGCAATTGGAAGATTCCACCGGCCACATCCAGATTACGGGCTTTTTGTTACCAGGGGAAATCCTGGGCATGGACAGCCTGGTTGAAAATCGCCATGTGTCCCATGCCATCGCTTTGGAAGACAGCGAAGTCTGCGTCATTCGTCTGGATGATCTGGACCGCCTCTCTGCCCAGTTGCCCATCTTGCAGCAACAATTCCGTCGCCTGATGAGCAAGGAAATCAACCGCGCCCATCAGTTGATGTTGACGCTCGCCGGACTGCGTTCCGAGCAGCGTCTGGCTGCTTTCTTGCTGAACCTGTCCCAGCGCTTGTCGCTGCTTGGCTACTCCCCCTACGAATTCATTTTGCGCATGAGCCGCGAAGAAATTGGCAATTTCCTGGGCTTGACACTGGAAACGGTCAGCCGCCTGTTCTCACGCTTTGCGCGTGAAGGCCTGCTGAAAATTTCCCAACGTGAAGTTCACCTGCTCGATCTGGCTGCCCTGCGCACGCTGGCCGGCACCGAATGCGATTAAGCCGGACGGCTCCACTGCAAAGCAGGTAAGCCGCCCCTGACAGGCTTGCGCGACCTGCACGCGTTCCCAGACAACAAGCCCAAAAAAAAGCACATGCTGTTTAGCATGTGCTTTTTTTATGGCCAGACCAGAGCTTGGGTCAGTCCAGACTATCTGCCGGTTCAGCCAATGCCGCAGGCGAACCGGAGGACATGTACAAACTAAGCGCACAGGCCACTGCGGCAGCCAGCCAGAACAGGAAAAACGCCACCGTATAAAAGGCCAGTCGATCTACTTGCATATGTCCAAGCACAACGATGTCCAACGGGTCCACCAAAGCAAACACGATTGCACTGAGCACCCCGGCAACCAGGAATGAAGGCCACAGTATCCACATCAACGATCGGATGGTCATTCGTACCCCCTTCTTGAACGGAAACATACTTCTCTCAACCCTAGCGTAACGGTGAAACGACTACATTTAGTGCTGCTCGGGGGCAGACTCTACCTTGCTGACAACCAGACCCTGCTTGACCCCGCCATCGGTAATGCCTTGATTACTGAAATTCTGGAAGGCCAGCACAATCGTAATGACGCAGCCCACGATAGCCAGAGCCGGCCCCGCCATCAACAACCAGGGCCACGGCTCACGCCACCAGGGTCCACTGTCCTTTGATTCGTCCATGTTTTGCTCTTTATAAAATTACTGAGGAATGTAAAAACTACTGCGTTCGGTCACGTACGTCTTGCGGCCATCCTCGTGCTCGCCCACCGCCTGAATGGAAATATCATACAGGCCCGGCTTGGCACTACTAATTGGGACTTGCACCACGACAGGCAGCAGTCTATTGCCAGCAGGTGCCACCCGGATATGATCCTGGCCATTCTCGGTCAAGTGAATGCGCGCCCCTTCCAGCCCGGTAACGGATAACTGCAGCTCCATAGCCTCTTCCGAGGTATTGATCACCTGCAGACGGAACACGTTCTCAATCATGCCCCCCGGCACTTCACGGCCCAGGGCACCGCGATCACGAATGACGTCAACCCGCATCGGCGTGCGCGTGGCCAGGGTATAGACAAAGGCGCCACAGATTACGGCCAGAATCAGAATGTACGACACCACACGCGGGCGCAGCATCCGACGGCGTACCTGAGACTGGGTCATGCGCTCTTTGATGGCCCGCTCGGAGGTATAGCGGATCAGGCCCTTCTCATACCCCATCTTGTCCATCACCTGATCACAGACGTCCACACAGGCACCACAGCCAATGCACATGTACTGCAGCCCGTCCCGGATATCAATGCCGGTCGGACAGACCTGGACACAAAGGCTGCAGTCCACACAGTCGCCCATGCCGGCTTCTTTGTGGTCAATCTTGCGAGATCGTCCGCCGCGGGTTTCACCCCGCACGAAGTCGTAGGTCACCACAAAGGTATCGCTGTCCACCATGGCGCTTTGAAAGCGTGCATAGGGGCACATGTACTTGCAGACCGCCTCACGCATGAAACCCGCGTTACCCCAGGTGGCAAAGGCGTAGAACAACAGCCAGAACCACTGCCAGGGCCCCAGAGACAGATTGATCAGCTCGCCACCGAGCTCGCGGATAGGCGCAAAATAGCCGATGAAGGTAAAGCCGGTCCACAAAGCAATCACAATCCACAAAAAGTGCTTGGTTGCTTTGAGACGTAATTTTCTGGCATTCCAGGCTTGCTCATCCAAGCGGATACGTGCCAGGCGATCCCCTTCCACCTTGCGCTCGACCCACATGAAAATTTCAGTGTAGACCGTTTGCGGACAGGCGTAGCCACAGAACAGGCGGCCTGCCATGGCGGTGAAAAGAAACAGGGAAAAGGCCGATATCAGGAGCAGCACCGTCAGGTAGATCACGTCCTGAGGCCACAGAATCATGCCAAAAATGTAGAACTTGCGCTCCAGCAGGTCAAACAGCACAGCCTGACGCCCATGCCATTCCAACCAGGGCAGACCATAGAAAATGATCTGCGTGAAATACACCATCCAGATCCGCCAGCGGGCGAAAACGCCCTTGACGGATCGTGGATAGATTTTACTGCGTACATCGACCAGCGCCTTCTCGACTTGCGGAGAGGTTCCACCCGCTCCCTTGGTGTTACGTGGAGGTTGCCACTTGGGCACATTTCCCTGCGCGTTATCAGCGCCGGGTTGGGAAGAATCGCTACTCATTGCAAGTCCTGAAGGCGTCAGATCAATTTAAAACACATTAGTTGGCCTGGGCAGGCTCGGCATTATTGGACAAACCCCAGACCCAACCGGCCAACAAACGAATCTGCTCGGGAGTCAGTGTGCCCTTTTGTGCCGGCATCTGGTTGGTGCGGCCCTGCAAGACTGTCTGCACAATCGTGGCTTCGGAACTGCCATACAGCCAGTAGTCATCAGTCAGGTCAGGGGCGCCCAACAAGGTGTTGCCCTTGCCATCAGCGCCGTGACAGGCAAAACATGCACTGTCATACACGCGTTTGCCAGCGACCAGCCGCAAAGGATCTGCTGCCAGGCCAGACAAGGAGCGCACGTACTGGGCCACATCCGAGGCTTCAGCAGGAGTGAACTGGGCTTGTGGCGGCATCATGCCGGTACGGCCTTCCGTAATGGTGTGCAGAATCTGCTCGGGTTCACCGCCCCACAACCAGGCTTTGTTGGCCAGGTTGGGAAAGCTGGGGGAACCTTGGGCATCCGATCCGTGGCATTGAGCACAGTTGTTCAGAAACAGGCGCTGGCCGATTTCCCGGGCTTCCTGATCGCGAGCGATCTCTTCGATGGGCATGTCACGGTAACGGGCATAAACCGGCTCCAGGCGAGCATTGATCTCGGCCTGTTGCTGTTTGACCTGCTGACCCGCGGTAAAGCCCAGCGTGCCCTTGAAACTGCCCAGGCCGGGATACAGCACCAGATAACCCAGAGCAAACACACACAGACCGATGTACATCACGGTCCACCAGCGAGGCACCGGTGTATTGAGCTCTGTCAGATCACCGTCCCAGACGTGACCGGTCTCTTCTACATCGACTGTTTTGCCCAGAAATGCACGCTGGGTAAACAGCAACCACAAACAAAATATGATGCCAAGCAAGGCAATGCCGGAAATCCAGAGGCTCCAGCCATTATTAAAAAAGTCACTCATTCGGAACCCCCAGGGTTTTTATCGTTGCTTCCCTCGTCGGGCAAGGCGAAAGGCAGAAGCGCGGCTTCTTCGTTGGCCTGGCGGCGTCCCCGAGAGAACGCCCACCAGCAAATTCCAAGGAAGGTCGCCATCGCCAAAACAGTCATGACACCGTTGATGATGGCTACCATTTAGAAGCTCCCCTGCTCCACAGCCTTGGCAGCTGCGTCGCGACTGGCCACGCCCAGGCCCTGCAGATAGGCGACAACCGCGTCTTCTTCGGTCTTGCCTACCAGCTGCTCGGGAGCGGCATCAATTTGTTCTTGCGTGTAGGGCACGCCCAAGGTGCGCAGCACCTTCATGCGGTCCTGGATATTTGCACCTTCCACCGAGTTTTTCTGCAGCCATGGGTAGGCAGGCATATTGGACTCTTTAACTACATTGCGTGGATTGCGCAGGTGGATGCGGTGCCACTCATCGCTGTAGCGCTGACCGACGCGAGCCAGATCAGGACCGGTACGTTTGGAACCCCACAGGAAGGGGTGGTCGTAGACGGACTCCCCTGCCAGCGAATAGGGGCCGTAACGCTGCACTTCGGATTGCAGCATGCGGATTTGCTGCGAGTGACAGCCCACACACCCTTCACGGATGTAGATGTCACGCCCCATCAGTCGCAAAGGCTCGTAGGGCTCAATCCCTTCAGTGGGCTGCGTCGTCGAGTGTTGAAAGAACAAAGGAACGATCTGCACCAGACCCGCGAAGGAAATCACCAAAATACTCAGGATGATCAGCAGCCCGGTATTTCTCTCGATCGTGGCGTGCGAAAAGCGCTTATTAGTGTCATTAGCCATGATTTACTCCTTAGGCCAGCAAGGTGGTTGGGCCCACCAGCGCTGGGTCACGGGCATCCGGATTTTTCAGAGGCACAACGGGATTGATATTTTTCTGACCTGCACGAACGGTCAGGAACACGTTCCAGGACATCAGCAAGATACCAGCCACAAAGAAGGCGCCGCCCAAGGCCCGGATCGCGTAGAAGGGGTAGGTTGCCTTCACCACTTCCACAAAGCTGTAGGTCAAGGTGCCGTCCACACCGGTTGCACGCCACATCAGGCCCTGCATCACGCCAGCAATCCACATGGCGGCGATATACAGCACCACGCCCAGAGTCGCCAGCCAGAAGTGCAGGTCGATCAAACGAGGACGAGCCATTTCAGTGCGACCGTACAGGCGCGGAATCAGGTAGTACAGGGAGCCGAAGGTAATCATGGCTACCCAGCCCAGCGCGCCGGAGTGCACGTGGCCCACGGTCCAGTCGGTGTAATGCGACAGCGCGTTCACCGTACGGATTGCCATCATGGAACCTTCAAACGTGGACATGCCGTAGAAGGACAAAGCCACCACCATGAATTTCAGAATCGCGTCGGTACGCAGCTTGTGCCAGGCGCCCGACAAGGTCATGATGCCGTTGATCATGCCGCCCCAGGAGGGAGCCAGCAAAATCAGGGAAAACGCCATGCCCAGGGACTGTGTCCAATCTGGCAGGGAGGTATACAGCAGGTGGTGAGGACCGGCCCACATGTAGGTAAAGCCCAGCGCCCAGAAGTGAACGATAGACAGACGGTAAGAATAAATGGGACGGTTAGCCTGTTTGGGGATGAAGTAGTACATCATGCCCAGAAAGGACGTGGTCAGGAAAAAGCCCACGGCATTATGGCCGTACCACCACTGAACCATGGCATCCTGCACACCGGCGTAAGCCGAGTAGGACTTCATGAAGCTGACGGGCAACTCCAGGTTGTTGAAAATGTGCAGAACAGCGATCGTGACGATGTAAGAACCGAAAAACCAGTTGGCCACATAAATGTGACGCACCCGGCGCTTGACGATCGTGCCAAAGAACACAATGGCATACGCCACCCAGACCAGCGTGATCAGGATGTCGATGGGCCACTCCAGTTCGGCGTACTCTTTGGAGCTGGTGTACCCCATAGGCAGGGTGATGACCGCTGCCACCAGCACGGCTTGCCAACCCCAGAAGGTAAAGGCAGCCAGCTTGTCGCAAAACAAACGGGCCTGACAGGTACGCTGTACCACATAGTAGGAAGTGGCAAACAAGCCCGTCCCACCAAAGGCGAAAATCACAGCGTTCGTATGCAATGGGCGCAGACGCCCAAAACTAAGCCACGGTGTGTCGAAATTGAGTTCTGGCCAAATCAACTGCAAGGCAATAAAAAGACCTATTGCCATGCCGATGACGCCCCAAAATACGGTCATGATGGCGAATTGCCTGACAATCCCGTAATTGAAGACTTCGGCGTTATTTCCGACTGCATCGGAAGTGCCCATTTGCTTCCCCTAAACAAACATTGTTAATACAAGCGACAACAAGATACATGATCCAGCAAGTCGGTAATCCGCTACTTGATGCTTATCAAAAAACTTCGGAAAGCACGCACTCACACGTGTTTCCGCCCCGCAGACTGTGTGTCGCCGACCATTTGCAGGACTAAAAACGGGAGGTCAGGTATCTGGTGGGCGCTCTGTCCCTGCAGGACTCGCTGTGGAGTCATCATCGAGCAAGATGGAGTCCGCCGCATTGCCGGTATCCTCAAACTGACCGGCAAAAATAGCCCACCAGAATGAAATACCAATGACAACGACCAGAAAGATGGAGATGGGGATCAGGACCAGCAAAGAGCCAAACATATCAGCCCTGCCTTGCCGCCGGGCCTGTCCACTGGGCAGGCACCATGCGGGTGCGGCTGCGGTAGATACGCCAGGAGTTGGCCGCTACGGCCAACGACGATACCAGCATGCTGACAGCCGCCAGCCAGGGAGCCACAATGCCCATGGCAGCCAGCGGTGTCATCAGTAAATGCCAGGCAATGGAACCATAGAGATTTTGACGGGCGATGCGACCGGTTTGCTGGGTCAACTGCACAACTTCAAATTCATTCTGAGCGGGTCGGGCCAGCAAACTGGCATGTGCCGAGGCGACGGCCGACGGCACGGACATGGACATGGCACAGGGACAGCTCATGACCAACATGGCGACCACCACAGGCACAACGTGCGAGGGGTCTATCCAGTACCAGACCAGACCGAATGCAGCAGCCAACACCAGTTGAATACTGACAAACCAGAATGCCAAGGTATTCGCATGCCCTGTCACTGTCTGGCGAAAACGTTCTATCAGATCGTGGGACGCGGACTGGGTCACCGACTGGCGTGCGCAAAGCTCCAGATAGCGGGCCGTCAACAAAAAGGCCACGAACATCGTGACCGAGTCGTAATACACCTCGCCTTGCTGCATCCAGGTGTTGTACACACTGGGCAGGAACGCGCCCACAATCCCCAGCGCCACGGGCACATCCATACCGACGCGACCCTCAGACAGGCTTTTGAACGCGCCTTTTAGAATCGGCCAGGAACAGTACAGCACCACCGGCATGGTCAGACACAGCCCGGCCCAGTTCATGAGCACAATGACCTGCGACAGGGATTCAATATCCTCAGCTCGGGTGCTGAAGGAACGCATGTAGCCCGGAAACGCAAACATCATCACCTGCATGGCTGCCAGCCACGACAGGCCTAGACGGGCCAATGTATGACGCCGATGTGATCGCTGCTCGTCAGTGAGCGGCTTGGGGAGAGAAAAAATCGAATATGCGCGCATGGATGGACTATAAGCCACTGATATTTCTTCATTCTTGATTTAAATCAATACGACTTTGCTTCGATCCTTTATCGTTGTCCCTATGCATCTTGTTCAGGCCGTTACCCCCCCAACGCGGCGCTAACTGTTCAATGCTTTCAAGGCTGCTCATTGGCAGCCTTTTTTTTATGCGCGCCTGGACGCAAAGCTCACTTTCCAGGTCCCTTCATAAATCGCTTGCGCGGCCAAAGTCTACCATGTCTTGCACTAGGAAAACGCCTTGATTATCAAGACTTTCATGACAAAAGTAGCGTACCTTGAGAATACCAATCAATTCACTGACTATTGAGTCTTCAATCTTAAACGGCCAATCGCTCTGCAAGCCTTTTCAGACCGGCTTCCCCGCACAGTCCCTGACAGACAATGAGCCATCCAATCCTCCACTTTCTTAAGCGCACCGCCCACAAATTTTATATTTGAAATATGTAGCTTTTAAGCAAAATGACATGGGCAAAAAAAGCAGCCCACCGACTGGAGCGTGCGGTGGGCTGCCTGCTATCGGAAAAGGGGCTATCTACCCTTTCCCGTCCTGCTTATGCCTCGGAAGCGGCAAACTGTTCGGCTTCGGTAGAGCCGGCCAGAGCCGTAGTCGAGGACTTACCGGCTTCCACTGTCTGAGTGACAGCATCAAAGTAACCCGTCCCCACTTCACGCTGGTGCTTCACAGCGGTAAAGCCCAATGGTGCAGCCGCGAACTCTTTTTCCTGCAGTTGAACGAAAGCGCTCATCTGGTTGCGGGCGTAGCCGTGGGCCAGTTCGAACATGCCGTAGTTCAGTGCGTGGAAACCAGCCAGCGTAATGAACTGGAACTTGTAACCCATGGCACCCAGCTCGCGCTGGAATTTGGCGATCGTGGCATCGTCCAGGTTCTTTTTCCAGTTGAACGATGGCGAGCAGTTGTAGGACAGCAGCTTGCCAGGGAACTGACGGTGGATAGCTTCCGCAAAGCGACGAGCGTATTCCAGATCCGGCGTAGAAGTTTCGCACCAGACCAGGTCTGCGTAAGGAGCGTAAGCCAGACCACGGGCAATAGCTTGATCCAGACCGGCACGAGTACGGTAGAAGCCTTCCACTGTGCGTTCTTCCAGAATGAAGGGGCGATCGTATTCATCCACATCGCTGGTGATCAGGTCTGCTGCGTCCGCATCGGTACGAGCAACCAGAATGGTGGGAACGTCCAGGACGTCTGCCGCCAGACGGGCCGCGACCAGCTTGGACACCGCTTCACGCGTAGGCACCAATACCTTGCCACCCAAGTGGCCGCATTTCTTGGCTGATGCCAGTTGGTCCTCAAAGTGAACACCTGCCGCACCCGCCACAATCATGGCCTTCATCAGCTCAAAGGCATTGAGCACGCCGCCAAAACCCGCTTCAGCGTCGGCCACAATAGGAGCGAAGTAATCGATGTAACCCTCATCGCCCGGGTTCACACCCTCCATCCACTGAATCTGATCGCAACGGGCCAGAGAGTTATTGATGCGACGCACCACCGAGGGCACCGAATTCACGGGGTACAGCGATTGGTCGGGGTACATTTCACCAGCGCTGTTGGCGTCGCCCGCCACCTGCCAGCCCGACAAGTAAATCGCTTTCAAGCCGGCCTTGACCTGTTGCATGGCCTGGTTACCCGTCAGTGCACCCAATGCGTTCACAAAGGGTTCCTGATTAATGGACTGCCACAGACGCTCTGCGCCACGCCGTGCCAAAGTGTGCTCCTCAACCAGAGAGCCACGCAAACGAATCACTTCCTCAGCGGTGTAACCACGCTTGATACCTTGCCAGCGCGGGTCTTCAGCCCAGCGTTTTTGCAAATTACGGATCTCAGTTTCTCGTGCATTCATGGTGAACTCCTAAGATGGATTTAACAGTGAACTAGATTGAACAGGATGACTACAGTCTACCCAAATGTTGCACCGCAACCATGTTTTCTGTCTTATATAAGAGTAATTATTTTTTTGTTTTAAATCATATGCATAAATAATTAATTTCGAGATATGAAATGCATTATCTGCTTATGAAATAAAAAACTGTGCACCGCGACAGTCGTTTTTTGCATACTGAGACAAGGATTTCACAATGTGGGATAATCGCCTGTATGCCTTCCGGTGAATGCGTGTTCGCTGCACCGGTTTCCTGTTTTATTTCTGCAGCACCTGCCCATGAGCAACACCTCCCCACTTAAAGATTCGCCGCTCGGACACGATGTGGTTTATCCCACACGTTACGATCCCAACGTCCTGTTTGGTATCGAGCGCTCGCTTAATCGTCAGGCCCTTGAGCTACCTGAACAATGGTATGGCGCTGATATCTGGAACGGTTACGAGGTCTCCTGGCTCAACCCCAAGGGCAAACCCGTGGTCGCCCTGGCCCGCTTTGTCATCCCCTGGAACAGCCCGCGCATTATCGAGTCCAAATCCTTCAAGCTCTATCTGAACTCATTTAATGATGAAGTCGTGCAGGACAGCGACAGTCTCGCTGGACGCATGGAGCAGGATCTGAGCGCCATAGCCGGCGCCCCTGTCCAGGTGACACTATGGCCCTTGAGCGCTCTGAGCGGTCAGACCATCGCCCAACTGGAAGGTCGGAGCATTGATGAGCTCGATATCAGCATCCAGGACTACACGCCACAAAGCGGTTTATTGGCCTGCTTGCCTGACGCCCCGCTCGTGACCGAGTCGCTGGTTTCGGATTTACTCAAATCCAACTGTCCCGTTACGGGCCAGCCGGACTGGGGCAGCGTCCAAGTGCGTTATACGGGCCCTCAAATCGACCCCGCCTCTCTTTTACGCTATATCGTTTCGCTACGCCGCCACACGGAATTTCATGAGCATTGTGTGGAGCGTCTTTACAGCGATATCTGGCAAAGCTGCCAACCCGAACGTTTGCTGGTGTATGCCCGTTACACGCGGCGTGGGGGGCTCGACATCAATCCCTGGCGCAGCAGCCATGCAGATAGCGTGCAAGAGCCACGGCTGGCACGTCAGTAAGGTTGCAACTGGCAGGCGCACCTCCCGCTGACCTGTGCACCTTCCAGGGGGCGCCCCCTGCTTTCTGACAAAAAAGAAACCCCAAAATGCGATACGCTTTTGGGGTTTGTTATCAAGCGGTCTCGAGCCAAGCGGCAAAGGATACCGTCAGGCTTTCGCTTTAGTCGATCGGGTGACGGTGGACGCCACATAGACGGCCAGGCCCGCCGCAGTCCAGTATCCGATGGCCGCCCCATACCAAGGGGCCTGCGTCAGACCCACATCCAGCATCAATCCAAAACCCACCGGCGCCAAGGACGAGCCCACGTCCATGCCCGAATACACCAGGCCGTATACAGCCCCAGTCGCCCCCTTGGGCGTAACGCGCCGTATCAGCATATCGCGCGAAGGCGAAGCAATACCCGAGCAAAACCCGGCTGCCCCCACAAAAAACAGAGCCATCGATGGCATCACCCAGCCTGCGCCCAGCACCAAAAGCAGCCCACCCGACACGCACAGGGACACAAATACAATCAGCTCAGAGCGTGGCGTGGTAGAAGCAATAAAACCGCCCACAAACATGCCTGCGGCAGACGCCAGCATAAAACCGGACAAGGCCGTACCCGCCACGACCTTATCGATACCGTAGGTGGTGTGCAGCATGGGGATGGTGTAATTCTGCACGACTGCCATGGCCGCCGTGGCAAAGGCAAAGAACAGGAACGCGCCCCATAAAGAGGAACGGGACAACAACGTAGACAGCGTGGTCCAGACCGACTCCTTGCTTGGTGGACGCGCCGGCATCGACCCGGAGGCGGTGCGTCCAGCCAGTGCATCCCGGTTTACCAGAACAAGCACCAAAACAGCCGCGATCAGAGCGGCCGCCGACAGCACGGCAACACGCCAGTTGAAGTAAATGGTCAGCGTGGTGATAAAGACCGGCGTCAAGGCCCAGCCCAGGTTACCTGTCAAACCGTGAGCACTGAAGGCATGGCCCAAACGCGCCGGGCTGACACGGTGATTGAGAATGGAGTAATCCACCGGGTGAAAGACCGCATTGCCCACCCCGCCAATCAGGGCAGCCGCCAACAGCATGCCATAGCCATTGGCCGTTCCGATCAACAAGGCGGCCGCTACAAAGCAGGACAGGCCTACTTTCAGCACCGGCAAGGCCCCGATCCGGTCAACCAGAAAACCCGAAGAGGCCTGCCCAAAGCAGGACACCAGATAAAAAGCGGTGACCAAACCTCCCAACTTCAGAAAGTCATAACCGAACTCTTGCCCCAGGGAAATGTACAGCGTGGGCAAGATAAGTTGAAAAAAGTGCGAACTGGCGTGCGCGATACCGATCACGCCAATGACCTGCCAGTCCTGCGACCCGTCCGGTCCCGCCCCGGCCAGCGTCCTTGTCGATGAGTTAGTCATTTGTCTCACAGCTGCTTTTTCTTGATCTCAGGCCAGGCTTTTTGCAGGTAGTAGCACATGGACCAGACCGTCAGGACCGCTGCAACGATAATAAGAGCTTGCCCGATGATCCGTGTAGGCAGCCCCATAACAGGCGACCAGTACAACAGGCAGGGAATGGCAACCATTTGCGCGGCGGTTTTGAATTTACCCAAGCGATGAACCGCTACACTGCCGCTGGCGCCAATCTTGGCCATCCACTCCCGCAAGGCAGAAATGGTAATTTCACGACCGATAATAATCAGCGCGATAAAGGCGTCCACTCGCCCCAGATCCAGTAACACCAGCAAGGCGGCGCTGACCATCAGTTTGTCGGCAACCGGGTCCAGAAAGGCGCCAAACGAGGACGTCTGGTTCCAGCGTCGCGCCAGCCAGCCGTCGAACCAGTCGGTCGCAGCGGCAACGACAAAGACAGCCGCTGCCCACAGATCGCGCGTTTCGATGCTCAGCCAGTGTTCCGGCAAATAAAACAGGGCAACGATCAGGGGAATCAGGACGATACGAAGCCACGTCAGGGCAATGGGCAGATTTAAAGGCATAGCTTGGGTACCAACCTAATTTAAAACAACAAAGGCTCTCGCCTATCGTAAAGCATGATAAATACGTTCGGCCAGCTCCGTGGATATTCCATCAACCGCACTAAGCTCATCGATACTGGCATCGGCAACGCCACTAAAGCCCCCAAAGCGAGCCAGCAGACGCTGGCGACGCTTGGCGCCAATCCCATCAATATCCTCCAGACGCGACACGTTGCGCATTTTGGCACGCTGAGCGCGCATGCCCGTAATCGCAAAGCGGTGGGCCTCGTCACGCACCTGGGCAACCAGCATCAAGGCAGCTGACTCCACGCCTAGGGCCACAGGCGGTCGATCATCGGCAAACACCAGGGTCTCCAGACCTACTTTACGCTTTTCTCCCTTGGCCACACCAACCAGAACATGAATATCCAGGCCCAATTCGACAAAGACCTGCCGAGCGATTTCTACCTGCCCTTTGCCACCGTCGATCAGGACAATGTCGGGCAAAGGCGCCAGACCTTCGGCAACCCGCGAGAACCGTCGGTTCAGTACTTGGCGCATGGCTGCGTAATCATCACCGGGGGTGATGCCGGCAATGTTGTAGCGACGATAAAGGGAGTTCTGCATTTCGTGGTGCTTATAAACCACACACGAGGCCTGCGTGGCCTCCCCAGCCGTATGGCTGATGTCAAAGCATTCGATGTGCAACGCATCGAGCTGGGCCTCATCCAGGTCCAGTTGCAATACTTCAGCCAGAGCCCGGGTACGATCCGCACGGGCCGTCGATTCGCTCAAGACCCGGGCAAGCGCCAGGCCGGCATTCTTCGTTGCCTGTTCCAGCCAGATCTTGCGCACGCCTTGAGGGCGCACCACAATGCGCGCCTTCACACCGGTTTGCTCCGCCAGCAAAGGCATCAGATCAGGATCAGGCAGGGCGTGCGAGCAAACCAGCACGGGTGGCATGCGACGTTCCAGGTAGTGCTGGGCGATAAAGGCCGCAAGCACCTCGCTTGAGGTGTCATCGTTGATCTGGGTAGGGAAAAAGGCACGATCTCCCAGATGACGGCCCCCGCGCACCATGGCCAGGTTCACACAGAACTTGCCCCCGGCATTGAGGACCACAATAACGTCGACATCTTCCTTGCCCACCTGCTCCATGCTTTGCTGCTGCAACACGGCTGACAAGGCTTTCATCTGGTCGCGCAAAATCGCGGCCTGCTCAAAATCCAGCGAGTCCGAGGCCTGCATCATGCGCTCTTGCAACTCACTCAGGATTTGCGTGGTGTGACCATCCAGAAAGCTGATGGCGCGCTGCACATCCCGCTGATACTGCTCAGGCGAGATCAGATTGACGCACGGCGCCGAACAGCGCCCGATCTGATGCAGCAGACAGGGGCGACTGCGATTGGCGTAGACGCTGTCCTCACAGGTGCGCAACCGAAACACCTTTTGCAGGATCTGAATGGTTTCACGCACCGCCCAGGAGTTGGGATAAGGGCCAAAGAAATGGCCCTTCCCGCTGGTACTGCCCCGGTAATAGGCAATACGAGGCGCCTGGTGCGCGCTGATCATCAGGTAGGGGTAGGACTTGTCATCCCGGAAAAGAATGTTGTAGCGTGGCCGCAGACGCTTGATGAGGTTGTTTTCCAGCAGCAAGGCCTCGGCCTCGCTGCGGGTAACAGTCACCTCGATGCGCGCGACACGCGCCACCATATGGGCAATGCGGGGACTGCTCAGCGTTTTTTGAAAGTACGAGCTGACACGACGCTTGAGATCCCGCGCCTTGCCCACATACAGTACCTCGCCCTGTTCATCGAGATGCCGGTATACGCCCGGCAAATTCGGTAAATCAGACAGATAGGATTTTAGATTGAAGTCCGCGGGCATATTGATAGTGTTCATCCGCTTGCAAGGCGTCCCAATCCAAAGCGGGCGTGCTAGGCATGAGACGACGAATGCGGTTTTGCGATTCCTCGGAAATCGTGAAATCCAGGCGCGAGAGCAAGTCGTCGGCCAGATCAGGACGATTGCAGACCAGCACCATGTCGCAGCCCGCCCCCAAGGCCGCTTGAGCGCGTGCCAGGATGTCGCCCACAACGGTGGCGCCTTCCATGGTCAGGTCGTCGGAAAAAATGACGCCGTCATAGGCCAGGGCCTTGCGCAGCACACGCTGAATCCAGTATGGCGAGAAGCCGGCTGGCAGCGGGTCTACTTTGGAATAGATCACGTGTGCAGGCATTACGGAGGGCAACTGCAAGGTGCCAAGCCAACCGTAAGGGGCAGCATCCTCGTCCAGAATCTCTTCCAGTGTACGGTCGTCCACGGGAATCTCGTGGTGCGAATCCGCCTCTACGCCGCCATGACCGGGAAAGTGCTTGCCGCAGGCAGCCATACCGGCCTTGTTCAAACCACGGATCAAGCCAGCGGCCAACATGGACACTGCCCGCGGATTGCGATGAAAAGACCGATCGCCAATAACCTTGCTGACTCCCCAGTCCAGATCCAGCACCGGCGTAAAGCTCATATCCACACCACAGGCGCGCAGCTCGGCAGCCAGCACATAGCCCGTATCGGCAGCAACTGCCGCCGCCTTGACGACATCACGCGTCCAGAGCTGGCCCAACTGGCTCATGGCGGGCAGCGTGGTAAAGCCATCCTCGCGGAAACGCTGCACCCGCCCCCCCTCGTGATCCACCGCAATCAGCAAGGGCTCGTTACGCGCCTCGTGAATCGACTGGCACAGGGCGGTCAGTTGCGCACGGTTTTCAAAGTTGCGGCTAAACAGAATCACGCCACCGACCAGCGGATGGCGCAGGCGCTCGCGCTCGTGGTCCGTCAGAACCGTGCCCTGCACATCGACCATGACCGGGCCCGGTGGCAGTACTGCTTGTGGGGAAGAACTCATTTAGTATCAGACTCAGCTAAGGATAAGGAAGAAATGGCCGGCGCTTTGACTTCCAGCACCACAAAGGCCATGGCCATATCGGATTCATCAGTCAGGGAAATATGAACCGCCCCGAAACGGGCGTCAAACCAGCTTTGCAGGTCCGCAGACAAGCGCACCATCGGACGCCCACCGGGCGCATTCAGGGTTTGCATGCGCGACCACGCCATGGGCATGCGCATGCCCAACCCGACCGCTTTGGAAAAAGCTTCTTTAGCCGCAAAGCGGGTTGCCAGATAGCGCAGTCCCCTTACCGGGTCGCGCGCCTGACGGCGGGCATAGACCTGCTGCTCCTGCTCGCCCAGGATGCGTTTTACAAAACGATCGCCGTGACGAGCCAGGGCGCGCTCGATCCGTTCCACACGAATCAGGTCGGTGCCAATGCCGGCAATCAAACCTGGCTGTATTGGGGGCATGATGTGATCAGAAAAAAAATACGAAAACGGCGTGAGCCGCCTACTAGCTTGCAATGATACCGTGAGAGCGCCGAATACAAAAACGGCCCTGCCAGAGCAGAGCCGTTGTGGAGTCCGGACGCAATCGTGCCTAAAACGCGCGCTTGTCGATCACGCGCTTGGCTTTACCCGTTACCGTACGCTCGACCATACCCGAGGACTGCACGCGAATACGTGCACTCACACCAATAAAGGTCTTGATGGAGTGGCTCAGGCGGCGGGCCATTTGCTCACGCTCGGCATCATTTAAGTGATTGAACTCCGGGCGAACCTCCACCAGAATTTCCAGCTCGTCCATATTGCCATTACGACTCAAGACCAGTTGGTACTGGGCAGCCAGCTCGGGCATCTTCAGAACCAGCTCCTCGACCTGCGTCGGGAACAGGTTCACACCACGCACAATCACCATATCGTCGCTGCGGCCCGTGATCTTGCCGATCCGGCGCATGCTGCGCGAGGTAGGTGGCAGCAACTGGGTCAGGTCACGAGTACGGTAGCGAATGACCGGCATGGCTTCCTTGCTCAGCGAGGTAAAGACCAGTTCTCCGCTCTCACCCTCGGCCACGGGCTCGCCGGTTTCAGGGTTGATGATTTCCGGGTAGAAATGGTCTTCCCAGACCACTGGACCGTCCTTGCTTTCCACACATTCCATGGCCACGCCAGGCCCCATTACCTCGGACAGACCATAAATATCCACAGCATCGATACCGGCACGCTGCTCAATATCCAGACGCATCTGCCCTGTCCAGGGTTCAGCGCCAAAAATACCGATGCGCAAGGAAGTATCGCGTGGGTCCATGCCCTGACGCTCGATCTCTTCCACGATATTGCAGAAGTAGGAAGGCGTGACCAGAATCACGTCGGGACGGAAGTCCTGAATCAGTTGAACCTGCTTTTCAGTCTGACCACCGGACATGGGAACCACCGTGCATCCCAGACGCTCAGCACCGTAGTGGGCACCCAGGCCGCCTGTGAACAGACCATAGCCGTAGGCCACATGGGCAATGTCGCCAGGACGGGCGCCAGCTGCCCACATGGAACGGGCAAACAGGTCTGCCCAGGTGGAGATGTCCTTGGCCGTGTAGCCAACCACGGTGGGCTTGCCCGTTGTGCCACTGGACGCGTGCACGCGTGCTACCTGTTCGCGAGGAACCGCAAACATTTTGAAGGGGTAGTTGTCACGCAGATCCTGCTTGGTCGTGAAGGGAAACTTGGAAATATCCGACAACTGCTTCAAATCGTCGGGGTGCACGCCCGCTTCATCAAATTTCTGCCGATAGTGCGGCACATTCTCGTAAGCATGCCGCAACGTCCACTTCAGACGTTCCAGCTGCAAGTTGCGGATCTCGTCAACACTTGCATGCTCGATGGCATCGCGGCCAACCTGTTCTTTAATTGCTGTCATGGTGTACTCCTGCCCTGCCGCTGGTGTGGTACTTCCGACCCCCCCGGGTCCACAGGGTATGTATCGTCAAAGATTATTTTTTTTCAATTCCGCCCAATACCGTGCCATTGAGCCGGTACGAGCGTCCACGGAACAAGGCAATGCGCTTGTTGTTCTGGTTGACCACCTCGATGTCATACACACCGGTGCGGCCTGCCAGGGAAGCCTCAACCGCACGAGCAGTCAGGACATCCCCTTCAAAGGCAGGCGCCAGGTAATCGATGGTGCAACCCGACGCAACGGTCGGTGCATTGCGGGAATTGCAGGCAAACGCAAAGGTGCTGTCGGCCAACGCAAAAATGAAACCACCGTGACAGGTCTTGTGGCCGTTGAGCATGTCGGCACGTACCGTCATGCTCATGTCCGCCCTGCCCGGTGCGACGCTATCCAGGCTCAGGCCCAAAGCCTGAGATGCCTGGTCATTGCCAAACATATGGTCACTGACCTGCTGAGCCAGTGCCTGGGGGTCTTCAACAGCCATTGCGTTGCTTTGCATTACTTTCCTTTAAATTGGGGGGCACGTTTGCCCAGGAATGCATTAACACCCTCACGATAATCTTCGGAAGCACCCAGTTCACGCATCAAGTCGCGTTCCAGATCCAACTGTTGATCAAGCGAATGGGCATCACTGGCATAAATCGCTTTCTTGGCGTAAGCCAGACCTTTGGTCGGCGCCTGGGCAAAATGAGCGGCCAGCTCGTTCAGACGAGCCTGGAAAGCCTCATCGTCCACGCATTCCCAGATCAGCCCCCACTGCGCAGCCTGTTCGGCCGAGAGCTTGTCGCCCAGCAAAGACAGACCCATGGCGCGGGCGGTGCCCACCAGACGCGGCAAGAAGAATGTACCGCCGGTGTCCGGCAACAAGCCAAGACGGCAAAAAGGCTGGATGAAGCTGGCCGAACGGGCGGCAATCACAATATCGCCCGCCAGAGCCAGGTTCGCTCCAGCACCCGCAGCCACGCCGTTGACCCCCACTACCACCGGCGCAGCCAATGCGCGCAGACGACGCACCAGCGGTGCGTAGAATTTCTCAATGGTTGCACCCAGATCGACGGGGGCATCGCCAGCACTCATCTGACGCTCGGACAGGTCCTGGCCGGCGCAAAAGCCGCGTCCATTACCGGTCAGAATCAGCACACGCAAATCGGCGCACTGTTCCACCTTGTCCAGAGCCTGAGCCAGCTCACCGTGCATGTCGGCCGTGAAGCTGTTGAGCTTGTCGGGACGATTCAAGGTAATGCGTGCTACGCCGTTTTCCAGTTGAAATTGAATACTTTGGTCAGTCACCTGGCCATCCTCCTTTAGAAATGCCAGCGGGTCTGAACGACACGGAAACGGTTAGCCACATAGGCCGAGTCCGACAGAGAGGCGTTGGCAGCCGGGTTGGCGCCCGTACCATGGAAGTCGCTGTAGGCTGCGGTCTGATTAATGAACACGGCGCCGGTCAGGTTCAGGGACAGGGACACACCGGAACGCTCGGCCATGCGCTGGATCTGGGCAGTCACGGCATCATCGGTACTGTACGCCGACAAGGTCAGTGCGCCGTGCTCGATCACGTTGCGTCCTGCCACTTCAATGCTTTGCTCGGTCGAATCGGTTTGCACCACAAATACGATGGGGCCAAACCATTCTTGCTGAATCTCGGGCTGGTCCACACGGGCCTGCAAGATCAGAGGTGTGCGTACGCGGGCACCGGGAAATGCAGGGTGCTCCAGTGTCTGGCTGTCAGCCAGGATAGGCATGCCCAGCTGGCGCGCCTGATCGATACGCTGTGCGCAGGCTTCGTTTTGCACGGCACCGGTAATTTCAACGGCGCGGGCCGGATCGGACACCAGTTTTTGTACGGCCTGGGCCAGACCTTGAGCCACTTCGTCAAAACTCATCACACCATCAGCCGTGCGGATACCGTCACGAGGCACGTAGATGTTTTGAGGAGCAGTACACATCTGGCCGGAATACAGGGCAAAGGAGAAAGCCAGATTGCGGGCAACCGCCTTGAAATCGTCAACCGAATCAATAATGACCTGATTCACACCGGCTTTTTCGGTGTAGACCAACGCGTGGCGCGCATTTGCTTCCAGCCAGTTGCCGTTTTGGCTACTGCCGGTAAAGTCGATCAGCTTGACGGCCTTGTTCATGGCCAATTGCTGTGCCGTATCTTCCGAAGGCTCGTGAGCCGCCAGCACGACCACGTTGGGATTGAAACCGGCCTCGGCCAGCACTTCGCGCGCGACAGCCACGGTAATGGCCAGAGGCAGGATCGCGCCAGGATGCGGCTTCACAATCACGGTGTTGCCGGTGGCCAAGGAAGCAAACAGGCCAGGGTAACCATTCCAGGTCGGGAAGGTGGAGCAACCAATGACCAGACCAATGCCACGGGGCACAACTTTGAACTGTTTCTTCATCTGGATGGGATCATGCTTGCCCTGGGGCTTGATCCAGTCAACCAGACCGGGGATGCGGGACATTTCCTGCCAGGCGTAGGCCACGGCTTCCAGCGCACGTTCCTGAGCGTGAGGGCCACCGGCCTGGAAGGCCATCATGAAACCCTGGCCCGTTGTGTGCTGCACGGCATGAGCAATCTCGAAGCTGCGCTGGTTCAAGCGATGCAGAATTTCCAGACAAATGCCCACCCAGGCCTGCGGGCCCGCATCGCGCCAGCTGTCCAGCGCCAGTTGCGACTGGGCCACCAACTGATCCACGGGGACTTTGAGGTAACGGATGCCCAGATCAAAACCAAAAGGCGAGCGCTCATTACCCACTTCTCCTTGGGCGCCTTCCAGCGTCAAGGGAAAGGCTTTGTCGCGGTAGGCTTCAAATGCAGCCTGACCTTCCTGAGCCGCGGTTTCACCGTAAGCGCGCGGGCTGGGATTTTCAGGATAAGCGCTCCAGAAATTGCGCGCTAGGATGCTGCTCAAAGCCTGATCCAGCGTCGCCTGATGCGTTTTGAAAAAATCTGCTGCCATACAATGTGCTCCTGAAACTAGTAGGACGCCAAGCTGGGAAGCTGGCGTCCAGATTCTTGGAAAACCGCTATTTTTGGCGGTCTTAGGTTTCCTGATCGAAGTCAATCACTACCCGGTCGGTTACCGGAAAGCTTTGGCAACTGAGCACGAAACCGCGGGCTACTTCGTAATCTTCCAGCGCAAAGTTGGCATCCATGTCCACTTCGCCCTCTACCACCTTGCAACGGCAGGTGGAGCAAACACCACCTTTACAGGAATACGGCAATTCCAGACCTTGCTCGAGCGCTGCATCCAAAATGCTGCTGTTGCTCTTGCTGATGGTCAGGTTGCGTGTGATGCCATCCTGAATCACGGTCAGCTCGCACTCTTCCTTGCCCGGTGCCTTGCGCGACTCCTCACCCGTACGCAGCGCACGTGGCCCTTTGGGAGCGCCAAACAGCTCGAACTTGATCTGGGATTTTTGCAGACCGTTTTCCTGCAAGGCGGCCACCACCTGCTCGCTCATGTCCTGGGGACCGCACACAAAGGCCACATCCACACTGGCCGGATCGAACCATTGCTGCATCAGCTGGCGGACTTTCTCACCGTCCAGGCGACCGTTGAACAGATCAATATCCTGCGTTTCCCGGCTCATGATATACACGATGGAGAAACGTTCCATATAGGTGTTTTTCAGGTCCTCGATCTCTTCGCGAAACATGATGGCCGAAGAGGCGCGGTTACCGAAAAACAGCGTGAAGGTGGAATTGGGCTCGGTATCCAACGCGGTCTTGACCAGCGACAGAATGGGGGTGATACCGCTCCCCACCGCAAAGGCAACATAACGGTGCGCGTGGCTGGGGTCAAAATCTACGGTGAAGTTGCCATCAGGAGGCATGACCTCCAGCGAAGCACCTGCCTGCAGATGGCTGTTGGCCCAGGTAGAGAAAGCACCATCATTGACGCGCTTGATCGCCACCCGCAGCAAGCGGTCGTGCGGAGCGGCACAGATCGAGTAGGAGCGGCGCAGTTCCTGGCCGTCCAGATGGGTGCGCAGGGTCAGATACTGACCGGGGCGAAACTGAAACACATCCTGCAAATTGTCGGGCACATCAAAAGCTACCACCACAGCATCGCGGGTGCTGCGCGAGACCGATGCCACAGGAAGAGAATAAAACTGACTCATAGGACTAATGCGCCTTAAAGTAATCGAATGGTTCGCCACAGCTGATGCAGCGGTACAGCGCCTTACACGGCGTCGAGCCAAACTGGCTGATGACCCGTGTATGCGTGGAGCCACACTGAGGACAGGCCACCACGGGCGCCTCGGGCTGGCGCAGCAAACCAGAAATATCAACTGCACTTTGGGCCGGGGGAGCGATACCGTAATCACGCAGGGCCAGCTTGCCTTGCTCACTCATCCAATCGGTCGTCCAGGCCGGCGACAACTTCGTATCGACTCGAACCTGCTCGATGCCGGCCTGCTGCAAGGCTTGCTCAATCGAGTGGCTCATCTCGTACATCGCCGGACAACCAGAGTACGTCGGTGTGATGGTGACCACGCACACGCCCTCCTCCCAGTTCACGTCACGCACAATGCCCAGGTCCAGCAAGGAGATCACGGGGATCTCCGGATCTGGAACCGTGGCCAGTATCTGCATGACTTGCTCGGTGCTCCAGGTCTGTGTCATGACGATCACCAGGTGGCGTCGGGGTACATACGTGGCAGATGCTGCATTTCCGCCAGCAGATACCCTAACGCTTCCGTATGACGGCCTTGCGGGCCGCCACGGTATGCCTTGTGCTGGGCATCCTGTTCGGCTGGACAACGCAAGGTAGCGCGCTCCAGGGCGGTCCGGATGTACTCCAGGCAGGGCTGCCACAGGCTGGCCATCAAGGGCACGGCCTGACGCTGAGCCAGCTCCTGGGTGACCTCATCATCCAGGAACAGTTCACCCAGATAGAACCAGGCATCGTCTATCGCTTTTTGCATGCGCTTGTGGCTCTCGGCAGTACCATCACCCAGACGCACGATCAGATCGGTCGAGCGGCGCAAGTGGTACAGCACTTCCTTGTGCGCTTTCTGGGCGATGGCCCGAATCTGCTCATCGGTGGATTGCAGCAACTGCTCCAGCAAGAAACAGTGCCAGGCATCAAAGAGAAACTGACGCGCCAAGGTATCGCCATAGTGACCGTTCTCACGTTCGACCAACAGATAGTTGGTGTACTCGTGAGCGTCACGATGATAGGCCAGACGATCTTCGTCGCGGCCTTGGCCTTCGGTCTCGCCGGCCAGCGTCAGCCACATGCGGGCCTGACCCAACAGGTCCAGGGCGGTATTGGCACAGGCCAGCTCTTCTTCCAGAGCCGGGCCATGTCCAGTCCACTCACCCAGACGCTGAGCCAGCACCAGGGTGGAATCGCCCATGCGTAGGGCGTAGGAAAACAGGGCTTTGTCCATACCGATTCCTACATATTGATGCCGTCAGGCATGGGGAAAAAGGTAGGGTGACGGTAGACCTTGGTGTTGGAGGGCTCAAACAGCGGCCCTTTGTCACCCGGACTGGAAGCCGCGATATCGGCAGCACGCACCACCCAGATGCTCACGCCTTCATTACGGCGGGTATAGACATCACGCGCATTGTTAATGGCCATTTCGGCATCCGGCGCGTGCAGGCTGCCTACATGCTTGTGAGCCAAACCATGCTGGCTGCGAATGAAAACTTCCCACAGGGGCCAATCGTTCTTGCTCATAACTGAAAATTCCTTGCTGTGCAGCCGCGCTCTTACTGCGCGGACTGCGAATCGGATCGGATCAGAAACCGTCACGGTTTCCTGGCCTTAGGGATCAGGCCACCTTGCGGATGGCTTCCTGCTTCTGGGCATGGGCATCCAGTGCCTCACGGAACCACGCGCCGTTTTCGTGGGCGTCCACCCGGGCCTGGAGTCGTTCACGATTACAGGGGCCATTGCCCTTGATCACCGCCCAGAACTCATCCCAGTCAATCTCGCCAAAGTCGTAGTGGCCGCGCTCTTCGTTCCAGCGCAGATCAGGATCAGGAATGGTCAGGCCCAGATACTCGGCCTGCGGCACGGTCTGATCCACCATTTTCTGGCGCAACTCATCATTCGAGAACAGCTTGATCTTCCACTGCATGGACTGGGCGCTGTTGGTGGAGTCTGCATCGGAGGGGCCGAACATCATTAGCGCGGGCCACCACCAACGGTTGATGGAGTCCTGCGCCATGGCCTTCTGTTCCGGGGTGCCATGCAGGCACATCTGGATCAAAAGATCGTAACCCTGGCGCTGGTGGAAAGACTCTTCCTTGCATACCCGCACCATGGCACGGGCGTAAGGACCGTAAGAGCAGCGGCACAAGGGAATCTGGTTAATGATGGCCGAGCCGTCAACCAGCCAGCCGATCATGCCGATGTCGGCCCAATTCAGGGTGGGGTAATTAAAAATGCTGGAGTACTTGGCTTTGCCCGACAACAGATCATCGACCAGCTTGTCACGGCTGACACCCAGTGTTTCGGCAGCGCTATACAGATACAGACCGTGACCGGCCTCGTCCTGCACCTTGGCCATCAAGATCGCTTTACGCTTGAGCGAAGGAGCGCGGGTAATCCAGTTGCCTTCGGGCAGCATCCCGACAACCTCGGAGTGCGCGTGCTGAGAAATTTGGCGCACCAGGGTTTTGCGATAGGCTTCGGGCATCCAGTCCCTAGCTTCGATGCGGACACCCTCATCGATGCGCTCTTGAAACCGACGCTCTTCGTCGGACATCTGCTCGATATCCCGGACCTGCTTGACGCCTGTCTCTACAAGTTGTGCATACATGACCATCCCCGGTAAGAGTACTGAAAGCGTTCAACAAAATTTTGTTTTGACGCAAACCATATACACTTCATTATTTAATACGAAAAATGTGATGTCAATCGCAAAACCGTATCATATGACCCGGAAACGGATACTTTAAGGGTAAATACTTAGACGTAAAAAAACCGAGGTGCGATAAATCGCTGCCCTCGGTTTTGGTCCCGCCCGCATGCCCTTGCCTGCCCTGGCAGACGCGCTTAACGCGCTTGCGCCTTGACCGGCGCGCTGTGTTTACAGGCGGATGAAATGCTCGCGGTAGTGTTTAAGTTCGTCGATGGACTCGTAAATGTCGGCCAAGGCTTCGTGGCGGCTTTGCTTGACGAAACTTTTAACGACATCGGGTTTCCAACGCAGAGCCAGCTCTTTCAAGGTGCTGACATCCAGATTGCGATAATGGAAGAAGGCCTCCAGGCGGGGCATGTAGCGGTACATGAAACGACGGTCCTGGCTGATGGTGTTGCCACACAGGGGCGACTTGCCCGCTGGTACATGCTCTTTCAGAAACTCCAGCAACTGATCCTCGGCCTGCGCTTCAGTCAGGGTCGACGCTTTGACCTTGTCGATCAGGCCACTGCGGCCATGTGTCCCCTTGTTCCAGGCGTCCATGCCATCGAGCAATGTGTTGCTTTGATGAACCACCAGAACCGGGCCTTCGGCTACCAGGGTCAAGTCTGCTTCTGTTACCACGACCGCAACTTCGATGATGCGCTCTTTGTCCGGGTCCAGTCCTGTCATCTCCATATCGAGCCAGACCAGACGCTGTGTGTGAACCGCCATATAATCATTCCTCAAAACGCCCATTTTACATATAGCCGCCTCCATGCTGACTTTGTTGTTCATTATCTTTCTGCTGGCAGACGTTTTGCTGCGCTTTTATCTCGGTCTGCGGCAGATCCGGCACGTTTATCGACATCAGAACCAGGTGCCTGCCGAGTTTTCCGAACGCATCGGCCTGCATAGTCATCAGCGCGCGGCGCGTTACACCATTGCACGCACACGGCTGGGCTTGAGCGAACGCCTGGTGGAAGCCCTGGTGTTGCTGGGCTTTACCTTGCTGGGTGGCTTGCAATGGCTGGATATCACCCTCGGCCACTGGATCAGCCACGAACTGCTGCGGCAGCTTGCCCTGATTGGCGCCGTGCTGGCGATTATGGGTCTGGTCGGCCTGCCCTTTGCCTGGTATCGCAAGTTCGTACTGGAGGCGCGCTTTGGCTTTAACCGCATGACACCTGCCTTGTTTTTTGCGGATACCGCCAAAACACTGCTCATCATCTTGGTGCTGGGCACACCCCTGTGCGCCGCCCTGCTCAGCCTGATGGATTGGGCCGGACCCTCCTGGCCGTGGTATGGCTGGGGCTTGTGGCTGGCCTTCAATCTACTGGTGCTATGGTTGTACCCGCGTGTTATCGCCCCGCTCTTCAACACGTTTAAACCACTGGAAGATGCCGGCCTGCGGGATCGCATCAACGCTTTGGCGCAACGTTGTGGCTTCCAGACCAGTGGGTTGTACGTAATGGATGGCTCGCGCCGCTCCGCCCACGGCAATGCGTACTTCACCGGGCTAGGGCGCCAAAAACGTATCGTGTTTTTTGACACCTTGCTCAACAAACTCCAGCCCGAAGAAGTCGAGGCCGTGCTGGCGCATGAACTGGGCCACTTCAAGCATCGGCATATACAACGCCGCCTCTTGATCAGTGTGCTGACATCGCTGGTCTTTTTCCTGCTGGCAGGCTGGGCCTGGGGCAAAGTGGGCTTTTACACCGGCCTGGGTGTCATCCCTCAACTAGGCCGCCCCAATGATGCGCTGGCTCTGATCCTGTTCTTTATGGTGGTGCCCACCTTTACCTTCTGGATGGGTCCTTTGAGCGCCCTGCTCTCACGCCGTGACGAATATCAGGCCGACCATTTTGCGGCCCAGCACAGTGGTGCCCAGGACTTGATCAGCGCCTTGCTCAAGCTCTATAACGACAATGCTGCAACGCTGACACCTGATCCGCTACACTCTGCCTTCTACGACAGCCACCCCAACGCGATTGATCGCATTCGACACCTGAAAAGCCTGGCATGACATCCACAACCATTAGCGGTCTGGTGACCGCCGCCCACGGTCGCCACTACTTTGTCGAGCTGCCCGATGGCCAAACCATCAAATGTTTCCCGCGTGGAAAAAAAGCGGGGATTGCGGTGGGCGACCAGGTCGATGTCATGATGCAGGCCAAAGGCGAAGGCTCCATTGAGCAGGTACAGGAGCGGCGCAATTTGCTGTATCGCTCTGACGACTTCCGCACCAAGCAATTTGCCGCCAATATCGATCAGCTCCTGATCGTGGTGGCGCCCGAACCCGCCTATTCCGAAGACCTGCTGGGGCGAGCGCTGGTTGCCGCCTGGAGCGTGGATATTGATCCGGTCATTATCTTGAACAAGGCGGACCTGGGCACGCATCTGGAGCGCGCCCGACGCAAACTGGCTCCGATTGCCGCGCTGGGGGTGCCTATTTTAGAAATGGTGGCCTTGGAACCCGAACAGACCCGGGAAGCACTGGCTCCCTGGCTGGCGAACAAACGCACGCTACTGCTCGGTCAGAGTGGCATGGGCAAATCCACATTGCTCAATGCCCTGGTTCCGGATGCAGGCGCACTGACCCAGGAATACTCGCAAGCCTTGGGGGCAGGTCGGCACACGACCACCAGCACCCGTCTCTATCACCTGCCCAATAGCGGCGACCTGATCGACAGCCCCGGCTTCCAGGCCTTTGGCCTGTCGCATATGACGCAAGAAGATATTGCTCACGGCTTCCCCGACTTTCGCAAAGCTGTGGAATCCTGCCGCTTTTATAACTGCACCCACAGGCATGAGCCAGGCTGTGGCGTGCTGGCGGCCATCGAGGCGGGCAGCATTCACCCTGAGCGTCACGCGCTGTACCAGCGCTTGCTGGCCGAACACGAGAACAAACCCCGCTACTAAGAGAACAAGGGGGAGAGGCAAAACGCGCTGTTTTGTGAAAGCGGGATTCGGCGTCGGAACGACCGACCGTCCAGCCTGACTACAGACCTGTGGCGCGCGTATCCCCGCCGGCAGACAATTGCACCCAGGCGGCGGACAGATGGTGGTAGAGATTGCGAATCAAGACCGCGGTGGCGCCCCAAATAAAATAAGGCCCCCACGGAATCGAAAAGTAATAGCGACCCGCCCCGTCGGGCAAATCCGCATGATGCAATTGATGACGCTGCGGGTCCAGCAGGACTGACAGGGGCACCTCAAAGACTTCGGCGACCTCGGAACTGTCAGGCAGCACCTGAAAGCCCTCTTGCAGCTCACCAATAACAGGACGCATCGCAAACTGGGTGCTGGTGACAAAAATGGGATGCTGGCCTAGATAACGCACAAAGCGCGGCTCAATACCGATCTCTTCCTGGGTTTCACGCAAGGCGGCTTCCACCGGCCCCAGGTCCGAGGCCTCAATACGCCCCCCAGGAAAACTGATCTGCCCGGCATGGTTGTGCAGGTGCATGGCCCGGCGCGTAAAAATGACGGTAGGCCCCTCGGGTCGCTGCATCACGCCAATACAGACGGCGGAGCGCACATTCATGGAACCGGGCAAAAACTCGGGATAAAACGAACTGCGAAATAAAGGCTCGACCTGCCACTGTATGGGCTGGGAAAAAGCGCTACGCAGAAAATCCAATTGCTGGGCTTGCGCAGGCAAATCAGGCAAAGGGTCTAATGCAACCAGGGGTTGGCTGCGAGGGTCGAATCCAGGAACGATAACGGGCCTGATACGAGGCTTATCCATAAGAACTGGTATGTGATCCCACATAAAAACAAAGGCACCCGCCTGGGTGCCTTTGCATCGCTGTTCGCTGGGAAATTAATTGCCCGAACGACGAACGAGTTTTTCTTTGATGCGAGCGGCTTTACCCGAGCGATCGCGCAGATAGTACAGTTTAGCACGACGAACAGCGCCACGACGCTTGACTTCGATGCTGGCGATCTGAGGGGAATACAGCTGGAATGTACGCTCAACGGCTTCGCCAGAAGAAATCTTGCGAACGATGAAGGAAGAATTCAGACCACGGTTGCGACGGCCAATAACCACGCCTTCGTAAGCCTGGACACGCTTGCGCGTACCTTCAACCACGTTTACGTTCACCACAACGGTGTCACCAGGACCGAACTCGGGAGGCAGTTTGCCACCGGTCAGGCGCTGGATTTCTTCTTGCTCAAGAATAGCGATCAAATCCACGATTGACTCCAAAACCATCGTATCAGCCGCACACATTATAAGAATCGCGCTGACAGAGGATGAAAAATGATTAGCCCACGATTCTACCAGTAAATATTGTGAATTACCAAATTTTTTGACAGCGTGCCCATGCGTCCCTGCGCGTTTAACTACGCTAAAATACGACACTTTGGGCATCCTGCCCATGTATTAAACGCAGCACGAGCGATTGCTTACTCGCTTAGCCCTCCCTTTTGCCCAAAAGGGTCCGCGCCTATCAAAGGACACACCGTCTATGCATGCTGAATACAAAGTTCCTGGCGGCAAGCTGGTCGTGGTCGATCTGGATGTCAAAGACAATATGATCGAACAAGCACGACTGAGCGGCGACTTTTTTCTGGAACCCCCCGAAGCATTGGGTCTGATCAATCAGGCCTTGCAAGGCCTGTCCGTCAACAGCAGTGCCGAAGAAATTGCCGCTTACGTCAGCCGCGCTCTGCCTGCCGAGGTTGAAATGTTCGGTCTGGACCCACAGGCTATTGGCGTAGTCGTGCGGAGGGCCCTGGCATGACAGGTTGGAACGAATTGCCCTGGGAACTGATCCATATGGAGCCGCAGCCTGCTGCTCTGCACATGGCATTGGATGAAATCATTACCCAGGAAGTCAGCGAGGGCACCCGCGCCCCTACCCTGCGCATCTGGGAGTGGCAAGAAGCTGCGGTTGTCATCGGACGATTCCAGTCCCTGCGCAATGAAATTGAAGCTGAGGCTGCAACCCGTCATGGCATTCGAGTCGTACGGCGCATCAGCGGAGGGGGCGCCATGTTCATCGAACCGGGCAACACCATTACCTACTCTTTAAGCGTGCCCAAGCAGTTTGTTGCCGGCATGACGTTTCAAGAATCCTACGAGTTTCTGGATTCCTGGGTGATTGAGGCCCTGCGCGACATTGGCATTGATGCCTGGTACCAGCCCCTAAACGATATCACCAGCGCAGGCGGAAAAATCGGTGGCGCAGCCCAGGCACGCCGTGGCAATGCGGTTTTGCACCATGTGACCATGGCCTACGACATTGATGCCGACAAAATGCTGGAAGTCCTGCGCATCGGCAAGGAAAAACTGTCTGACAAAGGCACCACCAGTGCCAAAAAACGGGTGGACCCTATCCGCAGTCAAACGGGCATGAGCCGTGAAGCGGTGATTGAGGCCATGCTGGATGCTTTTCGTAAAAAAACGGCCCTCAAAACCAGCACACTGGATACATCGACACTGGAACAGGCCGAAAAACTGGCCCGCGACCGCTTCCTGTCAAACGACTGGACACAGCTGGTGCCCTGATCGCCCCTTGGAGCAGCACACGGGCGTGGCCTTAAAACCCACCCATGCTGCCCAACCACAGCAAGCCGGGAATACTGGCACCCCACACGGCAACCAAACACACATCCATCACCTTGGCCTTGAACGACAAAGGCTGGGTGAACGGGCTGGACGAAGCCGCGGAGCGTACTGGGCCCCGGAAACGAGGAGTGGCTTGAGGACGGTAATGACGGCTTGGACGGGACATGGCTAACTCCGTTTACTGTTTTCCTATACAGTACTGTACTTAAAACCAGCCTTTAGTGCAATCAGCGCTTGCAGTGATGTTGCGCCTGCCCCACTGAGCAGCTGAAACCTGGTCCTGGCGCCAGTCACAGCCCATTCACTACCAATCCTGCCATACCTCTCCCACGAGTTTTCGGGGCTCGCAAGCCACGCTAACCCAGCACTTTACACAGTCGTTCTGTGCGGCAACTCTTCCTGCAAGACCCACAAAAAAGCCCTCGTGCCGCAATGGCACGAGGGCTTTTTGTCAGGACCTAAACGCAATATTTACTTGTTGGGCTGAGGCGTCACACGCAGGTAAGGACGGATCTCGGTGTAGCCCTTGGGGAACTTCTGCTTTAACACTTCGGGGTCTTTCAGGCTTGGAACGATAATGACGTCGTCGCCATCTTCCCAGTTAACCGGAGTGGCCACGCTGTGGCTGTCAGTCAATTGCAGAGAGTCAATTACGCGCAGGATCTCGTTGAAGTTACGGCCCGTGCTGGCAGGGTAAGTAATGATCAGACGGACTTTCTTGGCCGGGTCAATGATGAACACCGAACGAACCGTCACCGTGGTGCTGGCGTTGGGGTGAATCATGTCGTATAGATCCGATACCTTACGGTCAGCATCGGCCAGGATGGGGAAGTTCACCGTGGTGTGTTGAGTCTCGTTGATGTCGTCAATCCACTTGCCGTGGGAATCCACATCATCCACGGAGACAGCAATCACCTTCACGTTGCGCTTGGCAAATTCGTCGGCCAGCTTGGCGGTGTAGCCCAATTCGGTCGTGCAAACCGGCGTGAAGTCAGCTGGGTGGGAGAACAAGACGCCCCAGCTATCACCCAGGAACTCGTGAAACTTGATGATGCCAACGGAGGATTTTTGTTCAAAATCAGGGGCCAGGTCGCCCAGACGAAGTGTAGCCATTATGTTCCTCTTTCTAAATGCAGTGGCGATCAAGGGATCACCGACTTGAATAATCAGGACTAGTCAGATGATTTTGTCAGTATAAAGACAGCGCTTCAAATAATTAAAAGTCATATCAATATACCTAAAAAAGGCCCGATAGCCAAAGCGACTAAACGGGCCTTGCACTGCACGCCTTGAGAGCTTACAGCAGCTCGGGCGACAGGTAGGGGGTCAACTGCGCCCCATCCGCCACGGAATGCGCCAGAGCCGTCGCGCGCGGCAGCAAGTGGCTGGCAAAAAACACGCTGGTAGACAGCTTGCGGCGCAGGAATGGGTCCTGATTGCCCTCACTCAATGCCTTCTCGGCCGCTAACGCGGCACGGGCCATCTGCCAGCCAGTCAACACATAACCGGACAGCATCAGGAAGGGCACACTGCCCAGGAAAACGGCAGCCAGATCTTTTTGCGCATTCATCAAGGTAAAGGTGGCAGCCTGCTCCACACTTTTCACCCCGGCTTCCAGCCGATCTGCGATCAGTGTCAACGCCGCTTTGTGTTCGCCATCCTGGGCGGCGCGCTCACGCAGCTTGGCCACGGTGGCACCCAGTTCAGGGGCCAGGCCCTGAATAACCGCACCCGCATCACGCAACACCTTGCGACCGATAAAGTCATTGGCCTGAATGGCGGTCGTCCCCTCGTAGATGGGCAAAATGCGGGAGTCACGGTAATGCTGGGCTGCGCCGGTTTCCTCGATGAAGCCCATACCACCATGCACCTGTACTCCCAGGGAGGTCACCTCAAGAGACATCTCGGTGCTAAACCCCTTGACCACGGGTACCAGGAACTCATAGAGGGCCTGATACCGCTTGCGAGCGTTTTCGTCCGCGCTATGGCGCGCCTTGTCATTGACGCCAGCGGCAAAATAAGCCAACGCGCGCGATCCCTCGGTCAGCGCACGCATTTGCATCAACATGCGCTGGACATCCGGGTGATGGGCAATTGAAACCGCCTTGCCACCGCTCAAGGGGGCACCCTGGACACGATCATTGGCATACCCGATAGCCTGCTGCAGGGCTCGCTCGGCCACGGCAATACCCTGCACACCTACCGCATAACGGGCGGCATTCATCATGATGAACATGTACTTCAGGCCTTCGTTTTCCTTGCCCACCAGGTAGCCGACCGCGCCCTCGCCCACCTCGCCTTTACCGGACCCATACAGCAGCACGGCAGTCGGACTGCCATGGATACCCAGCTTGTGCTCCAGCGAGGCACACCAGACGTCGTTGCGGGCACCCAAAGACCCATCTTCGTTCACCAGGAACTTGGGCACGATAAATAGCGAAATCCCCTTCACACCGGCCGGTGCATCCGGGGTACGAGCCAACACCAGATGAATGATGTTTTCGGCCATATCATGTTCACCGTAGGTGATGAAAATCTTTTGGCCGCTGATGCGGTAGCTACCATCATCCTGAGGAACCGCACGGCTGGCCACCTGGGCCAGATCGGAACCGGCCTGGGGCTCAGTCAAGTTCATGGTCCCGGTCCAGCGGCCTTCAAGCAAGGCGGGCAGGAAGCGGGTTTTTTGCTCGTCCGAGCCCACCATGGACACAGCCTCAATCACCCCATCGGTCAGCAAAGGGCACAAAGAAAAGGCCAGGTTGGCAGCGTTGATATTTTCACACGCCACAGCACCGATCAGCTTGGGCAGACCTTGCCCGCCCAGCTCGGCTTCGTGCTGCAGTCCTTGCCAACCGGCTTTTGCAAATTCCTCAAAGGCTTTCTTAAACCCGGGTGTCGTCGTGACCACACCGTCATTCCACTTGGCGCCATTCTGATCTCCGGCGCGGTTCAACGGCGCTACTTCCTGCTCAACGAAACGGGCGTTCTCATCAATAATGGCATCGATCAACTCGGCCGAGAAATCCTCAAAGCCAGGCAATTCCAGCACACCAGGCAGATCAGCCAGCTCTGTCAGAGCAAAGCGGATGTCTTGGGTGGGTACACGATACGTCATGAACACTCCTACACAGAAACGAAAAGGACCGACACGGCAAGCAGTCCCCTGGGAATATACGCACTGAAAAAAGCCTGCTGGAAAAAAATCCAGCAGGCCGATAGGCGCTTAGAGCGCTTTTTCCAACTCAGGCACCGCTTCGAACAGGTCTGCAACCAGACCGTAGTCGGCCACACCGAAAATCGGCGCCTCAGGGTCTTTATTGATCGCCACAATGACCTTGGAGTCCTTCATGCCAGCCAGGTGCTGGATGGCGCCCGAAATACCGACTGCCACATAAAGCTGAGGGGCGACGATCTTGCCCGTCTGTCCCACTTGCCAGTCATTAGGGGCATAGCCGGCGTCGACGGCGGCACGAGATGCCCCCAATGCCGCACCCAGCTTGTCTGCAAGACCGTCCAGCAATTTGAAGTTCTCGGCACTACCCAAACCGCGGCCACCCGACACCACCACACCGGCACCGGCCAGTTCAGGGCGATCGCTCTTGGCAACTTCACGGCTGACAAATGCAGAACGTCCCGAGTCAGCCACCGCCGTCAATTCCTCGACAGCAGCACTGCCACCTTCAGCGGCCACTGCATCAAAGGCCGTGGTACGCACCGTAATGACTTTGACAGCGTCGCCGGACTGAACGGTTGCCACCGCATTGCCTGCATAAATGGGGCGGGTGAAGGTATCAGCGGACTCAACGGACAAAATATCCGACAGTTGGCCCACATCCAGCTTGGCCGCCACACGAGGGGCGATATTCTTGCCCGAGGCCGTTGCCGGGAACAGAATATGGCTGTAGTTGGAGGCGATGCCCAACACCTGGGCAGCCACGTTTTCTGCCAGGCCTTCAGCCAGCGCTGGGCCATCGGCCAACAGCACTTTGCTGACCCCCTGGGCTTGGGCAGCCGCCTGAGCAACACCGGCGGCCTGATGACCGGCAACCAGAACATGAATATCGCCACCGATCTTCTGAGCGGCAGCCAGGGCATTGAGTGTTGCAGCCTTGAGCTGCTGATTGTCGTGCTCGGCAATAACAAGGATAGCCATTTAAATCACCTTCGCTTCGTTCTTCAGTTTCTCGACCAGCGTAGCCACATCGGGCACCATGATGCCAGCGGCCCGCGCTGGGGGCTCGGTCACTTTCAGAGTCTTGATCCGGGGCGTCACATCAATACCCAGCTCTTCGGGTGTCAGGGTCTCCAAAGGCTTTTTCTTGGCCTTCATGATGTTGGGAAGTGTCACGTAACGAGGCTCGTTCAAGCGCAGGTCCGTCGTGATCACGGCAGGCAGACTGAGCTTTAGCGTTTCCAGACCACCGTCCACTTCACGCGTGACCAAAACGCTATCGCCCGCCACCTCCACTTTGCTGGCAAAGGTGGCTTGAGGCCAGTCCAGCAAGGCGGCCAGCATCTGGCCGGTCTGGTTGGCATCGTCGTCAATGGCCTGTTTACCCAGGATCACAAGCTGAGGCTGCTCCTTGTCCACGACGGCTTTGATCAACTTGGCCACAGCCAGGGGCTGCAGTTCTGCATCGGTTTGCACCAGAGTGGCCCGATCAGCACCGATAGCCAGGGCCGTACGCAAGGTTTCCTGGCTTTGCGCCACACCGCAAGAGACGGCGATAACCTCAGTGGCAGCACCGCTTTCTTTGAGGCGGGTGGCCTCTTCGACGGCGATTTCATCAAAAGGGTTCATGGACATTTTCACATTGGCAATGTCCACCCCGGTTTGGTCGGATTTCACGCGCACCTTGACGTTATAGTCAACTACGCGTTTCACGGGTACTAACACCTTCATGTAATGTTCTCCAGTGCAGTCTTAATTAAAAAATTGTTCTGTTGAAATAGGGCTCGGGAAGAATTCCAAAGCCCGAGGCCGCTCGCCTAAAGCCCGGCGAGTGCCTTGATATGAGCCACCACGCTGCGTCCCAGGGACGAGGGATCGTACCCCCCTTCCAGCATGCTGACCAGACGATGGCCGGCACTAGGCGCACAAGCCCGGACAACCATCGCGGTCAATTCCGCATAATCGGCCTCAACCAAACTGAGCTGCCCCATCTCATCTTCACGGTGAGCGTCAAAGCCTGCCGAAAAAAAGACGATCTCTGGGGCAAATGCCTCGATGCGGGGCAAGCAAACTTGTTTGAACAGATCGATAATCTGAGCAGACTTGGTGTAGGCCTCAACCGGTATATTTACCATGTTTTGCGCTGCCGGGTCCTGAAAGGAATCAGGAAAAAATGGCGACTGAAAGAAACTGCACATCAGAACGCGCTCATCACCGGCAAAAATCTGCTCGGTGCCATTGCCGTGGTGTACGTCGAAATCCACAATCAACACACGCTTGAGATCATACTTCTCCATCGCATACGCCGCGGCAACAGCGATATTGTTGAAAAAGCAAAACCCCATGGCCCGCGCCCGCTCGGCATGGTGCCCGGGAGGGCGAACGGCACAAAATGCCCCAGTCGCGTCCTCGGTCATGACCCCGTCGACGGCGTCCAGGCCCGCACCAGCGGCTGCATAGGCCGCTTCCAGAGTATGAGGATTCATCAAGGTATCGGGGTCTATATTGAAATAGCCCTGACGCGGCACCTGTTCTTTGAGTTTTTGCAAATAGGCGCGGTCATGGACTCGCAAGATATCCTCATCCGTCGCCAGCCGGGCTTGTCGCTGGGCCAGATAGGATGCCAGACCGCTCGAGAGCAGTTGATCGTTTATGGCATCGAGTCGCTGCGGACTTTCCGGATGCCATCTCCCCATCTCATGCAAATGGCATGATGGATGGATAAAATATAGTGTCTCCATGAGGATGGATTATGTTCAGACCCACTCGAATTTTGCAAGCAGTACTGATCGCGCTGAGCACTGCCGGCTGCGCCACCCCCACTTCCCAGCCCCCGTCTTCGGACACCAAACCCAGCAACAACGCGACCTTTCAAGCCCCATCCCCAGCAACAGCTGCCATCACCATCAAGGCTCTGCCCGAACCGAGGTCAATTCAGGCCGGCCAGTCCCGTTCCGGGCGGACGCAGTTTTTTCAATTAAACGGTCAATTAAACGAGGATATCGCCGCCTATGCGCAAGAGGTAGCATTCGCACGCAACATCCCCCAGGATTTGGTTATCGATCTGCTGCAGCAGGCTCAATATAACGAAACCGCGGCTAAATTAATGCGCCCCACCAAAGGGCGCATCAAGCGCAGCTGGGTCACCTACCGGCAGCGCAATGTCGATCCGGCACGCATTCAAGGGGGGGTTCAGTTCTGGCAGAAGCATCGTCTGACACTGGACAGAATCGCCCAGGACTACGGTGTACCGCCTTCCATTATTGTCGCTATTTTGGGCGTGGAAACCGTCTACGGAAAAATCATGGGGGACTTCAAGGTACTGGACGCCCTGTTTACACTAGGCTTCGCTTATCCGGACAACAGTCGGCCCGAGCGCGGCCAACTGTTTCGGGATCAACTGGCGGATCTGATCGAACTGCATCATCAAGGTGAACTGGATGCACGGATTGCCCAGGGCTCGTTTGCCGGCGCGATGGGAATGTCCCAATTCATGCCTGGCAGCCTGATACGTTACGCCGTGGACGGAGACGGCGATGGCCGTATAGATTTGCGCAACAATCCGGCCGACGCCATGGCCTCGATCGCCAATTTCCTGCGTGCCCATGGCTGGGAGCCAGGACTGCCAGTTTTTGCCCCGGTGGCGCTGAGCACGGCCAATAAAGAGATGGTCGATGGCGGCATTTACCCCAAGCTGAACTGGGCGCAACTGCACCATGCCGGGGCCAGTGTCAAAGGCCAAGCCCAGAACACGGGCCTGTGGCAGCAGGCCAAACTAGGGGTAGTCAACCTGGTGGACGAGCCCCGCAATACCACTGAATACCGTCTGGGCACGCCCAACTTCTTTGCCATTACCCATTACAACCGCAGCTATTTTTATGCCAGCTCGGTTGCCGACCTGGCGTCCGAACTGGCCTGGCAGATGGGTTACGGCAACCCTAATTAATTGAAGATACCAGTGGACAAATAGCGGTCGCCACGATCGCACACTATAAAAACGATGGTGGCGTTTTGCACGCGTTGGGCCACGCGCATGGCCGCCACCAGCGCGCCGCCAGACGAAATACCGGCACAGATCCCCTCTTCGGCCGCCATACGGCGTGTCATGACTTCGGCCTCCTGCTGGCCGATTTCCTCGAACATATCCACCTTGGAGGGGTCGTAGATCTTGGGCAGATACTGCTCCGGCCACTTACGAATGCCCGCAATTTGCGCTCCCGGCGCAGGCTGCGCCCCCACCACGACAATGCCGCTATTTTGGCTGCGCAAATAATTGCCGACTCCCATGATGGTGCCTGTGGTCCCCATGGCACTGACAAAGTGCGTAACCTGGCCATCTGTCTGCTGCCAGATCTCCGGGCCAGTACTGTGTATGTGCGCGTCCGGATTATCCTTATTGGCAAACTGATCCAGCACCTTGCCCTGCCCCTGGGCCTGCATCTTCAAAGCCAGATCACGAGCGTATTCCATACCTCCTTGATCGGCGGGTGTCAGAATCAGCTGGGCCCCGTAAGCCGTCATGGAGGCACGACGCTCCAGCGACAAATTATCGGGCATGATCAAAATCATCTTGTAGCCACGAACGGCCGCAATCATGGCAAGGGCAATCCCGGTGTTGCCGCTGGTGGCCTCGATCAAGGTGTCCCCCGGCTTGATATCACCGCGGCGCTCGGCCTGCTGAATCATGGAGCGGGCAGCGCGATCTTTCACCGAACCTGCCGGGTTATTGCCCTCCAGCTTGGCCAACAAGACGTTACCGCGCGCCTGTCCGAACTCACCTGGTATGCGTTGCAACCGTACCAGAGGGGTCTGACCGACGGTATCTTCAATGGTGGGATAGTTTTTCATCAATAAATCTCTTACCTTGCGCAAAACAGCAGCCAGCTCACACTGGCTGCCCCTGCAGACTAAACAAACTACTAGCTTAAAACGAGTCTACGCCCAGAGCTACGGCTTTCTTCGTATATCCGCATCGGTCTTATTGGCAAGCGCCTTGCCCGCGGCTTTGCCGGTCTCCACTTTCAGACCTGACTGCTCCATCGTGATAATTTTTTTTGCGCCTATTCCCTTGACCCGATCGGCCAAGTCCTGCAAGGAGTCAAAAGGCCCACCGCGCTGGCGCTCCTCCAGGATCAGTTCAGCCGTGCGGGGACCTATGCCTTTGATTTGTTGCAGCTCCTGGGCATTGGCCGTATTGAGATCCAGCGCGACCGCCAGGCCCCAGGGACCCAACATCCACAGCGCAACTAACACACGCAGCACGCTACTGCGCCAACTGGGCTGCTGGCGCGTACGACCATGGAACACAGGAAATACATTGAGCGGAATACACATAATAAAGGCTCCTTGAAAAGAAGCCTTTATGGTGCTGCCAATGGAAAGGAAAAATCGGCCCGCAAACCGCTTTTAGCCATGCGTGGCAGTCCGCATGGACACCGTCATCCTGGCCTGCTTAGCGCAGCGCACCCGATTGCAATAAACGACGCACGTATTCGGCCACGCCAGTCTGCACATCATGGAAAGGTTTGTCATAGCCAGCCGCGCGCAACTGGGTCAAGTCTGCCTGAGTATGGCTTTGATAGCGCCCCTTCAAATCATCCGGGAAGGGTATGTACTGCAGAAACTGCTGCGATACCAGATCCTCCAGCTCAAGCGCTGGCAAGCCGTCGTGCTCGCGCAAGGTGTTGACGACCGTTTGTGCCACATCATTGAAAGGTTGGGCGCGACCCGAACCACAATTGAAGACACCCGACTGCTTGTCCTGCCCGAGAAAATGCAGATTCACCGACACGACATCGTCAATAAAAACGAAGTCGCGCTGCTGGCCGCCATTCACATACCCGTCCCAGCCGCCAAACAAGAGGACATGACCGTCGCGGCGGTACTGAAGCATATTATGGTAGGCCACCGAGGCCATCCGGCCTTTATGCTGCTCTTGCGGACCATAGACATTAAAGTAACGCAATCCCACTACAGGTGCGCGCAGGCTGTCCAGATGGCGGCGCAACACCTGGTCGAACAGGAACTTGGAGTATCCGTAGACATTCAACGGCGCTTCGTTGCTCAGGTCTTCGGCATACAGCGGACCGGCACCATAAACCGCCGCTGAGGAGGCATATAACAACGGGATGCGCTTGGCCTGACAGTATTCAAAGATCTCCAGGGTTACCCGGTAGTTATTGTCCATCATGAACTGGCCATTGCGCTCGGTAGTGTCCGAGCAGGCTCCCTGATGCAGCACGGCTTCGATATTGGAGAACTCGTCACGCGCCAAGCGGGCACGAAAATCATCCTTATCCATGTAGTCGGCAATCTGACCCTGAACCAGATTGACGAACTTGTCGCCATCGCTCAGGTCATCCACGACCAGAATGTCGCTTATCCCCTGCTGGTTAAGGCCTTTCACCAAATTGCTGCCAATAAAACCAGCGCCACCGGTCACTACAATCATGCCAATTCCTTTGCCGTCACAATCGACGTACCCAATTTTCCGACCACGATACCTCCCGCGCGATTCGCCCAACGCATGGCTTGCAACCAGTCCAGGCCAGCGGCACGCATCACTGCCAAGGTTGCCAATACCGTGTCCCCAGCACCCGAGACATCAAACACCTCTTGGGCCTGTGCCTCTACGTGCTCACGTCCTTGTTCGGTGAACAAGGTCATGCCTTGTTCGGAGCGCGTAATCAGCAAACACTCCAGATTCAGTTTGCGACGCAGGTCCTGAGCGCGTCGCATCAAATCATCCTCATCTTTCCAGGCACCTACCGCTTCTTGCATTTCCGAACGGTTTGGCGTCAGGATTGTGGCCCCTTGATAGCGTTCGTACGTTTTGCCCTTGGGATCAACCAGAACGGGGATATTCTTCGATCGCGCCAGGGCGATCAAGCTTTCCACCTGCGCCAACGCGCCTTTTGCGTAGTCCGACAAGACCAACACCTGATGCTGGTCCAGCAAATCACTCATGGTTTGCTGCAACTGATCCAGCGCAGAGAGGGCGGGACTTTCTTCAAAATCCACCCGCAGCAATTGCTGCTGCCGACCCAGAACGCGTAACTTCAAGGAAGTGGGCATGACCGGGTCCTGCACCCAATGAGCCTGCACGTGGTCCGCTTTGGCCAGTTCCTGCACCGTCCTGCCAGCCTCGTCCTGTCCGATTACACCCAGCAAGCTGGCCTGTGCCCCCAAAGCCGCAATATTGCGGGCAACGTTGGCCGCGCCGCCAAGGCGATCCTCGACCCGTCCCATCTTGACCACAGGAACTGGCGCTTCGGGAGAAATACGGTCCACGTCACCAAACCAATAGCGGTCCAGCATGACATCCCCCACCACCAGCACACGGCTGGCGGCAACAGCTTGCGCTGGGAAGCTCATCATTTCAGCTCCTCAAGACGTCGAGGAGCATAGGTCTCCCAGGAATTACAACCGGGACATTGCCAGTAGAAATGGCGCGCCTCAAAGCCGCAAGAACTGCATGAATAACGGTCCAGGCGCTGAGTATGCCGATGGATCAAAGAGCGCAACAGGCTTAAATCGGCCCCCGCAATGATCTGGTCCACACCAACTGCTTGCCCCCCGTCGCCTCCTTCTTTGTCCTGACCTTGATCCTGAAGCTCGACTTCCAGCATCTTGTCCAGTCCCAGCAAGGATGGATGGGCTCGCAGCGCATCCCGGGCAAAGGCCCATGCCTGCAAGTGGCCTTCCTGCTCACGCAAAACACGGAACAACACATTGAAAATATCCAGGCTGGGATGCTGCTGATAGTGGCTGCGCAGCATGGCAACCCCCTCTTCGGCCCGTCCCAGTTTACGGTAACTGTCCAGTAACTCGGTCGCATACAAGCCCACATACTCCGGGGCGCTGCTCAAAATGGACACCAGATAAGCCCGCTCCTGCTCGTTTTGCCCTTGCATGCGAGCCAGACGCGCACGCAAACCCGCAACCCGCGCCTGGGAAGCATACATGCCTTGCCCCGTTCCCAATTTTCGGATGGCGTTTTCCGCCTCATCCAAGGCTTTTGCAGCCCGGTCAAAGTCCGGCTGCTTGCCCTGCAAAGCGCCTTCAGCCTGCTCACACTGGTAATGCACCAGTTGGGGGACCGGCTCGTCGACCAGCGCCCGCAAACGACGCACGGCCTCAATCGCCCGCGGCCAATCGTGCTCGGACTCGTAAATGCGAATCAGGGCGCGCATGGCAGGAATAGCAAAGCGCGTCTCACGTACTGCCTCAAACGCCGCTTCGGCCCGATCCAGCATACCGGCCTTCAAGAAATCCTGGGCGATCTGAAATTGTGCGTTTTCACGGTCGGCCACCGGCAAGTCAGCGCGCGACAGCAGACTTTGATGCACACGGATGGCGCGCTCCATCTCGCCGCGGCGACGAAACAGACTGCCCAACGCAAAGTGAAGTTCGGTGGTTTCAGGGTCCAGCTTGGCCACTTCCACAAACGCATCAATGGCACGATCCGGCTCTTCATTGAGCAGAAAGTTCAAGCCCTTGAAGTACGAGTCGGGCAAGCTGCGGGTTTCGGACATCATTTGCCGAAAATCCACCCGCGCCGCGACCCAGCCCAAGCCAAAAAGAAGGGGTACAAAAACCAACCACCAGGTTTCAAAATCCACTGTTTACTCCAAGGGCTTACAAAGGCGCCAGAGGGGCGACGGTCTCAGGCGCAACAGCGGCCGCCGTGTTCCCAGGCGAAGGCTGTGCCTGTTCCAGCCTGTCTTGCAGACGATCCATTTCGCGTCGCAGGCGGTTGACCTCGCGACGGCGACGCATCACGGCTCCGACCATCAGCAGCAGCCCCAACACCAAGCCTAAAATAAACGCGGCCAGCATCACGACGATCAAGGGAACGTCTTGAATAATATGCTCGGCAAAAAAGCTGACTTGCACCGGTTCGGTGTTTTTTAGTGCGAACAGCAGCACGATCACAAAAACGAGCAGACGCAATACCCAGACTAGATAGCGCATTTTTAGGGCTCCAACAGTGTTTTTATAATGTCTGATTGTACGTGCAAGCGGAATTTAGCGCACACGCAAAACAGGCCCTGTAAAGGGCCTGTGTCATCAGTGTGCAAGTAGGTCTTAACCGTGACGGACTCTCGCATTGAGCTGCTCGAAGGCAGAGGACTGGTCATCTGCCTCGATGTGCTCTTGCTCAAGAAAGACAGAATCGACTCGCTCACGCAATTCCTTGCCGGCCTTAAAGTGTGGCACCTGTTTACCAGGCACCATCACTTTTTCACCGGATTTGGGATTGCGCCCTACCCGCGGCGAGCGGGTAGAAAGCGAAAAGCTGCCAAACCCTCGGATTTCGATCCGCTGACCACTGGCCAGAGCCTGGGTCATCGAATCCAAAACCGTTTTCACGGCGAAATCCATATCGCGCAGAGCCAGCTGCGGATAGCGGCTGGCCAACAACGCGATCAGCTCAGACTTTGTCACGCTGATTAACCGTCGTCACGTTGCTGCTGGTCCAGCTTGGCACGCAGCAGAGCACCCAGGTTGGTCGTACCGGACGAAGCGCTGGCTTCGGTCAGACGGGCCATGGATTGAGCGGTTTCGGCGGTATCACGTGCCTTGATGGACAACTGAATCGAACGGGTCTTGCGATCCACGCTCAAGATCATGGTTTCGATTTCCTGACCTTCTTTCAGTGCGGTGGTGGCATCTTCCACACGGCCCGAGGAGATCTCGGAGGCACGCAGGTAGCCCTCAACGTCCAGCGACAGCGTTACAACAGCACCCTTAGGCTCGACCGATTTGACAACACCGCTCACCACGGCGCCCTTGTCGTAGGTAGCCACGAAGTTGTTGAACGGATCGCCTTCCAGCTGTTTGATACCCAGGGAGATACGCTCTTTGTCGGTGTCGATGCCCAGAACCACGGCGTCAACTTCGTCACCCTTCTTGAAGTTGCGAACGGCTTCTTCGCCCGTCTCGGACCAGGACAGGTCGGACAGGTGAACCAGACCATCGATGCCGCCTGGCAGACCAACAAACACGCCGAAGTCGGTGATGGACTTGATGCCACCGCGAACCTTGTCGCCGCGCTTGAAGTTGATGGCGAAATCTTCCCATGGGTTGGCACGGCACTGCTTCATGCCCAAGGAGATGCGACGACGATCTTCGTCGATTTCCAGAACCATGACTTCGACTTCTTCACCCAAGGTCACAACCTTGCGTGGGTCAACGTTCTTGTTGGTCCAATCCATTTCGGATACGTGAACCAGACCTTCGATACCGTCTTCCACTTCAACAAATGCACCGTAATCGGTCAGGTTGGTCACCTTGCCGAACAGACGGGTGTTTTGTGGGTAGCGACGTGCCAGACCGATCCAGGGATCTTCGCCCAGTTGCTTGACGCCCAGGGAGACGCGGCTCTTTTCCTGATCGAACTTGAGAACCTTGGCTTCGATTTCCTGACCCACCTGCAGAACTTCGGATGGGTGACGGACACGGCGCCAGGCCATGTCGGTGATGTGCAGCAGACCGTCGATGCCGCCCAGATCCACGAACGCACCGTAATCGGTGATGTTCTTGACGATACCTTTGACGATAGCGCCTTCGGACAGGGTTTCCAGCAGTTTCTGACGCTCTTCGCCCATGGAGGCTTCCAGCACGGCGCGACGCGACAACACAACGTTGTTACGCTTGCGATCGAGCTTGATGACCTTGAATTCCAGGGTCTTGCCTTCGTATGGCGTGGTGTCTTTGACAGGGCGCAGATCAACCAGCGAACCGGGCAAGAATGCACGGATGCCGTTGGTCATGACCGTCAGGCCACCCTTGACCTTACCGGTGATGGTACCGTTGACCAGTTCGCCGGACTCAAGCGCTTGCTCGAGGGACAACCAGGCCGACAGACGCTTGGCGCGGTCGCGGGACAGAATGGTGTCGCCGTAGCCGTTTTCAAAGGCATCGATAGCCACGGAAACGAAGTCACCTGCCTGAACTTCCAGTTCGCCCTGATCGTTCAGGAACTCTTCCAGAGGAATCAGTGCCTCGGACTTCAGGCCAGCATTGACCAGCACGTAGTTGTGGTCAATACGCAGAACCTCGGCGGAGATAACTTCGCCGCTTTTGAGGTCTTGGTTTTTAATGCTTTCTGCAAACAAATCGGCAAAGCTTTCGCCGCCCGTTGCGTCTGTGTGAAGGTTAGTGGACATTAAATCAATCCGTCAGCCAAAATGGCCGTTAAAAAAAACACACCAGGCAGAACCCGGTGGAGTGAACAAAGCCCGATCAGCACGGGATTAGGCTGTCGGGACCGCGATGCCCGACCAGAGGTCGAGCACTTTATCTACAACTTCCTGAATGCTGAGCTGGGAAGAATCCACGATGTGGGCACCCGGCGCAGGCACAAGCGGCGCATGAGTTCGGGAACGATCTCGCTCGTCGCGCTCACGCAAGTCCGCCAAAAGACTCGTAAGATTAGCAGAAATACCCTTTTCGCTCAACTGTTTACAGCGTCTTTGGGCACGCACCTGCGCGTCTGCCAGCAAAAATATCTTTAAGGGTGCGTCCGGAAACACCACGGTGCCCATATCGCGTCCATCGCCCACCAGTCCAGGAGCGACGCGAAAATCCCGCTGACGTTGCAAAAGCGCCTCACGCACCAGCGGCAGGGCCGCCACCCGGGAAGCCAGATTACCCACCTCTTCCTGGCGGATGGCGTCCGTGACATCCTCACCGTCCATGTAAATCTGGGGGTAGTCAAAACGGACATTCAGATTCTGGGCGGCCTGCTGGACCTGCGCCTGATCCTGCACATCTACGCCGCGACGCAGGCAAGACAGCGCTGTCAAGCGATACAAGGCACCACTGTCAAGCGTGTGCCAGCCCAAGCGCTGCGCGACCAGGGAAGCAATCGTCCCCTTCCCTGAGGCGGTCGGGCCATCAATGGTAATGACGGGAATGCTCTGCGCTGTCATGCCTGCACCAAGTGTTCAAAAACAGAAAAATAATCGGGAAATGTCTTGCTGACGCAGGCGGGGTCCAGAATGGTGACCGCCACCGGGCCGAAGCTGGCCAGTGAAAAACACATGGCAATGCGGTGATCATCATACGTCGCGATGCGGGCCGAACGCCATTGATCTGCCGCAATGGGATGCACGGTCAACCAGTCTGGGCCTGACTCTACTCGGGCACCGAGCTTGCGCAGCTCGGCCTGCATCGCGTCAATACGGTCCGTTTCCTTCACGCGCCAGCTGGCAATATTGCGCAAGGTACAAGGACCATCCGCAAACATGGCCATGGCCGCGGCCGTCATGGCCGCGTCCGGTATGTGATTGAAATCCAGATCGAACGCCTTGAGCTTGTCGCCGCGCGCCACACACAGACCGGAGACAATCAACTCATTGGCATGACGCTCAATACGGGCGCCCATCGCCTCTGCCACATCGGCAAACTGAATATCGCCTTGCAGACTGTCGCTGCCCGCCCCCTGAATACGTAGCGGGCCACCGCCGATTGTCCCCAGCGCGATGAAGTACGACGCAGATGACGCGTCTCCTTCCACCGAGTACGTGCCGGGGCTGAGATAGGCAGCATCGGCTGGCACAGTAAAGCTGCTCCAGCCCTCCCGCTCGACCTGCACACCAAAACGCGCCATCATGGCCAGCGTTATGTGGATATAAGGCTGGGATATCAGCTCCCCTTCGACCTCGATGCGCAAGGGCTGAGCAGTACGAGCCGTCAACAAAGGCGCAGCCATCAGCAGTGCGGTCAGGAACTGACTGGACACCGAGCCTTTCACCGACACGCGCTGTTGATCCACCTGGGCCAATTCCCCGATTGCCAGGGGTGGATAACCCTCCGCTCCCAGATACTGCACATCTGCACCCAGACTGCGCAGCGCATCGACCAGATCCCCGATAGGACGCTCATGCATACGGGCAATGCCGCTCAGATTGAAGCGCCCTCCCATCAGGCCCAAGGCCGCGGTCAAGGAGCGGAACGCCGTACCGGCATTACCCAAAAACAGATCGGCGTCGCGATGCGCAAACGGCGCTCCGCCGTCGATCACCACCACGCCCTGGCCCAGGTCCTGTACGGTCACGCCCATTTGCTGCAACGCGGCCATCATGACGCGGGTGTCGTCCGAATGCAGCAAGCCTTCCAGTCGCGTTTGCCCCTGAGCCAACGCGGCCAACAACAGGGCCCGATTGGAAATGCTCTTGGACCCCGGCAATTGCAGCTCGCCAAACGCACGGCTGACGGGATTCAAAACAAGACTGTCGCTCTGGCTCATTGCAAACCACTCCTACTTGCCCAAAAACGGCGCGCCAAGGCAGCACGCTCTAAAAATTCGTATAAAGCCTGGCCGTCCTGATCCTGCAAAGCCTGTTCAGCCTGATCCAGGGCCTGACGTACTTCTTGCAGTTGGCCCAGAACGGCCTGGCGATTGCTCAGAAAAATATCGCGCCACACTTCGGCCGAGCCCGCAGCGATACGGGTGAAGTCGCGAAAACCCGTCCCGGCCAAGGCAAAGCGTTGGTCCGAGTTGGCGCTGGAGGCAACCTGCCACATAAAAACCGAGGACAGAAAGTGCGGCACATGGCTGACCGAGGCCAGCACCTCATCATGCGTCGCCGGGTCCATTAGCATGACCCGCGCTCCGCAGGCTTCCCAGACAGCGATCAAACGCTCGCGCGCATTGGCTGGGTTCTCTTCCAGAGGTGTCAGAATAACGTTGCGACCGTCGTACAGATCGGCACGGGCTGCCTCGGGGCCTACCGTTTCCGCACCGGCAATCGGATGACCAGGAACAAATTGTCCAATACGATCGCCCAGCGCGTCACGCGCCACGCGAACCACATCCGCTTTGGTGCTGCCCGCATCGCTAATCAAGGTGCTGTCACGCAAATGGGGGCGCAGCGTTTTCAACACCGAAGCCATTGCACCGATAGGCGTGGCCAACATGATCACATCCGCTTGTTGAGCGGCCTGCTCCAGCGTGGCGACCTCATCGATCAAGCCCAGTTCCTGGGCTCGCCGCAGGCTTTTGAGCTGTCGACCGACGCCCAGCACTTTGCCTACCGCTCCGTAGCGTTTGAGTGCCAATGCCAGGGAGCCGCCGATCAAACCGACCCCAACAACTGCCAGCACCGGAACCAAAGGCGCAGACGCCATAGTTTCTGATGACGCTATCATGATTAATTACGTTCCCTCCCAGACCGTCCATGCTTGGCGTATTACGTGCAATGCCGCAGGAAAACCGGGTGTCAATGCAGATACTGCCAGACTATTGCGCGACCATCGACGAAAGAGCGAGGCGACCTGCAAGCTCGGTATTTTGTATCGTTATGCCCTAATGACACAGCCGGTCCCATGCCTTGTTACAACAAGCCGCCCCCCCTATCAGGGCAAGCTGACCGTGGGCGGGAACGCTTCCCCGCCCAGACCCGTCGTGTCTTGGGTGCTTAAAAGTCGTTTACAGGGTATGAGCCCAGAATTTTGAAAAAAGCGACTTGTTTCTTCAGCTCTGCCAGCGCAGCAGCCATGGCAGGCTCGTCGCGATGCCCAATGAGATCTACGTAAAAATAATATTCCCACTGGCCTGTCCGGGCAGGACGCGACTCCAGGCGGGTCATGGACACCCCATGCACGGCCAGGGGAGAGAGCATGTCGTAAACGGCGCCTGCACGGTTGGGTACGGCCAGAATGATACTGGTCTTGTCATTGCCGCTGGGCAAGGACTCGATGTTGCCAATTGCCAGGAAACGCGTGCGGTTATGCGGATCGTCCTGAATGCCCGCCTCCACGACACCCAGATTCCAGGCAGTGACGGCGGTATTACCGGCAATCGCGGCCACGGTAGGATCGCTGGACGCAATGCGGGCGGCCTCGGCATTGCTGGAGGCTGCCTCGCGCAAAAGCTGCGGATAGTGCTTTTGCAGCCAGTTCTGACACTGGGCCAAAGCCTGGGGGTGCGCCATGACGCGCGTCACACCTTCCATCGTGCCGCTTTTGGTCAGCAAATTGTGGTGGACGCGAATCGAGCGCTCACCCAAAACACGCAGGGGCGAGTTCAGCAACAGATCCAGCGTGCGATTCACGGCGCCTTCGGTGGAGTTCTCAACCGGCACCATGCCTACCTCCGCCTGACCGACCTCCACACTGCGAAACACCTCATCAAAGGAGTCGCATTGCAGGCCGTCCAGAGCATGACCGAAATGCTCATAGGCAGCCTGTTCCGAAAAAGAGCCTTGGGGCCCCAGATAGGCCACGCGCAATACGCTTTCCAGGCCCCGGCAGGCAGAGATGATCTGTCCCCATACGGCCTCGACCGCAGCGGACGTAAAAGGCCCGCCGTTTTCAGACTGCAGACGACGCACAATACGGGCTTCGCGCTCGGGCTTGAGGATGACTTCCTCGGTATTGAAGTCCTGCTTGATCTTGCCCACTTCCAAAGCCGCACGAGCACGCTCGTTAAGCAACTCCAGGATCTGGCGATCCAGCTCATCAATACGATTGCGCCAAGGGAGCAGGCGCTCAGTTAAGGTATTAGCCATTCCGTCGTTCAAAATCAGTCATGAATTCGATAAGTGCCAGCACGCCCTCCAGCGGCATGGCGTTATAGATCGAGGCACGCATGCCGCCCACGCTCTTGTGTCCTTTCAGGGACGTCAAACCCGCGGCCGTGGCTTGTTCCAGAAACAGGGAATCCAAAGACTGATCACGCAACAGGAACGGAACATTCATGCGTGAGCGGTACGCAGGATGCACGGTGTTGGTGTAGAACTCGGAGGCATCCAGAAAACCGTACAGGGCTTGAGCCTTGGCTGCATTACGCGCCTGCATGGCAGCTACGCCGCCCTGGCGCTCCAGCCACTTGAACATCAGGCCCGCCATATAGATCGAGTAGGTGGGCGGCGTGTTGAACATGGACTGCTGCTTTTCAATATTGGCGTAGTTGAACGCCGACGGGCACAGATCCATGGCGTGCCCCAGCAAGTCCTTGCGTATCATCATCAGGGCGATGCCCGACATGCCTGCATTTTTTTGCGCGCCGGCATAGGCGACGGACACACGCGAGAAATCAATCGGGCAGGACAAAATATTGGAGGACACGTCAGCAACAACGGGCACATCCAGCTTGGGAATATCGTTGAACTCCACGCCACCAATGGTTTCATTGGTACAGACGTGCAAGTAAGCGGCATCGGGGCGCACATCCCATTGAGAGGGCTCAGGGAACCAGGTCCAGGGAGCCCACTCTTTGCCTTGATCCTGCCAGGCCTGCCCACTGGTGCCGGCAACATGAATGTCGCCATAGCGCTGGGCCTCCTCGCAGGACTTGACTGACCAGCTGCCCGACAGCACGTAGTCAGCCTTGCCACTGCCATTGCGCTGGATCAGGTTCAAGGGCAGAAGGCCATTCTGGCCCTGCGCCCCGCCCTGAACAAACAGCACCGCAAAGTCATCCGGCACGGACAACAGGGCACGCAAATCGGCTTCCGCCTCGTCGCGCACGCCCATATAGTCCTTGCTGCGGTGACTCATCTCCATGATGGACATGCCCGTGCCATGCCAATCCGTCATTTCAGCGGCGGCTTGCTCCAGCACTTCCAACGGCAGCATCGAGGGGCCCGCCGAAAAATTCCATACACGCATTACTCGTTTTCCTCGCCGGAAGAGTCCGCCTGGTCTTGGGCGGCATCAGATTGATTATCCTGCTCAAGACTGTCTGGAGCCTGCGCCTGCTCAGCCTGATCGGCCAGTTCGGCGTCCACCTCGTCATCGGTCTCCACCACGCGATACACACCAGAGAGTTCGCTGTCGTCATCCACGCTGATCAAGGTGACACCCTGAGTGGCTCGACCCATCTCGCGAATTTCCGCCACACGAGTACGGACCAGCACACCCGCATTGGTAATCAGCATGATTTCGTCGGTTTCACGGACCAGCACGGCACCCACAACCTTGCCGTTACGAGCCGAGGTCTGGATGGCAATCATGCCCTTGGTGCCACGGCCGTGACGGGTGTATTCGCCAATCGGGGTGCGCTTGCCAAAACCGTTCTGGGTGGCAGTCAGCACGGATTGGGTTTCGTCTTCGGCCACCAGCAAGGCGATCACAGACTGGCCCTCTTCCAGCGTCATGCCGCGCACACCGCGAGCCGCACGGCCCATTGGGCGCACATCGCCTTCATCAAAGCGGACCGCCTTGCCTGCATCGGAGAACAACATGACGTCATGAACACCGTCGGTCAGTTGAGCACCGATCAGGTAGTCGCCCTCGTCTAGGCCCACAGCAATGATGCCGGCCTTGCGAGGGTTGGAGAAGTCGGACAGCGGGGTCTTCTTGACCGTGCCGCGCGAGGTCGCCATGAACACGAACTGATCTTCGCTGAATTCCTTGACGGACAGCACCACGTTGATCTTCTCGCCCTCTTCCAGAGGGAACATATTGACGATGGGACGGCCACGCGAGTTGCGCGAGCCTTGAGGCACTTCCCAGACCTTGAGCCAGTACACACGGCCCCGATTGGAAAAGCACAGCAGGTAATCGTGCGTGTTGGCGATGAACAGCTTGTCGATCCAGTCGTCCTCTTTCATGGCGGTAGCTTGCTTGCCACGGCCACCACGACGCTGTGCCCGGTATTCGGACAGCGGCTGGCTCTTGATATAGCCGGTATGCGAGAGCGTCACCACCATATCCATAGGGGTAATCAAGTCTTCGGTATCCAGCTCGGTGGCGTTGTGTTCGATTTGCGAACGACGAAGGTCCTTGCCGGTGGCCGAGAACTCGTCGCGCACCGCGATCAGCTCGTCGCCAATGATGGCGGACACACGGGTGGGGTTGGACAAAATGTCCAGCAGATCAGAAATCTTGTCCATGACCTCACGGTATTCCTGAACAATCTTGTCCTGCTCCAGGCCCGTCAAGCGCTGCAAGCGCATGTTCAGGATTTCCTGAGCTTGCACGTCACTCAGACGATACAGGCCGTCCGAGCTCATGCCGAACTCGTCGCCCAGATCATCAGGACGATAAGCCTGCCGGCCACCCACAATGGCGCTGGTGTCGGCTCTCGCCAGCATCTCGCGCACCAGACCGGAATCCCAGGAGCGAGCCATCAGTTCGACGCGCGCGACCGGAGGAGTCGGGGCGGCCTTGATGATTGCAATGAACTCATCAATATTGGCCAGGGCCACAGCCAGGCCTTCCAGCACATGGCCGCGCTCGCGAGCCTTGCGCAACTGAAATACGGTACGACGTGTGACCACCTCACGGCGGTGGCTCAGGAAGTAATCCACCAACTGCTTCAGGTTGAGCAAACGGGGCTGGCCATCGACCAGGGCCACCATGTTCATCCCGAAGGTTTCTTGCAGCTGCGTATTCTTGTAGAGATTGTTCAGCACCACTTCCGGCACTTCGCCACGCTTGAGCTCGATCACCAGGCGCATCCCGTCCTTGTCAGACTCGTCGCGAATATCGGAGATACCCTCGATGCGCTTTTCATTGACCAGTTCGGCAATGCGTTCCTGCAGCGACTTCTTGTTGACCTGATAGGGAATGGCGTCGACCACGATGGCCTGACGGTTGCCCTTTTCCATGTCTTCAAAGTGCGTGCTGGCGCGCATGATGACGCGGCCACGGCCCGTACGGTAGCCTTCGCGCACGCCGGACATGCCGTAGATGATGGCGCCAGTCGGAAAGTCAGGAGCCGGTATGTATTCAATCAGTTCATCTACTGTGCACTCGGGATGACTCAGGCAATACAGACAGCCGTTGACCACTTCGGCCAGGTTATGCGGCGGAATATTGGTCGCCATGCCCACGGCAATGCCGGAGCTGCCGTTAACCAGCAGATTGGGCAGGCGGGAAGGCAACAGGGCCGGCTCTTTTTCGCTGCCATCGTAGTTGGGCACGAAATCCACGGTTTCCTGGTCAATATCAGCCAGCAACTCGTGAGCAATCTTGGCCAGGCGGATTTCGGTGTAACGCATGGCCGCGGCGTTATCGCCGTCGATGGAACCGAAGTTGCCCTGCCCATCGACCAGGGTGTAGCGCATGGAAAAGTCCTGCGCCAGACGCACGATAGTGTCATAGACGGCAGAGTCACCATGCGGGTGGTACTTACCGATCACGTCACCGACGATACGAGCCGACTTCTTATAGGCACGATTCCAGTCGTTATTGAGTTCATGCATGGCGAACAGAACACGTCGATGCACGGGCTTCAAACCATCTCGCACGTCGGGAAGAGCACGGCCCACAATCACGCTCATGGCGTAATCGAGGTAGCTGCGGCGCATCTCCTCTTCAAGCGAAACGGGAAGCGTCTCCTTGGCAAAGGAATCCATAGGTCAATTCTTTATAGATATGGGTTAAGCAGTAAGCCAGCCGTAAACGGACAAGAGGAAATTCTAGCACTTTCACATAGGGGGACGCAGCGTGGCGCGGCGACAGGCCCGGCGATCAGCGATTGAAAGCGGTGAATCATCAAAAAACCGTCATTCATGAATCGTATCGGTCACCGATCCGCGCATCCGGCCAGCCCTTATCCTGTTGCCTAAAACCAACAATAACAGGAAAGAACAAGCCTAATTCCACGCAAGTTCGCGAATCGTTCCCCGTCCCCCTCACGCATGTGGCCGAAATGTCTTAAGATTCGACCTAACACGCATGAAACCCAGCGCAAGCAAGTCTTTGTTCCGTGCAAAGGATTGCTATACTGGTTCCGTTAATCAGCGGCAGGGGTTCGCTGCGGTCACTTAACAGCATCAGCTCAACGAGGAGAAATATGAACAAACCCTCCAAAATCGCACTTGTACTCGCCATTGCCGCCGCATCGGCTACCGGTGCAGTTTCCGCACAAGAGTCCGGCGAAGTTAACAACTGGCGCAACCCGTTTGGCGACGTTTGGAAAAACGGCACCAACGAACTGTGCTGGCGCAACAACTTCTGGACCCCTGCTACGGGTATTCCAGGTTGTGACGGTGTGCCCGTTGCCCAAGCCCCCGAAGCTCCTGTCGTCGCTCCTACCGTCACTAAAGTGACTCTGAACGCTGACACTTTCTTCGACTTTGATAAATCCACCATCAAGCCAGAAGGCCGCCAGGTTCTGGATCAAGTGGCTGACACTGTTCAGTCCATCGATCTGGAAACCCTGATTGCTACCGGTTACACTGACTCGATCGGCACCGAAGCTTACAACTTGAAGTTGTCCGAGCGTCGTGCCAATGCTGTTAAAGCATACCTGGTCAACAAGGGCGTTCCTGCTGACCGTATCTACACCGAAGGCAAGGGCGAAGCTGACCCCGTGGCGTCCAACAAGACCCGCGAAGGCCGCGCTCAAAACCGTCGCGTAGAAATCGAAATCGTGGGCAACCGCAAGTAATTCTTGCTGCATCACGTATTTCTGTAGCTAAGGCTACAATTAAGGCTCCGCTTTTGCGGGGCCTTAATTTTTTTGGATGAGCCATGACCGCTTCCACCGTCACTAACGTCAATGTCGATCCGGCAGAGATCGATAAATTCAGTGCACTGGCATCTCGCTGGTGGGACCCTGACAGCGAATTCAAACCGCTGCACGCCATCAACCCTTTGCGTCTGGACTGGATTCTGTCCTACACCGGCTCCCTGGCTGGAAAACAGGTATTGGATGTCGGTTGTGGAGGCGGGATTCTGTCCGAAAGCCTGGCCCAGTCGGGCGCCGAAGTCACCGGCATTGATCTGGCTGAGCGTTCCTTGAAAATTGCCCGTCTGCACAGCCTGGAGTCGGGTGTGCCGGTCAAGTACGAGATGATCAGCGCTGAAGACATGGCCGATCAGCATCCTGGCCGCTTTGACGTTGTCACCTGCATGGAAATGCTGGAACACGTCCCAGACCCCGGCTCCATCATTGCGGCCTGCGCCAAGCTGGTCAAACCCGGTGGCTGGGTGTTTTTCTCGACCCTTAACCGCAATCCCAAATCTTTTCTGTTTGCCATCGTGGGGGCCGAATACCTGCTGCGCCTGATCCCCAAAGGCACGCACAGCTACGAAGGTTTCATCAAGCCCAGCGAACTGATTTCCTCGGCCCGTCGCAGCGGCCTGGACGCACTGGCCCTGAAAGGCCTGGAATACAACCCGATTACCGAGCACTATCGTCTGTCGGACGACACCTCCGTCAATTACCTGCTGGCCAGCCGCCGCCAACGCTAAGCCCTTATGAATAAACTGGTTCTATTCGATTTTGACGGCACCCTGGCCGACTCTGCTCCCGATCTGGCGGCTACCGCCAATCGCATGCGCAAGGAACGAGGCCTGCCTGAACTGCCGTACGATGCCCTGCGACCCTACGCCTCGCACGGCGCCCGTGGTCTGCTCAAGGTAGCACTGGATATCAACACCGATCATCCGGACTATGCGCAACTGAGGGCACAGTTTTTGCAGGATTACCACGATCACATGACGGAGCTGACCTATTTGTTCGACGGTGTGGCTCTCATGCTCAGCCAGCTAGAACAAGCTGGCTATACCTGGGGTATTGTCACCAACAAGCTCGAATACCTGGCTCTGCCCCTGATTCGTCATCTGGGTTTGGAAGAGACTTGCGCAGTCACAGTAGGTGGCGACACCACGCAACACACCAAGCCGCACCCGGAGCCCTTGCTGCATGCCGCCAGCAAGGCCGGCTTCGCACCTGCAGACTGTCTGTATGTAGGCGATGATCTACGTGACATTCAGGCAGGCCGGGCTGCCGGCATGGCAACCATGATTGCTGCCTACGGCTATTGCGCAGGTGACGACAGCATCGGTACCTGGCAGGCGGATCTGACCGTTCATCATGCCAACGATATCTGGGACGGCGTACAACGCTGGGCCACGGGTCAACTTTCCCACCCCAGCCACTCGGCCACCTGCTAGGCAAAACTACGGCAGCAGCTCCGACAGGCGCTGCTGCATCCACAGGGCCGCAGGCGGCAAAGATTGCCCTTGCCGCCACAACATTCGCACTGGCAAGGGGGGCAGCATCATCTCCTGGCAATGCAATTGCGCCAGTTTGTTGCGCAGGTTTTCATACTCGGCAATATTAAGCGGCAATATCGCCCAGCCCAGACCATCCGCCACCATATCGGCAATCACGTAAAAGCTGTCTGAACGCCAGACGCTGGGACTGACGACCGTCTGCTCCATGCCTTCAATGTGAATCAGCAACTGTCTGTGCGCAGTCAGCTCTTTGCGGCTGACCTGGTCCTGACCCGCCAAGAGATGAGTTCGCGACACGCAGATTGCCTGAGGGACAGCCCCAATATACCGTTGCGCAAAGGATGTCACGTCAGCGCCGCGATCAAATTGAAGCGCTACATCCGAGCGCCCCTCATTCATGTAGTCGATCACTTCAGAGGCGGTGCCATTCCAGATCGTCAACTCCAAGCCCGGCCAACGTTCTGCCAGCTCCTTGAGCAATAGGCGCAGGGGCTCCTGGGGCAAGGCCTCATCCAGGCTGATCTCCAGCCGGGCAGATTGCCCCTGCGACAAATCCAGCGCACGCCGGTTCAGCACGTCGGCCTGACGCAGCAGCGCTTTGGCCTCCAACAGCATGATTTCACCCGGAACGGTCAGGCTCAAGGTTCTGCGCGAACGGTCAAACAGGGCCAGATTCAGGTCTGCCTCCAGTAAGGCGATAGAGGTGCTGACCGCAGATTGCACCTTGCCCAAGTCTTTGGCCGCCTGCGTCATGGAGCCCGTCTCTGCTACGGCCACAAAGTGTCGAATACGTTCCAGTGTCCAGTCCATGTATCTATTCCATCGATGCTAATCAACTTTGTCGGTTGATAATATTGATGGATCATACGGGTTTTGCCACTCCTTTGCGTTGTTATGCTGCACAGTCCGACTCACCGTCACCTCTCACCCGTTCCCTTGTCCCCCGGCCGTCGCTGGCTGATTCTGGCCATTGTATCGGCGGCACTCTTGTTGATTGTGGTGGACATGACGGTGCTCTACACCGCCCTTCCCCGGCTGACCCATGACCTGCAGGCGTCGGCCTCCGACAAGCTCTGGATCATTAACAGTTACGCGCTGGTCGTCTCTGGCCTGCTGCTTGGCATGGGCACGCTGGGAGATCGTCTCGGCCATAAGCGCCTGTTTCTGTCTGGTCTGGCCATGTTTGGAGTGGCCTCGGTAGCAGCGGCCTATTCCCCCAACCCGGCCTTTCTGATCGCGGCACGGGCATTTCTGGGCGTGGCTGCCGCCATGATGATGCCCGCCACGTTGTCATTGATTCGCATCACTTTTCACGATGAGCGTGAACGCGCAGTGGCCTTTGGTGTGTGGTCCTCCATCGCCTCGGGCGGCGCGGCCTTTGGACCGGTCCTGGGGGGCTTTCTGCTGGAGCACTTCTGGTGGGGCTCGGTCTTTCTGATCAACGTCCCTATCGTACTGATCGCCCTGCCCATGGGCTGGCTGCTGGTGCCGCGTTCCACGCCGGACAGTTCCCGACCCTGGGATATCAAAGGTTCCGTGCTGATTATGGTGGGGCTGGTTGCCAGTACCTTGGCGATCAAGGAAATGGGCAAGCTCTATACCGATTGGGGACTGACAGCGGGAGCCCTGGTGGTCGGCGTCCTCTTTCTGGGCTGGTTTGTCCGGCAGCAAAATCGCAGTCCCTTTCCTTTGCTGGATTTTGCCCTGTTCAAAAATGCCACGCTCAGTACGGCTGTTCTGTCCGCCCTGAGCGCTTCGGCCGCCCTGATTGGCATGGAGCTCGTTTTTAGCCAACGCCTCCAACTGGTACTGGGCTTCTCGCCGCTGCAGGCGGGTCTGGCCATTATTCCCTTGCCATTGGCCGCATTCCTGGCCGGTCCCCTAGCAGGTCGTTTGCTGATGGTTATTGGCAGCAAGCGTCTGCTGATCGGCTCCCTAAGCCTGGCAGCGGCAGGCATGGCGGCTTACCTGCTCTGGCACAACAGTGCCCAGTTTTTGCAGGTAATCAGCCTGGTCATGCTGGGTCTGGGTATAGGCGCGGCCATGACTGCCGCCTCCAGCACCATCATGCAAAGTGTGCCCCCCTCACGTGCCGGGATGGTGGCCTCTGTCGAAGAAATGTCGTATGAACTGGGCGGCGCCTTGGGCGTGACCCTCATGGGCAGCCTGCTGTCGTTCGTTTATAGCGCCAGCCTGATCTTGCCCGAGACATTGAGCGCTCATCCCCTGGCCTACGACAGCCTGGATCAGGCCCTGTTGATAACGGAGAACCTGCCACAAGAGCAGGCCTTCGGATTGGCGGAGTTGGCTCGCGATGCCTTCGACCGAGGCTATGTCGCCGTGCTGGCCAGTTGTACTGTGCTGCTGGCAATGGCTGCGCTGGCGGTCTGGTACTTTCAGCGCTCCCCCGGGCGTTCGCACGCCGATTAGTCTTTTTTCAATAGCGCCAACTTGTCGGGCTGGCTTGCCCAATACTCATGGTCTGGCAACGGCGCTTTTTGTTCAGTGATGCGCTTCCAGGCTGGATGTGCGCTCAAGCTGCGGTTCAGTTCCACATACACCTGCTGCTCGGGCGTGACATCCTGATCACTGACAATCGCCTCCACTGGGCACTCTGCCACACAGATGGAGCAATCAATGCACTCATCAGGGTGAATAACAAGAAAATTGGGGCCTTCAAAAAAACAGTCCATGGGGCACACCGTCACACAATCGGTGTACTTGCACTGAATACAGGCTTGCGTTACTACGTAGGTCATTCAACAACAGCTTTAACAAATCAAGACGGGGCATAGCATAACAGCTGAACATGACTCGTTTTCATGTCCTACATGCCCTACCCTTTTTTTCTAGTGCCGCCTACTCAGCTGGACACAGAAGTCCGTGTCCAACCGTCTTAAATAGCAGGTGCTTTCACGGACAGAAAACGGAAAGGCTGGGAAGGCTTGAAATGCTCCAGCACTTCACCCATGTAAACCGTGCTTTGCTCAGGCCCCAGATCCAGCTTCATCACCTTGCCAGTTTCGGCAGAGAAATCCACCTTCTTCATATCCAGCCAGAAAGCGCCAGGCGACAGAACCGAGTCAAAATAATACAAGCTGCGTTGGTGGTCGAACACCGTGCGCCAGCGGGTCGATGAGTTATTCGGCTGATCGGGAACCGTCATACCGTAAGGCGTCGAGGCATTGCGAATCACGCTCAAGACACTGGCAACCGCTTTGTCATCGCTCAGATTGCGCGGCACTGCATTGATGTAAAACGACGCGCGTGCAAAGCGATCGGCCGCCCGACTCGTTCCGGGCAACAAATTAAGCCCTCCCACGTCCTGCCAGTAATCCCGGATCGCCAATTGCTTGTCAAAGGTGGGCGAGTTGGTCATGACCTGATATTGGCGACTGTGATGAATGCGCTGCTTGCCATCGATATATTCGATAATTGCGCTGTCACCAGAGGCATCCGACATCGACAGATGCAAGGTCGCCAGACGATCCTCGTCGGGTAGGGAGTCGGTCAGCACAACAAAGGGGGTTTTCTCCAGCGCAGCGACTGCCTCTGCCACCGTTGCGAAATTATCCAGCACATACTGCCCCCACAAAGACAAGCTCAAGGTCTTGTCGCCCTTTGCCGGGGTGGGAAACTGCGACTCCGGCAACCACAAGAGATTGACGTTCAGGCCCTTTTCATTGGCGCCGTCGGTCGATGCAATATCGTAGCCAGAGGCAATCACACTGCCATACTTTGATGTCCATTCAATGGAAGCCGGCCCAGCCTCTCCAGTACGCTTGGCACCACGCGGAAAGATCCAGAGGTTGGTCCCGACGTCCCTTTTCCAGTCCATGGAACGGCCCGTAATCACCTGCCCGTTGTCACCCAGAAAAACAGCGCGAGTACAGGCCTGGGAAACTGCCGGCGCCAAAGCCAGACCAAGCGCACACGCCACCAAGGTACGACGACATTTGTTTAACAACATCTTTTTCTCCAGAGACGGCGAGCCGCCCAATCAATGAAACAAAGAACCGACTGCTTCCACAGTCGACACATTGGACATGGACGTAACAAAAACAGGATTAAGGCGCCACGTCAAGCAACATGGGTGCTTGTGGTACGGGTCCGACAAAAACAGGGCCGCAAACGGAGCCACGCAGGCTGACAGCGTCAACACGGTAATAAAGAGCCCCCCCAAAAAAATGGCCCTTCAAAGGGCCATTTTTGCGCATCGGACTAAAACTCCAGACAGTTAAAAAAACCAGGCAAGCGTGCATAGTTATCCATTAACTGAGCCAGGACATAGGTGCTGTCAAACGTCTCCAAGGCCAGCAGATTTTCCCGATAATCCTCATCAGCCAGGCCAACCGCACTGCGGCCTGGGTCCACCAACGCGCCGGCCAAGAGTTCGGACAATTTGGGGTCAGGCAGCTTTTCCAGCGCTGAACGCAAGGCCAACTCCTCATTCGTGAAGCCGACTTGTCCACCACGATCAGCTTGTAACGCCGCTTGCACCAAGGGCAACAACTTATCAATATCTTGCTTGCTAAGGTAAAACACATGCATCACACGCTCTCCACAAATTGGTGATCGACTTGTCCAGCATACCGAAAGAAACACGGCAGGCGCCAGTGCGCCGTCACTGCTTACCGCTAAAAAGGGCCTCAGAACAATGACATGGACACCCACTCATTTGCGCTATGAACACTTGGCTGCCTTGCTCCTGGCCGCCCTGCTTCATACCCAGGTGAACGCCCAGCAACCAGAACCCCTGCACGATAGCCCCCCCTCATCCCGCTACGCCGTGCAGATCACCCCTTACGCCTGGATCACCGGCCTGTCTGGAGAGAGCTCTCCCTTCAAACGCGCCCCTTCACTGGATATTGAAAAGTCGTTCTCGGATGTATGGCACAGTCTGCGCGCAGCTGCTTTTCTCAATACCTGGTTGCGTCGCGACCGCTATGTGCTCAACAGCGACCTACTTTATGTGAACACCCGTGAAAGTGAAGTGGTGGGCGGGCTGCCCTTGGTGGGTGCGGCAGAAGGAACGATGGACACGCGTCTCTTTATGGGAACCCTGCAAGGCGGCTATCGCTTCTATGATTCCGAGCAAGCCAGCCTGGACGCACTGGCCGGCTTTTCCTTCTGGGACATCCGCAGCCGTGCCCACCTGCGCATCGCGGGCCGAAGCCGTCACCATCAGGAAAGCTTCAACTGGGTAGACCCCATGGTGGGACTGCGCGCGTTTTATCGTTTCAACCCGGAGCTCTCCACGCAGGCGCAAATTCACGTGGGCGGATTTAACGTGGGCTCACGTCTGAGCTATCAGGCCACCCTGACCCTGAACTACGATCTGTCAGAGAACTTTTCATTGACGGCCGGATACAAGATGCTGGATGTGAACTACCGCCGATCCGGCCAAGTCTTTGATGCACACCTGTCCGGTCCGGTGCTGGGTCTGAGCTGGCGTTACTAGGAAAATAGGAAAAGGGGCGCTCGAAAGCGCCCCTTTTCCCCGCTATCAGGCCATTCCATCGACCTGATGACGGCGCTCCCAGAAACGCGTGGCTACCTTGCCAAGCAGGTCTTCTCCCGTCTTGATCACGAATACCCCCTTGTCTGCCGACACGCCTGCCCGATCCAGCAAAGGCTGCGCCCCCCCATCGTGACCGATGGCTTTGAGGTGACCATAAGCATCGGCCACGAAATCAACCGCCGCCTTGTTGGTACACAGTTTCAAGGCCTGTCCCTGTCCCAGCAACAAGGCCACCGCATCAAACAGGACCGACGGTGCCCCAGCAATCTTCTCATCGGCAGCCAGCGCCGTCCCGTCTGACAGCGTCACGCCTCCTACCTGAGGCGCAATCAGCTTGACCGCCACTCCCGCCTCCTGCGCACCGGTCAGCAGCATCTGCAGCAATTCCTTGTCAGCTCCATCCGTCAGCAAAATGCCCAGCATCCGGCCTGCGACGGGTGGCTTTTGAGCCAGTATCGACAAAGCCTTGGACGGTGGCATGTCTACTGGCGGGCGGGCTGGTTTGGCCGCTGCCGGCAGCGTCAGGCCCAAGCCCTGGGCAGCCCGCTTGGCCAGATCCTCATCAATGATCCGCATATGCGAGAGCACGCGCAGGCGAACATGATTGAGCTGGACCTTGGACAGCTCAAAGACCAGGCCCGCAATCAGATGCTCCTGCTCCACCTCCGTCTGGGAACGGTAAAACAGGCGTGCCTGGCTGTAATGATCAGCGAACGACTCTGCCCGGACACGCAGTTTCGCCCCGTCCTCCACGGTACTGGGAAAGCTGCGAAACCCCTGAGCCTGGGCACGAGGTCCACCCGGCTCACCGACCTCATCCAGACTGTTGGGCTCATAGGTCGCACGGCCTTTGGGAACCTGCATTTGCATCATGCCGTCGCGCTGCATATTGCTAAAGGGGCAACGTGGCGCATTAATCGGGATCTGATGGAAGTTGACTGTTCCCAGTCGAGATTTCTGGGTATCCAGGTAAGAAAACAGTCGGCCCTGCAACAAAGGATCGTCGGTAAAGTCGATGCCGGGAATCACGTTGGAAGGCAGGAAAGCAACCTGTTCGGTTTCTGCAAAGAAATTGTCGGGGTAGCGATCGAGCACCATACGGCCCACAATCTTGACGGGTACACTCTCCTCGGGGATCAGCTTGGTGGCGTCCAGCACATCGTAATCCTGCCGGTCCGCCCACTCTTGATCAAACACCTGCACGCCCAGCTCCCACTCCGGAAAAGCGCCGCTTTGAATGGCTTCGTATAAATCACGTCGCAGGTAGTCCGAATCCGCACCTGAAATCTTGACGGCCTCATCCCACAAGGTCGACTGCAATCCCTGCTTGGGTTTCCAGTGAAACTTCACAAAATGCGACTTGCCCTGCGCATTCACGAAACGGAAGGTGTGTACGCCAAAACCCTGCATCATGCGAAAGGAACGAGGCAAGGCGCGATCCGACATCAGCCACATCACCGTATGTAACGATTCGGGCATCAGCGAGACAAAGTCCCAGAACGTGTCATGGGCAGAGGCCGCCTGGGGAAAACCGCGGTCAGCCTCGGGCTTGACGGCATGAATCAGGTCCGGAAACTTGATGGCATCCTGAATAAAGAACACGGGCATATTGTTGCCGACCAGATCCCAGTTGCCCTGTTCGGTATAGAACTTGACCGCAAAACCACGCACGTCACGCGGCGTGTCCTTGGACCCCTTGGAACCCGCTACGGTTGAAAAGCGGCAAAACACCGGCACCCGATGCCCTTCCTTTTGAAACACACAGGCCTGGGTCAGCTCCGGAATCGCCTGCGTACACTCAAAATAGCCATGCGCCCCCGTGCCACGAGCATGCACGATGCGCTCTGGAATGCGTTCGTGATCGAAATGAAATATTTTCTCTCGCAGGACAAAATCTTCCAGCAAAGTAGGACCGCGAGCCCCCAGGCGCAGGGAGTTCTGATTATCCGAAATCGGCATGCCATGATTGCTGGTCAAGGCGGTATGGCCCGCCTGATGCAACTCCCCTCCCTGACCCAGGGAGTCCTGATTGTTCGTCGCCGCTGATTTTTTCGTCACCATATGTCCTCCAATCGAATCACACAACAAACCTCTTCCTTCAGAAGCGGCCTTAGCCGGTCTGCATGGCATGACCATTGCTACGCCCACGCGTTCGCATAACTGGCCAGAGGCTGGCAAACGATCTTTGCTCCTGACGGAACAAGGCACTTGTCACTCGGGACCGCTACCCTGACCAAGCGGGCAGTCTTAAAAGAGCCTAGAGGCTTTGCACAAGGCATGTGCGAATCGATTTCTCGAAACGTAATCAAGCATGTCCACATTTTTTTATGCGAGCATTCGGCCCGGAAAGGCTGAGCTCTGGCATCATGCACGTGCTGTCGCTCTGTACGGCCCCTCTTTACAGCCGCGCGGTCTGCGCGGCCTCGGTTTCTTTTTGGAATAACCTTGTGTTTCAAGTCGCTGCTCTCTGTTTTGCCCTGTACGTCGCCTGGCGATTGATCAAACCTCTGAAACTTCGGCCCTGGATCAAATATCTGCTCAGCGCGTTGGCGCTGGCCGCCACCCTGCATCACTATACGGTTGCTCTGTTCTGGGGCACGCGCGCCTCGCCGGAGATCCCTGCCGCCCTTATCATGGTCCTGGGCTGGGCATTTGGCAGTGTCCTGCTGGCCGCCAGCCTGACCCTGTTCACGGATCTGACCGGCCTGCTGATGCGTGTTCTTTACAAGCCACTTGGCCTGGTAATGCTGCGCTCGCCAACACTGCGCGCCGTTCTGGGTATCACGGCGCTGAGTTTGTCCGCACTAGCAGTGTGGCAAGCCGTGCAAGTACCCGAGGTGAAAACGGTCGAGGTGACCATTAAGGACTTGCCACCCGATCTGGATGGTTTCCGGATCGTTCAACTAACGGATCTGCACGCCAGCCGCCTGCTGCAAGGTCCTTGGATTGAGGCGATCGTGGAAAAGACACAGGCCTTGAATCCAGATCTGATTGCCATTACCGGGGATCTGGTCGATGGCACTGTCGATGCGCGTCGGGACGATGTGGCTCCCTTGCACGCTTTGTCAGCCCCTCAGGGAGTCTGGGTCATTGCCGGTAACCACGAGTACTACACTCAGTACCAGCCCTGGATAGCGCATTTCAAGAGTCTGGGGCTACGTTTGCTGTTGAACGAGCACAGCATTATTCAGCGAAATGGCGCAGCCTTTGCCTTGGCGGGGATTACCGACAAGTCGGCTGCGGTGCACGGGCAGCCCATGCCGGATGTCGGTGCTGCCGTGGCCGGTATTCCGGCTGGCATGCCCATCATTATGCTGGGCCATCGACCAGACACCGCCAAAACAAGTGCTGCGGCAGGCGTGGCCTTGCAACTGTCCGGCCATACGCACGGCGGTCATATTCTGGGCATGCACAAGATCGTGCAGATGGCCAATGACGGCTATGTAGGTGGACTGTATCAAGTCGGTAACATGCAACTGTATGTCAGTTACGGAGCGGGACTATGGGCCGGCTTTCCGCTACGCCTGGGACGCGCATCAGAAATCACCTTGATTACCCTGCGCGCCCCTTAAGACCGACCGCAACCCTTTCCCTTTTCAGGACACGCTGCGCAGCGCCCGTTTGCACACGCGCTGCACAGCCTTATCCTGCGGCGACTGCGTCTGCCATTGAGCGCATAACGACCTTACCCACTGCGGCTGGTCCTTGGCCGCATCGTTCAGGTAGTTGGCGACCGAGTCTTGCACATAGACGCTATCATCCCGGTGCAACACCTGCAGGATGGGCAACATACGCTCTGGCTCCTTTTTCAGAACGGCGATATGTGCGCACCACACCCCTCGGGGGCGCAGGGCTTCACAGGCAAAACGGCGTAAATACGCTGAGTCCTCGTGCGCCCACCGTTGCAAGGTTTGGATCGATAGGTCCAGCTCGGCTACCAAGTGGGGACGCACCGCCATCCAGGCCCATTCGCGTACTCCAAAGTGTGGATCGTCCGCCAAGGGACGCAACGCCTCCAGACGTTCCGGCACGCTTAGCGATTCACGCGCGCCCACCATAAAACAGGCCCAACCTCGCACCACATCGGCGCGATGACCCAGGCAGCGCTTCCAGGCCCATTCGCCGTAGCGTTGCCACAGATACTCGCCCAGGCCTTTCATGCGTTTGAGTATGCCCAGCTGGGCCAGCGACTGAATATGCCGGACCGCGTGCTCATCGAGTTCAGGAAATACCACGGCCGCCAACACCCGCTGATCAATAGCCAAGGACTCGGTGAGGGTAGCGGCCGACATTTCTCCTGTTGATAAAGCCTGGAGAACCTCAGCCGGTATATCCGCCACTTTGGCATAGCCAATGCGATTTTCTGTGTTCATGATGCCTGCTCTCCACCCGCTGCCTTGCTCAACAGGGCCCCAAGCTGGACGCACTCCGCCGCCGACAAATGGCTGAACAACTGACCAATCCAGCGGGCGTGGGTTGCCACCAGCTGTTTCGCCAGCTCAGCACCTTGGGGACTGAGTTTCACCATGACAGAACGTCGATCCGCTTGGGCTGCAAAACGCTGCACCAAACCCGCTTTCAGCAAGCCATCCACCAGGGTTGTCACCGTTGCCCGCGTAATTCCGGCCCGCTCGGCCAATCGGTGGGAGGCCATGCCCTCGGGGGCGTTTTCCAATAAAAACAGCAGCACGAAACGCGCTTCGCTCAAACCGTGAGGGGCCAGCAAGGCCGCACAATCCCGATCAATCCGGGCCGATAAAGACAAGAGCTGAAAACAGAGCTCCATACCCTGAATGTTGATGCCCTTTTGCTGCCGGGCATGAGAGAGCAGAGCTTGGTATTTGGCGTCCAGTTTCATAATTCGATATCAAATAGTTTGATATCGAATCTTAATGTTTGACTCCATCAAAAACAAGCCCAATAACAAAGACGATTCCACGGTGCCAGCGTCAGGCTCCCTCTTTTTCCTTGGCACGGCCGCCCCGGCTCGCCAAGCTCGGCATTGCCCCCCCCAACAGGAAACTTTTTGCCTCCAGAGTGTCGCCAAAACTCGACAATGCCAAATTTTAAGGATGATGCGCACAAGACAGGCCCACGCATGCGGTAAGGTATAAGGCTGGCCGGACTATGACACGCCATCTTGCAGACATAGCCCCGCACCCGCCCCACCGCCCCCGGCGGAACAGGCAAGGCATTGAACCGGCATCGGGATAAGGATCTGCTCCGGGCAGCCACCGATCATCAGCAGCACACATGGAATCCGTTTACTAGCATCATGAACAGCATCAAGAAATCGAGCAAATTGGCGAATGTTTTGTACGATATTCGCGGCCCCATCATGGACCGGGCCAAGCAAATGGAAGACGAGGGCCAGCAACTGATCAAACTGAATATCGGCAATCTGGCGGTGTTCGGTTTTGATGCCCCGGAAGAGATCCAGCTCGATATGATTCGTAACCTGCCCAACTCGGCGGGTTACTCGGACAGCAAAGGTATTTTTGCCGCGCGCAAAGCCGTCATGCACTACACCCAGCAACAGGGCATCAAGGGCGTGACGCTGGAAGATATTTACCTGGGCAATGGCGCTTCGGAGTTGATCGCCATGGCGACCAACGCGCTGCTGGACGATGGGGACGAGCTGCTTCTGCCCATGCCCGACTATCCCTTATGGACGGCTGTCACCAGCCTGTCAGGCGGCACACCCGTTCATTATCTGTGCGACGAATCCAATGGCTGGATTCCGGACCTGAACGACATCCGCGCCAAAATCACGCCGCGGACCAAAGGCCTGGTGGTCATCAACCCCAACAACCCCACTGGCGTGCTCTACCCTGATTCGGTCTTGCAAGCCCTGGTGGACATTGCACGCGAGTTCAATCTGGTGCTGCTGGCGGACGAAGTCTACGACAAGGTCCTGTTCGACGACATGAAGCACACCGCCATGGCCAGCCTGTCCTCCGACGTACTGACACTGACCTTCAACTCCCTGTCCAAAAGTTACCGCGCCTGTGGTTACCGCGCCGGCTGGCTGGTGATCTCCGGGGACAAGAAAGCCGGTGCCGACTACATCGAAGGCCTGAGCATGCTGGCCAATATGAAGCTGTGTGCCAACGTTCCCGGCCAATGGGCTATCCAGACTGCGCTGGGCGGCTACCAGAGCATTAATGACCTGGTTTGCGAAGGCGGCCGTCTGCGTCGTCAGCGCGATCTGGCCTATGAGCTGATTACGGCCATTCCGGGAGTCAGCTGCGTCATGCCTCACGCTGCCTTGTATATGTTCCCCCGTCTGGACCCCGAAATTTATCCCATCAAGGATGATCGTCAATTTTTCCTGCAACTGCTCGAAGCCACTCGCGTCATGCTGGTTCAGGGTACCGGCTTTAACTGGCCCCACCCCGACCACTTTCGCATGGTCTTTTTGCCGCACGAGCCCGACTTGCGCGAGGCAATCAACCGCATCGCCAAGTTCCTGAAAGAGTATCGGATCAAGCACGGCACGGAACGCCCCGAGTTTTCTCAAACCCCGCTGGCCGCTGTAGACAGTACCGACGCCTCCTAAGCGAGAACTCGCCCAAAAACCAAGGATGACCCATCCTTGGTTTTTTTATAAGCCACTTCAATTCAGGAAAAACGCATCAGCAACCGCACTCGATTCGGGCGCAACCCCAGGAGCGACAGCGCCCCTGCCTGGATATGCGCCGCTGCGGCTTTCAAGAGAGCGGCGCGAGCAGTTCCCCAACCCACTCAATAAACGCCCGCAAGCGCACATTCGTATGCTTGTTACGGTGAAACGCCACATGCAAAGGCATGGGGTCCATGCTCCAGTCAGCAAACAAGGCTACCAAGCGGTTTTCCTGCACAGCTGCATTAGCCAGATAGTCGGGCAGACAAACCAGTCCCAGACCAGCCTCACCCGCTGCCAGATAGGCATTGCCATCGTTGACAGCCAACCCGCTACATCCCCGCACAACTACGCTTTCCTTGTGACGACGCAAGGCATACGGAAACGGTTTGTTCTGATGCTCCCAAAGATAGCCCACCACCGAATGCTGCGAACTATCCAGTTCGGTAGGATGGACTGGCGTCCCACACCGCTTCAGGTACGCCGGGGCGGCATATATCGCCAGACGCAAGCTCCCCACTCGCCTGGCTACTAAAGCCTGATCCTGAATCGGGCCACCTCGAACCACGCAATCCACACTCTCATCGAGTAGATCCACAGCTTTATCACCCACCCCCATATCCAGTTGAATATCAGGGTAACGCTGATAAAAAGACGGTAAGGCAGGCACCAGCACGCGACTGGCCAACGGGCTGGGCACATCGACTCGCAAACGCCCGGCAGGCAAGGCCAAGACGTGCGCCAGATCCCGTTCTGTATTGTCCAGGTCAGTCAGCAGTTGCTGCACGCGCTCCACGTACAAGGCGCCTGCGCTGGTCAGACTGACCTTGCGCGTCGTGCGATTGAGCAGACTCACCCGCAAGTGGGCCTCCAGTTGCTGCACCAGATGCGTGGCCCGTGTCCGGCTGATATGCAAGGCCTGAGCCGCTTTGGTAAAGCTGCCGGTTTCCACCACCTTGGCGAAGGTGCGCATCGCTTCAAAACGGTCCACGCATTATCTCCAAAGCGTAGTGGTCATTGTTTTGATTATAGAAACAGTGTGGTTCGTCATCCAGGGTTTATCCGCCCACGCCCAACGCCTACAGTAAATGACTTGATCAACTTCACCCACTCAAGCCGGTAGAGGAACCCCGAATGACTCCCTTACGCCAAGCCGTATTTCCTTCTGAGCGCCACGCCTTGTATGAACGTGCTCATTATTCGCCTGCGGTGCGCTGCAATGGCTTTTTGTTTGTATCAGGGCAGGTGGGCAGCCATCCAGATGGCACGCCCGAACCCGATCTGGAACAACAGATGCGTCTGGCCTTCGAGAACCTGCGTGCCGTATTGGCGGCCGCTGGCTGCACCTTCGCGCATGTGCTGGACGTGACCCTCTTTCTGGTCGACCCCGAGAAGAATCTGGACACCTTGTGGAAAGTCTTGCCAGATTACTGGGGTGATGCGCCCTACCCGGCCCTGACCGGCCTCGGCGTGCCCTGGCTATCGGGTTTTCAGTTCGAGATCAAGGTGGTAGCCCAGCTTCCCCAGGGTGAATAGAGGCCGGGCAATGCAGGGCAGCAAACCCCATCCCGACCTCTCGGCGCGAACGGTAGACACCTCGGCCATCTCCCCCCTCTCGACCATCTCAGGGTGGGAGGCAAGGTGTCTGCATCAGGACTCGTCCGCACGTCTGTTTGACGGGGGACACCATTTGCCAGGGCCGATCGAATCTCAGAAAGCTGTCCCACGATGCAGCCCCACTCTTGGATTCCACAAAAAGATCGGGCCTGGGCAGAACCTGGCTCACTCTCACAACGGCCGCAACAGCAATAAAGCGCACAAGGCCCACATAAAAAACGCAATACAGGCGTCCAGTACTCGCCAAGCAAAGGACTGACGAAAAACCGGCTGCAGCAAACGTGCCCCATAGCCCAGGGCCAGGAACCAGCACAGGCTGGCGGCACAGGCGCCCAAGGCAAACGCCCATTGCAAATGACCCGGATAGGGCATGGACAAGCTACCCAACAGCACCATCGTATCCAGATAAACGTGGGGATTCAAAAAAGTAAACGCCAGACACATTAGCACTATACGGCGGCGATTGCGCTCGCTTCCCTGACCGGCTAGCAAACTGCCCGTGCCCGCCCAGGCCCGCTGGGCGGCCCTCCATCCATACCAGGCCAGAAAGACTGCGGCCCCCCAACGCAGAACTTGCAACAGACCTGGCCACTCATGCACCAAGGTACCAATACCAGCAACGCCTCCCAGAATCAGGACAATATCAGCCAGCGCACAAATACCGACCACCAGCCCCACATGGCGACGCTCCAGACCTTGCCGCAACACGAAGGCATTTTGAGAGCCAATAGCGATAATCAGGCCAGCTCCGCTCAAAAAACCCGTCGCTGCAACAGAGAAAAACATACCGCTCCCCTCTCGGAACTTGAAAACCGCCTTATAGTGCTATCCTTTAGCTATTAAGAAAAGCTAATTACTCTTTACATAGTTAAGCAAAACTAATCACTCCGGACTTGTCATGGATTTACTGCACCCACAGCTAAGAGCCTTTACAGCAGTCCTGGAGGAAGGCAGTTTCGAGGCAGCTGGACGTAGGCTGCACATCACGAGCTCTGCCGTCTCACAACGGATCAAGGCACTGGAAGACAGGCTGGGGCAGGTTCTGGTCCTGCGCCAACCGCCTTGTCGCCCCACACCGGCAGGCGAACTGCTGCTGCGTCGTGTCCGTCCCATGCAGGCTCTGGAAGCAGAGGCCCTCGCCGATTTCCTGCCCGAGAAAAATGGAACGAACCGCCCCATCGCTATTGCGGTCAACAGCGATTCACTGGACACCTGGTTCCTTCAAGCTCTGGCCCAGCTCAGTCAGGCACACGGCTACTTGTTTGATGTACGGGTTGATGACCAGGACCATACGCTGGAGCTGATACGAAATGGCTCTGTGCTGGCCGCGGTCACTGCCGAGCCCACACCCTTGCAAGGCTGTGAGGTTCAGGCTTTGGGCATCATGCGTTATCAGGCCATTGCCTCGACGGCCTTTGTCAGCCGACACTTTAGTCAAGGGGCACAGGCAGACTCACTGGCTCAAGCCCCCATGATTGTCTTTAATCGCAAAGACGAGTTGCAATGGCGTTTTATACGTCAGATCACCGATGTGACGCTTGCCCCCCCCATCCACTATCTGCCCACCTCGACCGGCTTTGTGAAGGCAGCAGCCTTGGGGCTGGGCTGGTGCCTGGCCCCGGACTCCATGGTTTGCGACGCTCTGGCAGCCCGGGAACTGGCCTTGGTCGCCCCGGGCCTTTGGCTGGATGTCCCCCTGTACTGGCAGCATGCCGCGATCCGGTCTGACACCTTGCGTAATATAGGTGCCGCGCTGCAAAACGCCGCCAGCAGCTCTTTAGGCCCTGTACAGGACTGATCAAGGACGGATCGGATCCATCCCGATCTGATCTGATCGGCCCCAGTCTGGTCGTGCGCGGTACGCTCGATCCAGCACGACGCCTTCAGGCCGCCGCCTCGGCCACGGCTCTGCGCACCGCCTCACGCTCGCCAACCCGCTGAAGATAGGCTACCAGCCTGGGGAATCTGCTCATCTCCACCTCATCGCCTTCAAGCCAGCTCCCCACGGTGTAAAGATAGCCATCGGAAACGGTAAATTGCTCGCCCATCACCCAAGGTCCAACAATAAGGGACTCCAGAAAGGCAGCACACGCCGTCATATTTTGTGGAACCTTAAGGCGCATGGCCTCGTGGGCCGCGGGATCATCGGCCCAGCGGGCACCCCGGCGCTTGTGTGCATGGGCGACATGCACCGTCGATGCCAGATAACTGTTGAGCTCCTGCAAACGAGCAAAAGCAAAAGGGTCGTCCAGAGGCGCCAACTGTGCCTGCGGAAAGCGTTGTGCCACAAAGGCCAGCAAAGCCGGAGTTTCAGTCAATGTCCCCTGTTCAGTCACCAGCGCCGGGACACGCCCCTTGGGGTTGATACGCAAAAACTCCGGGCTTTGCTGCTGATTAGCCGCGAAATCCAGCTTGACCACCTCGACATCCGCACCTGCCTCATACAAGGCAATGTGTGTTGCCAGCGCACAGGTACCTGCTGCGGAATAAAACACCCAACGTGCCATCTTGTGCTCCTCTTTTATTGTCGTTAAAGAGGCCATTATGACGCTGTAAATCCCGGGTTCGGGAAAAATGATGCGAGGCTTGGACCACGGAGCATCACAAACGGGCTCTCATTCGCCCTGTTGAATCGCCCCAGGTTTTGAGGAGGCTCCAAGCGTCGAGGGAATGGGGCACGAACAAGCTCCCCCTGAAGTCCGTGAGCGTGTCGTGCGCTTGGTACAGGAGCACACCGTGGTGAGTACCCGTCGCTGTGGGCGGGTGTTGAGTCTATTGCGCCGAAAATCGGTTGCGTACCGGCCGCTTTGCTCGATTAGGTCAAGCGCAGCGAGATCGACAGCGGCAGGCGTGATGGCATGACCAGCAGCGAACGCGAACGCAGGAAGGCATAGAGCGCGAAAACAGGGCGCTACGCCGGACCAACAAGTTATTGGAGTCGGCCAGCGCTTTTATTGACCAGGCGGCACTCGACCGCGAGCTCAAGAAGTAAATGCCTATATAGACCGACACCGGGGCGTCTACGGGGTCGAGCGCACTGAAAAACCAGGGCTGCCGTAGAATTGGCCACGCTGGACTGGCGACCAGCAGTTTCGGAAAGTGTGGGTATCAATTCTGAAAAAAGCAGATGGGCGTTACAGGCGCCCTTACCAAACCCGCCACACCTATGCTTCCATGATGCTGTCGGCGGGTGAGCACCCGTTGTGGGTGCCCAGGCAGATGGGCAGCAGTGACTGAACAATGATCGCCAGAATTTATGGAAGATGGATGCCGGACGCGGACATTGGGACAGAGTCCAGGGCCGAACAAGCATTCAGTCCCGCCATTGCTGGATCTGCTATTAAAAAGGTCATCTGATGATCGTGCCCAGCCCATGCTAAAACAGCCCCAAAAAGAAAAAACCAATGACCGCTAAGTCATTGGTTTTTCAGGATTTCTTGGTGGAGTCGGGGGGAATTGAACCCCCGTCCGCAAGCCGTCCACAGACAGTTCTACATGTGTAGTCAATTAACTTTAAGTTTTAACCTTGGATTATGCCAATTGACAGGCCTTTCCTTGGCGATCCACTAAGTTTTAGAACCGGACTTCGTGGCGCAGCCCGATTCGATTCTTTGTAAATAACACTGCTGTAGGTTGCCCTACCTAACCCAAAGACAAATTAGTGCAGTGGCCCAGCCTTAAGCGGCTAGAGCGAAACGCTCGTCGTTGGCGTTTGTAGTTTTCCAGTGGATTTACGAGCGTACTGGTGCTCGACACGCCCTGATCTGCTTCTTGACCCACGTCGAAGCCATGTCGACCCCATGTGGATTAGTAACCATACCACATTGGCTACAAATTGCATAGCCCAAAGTGCTAGAATAAACCTCTTTCGCGCTCTGGCTGAGTCCTCGCCAGGGCGTTTTTCACGTACCTCATCCCTCCCCTTTTGTCTGGAGTCGCTTTTCATGGCCCACCCCGCCCATCAAGCCAGAGGCCTACTAGGCTTTATCCTGCATGGCAGCCTTGTAACGCAAATTGTGATCGGTTTGATCGCCGGTATTTTGCTGGGGCGCTTTGCGCCGGACGCCGCACACTCCATCGCCCTGCTCGGTCAGTTGTTTGTCTCTGCCTTGAAGTCGGTCGCGCCCATTTTGGTGTTCGTGCTGGTGATGTCCTCCATCGCCAATCAAAAGGTCCAGTCCTCTACCCGCATGGGTCCTATCCTGGTGCTGTATGTGTTGGGAACTTTTCTGGCCGCTCTGGTGGCCGTCATCGCCAGCTTCGCGTTTCCCGTCACGCTGAAACTGGATCTGGCCAACTCTACCTTGAACCCGCCCGGCAATATTATTGAAGTCTTGCTCGACCTGCTGACCAGCATTGTCGTGAACCCGGTCGATGCCCTGCTCAACGCCAACTACATGGGTATCCTGGCCTGGGCCATTGCGCTGGGCCTGGCCTTGAAGCACGGCTCCCAAGGCTCACGTGATTTGCTCACTGATATGGCCAATGCCGTCTCCTCCTTGGTGCGTCTGGTCATCCGCTTTGCGCCTTTGGGGATTTTTGGGCTGGTGGCGGTCACCATTGCAGAGTCCGGTTTTGAGGCGCTGCGCCAGTACGGCCTGCTGCTGATCGTGCTGGTGGGTTGCATGCTGGTTGTTGCCCTTATTATCAATCCCATCATCGTGTTTGCCAAACTGCGTCGCAACCCCTATCCACTGGTCTTTACCTGCCTGCGTGAAAGCGGGATCACCGCTTTTTTCACCCGCAGCTCCGCCGCCAATATTCCGGTGAACATGGCATTGTGCGAGCGCTTGGGCTTGCACAAGGACACGTACTCGGTCTCTATTCCGCTTGGTGCCACCATCAATATGGCCGGCGCAGCCGTCACCATTACCGTTCTGACCCTGGCTGCGGTACATACGCTGGAAATCCCCGCCGACCTGCCTACCGCGCTGTTGTTGAGCCTGGTGGCCACCATTGCCGCTTGCGGCGCCTCCGGTGTGGCTGGTGGCTCTTTGCTGCTGATTCCTCTGGCATGTAATATGTTCGGAATTTCCAATGATGTCGCCATGCAAGTGGTCGGAGTCGGGTTTGTGATTGGGGTGGTGCAGGACTCCGTAGAGACTGCCTTGAACTCATCTACCGACGTGCTGTTCACGGCTGCGGCAACGCTCGAACCAGGCCAGGCCTGATTGAATGAGGGCCTAATGCAACGGGGGCCAGCCATTCAGGCTGGCCTTTTTTATGCTTAACTCCTGCTGAACGACTGCATCCATTCAAAACCCGGCCCTGCTCCCGCGTGGCCCCTCTTACCGCCCACTTTTGTCGCCCGGTTCTTTTCAAGGAGTCTTTGTGGATTTAACCAGTCTGTCTCTGTATGTCGTTGCCGTGGCCGCTGTCACCGTCATGCCTGGGCCCACCATGCTGCTCGCCCTGAACAATGGCGCCCACGGCGGCAAACGCATTGCCGCCTGCGGAATTGCGGGTGCCGCGCTCTCGGATCTGATTCTGATCGCCGCGGTAGGCGGGGGGCTGGGCGCCCTGCTGCTGGCTTCCGAGCAGCTTTTCACGCTGGTGAAATGGATTGGCGCCGGCTATCTGCTTTATCTGGCCTATGGTCTTTGGCATGCCCCTGTGAGCGCCGTCCCGTCGCAACCCTCCACAGAGAAAGTCCGTACGGGTCGAGCCGCCTTCCTGCGTTCTTTACTGGTGGCTCTGTCCAACCCCAAAGCCTTGCTGTTTTTTTCGGCCTTTTTACCCCAGTTCATCCGGCCTGAAAGCCCGATCGCCATTCAATACATTACGCTGGCATTGGTCACCGCCCTGATTGATATTGCCTTAATGAGTATCTACGCCCTGGGAGGACATCACGCCATGCGCCTGCTCTCGGGCCAGGCCATGCGCTGGCTGAACCGAGGCTGTGCAGGCATGCTGGCCGGGCTGGGGCTTGCCCTTAGCGTGTACCGCCGCAGCGAATCCGATTGAGTCCTGGTGGCCGGAAAAACCTCTCGCCGATGTTCTGCTCCCACGGTTTGAATCGTATATCATCACGTAGATCATGACCGACACCACAGGGCCTCGTTGTGCCTCCGCTGCAGATCAGCGTCCGGGCCCACGCGGCCCCTGGTTGCCTGCCTTCCCAAAACCAACAAGGAGCCACGATGAAGCGTATCTATTTAGCGGGTCCTGATGTGTTTTTCAGCGACGCTGTCGAGCGTGCCAAACTGCACAAGCAACTGGTGCGAGACTTTGGTTTTCAGCCTCTGCACCCCGTTGATCAGGAAGAGATTGAGGCCTCTGCCATCTATCACCACAATATCCGCCTACTGGATCAGGCCGATGCAGTCGTGGCCAATATCACGGCGTTCAGGGGCGCGGAGATCGACACGGGCACGGCTTTTGAAATCGGCTACGCGGTAGCTCAGGGCCTGCCGGTATTCACATACCGCTCCACAGCCGATACGGTACTGGATCTGGTGCGCGAGCACTACAGCCCAGTCGTTCTGGACCCTGCCAGCCAGACCTGGCGCGACCGCAACGGCGCCCTGATCGAGGACTTCGGTCTGCCTGCGAACCTGATGGTCGCGATCAGCACGGAATTTGTGCATGGCTCCTTGAGCGATGCCTTGCTTGCCGCACAGGATTACTTCAAAGCCATCAGCTGACTTTCTATAGAACAAACTACCGGCTTACCTTGTGAATCAATGACACGCCGTCAAACAAGACGAACCCAACCCGCGGTTCCCTGCAGGCTCGTTTTTCGCAACTCCAAAACAGGGCCTCGCCCCACACCATGCCCGACAAGCGCCCACTCTCTTTTCTTGACCGCGTCCGCGCCATCCTTACTGATCTACCCGCCTCCGAGCGCCGTCTGGCCCAGTTCGCGCTGGATTTCCCCGGTGATCTGTCCAGTTATAACGCCTCGGAACTGGCCAGCCTGGCGCAAGTCTCCAACGCAACCGTCACGCGCCTCATTCGTCGCCTGGACTACGCCAACTACGAGGCGGCACGCAGGCAGATTCGCACGGAAAAAACCGATGACACTCTTCTCTCGCCGAGCCCCCAACTGTCTGTGGGTGAGGCAAGCCTGCAATCCCATTTGCAAGATGGCTACAACAAGCTGAGCAACACGTATCGTCATCTGTCCCATTCCGTCCTGCAAGAGGCCAGCCAGGCCATCCGTGGCGCACGACAAATCTGGGTACTGGGCTTGCAGGCAAACTACTTTCTGGCAGGGCATTTCTACTGGCATCTGTCCAGGCTCATGCCCGGGGTGCGGCTGATCCCGGGCGCCGGTCAGACGGTCTGCGAATACCTGGCGGACATTCAGCACCAGGATGTCGTGATAATTTTCAACCTGCATCCCCGAGCTGAGGGCATGCCAGCGCTCATGCTTCGCCTGGAAACACGCTGCGCAAACATCGTGCTGATCACCGACCAGGACTACAAGGAACGCCCCAAAAGCCGCTGGCCCCTGCCCTGTCAGCCCGGTTCTGAACAGACGCCTGACAATGCGCTGGCGGCGGCAAGCCTATCTCATCTGCTGTTGTCCGAGATCGCGAACGTATGCAACGCCCTTGATCGGGATGAGTCGAAACAAGCACCATCACCGGCCGAGACAGTATTTGAATGACACGGGCAGGGGCACCCAAGAAGTCGCCCAACGCGCCGCCCTGCCCCCCTCCTCTACGACCAAAGTCGCCTGTCGGGAAAAGCTGATTCGTTTTATACATGCTGTACACAGAGCGCCCTCAAGCGCCCACTCTCTGTACGTCCTGTAGGTAGAGAGCCTCGATGCCAAGAATCATCAAACCCCATAAGGAGACACCAACCATGAATTCAGCCCATCCTGCCGTCACGGCAGTGACCCAACACCCGGCCTATCAAGAGCTGCTTCGAAAACGCAACCGCATGAGCCTGATCTTCTTTGGTCTGACCGTGATTGTGTACGCCGGCTTTATTCTGACACTGGCTTTTGACCCCGAGCTTTTCAGCCGTCCCGTCGGCTCCATGACAATGACGATTGGCGTGCTGAGCGCCGCCATTGTGCTGCTCAGCGCGGTTGTTCTGGTGTCCCTGTTCGTCTACATCTCCAACAAGGTCTATGACCCCTTGCTGGCGCAAATCATGAGGGACGTGACATGAAAACCTTACTCATGAGCTTGGGCCTGTTCAGCTTGGCCAGCAGCCATGCAATGGCCGCCTCGCCCGGTCAGGCCAATACCTCTGCCATTGTCATGTTCCTGATCTTCATTGCCGGGACCATGGCCATTACCTGGTGGGCCGCACGACGCACCCGCACCACATCAGACTTTTATACCGCGGGCGGTGGCCTGACCGGCTTTCAGAACGGACTGGCGATTGCCGGGGATTATCTGTCCGCCGCCTCTTTTCTGGGGATTGCGGGCATGGTGTACGTCAGCGGCTTTGACGGCATGATCTATGCCATCGGCTTTATGTTTGGCTGGCCGGTCGTCATGTTTCTGATTGCCGAGCGACTGCGCAATCTGGGCCGCTACAACTTTGCCGACGTGACCTCGTTTCGTCTGTCCCAAAATCCCATGCGCATTCTGGCGGCCAGCGCATCCTTGCTGATTATTGCCCTGTACCTGATCGCACAAATGGTGGGGGCTGGCAAACTGATCGTGCTGCTGTTCGGGCTGGACTACAACGTGGCGGTGGTCATTGTCGGTTCGCTGATGATGATTTACGTGACCTTTGGCGGCATGACCGCCACGACCTGGGTACAGATCATCAAGGCCGTACTGATGCTGGTTGGCGCCACTTTGATGACGGTTCTGGTGCTGGCTGCTTTCCATTGGGACGTGGATACCATGCTGGCGAAGGCCGTTGCCACTCACCCGACCGGCCATGCCATTCTGGAGCCGGGCGCGGCGGTCAGTCGCAACCCACTTAACGTGCTGTCCCTGGGCATTGCCTTGGCCTTTGGTACAGCCGGCCTGCCGCATATCCTGATGCGCTTTTTCACCGTGGCCGACGCCAAGGAAGCCCGTAAATCGGTGATTTATGCCAGCAGCTTCATTGGCTACTTCTACCTGCTGACCTTCATCATCGGCTTTGGCGCCATTGCCTTGCTGGTCAGACACCCCGAGTACTTCCATACCGGCCCTGACGGTTCCTTCAATATGTTGACCGACCTGATTGGCGGCACCAATATGGTCGCGGTCCACCTGGCCAATGCTGTCGGTGGCAACCTGCTGCTGGGCTTTCTGGCCGCCGTCACTTTCGCCACCATTGTCGCCGTGGTGGCCGGCCTGGCGCTGGCGGGCGCTGCCGCGATTTCGCATGACTTGTACGCCAACGTCATTGCCAAGGGACGAGCCACCGAGAAAGACCAGATGCGCATTTCGCGCATCTCCACCGTGGTCTTGGGCGTACTGGCCATTTTGCTGGGCATCATTTTTGAAAACCAGAACGTGGCCTTTATGGTGGGGTTGGCCTTTGCGATTGCGGCCAGCGCCAACTTCCCGGTTCTGGTGTTGTCGATCGCCTGGCGTGGCTGCACCACCCGTGGCGCCACCATTGGCGGCTTTCTGGGGCTGGTCACCGCCACCGCATGGGTCGTTTTGAGCAGCACCGTCTGGGTAGATGTCTTCGGATTTGCCGAGCCTATCACCCCTTTCCCCAACCCAGGCATTTTGTCCATCCCGCTGGCCTTCTTCTCGATCTGGCTGTTCTCAACACTGGATAACAGCGCACGCGCAGTCAAAGAGCGCGCCGCGTTCGAGGCCCTGACCGTACGCAGTCAAACCGGTATTGGGGCTGCCAGCGCCAGCGCTCACTAAGGCTTTGACGCTGATTCAGTCAGCATGCAAGAAAAAACAGGGCATTTCGGTGCCCTGTTTTTACGGATACACAGCTCATCCGGGCGGGCATCCTTGCAGATACTTGAACATGGCATAATCCCCACATGAATGAACTGCTCATTGCGGACGATCACCCGCTATTTCGGGAAGCGTTACGAGGTGTCGTAGCCAGTCTGTTTCCCGGCACGGCCATCTACGAAGCGGATCGCATCTCTAATCTATATCCGCTGGTCGACGACCATCCTGACGCCGATTTGCTCTTGCTGGACCTGGATATACCTGGGGCAATCGGCTTCAGTGCACTGGTCCATTTGCGTGCGACCTACCCCTGCCTGCCCATCATTCTGGTCACGGCCCATGAAGAGGCCCGCTTCATGCGCCGCGCCATGGATCACGGCGCCATGGGCTTCATTCCCAAATCCATTGATGCGCAAACGCTGGGTATCGCCCTGCAAGTCGTTCTGGATGGCGGCACCTGGCTGCCGGAAATCGGTTCTTCCGCCCCCGGCATCAGCCTGGACGAGCGTGAAGTCGCCGCGAAGTTGCGCGAGCTGACCCCTCAGCAATTTCGCGTACTGCAAATGCTCAGCACCGGGCAACTGAACAAGCAGATTGCCTACGAGCTCAATGTCTCGGAGGCCACCATCAAGGCACACATGACGGCCATTTTGCGCAAGCTGGGTGCTTCCAATCGCACCCAGGCCGTCTTGATGGCCAGCCATCTTGGCCTGAACCAGGACGAATCCCAGGACGCTAATACGTTTTAATTTGCGCGGTCAAAAAAGCTCGCAGCGAAGCGGGCTTTACCGGCTTGGTCAACACCAGATAGCCATATTGTCGAGCTGCTGCTTTCAGCTCATCACTCCCATCCGCCGTCAACAACGCGCCTTGCGCATGAGGCAAATGCAGGCGCAACAATTGCAGTGCCTGCAAACCGTCCAGCCGATCATGCAAGTGATAATCCACCAGCAAGACATCGGGGTTCAAGGAGATGGTCTCCAAAGCACGATCTACCGTATTGGCGGTAATGATTTGCGCTCCCCAGCGGCCCAGCAGCACTTCCATACCCGCGATAATATCCAGATCATTGTCCAGACACAGCACTCGCAAGCCCTTTAACGGCAAGCCATCGGCAGGCTTGCTGGAATCGTTACTTGGGTGACTGCTGGCTTGCGTCGCGTGGCTCAAGGGAACGCGAATGGAGAACATGCTGCCGCGCCCCACCTCGGATCGGACATCCAGCGTGTGCCCCAGCAAGACCGCAATACGCTGGCAAATGGACAGGCCCAATCCCAGGCCCCGGCCATCCCAGTCGAAAGCTTGCTCGTAACGATGGAACTCCGCATAAATCTGCTGAATATGATGCGGCGGAATGCCCTGGCCTGAATCCCAGACCTGGAACTCCAGCTCTTCGCCCCGAACCCGCACGCCAAACACCACCCGGCCTTCCTGTGTGTAGCGCAAGGCATTGGCCAGAAAATTCTGCAGCACCCGCCGCAGCAGGCGATGATCGCTATACACCGACAAAGGACGGGCGTGAATCCGCAATTGAATGCCGCGCCGAGCCGCCATGGGCGCATATTGATCCGCCAGATGCTGCAACAAGTGCTGAACATTGATCACCCCCAGATCGGGCTTCAAGGCTCCGGCATCCAGACGGGAAATATCCAGCAGACCCTCCAGCAATTCCTCCGCGGTACGCAAAGATGTATCGACGCGCTCGGCCAGATTGGGCATTTCGGCAAGATCGTGTGTATCGCGCAAGGCCGAAGCAAACAGACGTGCGGCGTTAATCGGTTGCAGGACATCGTGGCTGACAGCCGTCAAGAAACGGGTTCGGGACTCCTGAGCTTTTTCCGCCTCTTGCGTACGCACGGCGACGCGCTGCTCCAGACTGTCATTCATCTCCCGCAACTCACGCTCGACCCGCTTGTAATGGGTGATGTCGCTATAGCTGGTGACATAGCCGCCGCCGGGCAGGGGCCGGCCTCGCAGTTCGATCACTTGCCGGTCATTGAGCATGCGTTGGGTCACATAAGAGGAACCCTCGCGCATAAACTGAATCCGGCGAGCAATGGCCTGTTCCACCCCGATGCTCTCTACGCCATCGACCTTGCCCCGTTCGGCATTAAAGCGAATCAGGTCGGCTACGGACCGTCCCACATACAACATACTGGGCGGGTAATCGAATAACTGCTGGTAGCGCTGGTTCCAGGCGACCAGACGCATATCTGCATCGACCACACTGACGCCCTGATCAATATTTTCCAGCGTCGCCAACAAGATATCCCGATTAAAACGCAACTCCTGACCGGCCTCATCCAGCACGGCCATGATAGCGGCCACCTCCATGCCTGAACCGCGCAAGGCACTGGTCAAAACCAGACGAGCCGAGGCCGCCCCCACCGCTGCCGCCAACAACAGTTCCGTGAAATGCACCCAGGCGCTATCTGCCCGCAGTCCCGGCTCCAGCGGCTGTTTCATTTGCCGTGCCTGGGTCTCAAACGCCCGCCTTGCCATTTTTTTACCAACAATCCGTTCAGCCAACACCTGCAGATCCTGCACCGACAAATCCCCATAAGCATGACGAGCTGCCAGGGTTTGCCGCTCCGCATAGGGATTCAGGAAAGGCTCGGCGCGCAGGCGCTCGCCCAGGCCCGGCCGCCGGCGCCAGGACACCCACAAGAATGCGCTGATATTGCATAGCAGGGACCAGAAAGTGCCGTGGGTTAAGGGGTCCCACCCTTCAACGCCAAACAGATGATAAGGTCGTAGCCAGGCCAATCCCCAGGGCCCTTGGTGCAGCCAGTCAGCCGCCAACCATCCCACCTCGGCCAAGGTAGGCAACAGCAAGGTATAGACCCAGATGGCAAAGCCCAGCAAAAGCCCCGCCTCCACGCCCTGTCGGCTGGCTCCTCGCCAATACAGCCCTCCTATCAGGCCAGGCCCGAACTGGGCGACCGCCACAAACGCCATCAAGCCATAGGCCGCCAAGGTCGTATCGCTGCCGCTAAGCATGTAATAGCCGTAAGCCACGCCGGCCAGCACCATAATGGCGACACGCCGAATCCAAAGAACCGTAGAAGCCACTGTGCTTTGCTGATACTGCGCCCAGCCACGACGCAGCAGCAAGGGCATCACCAGATCATTGCTCACCATGGTCGAGAGCGCCACACTGGTCACGATGACCATGCCTGTCGCCGCCGAGAAACCACCGATATACACCATCAGGGCCAGTCCCACCTGGTTTTGCGACAAGGGCAAGGCGAGCACAAAACTATCCGGCGCCACCCCCTGGGCTCCAGTACCAAACAAGCTGACCCCGGCCGCGGCAATCGGCAAGACCATAAGACTGACCACGATCAGGTAGGCTCCAAACAGCCAGCGTGCGCGCCGTATGTCCACCACGTCTCCACACTCCACAATAGCCACATGGAACTGCCGGGGCAGGCAAATGATCGCCGCAAATGCCAACAGGGTTTGACCGACGAATCCCACCGGTGGACTGTTTTCGAACAAGGTGCTGACCGCCCCCACCATATCGAGCTCCGTGTGGGCAAACCAGCGCACCGCAAACAGGCCTACCGCGAGCAAAGCCACCAGTTTGACCACCGACTCAAACGCCACGGCCAGCATCAGACCCGGTCTGTGCTCGGTGGCATCGACTTGCCGCGTTCCGAACAAAATGGAAAACAGGGCCATCAGGATCGCCACGTACAGGGCCGGGTCGCCCAACAGGCCTGCATGAAACTCGGTCCCGGCCAGCACGCTCAGACTTAGGGCCACCGCCTTGTACTGCAGGGCCAAGTACGGCACGGCCGCCACCACGGCAATACCTGCCACCATCGCCGCCAGACGTTGAGAGCGTCCGTAACGACTGGCCATAAAGTCCGCAATGGACACGGTATTTTGGGATTGGGCGACCAGCGCCAGACGTTCGATGATTCGCCAGCCAAACAGCAGCATCAATATCGGGCCCAGATAAATAGGCAGAAAACCGATGCCGTACCGGACCGCCGACCCTACCGCGCCGTAAAACGTCCACGAGGAACAGTACACCGCCAAAGCCAGGCTATAGACCATGGGCCGCAGCCAGGGGCGCTGGGTATACAAGGGGTTTCTATCCCCGAACCAGGCAATCGCAAACAAAATCGCAGCGTAAATCAAGGAAGCCAACACCACCCAAGCCGGCGTCATCTGCACTGTCTCCTACTTTGGTATAACGCGATGATTTTTCTCGCGATTGTGAGTAATACTAAGGCAGTTCCGGCGGGATCTGCTCATGGAAAGCTAGGGCTTATCACCTATACCCAATTTGATTTTCAAGGCGGTTTTCCTGGGGTAAGCAGCAGCATCATGAGCCATGGGTAACGATCACCCCACCGGCCAAGCAGCCCGGCACGATGCCTGTTTCCTTGTCGTCATGCCGTATCAAACGACCGCAACACAACGATGCGCATACGGCATGCAAACCAGTGCGGCATCACCTGTTCGGACGAGGATTTTTCGTTCGACATCCCAAGAAGAAATAGAGCATTTGCAATCCAGGGGCCTGTCCCGCGGCCTGCAACTCATCTATCACTGGCAAACGAAAACGCCCCGACAAAAAAACTATCTCTCATCGTCACCGCGGGGCACCTTAAAGGAGGCAATATGAACCATTCCACATTGAATTTTGATCGCTACCCACAGCAACCGCACGGTGGAACGCTGGTCAACCAGGTCGTCCCGCAAGATCGCGTCAAGAACGAGATTGAACGTGCGCGCTCCCTGCCCAGCATCCGCGTGGATCTGGAGGCGGTGATCACCATAGAGATGATCGCCACGGGTGTGCTGTCCCCCAACAAAGGCTTCATGAACGAGGCCGACTACAACTCCGTGCTCAAAGAGGGTCGTTTGAGTAATGGTGTGGTGTGGCCTGTGCCGCTGAGCTTCGCCCCGATTGGCGATCGCAACCGCGACATTATTAAAAGACTTTCGGTCGGCTCTGAAGTGGCGCTGACCAATAGCGACAACGAGCCGGTAGCCATCCTGAGCGTAGAGGACATCTTCTCCTACGACAAAGAGCAACGCGCCCAGCAACTGTTTGGCACCACGGACAGAAACCATCCCGGCGTGGACTCCATTTACCGGCGCATGGGCGACGTGTCCCTGGGTGGCACCTTGCACCTGCTGCAGCGTGTGGACTGGGGCCCGTTCGAGAAGCTGCGGCGCGAACCCAAAGACACCTGGCGCCTGTTCTACGAAGACAAGAAATTCAATTCCGTGGCCGGCTTTATCACCGGCGCGAACCCGCTGCACCGGGGCCATGAATACATACACCGCAATGCGCTGGAAGGGATTGATGGCCTGTTCCTGCAGCCATTGGTGGAAATGGCCAAGCGTGAGTACGTGCGCCATGAGTTCCGCATGATGGCCTACCGGAATGTGCTGGATACCTACTATCCCAAAGACCGCGCCATCCTCTCGCCGCTGCGCGTCACCTATATTTTTGCCGGTCCGCGCGAAACCATTTTGCATGCCCTGATCATGAAGAACTATGGGTGTACGCATGCGCTGATTGGCCGCGATCACGCCGGCATTGGCAGCTACTACGACAAGTACGCCAGCCACAGCATTTTTGACCAGTTCAGTCCGCAGGAAATGGGCATTGATGTGCGTCTGTTTCACGAGGTGTTCTATTGCACGCGCTGCGCCTGCCACGCCACTTCCGAAACCTGTCCACATGACGAGCGCTTCAGACTGACCATCTCCGGCACCGGCATTCGCGAGATGCTGCGTCACGGCATCATGCCGCCCAAAGAGATCTGCCGCCCCGAATCCATCTTGCCCGCCATGCAGGGTGTTCAACCCAAAGGGCTATGCGAACAAGGGGAAGCCATCCAGCCCGTGGGCAAGCTGATCCAGAGCATGTTTCCCTACTACACGCACTATACGCGTCTGGGCGGGGCCAAGCGCAGCGAACCCCTGGACCCGACCCAACTGACGGTGCGCGATCTGGAAATAGCCAACCACGATGTGCGGCATCACGCTGCCGATATCTACAACGGGGTGTACACCGAATACAGTGCCGTCATGGATCACAACCGCAGCATGCAGGCCGCCTGGATTGAGGACGCACGCGCTGCCCTGCGCCTGCAACAGGAACGTCTGATCGGCGACCTGGAAGAAAAACAGCAGCAGGCGCCGGAGGAAGCCTCGGACGAATTCATGTACCAGGATAAACACGAAGTCGTGCGGGAGCTGCATTCCGCCCGCAGCCTGCTCGATGATATTCCGGCGGTGATCTCTGCCAAGCAGCTCAGCATACGTACCTGGAACGTACTGCCCTATCAGCGCTATCGTGGCGCCGATAAAGAATAGGACAGTCTGCGTCCCATACACGGCTTTGCACGGATGCCAGCCCGGCCAAACACCCCAGAAAAACCCGGGCACAGCCTGCCCGGTCAGGGGGTGCCCATCCCGTGACGAAGCGTTCAAGGACTTGGGTCGGTTCAACGCAGGTGTATTGCCGGCACAAAAAAAATCCCCTGATCGACACACGATCAGGGGTTTTTTCCATTGCAGAGTTTGCCCGTCGTCAGACCCTAACGGTACAGAACCGTCTTAGCAGACCTCTTCCAGCTTGACTTCATTGACCGGCACCAGACGGCGGTAGAACGTTGGCAGTGCAAACAAGGCGCCATGCACATCGGCATTGTAAAACTGCAGCGAATCCTGATTATCGCGGCTCATGCGCTGCTGTAGACGATCCTGGATCTGCTCGGCAGAGAAAGCACGAGGGTTCAGTTCGTCAGATGCAATCGCCAGCCCCCAGTACGAGCCGTAAAGCGGAATATGCAGACCATAAGCATGAACCTGAGCAAATACGCTGGCGAGCGAGTGGCTCAGGTCTTGGACCTGCTGGCTTTCATGGAACGGCGATCCCAGATGCAGTACCAAGGCTCCACCACTGGCCAACGCACCTTTGCAGGACTCAAAGAATGCTGTTGTGTACAAGGGGCCTGCCGGTGTTTCCGGATCGGTCAGATCCAGATAGATCAGATCAAACCGGTCCTGGGTATTAGCCAAGAACTGAGCGCCGTCTTCAATCTGAATCCGTACCCGCGGGTTGTCAAACGCCCCCTTGTGAATGGACTGCAGGTGCTCACGAGCCACCTCGATTACCTCGCCATCCAGCTCCACCAAAGAGACATGCTCCAGGCTGGGGTATTTCAGCAGCTCTTCCAATGCGCCGCCATCACCGCCACCCACGATCAGGGCGCGACGGGGTTCAGGGTGTGCCATGGCGGCCGGGTGGATCAGGCCCTCATGGTAGAAAAATTCCTCGGCCTCGGACGTCATCATGCAGCCATCCAGACGCAAGGTGGTACCCAGGGTTTCGGAACGCAGCAGCTCCAGGCGCTGAAAGGCGGTCTGGCGCTCGAGCAGGCGCTCGGTAAAGCGAAAGCCATACAGGGCGTCTTTGTTCAGGTTTTCAGTCAGCAGCTCGCCCGCATGAGCCGGGCCATCCGCTTCACCACGCCACAAACGGTTGCGCTGGGCTTGGCCTGGCTTGAAAGCCTGTTCAATCCCGTTAATTAGACGGGTCGCCTTGCCGGAGTTGTCCTGCATGAAGTTGCAGACATAAACGTCCAGCGTCACGCCACCCCGCTCGGGCCAGGTATGAATGGCCAAATGAGACTCGGCCAGCAACAGGACGCCGGTTACTCCGCCGGGCTGCCCCTCGAACTCGGGAAATGCCTGCCACTCCTCACCCACGATCGTCAGCCCAGCATCAACAGTTTGCTGGCGGCAAAAATCAGCCAGTTTCTGGGCATCGATCAGCAGCTCGGGGCTGCATGCACATTGGTAAAGGTCTGCGGTCAAGTGCAAGCCTTGCATAATCGTGTGCTCCTTTAACGGATTTTGCGCTCCCTACCAACGAGATGACCGCAACGTAAAAACTGTAAAGCGAGGTGCACCTGGAATGGCGATCACCTCGCTTCATCGAAAAGAGCGCAAATTGTACCTTATATCAAACTTAAATATATGAAAATAACCCTATTTTAGAGAAGATTAAGGTATATACGCTGCGGAAGGCAGCAGAACCAACTCCATGACCAAATGAGCCCCGGGACCGGGGCGCTCCTTGAAATAGACTCGGCCACCATGATGCCGCAGCACTGATCGCAAGATAGACAGGCCGAGCCCACTGCCTTGCACCTGCTGACCGGGTAGACGAAAGAACTTGTCAAAGACTTTCTCTTTATAGAGTGGGTCAATGCCCGGCCCCTGGTCCAGCACTTCAATACAGGCCCATCCGGGTTCTCCAACTTGCAAACGCACGGTCACCATCGTATCGGGGGCGGAATACTTAAGCGCGTTCTCCAGGGCATTGCGCAAACCCACCTGCAAAGGAACCATATCCACACGCGCCCATAAGCCATGCGAAGGCAGCTCCAGACGCAGGCGGTGGCGCTGATCGTGAAAAGCACGCAGACTCAAACGCAACACGGCCCGTAAATCTGCTTCGCGCCACTCTTTGCCGTCGCCTGCCTCATACTCCAGACGGTTCAGGCGCGCCAGATCATTAAGCAGCACATCCACACCGCGAACTTTTTCATGTAATTGTGTGTAAATTTTGTTGGTTCGCGCCGTGGGCGGAGTTTCCAGCTGCAGCAACTGGATATAGCCGCTAATGGCGGCCAAGGGAGAGCGTATTTCATGGGCTGCCACCGCAAAACAGTCCGCACGCTCCCGCTCCTGCTGCACTTTGGCACTGACATCGCGAATCATCAGCAAGGTAGCCTTATCCGGCGCAGGCGCGGCGTAAGCATGAAACTCCAAGGCCCGTACCTGCTCCCCTTCCCCGTCTTGATGAAGATAAAAAAAAGGATTCTGAATCCGTTGAATTACCCGGCTAATGCCGGGCAACAGATAGGACAAGTCCACCCGCAAACTTTTTTCCAGTCCCTGAAAAAAATCGAACAAGTCAGAGACCCCCTTTTTGATATCCGCCTGATCGAGCAAATCGCGCATGGCCCGATTGCTACCTTCTATATGTCCACAGGAGTCAAACATAATGACCGCGTCGGGCAAGGCATCGAGCATCTGTTCAGAGCGGCGTACTCTTGTATAAGCAAGCCGGGGCCGTACGGGTACCGCCGTTTTGCTAAACGAGCGTTGCCCGATCAAAAAACTCGCAAATAGTGTGAGCAACAATCCAATCCCCTATTTCCGTCCCAAAACAAGCACTGCGCCTGCCTCAGTGCATTTGTCATCACCATGCAGCAAAAAAGCAGGTCCAAGCCAGGAGCCAGACATTTTTTCGATGGGATGAGTGACATGCCGATGCTTTCGTGTCGGCCAAGGTGAAATTAACGATTAAGCGCCTAATAACTTTAATTTATGACAATTAAGCGCGACGATGGGAAAGGTATCTGTATTTTTAAAAAGATCGGCACCAGACGAACCCGTCCTACTGCTCAGAAACGTAAACAGCCGTACCATAAGGCGCATAAAATTTCTTTGAGAAAAACAGCAGTCTTGGACAAAATATCGCCCTATTTATTTCATAAACACTGATTAGAATCAAGGTTAGCATCCAAAATAAATGCTAGGGTGCTCACACCCTCTTGGGCTGCTCTCCTGCGGCCAGCTACGCGCTGGAACCCAATCACTGCGTCACACTCCAAGTGTGTTCAGCGGCCCACACTGGGTTCGTCCGGTAACACGACAGCGCAAGGGTTACGCGTAAAATCAGCAAGGCGAGTCCAGGTTCACAGACCCGCCAGATTGAAGTGGCTCCCTGAAGAAGCATGAACATCTGAAAAACGGAGATATTAGAAGCGTGTGTGTCGAATACTCTGCCTATCACTTGGCATGAACAGGCCCCTTACCATTGCCATTATTAGTATTTTTCTACTTACTAATATCGTCTCTACACTCTGCACTGCTACATCGGGGCGCATTGACTGGACTGCCCCGGTCTGGCCTGCTTTCAATTATTTGACTCCATGAACGACGCCGTTTACTCCACTCGGCAGGCTGCTGATTTACTGGGTGTGTCTGTACGCACCGTACAACTTTGGGTAGAAGCCGGGACCCTGAAGGCCTGGAAAACCCAAGGCGGGCACCGACGCATTGACCGTGCGTCCGTACAAGCCGTCTTGCAAGAGCGACAGGGGCACACCGGGGTGCAAGCCGCCGAACCCCCACTCTCCCCCGATGCACCCGCTTGCAGCGGTGAGCCGTGCTTGCGTGTGCTGGTCGTTGAAGACGACCCGGATTTGCTGGCGATTTACCGTATGGCTATGGAGCATCTGCCCTTTCCGATCGAACTACGTTGTGAGCAAGACGGACTAAAGGGTCTGATCGCCGCCGGCAACTTTCATCCCGATGTTCTGATTGTGGATTTGAATCTGCCCAAGCTCGATGGGTTTGCCATGCTCAAAGCCCTGGCAGACGCTCGTGAAACCGAACACACCCAGATCTATGTCATTTCCGCTTTGAGTGCGGCTGACATCCATGCCCGCGGGGGTCTGCCCAGCAACGCGACCGCTTTGTCCAAGCCCATCCCTATTGCCTTGCTGCTGCAGCTGCTCAGCGAAGCCTTCCACGCCCAGTATCTGCCATCCTGACCGCACGCCCTTCCCGGCACCCACACGGATCATTTATTTCAATTTATATCGTTTTATGGTGAAAAACCTCATTTAATTATCATTTTTTTATTTTTTGACATAGAAAATGATTCAAATGATACTATTCACGAAAAAACGCAACAAGAAATTGATCAGTTCCATCTGGAGTCTGTTTCTGATCCAAAAGTGCAAGGGGGAAGGCCATGCGCAAGAATCTGCCCGTTACCGGCATCGAGACCAAGTTGCTGGACGAACAGTACCTGATTTCCAAGACCGATCTGGCGGGACGCATTGTGTATGCAAACCCGGCATTTGTGGAAGTCAGCGGTTTCAGTCGGCAAGAACTCATCGGTGCTCCGCACAACATCGTGCGCCATCCTGACATGCCTGCCGAAGTCTTTGCCGACTTATGGCATACGCTCAAGCAACGGCGCTCGTGGGTGGGGATCGTCAAGAATCGCCGTAAAGATGGTGGTTTTTACTGGGTCATGGCCCATGCCAGTCCGATTATTGAACAAGGTGAATTGACCGGCTTTGCTTCAGTGCGCGTGCGAGCCAAATCTCAGGATATTCAAACGGCTGAGCAGTTTTACCAGGAGTTGCGTCAAGGTCGCCTCGGTTCGCGAGCCTTGCGTGCTGGCCAGATCGTCGCCCGCAGTTGGCGGCGCCCTTTTGCCGCCCTTCGTTTCCTGGGTGGCCCCAGTCTGCTGGCAGCGTTCTTACGTAAAGGCCTGTTGAATCTGGGCATTACCGGCACCATCATCGCCATGATCCTGAATACGGAGATGCCTGAGCGCAGCATGTTTCTGTTGGCCGGTGCACTAGGTGCAGGAACCTTGGTGATCCTGGGCTACCAGGCGCTTTTGATGCGGCGCGTTCTGGGCTCATTCAGAACCGCCACCCACATTGCCCAACAGATTGCCGCAGGCAACCTGACCGTCAATACGCGTGGGCCCGAGGTCAGCAAGCTCGAAACACTGGGGCAAAACCTGGATTTGATGCGCAAAAGCCTGATGAGCATCAGCACGGATGTCGACAACAGTTGTGCAAACAATCAACAAGTGGCCCGGCAACTGTCCGACAACAGCACCTTGCTGGAGGCCCGCACGCACGAGCAGGCCGCGTCCATACAAGAGACCACGGCCAGCATGAGCTCCTTTGGTCAAACTGTTTTGCAGACAGCGGAAAACGCTAAAGCCAGCCATGAGCTGGCCAGCCGCAGCGCTGATATTGCCAGTCGCGGCAACGAGGCGGTACAGAAGGTGACCGTGTCCATGCAGCAGATCCTGGAGAGCTCGCAACATATTGGCACGATCGTGGCGATGATCAACAACATCGCCTTTCAAACCAACATCCTGTCGATCAATGCCTCTATTGAATCGGCCCGAGCTGGCGAGGCCGGCAAAGGCTTTGCGGTGGTTGCCTCAGCAGTGCGCTCGCTGGCCCAGCAAGCGGCACAAGCGGCTGATGAGATCAAGCAACTGGTGACGCAAACCCAGGCTTTGAGTGCTGAAGGTGCAGACCATGCCGCCCATGCGGGCCAGACCATGCAGGAAATTCTGACCTCTGTGTCCGAGGTCGCACATTTAATGGGCGAGATTTCAGCCGCCACCGGCGAGCAAAGTATCGGTCTGGGCCAACTGACTCAGGCCTTGCGGCAGGTGGACCAAATTACCAGCGATAATGCCGTGCTGGTCCAGGATCTGAGTGAAACCGCCCGGGAATTAAACCTGAACGGCGCCGAGCTGCAGGAAGCCATCAGCGTTCTGAATCATGGTGACAAGGAAAAGGCTCACCATGCCCCTGTTCCCGCCCATTCCCGTGCTCTGGCACCCGTTGTCACCTTGGAAAGCGCTCGTCGCCAGCCCGTTCCCCCAGGCCGGCCACGACAGCGGGCATCAGGGGCCTAGCTGGCCTGGAAACCCAGGCTTTCTACTCCGCCCAGCAAGGCTACCAGGCCCAACACAGCAAAGATACAGGCGGCAATCCGGTGCACCAGTTGGGTGGGCAAACGGCGGGCGATGCGCTCGCCAAACAGAACAGCAGGCGCATTGGCCAGCATCATGCCCAAGGTCGTCCCGAGCACAACCCACCAGAACTGCTGATATTGAGCCGCCAAGGCAACCGTAGCGATCTGGGTTTTATCGCCCATCTCGGCCAGAAAAAAAGTAATCAAGGTCGTTCCAAACACGCCAAACCGTGTCCGTGTCGCTTCAGCGTCATCGATCTTGTCGGGAATCAGAATCCAGATGGCCATGGCAAGAAAGGAAATGCCCAGCACCCAGCGCAATACGTTCGGGTCCAACAGCGCAGGAACCCAGGTTCCAATGGCACCTGCCAAACCGTGATTGACAAGGGTTGCGATGAAAATGGCGAGAATGATGGGCCAAGGGCGTTTGTAGCGGGCCGCAAGAATAAAGGCAAGTAACTGGGTTTTGTCCCCAATTTCTGCCAAGGCAACCACACCCGTGGAGATAAACAACGCTTCCATAACAACTCCTGGCCGGATAAGAGACAGATGACCACAAACCCCCCCGGCCAAACGCGAAGGTCTATGGTCAAAAGTCTTGCCAGGCTAAGTTGCTACCAGCGCCATGACCTTGTGTAGGTCAAGTATGTTGACGCTGATCTTCGATAAGTCGAAGCGGCTACTCCCTAATGACGAAGCGCATCGTAGCCCAGATTATCGTCCCTGTCCAATTGAAGCGTTTCAACGTAGACACAGTACACTTGCTGATTTACACCTACGCACTCCAAGCATGACTGTCCAAACCCCAGCATCTGCCCGATCCGACGCCTATCAGCGCTCCGTATTGCTGTATTTGTTGTTTATGGTGTTGCTGTGGACCATTTTGATGGCCATCAGCCACAAAGCACCAGACCTGGACGGCATGGAAGAGCTGGTCTGGTCGGCCAGCTTCGAGCTGGGCTACCTGAAACACCCCCCCTTACCCTCCTGGGTGATGGCAGCCTTGACCAGTGTGGTCGGGCGCCCTGCCTGGCTGAGCTTCGCCGCCGGCATGAGCGCTTCTGTTCTGGGTCTGTGGTTCATCTGGAAACTGGCCTGCGAGTTTCTGAACCCCGAGCGCGCTTTTATGGTGCTGCTCATCAGCTCGGTCAGCATCTACTTTTCTTTGCGCGGAACCATTTTCAATCACAACACCGCTCAACTATGGTCCGTCACCGCAGCCACCTGGTTTTTCTATCGGGCGGGGCGAGACCAGAGACCGGCTGACTGGTTATGGCTAGGTGCCGTCGCGGCCCTGTCTACGGTCACCAAGTACAGTGCCGTTATTTTGTTCACGGCATTTTTCCTGTATTTTTTGCGCAGCGGTATGTGGCGACAGCGGCAGACCTGGGCAGGACTGGGTCTGGCTCTGCTCGCCTATGTGGTGGTGCTCTCCCCCCATTTGTACTGGTTATTCAAGAATGACTTCGCGCCGTTTCGCTATATGGACGGCTCCTTGGAGACCCACACCCGCTGGGAAGCCTACAAGGAATTACTCTCCTTCTGCCTGGATCAGCTCGGTCGGCTCAGCCCCATGCTGGTCGCCATGATTGCCCTGGGCATCTGGAATCGCCGTGATCAAAAACAGCGGAGCTCGTCTGATCCTGGCCTGCCAGGCACGCCGTCTTACGCTGTCGATATTTCCCAGCGCGATAAACAGTTTTTGCTGTGGGTAGGTCTGACACCGTTTGTCAGCACGGTTCTGGTTTCGGCCGTCCTGGGGACACGTCTGGTCGCCTCCTGGGCCACGACCTTTTTTGTCTTGTACGGTTTTTTCGCCTTGTGGTTCATGCGCGGCAAGGACAAGGTCCAATTGCGGCGGGTCGCCATTATTGTGATCGTGCTGCAGATTTTGCTGGCATCCGGCTACGCGCTGGCACGAGGCCCGCTGGCCTGGTACAAAGGCCGGGATTCACGCTCTACCTTTCCGGGTCCTGAAATATCTGCCCAAATGCAGGCCATCTGGAACGAACATATGCCCGGCATCCCTCTGAAAGTCGTGGTTGCCGACACGTGGCTGGGCGGAAATATTGCGGTCCATGCCGGACAGGACGTAATGGTCTTCATTGATGCCGATCCCGCCGCCTCGCCCTGGCTGACCCTGCCTCGGGACATGGTGTGTGGGGCCCTCGTCGTGTACAGCCTGCAAACCCGCGGACAGCCACCGGCAGCCTTGCTCAAGCTATACGAGCAGGCCCCCATCAAAGGGCTGGCGCAACAGCGTTGGTCGTCCGAGCGCAGTCCCATGATCGACCTGAACTGGGCCATTGTGCCTGCCCAACCCAGCTGCCACTTGAGCACCCCCAAGCGGTAAGTCTGTCAAATCTGGGGATGATGCACCGGCAGTTGCTCACCCAGGTAATCCAGGAAATGCCGTACCGCCGGGGCCATGCCCCGGCGGGAGGCAAATACGGCATGAATAATGCCCGGCAATGGCGCCCACTGGGGCAGAACCTGCACCAAACGCCCGGCCTGCAAGGCCTCGCAACACATATAGTCGGGCAAAATGCCCACGCCTATTCCCTGCTCCACCCCCTCGCGCAAGGTGAGCAAATCGGAAGCCATGTAACGGGGCCGATGCGTTATCGTCAGACTGGCGCCATCAGGACCATACAGCTCCCATTCATTCTGACCTTGCCGGGCCGACATCGCGACTGTGGGCAACTTGAGTAGATCTGTCGGCCCACGCACCGGCTCAAAAAGCGCCAGCAACGCAGGCTGAGCAACCAGAATGGAGCCGGTCTCCCCCAGACGTTTGACGATATAGCTGGCGCTGTCGCTCAAGGTGCTGCGCACCCGCAAAGCCACATCGATACCATCGGCTACCGGGTCCACCACGCGATTGCTGACCTCCACCTCCAGCTCGACCTGGGGGTAGCGAACCAGAAACTGCGCAAACACCGTCGACAGCACCGTATGTGCCAGGGTAACCGGGCAACTGATCCGCAAGAGCCCGCGTGGCTCCTGCTGCACCTGCGCGACGGCCGCATAGGCGGCTTCGGCCTCATCTCGCATGGCCTGACAATGGCGCAAGAACACCTCGCCGGCCGGGGTCAGCGACAGGCTACGAGTCGTGCGTTGCAACAAGCGCACGCCCACCTCGGCCTCCAGACGGCTCAAGCGCCGCGATACACGCGACGGGGGCATGCCCAGGTGCCGGGCAGCCGCGCTAAAGCCGCCCCGTTGCACCACTTCGGTGAACAGCACCATGTCATTTAAGTCATACATACAGGATAGTTTTCCAGGATTACAGACAAAAGTAGAATAATCTTTCTCAGAAAAGCCGGCTTATCAAAGGCAGGGTCATCCAACATAATGACAAGCATTCCTTCATCGCTTTGGATTCCAACATTATGAAACTGCTACACGTAGACTCCAGCATCACCGGCGCCCACTCCGTTTCCCGCGAACTTTCCCAATTTGTGGTGGATCAGTTGCGCCAGCAAAATGAGCAGGTAGAAGTGGAGCATGTGGATCTGGCCCTGAACCCTCCTCCTCACTTCTCGGCTGATTCACTGGGAATGCGCCTGGGCCTGGACCCTGCCACCCTGACCGAACGTCAGCGCGCCGAGAACGCGATCACCGAACAATACCTGAGCCAGTTCCTGGCCTCGGATGTGGTTGTGATTGGCGCCCCCTTCTACAACTTCACCATTCCCAGCCAGCTCAAAGCCTGGATGGATCGCCTGGCCCAGGCAGGTCGCACCTTCCGCTACACCAGCAATGGCCCAGAAGGTCTGGCGGGTAACAAAACGGTTTATCTGGTCTTGAGCCGTGGCGGCATCTACTCCGAGTCGGAGCAGGGCCAGGCCATGGAACACCAGGAAAGCTACCTGCGTGTGATGTTTGGCTTCATGGGTGTGACAGATCTGCGCATCGTGTACGCAGAAGGTCTGGGCAAGGCTCCGGAGCTGCGAGAGCAGATTATAGAAAACGCCAAAGCCAGTGTCAGCGCCTTGCTGGAAAAGAGTACGGCTTAAAAACAAACGCGGTCCAAGCCAATAGGACCGCCACAGGGCATCGACCGGAAACGGGGGCTTGTTTCACCCCCCAAAGTTCAGGCTAACCCGACCCATTGCCAGACGGCGACCCCAGTCCCGTCTGGCTTTGTTTTTATAGCGTCTGGCCTTTTGTCACAGTCCTGCTTTGTGTCTCTAGCGTCCAGCCTATTGATACGTCTCCGGCGCACCACCCAGGTCATCGTAGGCTGACGCCCACAAAAAAGGGCCTGTGAAGGGCCCTTTTTCCAAGCGAGAACGTCCAGGCTGAAGCCAAAGCGCCAGCGCCCAGACTGGCACTGCGCTACTCGTCCGTTTCCAGCCAGTGGCCCAGGCGCAAGCGCTTGGTGTTCAGATAACTGGCATTAAAGGGATTGCCTTCAATTTGATGTGGCACACGCTCGACCACATCAATCCCGATTTCCTGCAGGGTTTTCACCTTGCGGGGATTATTGGTCATCAAACGTAGTTTCTGGATGCCCACATGGGACAGCATATCCTTGCAAATATCGTAGCGACGCATATCGGCCGGAAAGCCCAGTTTTTCATTGGCCTCGACCGTATCCGCCCCCTGATCCTGCAGGTTATAGGCTCGAATCTTGTTAACCAGCCCAATACCGCGCCCTTCCTGGCGCAGATACATCAAGGCGCCACGGCCTGCAGTGGCAATCCGTTCCAAAGCCAACTGCAACTGCGGCCCGCAATCACAGCGCAAGCTGAACAAGGCATCGCCCGTCAGGCATTCGGAGTGGACACGGGCCAGGACGGGTTCGCCATCGGCTACATCGCCCAGAGTTAACAAGACATGTTCTTTTTGGTTACTACGCTCAACAAACACATGAATCTGAAAAACAGCCCAAGGTGTTGGCAAACGGCTGGAACTGACATAGTCCAATAAATCGCCGGGTTTGGCCTGCGGGGCGGCAAGCGTGGAGCCCGATTCTGATACCAGTGCGGCATCCGGGATGGATTGCATAATAAGTCTCTGCTGCAACGAAGAAATGCGGCTGAACCCCATACAGGGTAACTTATCAATCATAGCCCAATTCAGCCTGTTTCTTTATGTCTTTGACTCGATGCTTTTCAGGACTAATCGAGCCTGTTTACCCAGGAGATCACAAGGCAAGACTGACCTTATGTGCCTATCCTTATAGCGAAAAGTTCTGCGATCCGGTATTCTACGCAGCATGTAAATACATAAAATGTTATGAAACTTACAAATACAGATGATCTATGGCGCTTTGTGTTGCTCGCCTAGCCCGGATCATCCTCAACCGTGATCGATCATGCCCGCCTCTACGGTCTTTATTCGCCATGTTGTGATTGGGCTGACCTTAGCCCTGCAACCGTTTGTCGTCCATAGCGCGGCAAGCCAGACCTGGCCGCAACCGCCTTCGCAATTGAGCCTGGACAGCCCCTACGGAACATTGCATGTCAGTCAAAGCGACTATATTTATGAGGCCCAGTTGCAACTGGACGCTCAGATCATCGCCCCTGAACTCAAAGGCCTGATCAATATCCCCTACGCGTTCCGACAGCCAAACGAGCAAACCGCGCTGATCTCAGTCGACAAGGGCCTGGGGGGCTGCTCCATCAACTACCACTGGGTAACCGTCTCACCCAAGGGCTACAACGTCTCGCCTGCCTTTGGTTCCTGCAGTGCGCAAATACGGGTTCGCAATCATGGTCGCACCTTGATCATGGAAACCCCCAATCAAGATACTCCCGGCGTCATCGACGAGTATCGCTACGACGGTCGCAAAATCAGCTTGCGCAAACGTCGTCAGCCCAAACCCTAAAGCAGGCGGCGGGGTCACGCAGATTTCAGAGCAACACTGACTATAATCAGGTGTCTCTGTCTCTGCGGATTTTCCCTATGCACGCTTCCTCGACTCGCCCTTTACTTATCTGGGACTTACCCACCCGTCTGTTCCACTGGCTGTTGGTAATCAGCATTGTGGGCTGCTTTGTGACCATCAAGGCTGGCGGTCTGTGGATGGACTGGCATGTACGCTTTGGTCTGCTGGCGCTGGGGCTGTTGGCCTTTCGCCTGATCTGGGGCCTGGTCGGCGGTTACTACTCCCGCTTCAGCCACTTCCTGCCCAATCCGTCCCGCAGCCTGCGCTACCTGCGTGACAAACCAAACCTCTATCCGGGCCACAATCCTGTCGGCGCCTGGTCTGTCTGGATCATGCTGATCGTCTTTGGTTTCCAGGCGGTTTCTGGATTGTTTGCCAATGACGACATCTTCACCGCCGGCCCGCTGGCTTATCTGAGCAGCGACTGGTCCAAGACACTGACAGGCCTGCACAAAGCCAACGAAGGCGTCATGCTCGCCATCATTGGCTTGCATGTCCTGGCCATTTTCCTGTATCGCGTGCTGCGTGGTCAGAAATTAACCAGTGTCATGGTCAAAGGCACTATGCCTGTTCCGGCTCAAGCCCCACTGCCTGCCAGTACCGACACCTGGAAAACCCGTTTGCTCGCTCTGATCATCGCCGCACTGATCGCCGCGGGTGTGTATTGGCTGACTGGTCTGGCCCCCACAGGGGGCGGCATGGATGACTTTATGTAAGCTCGACTTATCCCCAGAAACTGTGAATAAACCTGGGGATAATGCGGGGACTGTTTGGGCTGAGCCGCATTTTTACTGGCCGTCTTTTAAACTGGGCGGTGACTAGCCGCTTGAGCACTCTATGCACAAAAGACCTGAAATCGGCGTCGGTGTTGTTTAACGCCGCCGCCAAAACCCCCATAAAACCAGAACCAGACCCAGCAAGGCGGCCAGCAGGCCTGCCCAACTGAAAATCGTCAGCCCCAGCCAGGCGGGGCCGCGCGTCACCAGCACCGGCCCCAAAATCAAGACAAAAGCAGCCGTTACTATGGCGATTGCCAAACGCGTTGCCGCCTTTTCCAGTGAAGCAGCCAGACGGGGCATCCCCTCAACTTGAATGCGCGCTGAAATTTTTCCTTGCCGAACCCGATGCATCAGCAGGCGCAGCAACTGGGGGGCGTCCATAGCCAATTGACGAGACTCCAGCAGGCTGCGTTGCAAGTCCGCATACACCCGGCCAGGCGAGTACTGTTTGCGCATCAAGGCCGAGATGACCGGTTGCGCGACTTCGACCACATCAAATTGAGGGTCCAGGCGTTTCAGTACGCCATCGGCGGTAATAAAAGCCTTGAACAGCAAGGCCAGGTCCGGCGGCAAAATCAAATGGTTTTCACGCGCCAGAGCCATGAAATCCAGCAAAGCAACCGAGATGGACAGAAGCCCTTTACTTTGTCGGGCTACATAACGCTGAGCACTCTCTTCCAGCCGACTCCAATCAAAATCTTCTGCTCCCGACCAATCCAGCAAGGTGGTGGCCACTCCCTCTGCCTGCCCATCCACAATGGCACGCAGCAAGATCAGCAGTTGTTGACGACGACGCTCTGTTAAATGACCCACCAGGCCAAAGTCAATAAAGGCGACCTTATTGCCCGGCAAAGCCATCATATTGCCGGGGTGTGGGTCGGCATGAAACAGCCCATCCTCCAGGACCATATGCAGAAAAGCCAGCGCACCACGGCGGGCCAACAAAGGACGATCCGCCTCAATGGCCTGCAACTGTGCCTCTTGAATAGGCGAGACCCCTGGCACAAACTCCTGCACCATGACGGTCGCGCTGGTCCACTCCATATAGACACGCGGAACCACAATGTCTTGGAAGGGCTGCATGTTCTCGCGCACCGCCACGGTATTGGCAGCTTCGCGCGTAAAGTCCAGTTCATCGGCAATCGCCTCCGCCAAGGCTCGCACAATATCGTAAGGACGATACTCGGGCAGCAAGCCCTGCTGCTGGACCAGGCGGGCAATCTGTTTCAACAAACGCAGGTCGGCTTGGATCAAGGGCTCCAGACCGGGGCGCTGTACCTTCACCACGACCTGTGCACCATCACGTAGGCAGGCGCGATACACCTGCGCCATGGACGCCGAAGCCAGCACCTGCCTGTCAAAACTCGCAAAGGCCTGCTCCACGGTTTGCCCCAAGGCCCGTTCCAGCTCGGGTTTCATGGTTTCCCAAGGCACGGGCGCGGCATGACCTTGTAGCTTTTCCAGCTCCTGGGTCCATTCCAGCGGCAACAAATCATTGCGCGTGGCCAATATCTGACCGAGCTTGATAAAGGTAGGCCCCAGTTCCTCCAACGCACGTCGCAGGCGCTCCGGTGCCGAACGTTCAGGCATCTCCGTCGCCATCGGGGTTTTGCTGCCGGGCAACAGCTCCGATAAGCCCAGCCGATGCATCACATCGCCAATCCCATATCGAGCAATGACTGCTCCAATGGCACGGACTCGTGCATGGTCGCGCAAGGCCAATAAGGTTCCTCCCAACATACTGCGTCTCCCGTAGGCTAGGCCTGAAGAAACTAGCATACCCCAGTGTCCGCCTGAACCACTTGTCCACTTATCCACATTTTCAGTGGGCAAGCACGGGGATAGCCTTTGGACAAGTCCCATTAATCTCGGTAATTCAATAACTTGTCATCAGGGGGGTAAGGAACGCCCCGCTGCTCGGAACCGATGACAAGAATCGAAAACGAGTCGGCCACAGCCTCGAAATCAGAGTACATTGACGTTTTCAAATTCAAGGAGAGCGTGATGCGTCTGGATAAGTCTCGCTCCAGCCGTAATGTCGAGGACCGCCGTGCCAATGGGCCACGCCTGAGCGGCGGCAAGATCGGCTTGGGGACCATTGTTCTGGCCCTGGTGGCCATGTACTTCGGGGTCGACCCCAGCGTGGTGCTGAACCTGGCCGAGGGCCCGACTCCCGCCCCACAATCTCAACCGGTTCCCGCCTCGGATGCGCAGGGACAGACTATTGCCAAAATCCTGGGTGAAACCGAGGATGTATGGCGCGATATTTTTGCCAAGCAGACCAATGGCAGCTACCGCGATCCTGTGCTGGTTCTGTATCGTGGATCGACTCCCACGGCTTGTGGTGCAGGCCAATCGGCAATGGGACCGTTTTACTGTCCTGCCGATCAAAAGCTCTATATTGACCTGGGCTTTTTTACCGAGATGGAACACGCGATGGGGGTCAAAGGCAACTTTGCGCCCGCTTACGTTATTGCGCACGAGGTTGGTCACCACGTTCAGAATCAACTGGACATGATGCGTCGCGTAGATGAAGCCCGTCGCAGCGGCTCGGCCTCACAGGCTCGTCAGGCTTCCGTGCGCCTGGAACTGCAGGCCGACTGCTATGCGGGCATATGGGCCAATCACGCCGATGCCCAACGCCAGATTCTGGAGCCGGGGGACATTCGCTCCGCACTGGATGCTGCTCAAGCAGTAGGCGATGATACGCTGCAGAAGCAATCTCAAGGCTATGTGGTGCCCGATTCCTTTACCCATGGCAGTTCGCAACAGCGCATGGCCTGGTTCATGGAAGGGTATAAAACCGGTCAGTTAAAAATGTGTGACACGTTCAGTCGGCCCGATCCGAAGCTTGGATAAACGTAAAATTATGTAACCATGTCTTGTGGTGAATAATTTCCGTTCTATAATCTTTTTCTTCGCAGGAAACGGGGGTCGTTAGCTCAGTTGGTAGAGCACTGGACTCTTAATCCATTGGTCGACAGTTCGAGTCTGTCACGACCCACCAAGTATCTTGCGACTTACAGAAGATTTCTCTGTAAACGTTTGCTCCGCAAATCACACATTGCTCCGCAAACTCGTAAATTAGCCCGCCATAGAGCGGGCTTTTTTGCGTCCTCACCCTCAAAGGCCAACTTAGACCATCCAGTGTCGAGCTGCTCCAAGGTGCCCCCCCAATCAGCCAACTCACACGCCATGTGTCAACGCTACACAGCCGGGTTATCGGGACGGAAGCCTGATCGTCTTTCTCGACACGCAGACTTGCCGTGACTTGCAACCGAAAAAAACGGGCAAGACCTTCCAGGTCGTCATAGTTGTTTACGATGTCTGCGCCAGAAATCCGATACGCTGGAAGATCACTTTAGCCAGGAGATGTTCATGCTAAATGCGATTGATCCCACCAAAGCTCCCGACACCACGCCTCCAGGCAAGACGCCCAACCCCGAACCTGATCCCAAAAAGATCCCGGGCAATGAGCCTCCGGCCCGGAAAAAACCGTAAACCTTTGCTCGAGGCCAGCTGCTTCGCCTGCGTTCGAGCGCTGCGCTCATATCCTCAACGGGTCGCATGTCATTACATTGAGATGCGGCCTGAAATGGTTGCTACATTTTCTGCAGTACAGTGAATCGTGGTGACATTTATTACAAGCCATCACTCCACGATGATTGGCCTGCCAAATTGCAAACGCTATTACATCAACCGCAAAATTATTTGAGGAGCATTGTATGGCCCAGCTAGATCGCGGCACCATGTGCATCATGTGCCAAACCCTTCCACTCTCGCAACCTAACGCCCAACGACATCCCTACCTCAAACCCATCCGACGAGTCGACGACGCCGACGAACAAAGCACGGAAAGTCTTTACCACTGCACCGTGTGCCAGACCCACTGGCTCTATCAACGTGACAAATGGGACGCCTGCCTGGGATTCAAATTATGGCAAGGAGGCCTGCAGGCATTTAACCGACGGCATGTACCACTTACCTTCCCCTCAAAGAGCACATCGGGCGCAAACAGCCCCTTGCACCCCGGCCCCGACCTGCTTTCCTGATCCTTGCGAGTTGTAGAACTGGCCACATCCGTACCCGGGCAGCGCTTAGACGCTGGCTGCCCTGTCAACCGCCCTCTCCTGAGTCCTTGTTGCAGGCTGACCCTGCTCGCCGCGTTCACCAAGATCGTGACGCCGCGAGGCTCTCCCCCCTACAGACCAGACACTTTCGCGATACAAACAGGTTTACCGTGCCTGTTCGCGGGCGGGGCATTTTTTCAAACCGAATGTTGCAAAGTTAAGACTATTCAAAAAAAATCGGTACACAATGCGCACTTGTTGCGCCGCAACATATATTATTTTTCCATAGTCGTTGTTCCTGCGGTGGTGAGATGAGCGGAGACAGGCGTCACAGAGCGCTGCTGTTATCTCGCTGCCCACCGACTAGGCAAGACCGGGGTCACGTGCCTAGCTAGCTTACTCGCCTTGCCGGAATTGTGTTGCTCTTCAACCTACAACACAGGTCCGCTTGCCTACCACTTGCGTTCGCGCTGTCACACACCTTGCTGACAGCCGGAGAGTCGCTCAAACCGGCCATGCCCGGTTGCACTCAAGCCATCCATCAGGATTACCCATCCTGGTCGGCCCCCTCTCAACCGTCTCCTACCCCCTTCGGTGTTCCTTTGCATTCGTCTGGCTGGCTTGCCTGTGCTTACTTCAGGAACACCTATGAAACTGATTACCGCCATCGTCAAACCCTTCAAGGTTGACGAGATACGCGAGGCCCTTTCCGATCTGGGCATACAGGGGATGACGCTGACCGAGGTTAAAGGGTTCGGTCGCCAGAAAGGCCACACCGAGCTCTACCGCGGTGCGGAATACGCGGTCGACTTTCTGCCCAAGATACGCATTGAGCTGGCCATTCCCGACGAGCAGTTACCCAGCGTGCTGGAAGCCATCCAAAGTAGTGCCCGCACCGGTCGCATCGGTGACGGCAAGATCTTTGTCCAGCCGCTGGACCATGTCATCCGCATCCGCACCGGCGAATGCGATGAGCAAGCCCTGTAACCGGAGAACCCCTCATGAACAACGCTGATCTATCGTGGATGCTGGTCTCCACGCTACTGGTACTGATGATGGCCGCGCCGGGCCTGGCCCTGTTTTACTCAGGCATGGTGCGTCAAAAAAATGCCTTGTCCATGTTGTCCCAGACCTTGCTGGTATTCAGTTTGGGCGTGGTGCTTTGGTTTATCTATGGCTATTCACTGGCGTTTACGGCAGGCAATCCGTTTATCGGCAGTCTGGACAAGGTCTTTTTCAATGGCCTATTCAATGCCGCTGACCAACAGTTCTCCATGTCGGGTTCTTTGCCTGAGCTGCTGTTTGCGTCCTTTCAAGCCACCTTTGCCGGTTTGACTTGCGCACTGGTCGTAGGCAGTCTGGCCGAACGAGCCCGCTTGTCGGCTATTTTGGTCTTTACCGTGATCTGGTTCACACTGGCCTATCTGCCCATCTGCCATATGGTCTGGTTTGCCGACCCCCAGCACGGCGGCTTGCTCAACTCCCGTGGTGCGCTGGACTTTGCCGGCGGTACGGTCGTGCATATTAATGCCGGGATTGCGGGACTGGTGGGTGCCTGGCTGATTGGTCCGCGCCTGAATTATCGTCGTGAAGCCATGCCGCCTCACAACCTGCCACTGACCTTTATCGGCGCAGCCTTGCTGTGGGTGGGCTGGTTCGGCTTTAACGCAGGCTCGGCACTGGCGGCCAATGAAAACGCCACCCTGGCCTTCTTTAACACCATGTTGGCTGCCGCTATTGGCGTCATCGCCTGGGTACTGGGCGAATGGATCAGCAAAGGCCATCCCTCCTTACTCGGTGCGTGTTCAGGGGCAATTGCCGGTTTGGTGGGCATTACCCCGGCTGCCGGTTTTGTTGCACCTCTTGGCGCACTGGCCATTGGATTGATGACGTCCCTGGCTTGCCTGTGGGGCGTGAACGGCCTGAAACGCTGGCTGCGAGCCGACGATACGCTGGATGTCTTTGGCATTCACGGCTTGGGAGGGATTGTGGGCGCTCTGCTCACCGGCTTGTTCAACGCTCCCGTTCTGGGGGGGCCAGGTACCGCCGCCGGTAACAGTATCTGGATGCAGTTATGGATTCAACTCGAAGGCGTACTGCTCACCCTGGTCTGGTCGGGCCTGGCTGCCTGGATTGCCTTTAGCATTGCCAAAGCCGTTTGCGGTGGCCTGCGTGTCGACGCCGACCATGAGCGTGAAGGTCTGGATATCCGTACCCACGGCGAAACAGCTTACTAACACTGAGTACCGATCATGATTTGTGTTTATCTTGCCAGCAGGCAAACTGCCCCCTTCAAACACAGGCACAGGCCTAAAAGAAAAAGCCCTCTTTCGAGGGCTTTTTTACACGCAAACCAGCCGCTTATTTTTCTTTGCGGTAGGCATCATGGCATGTCTTACAGGACTTGCCCACATTGCCGAATGCCACACGGAAGGCATCGAAGTCACCCGAATCGGAGGCCACTTTCAACTTATCGATCGCAGTAGTGAACTCGTCGGTTGCTTGCTTGAAACCTTTAGCATCGCTCCAGGCCTCGGCTTTGGTCTCGCCGCCTTCCGTACCCGGTCCAAAAGCACTCCAAGGCAAAGCAGCCAAAACCGTCAATACTTCCACGTTCTTTGCGATCGCAGCCGCATCATACGGTGCTTCTTTTTTGGCTACAGGGGCCATGCGACCAAAGTGCGAGCCGATCAGGGCCATGCTGGCCTGACGGTAATCAATGGCTTGTTCTGGCTTGGCAAACTGGGCCGTAGCAGGCGCGACAAACGCCGCGCACATGGCGGCAGCGGCGGTCAGAAACGCAAATTTCTTCATGTGAACTCCTGTGTGATGAAACATAAAACACTTCATAAAGCACTAGCTCAAGAAAGCCGAAGGCAGCTGCCCCCCTATTTTTCAGGTACAGCCGCCTGGATTCAGATAGCCTTGGCCAACTGTACCGCCACGCCCAGATAGCTGCGTGGAGTCAGCTCAAGCAAATAGTTCTTGGCATCGGCGGGCAGCTCCAGACCACCAATAAACTCGCGCAATGCTTCCTCAGTAATACCACGGCCACGTGTCAGCGCTTTGAGCTGCTCGTAAGGCTGGGGCAGACCATAGCGGCGCATCACGGTTTGAACTGGTTCGGCCAGGATTTCCCAGCAGGCATCAATATCTGCATCCACTGCAGCGGCATTCAACTCCAGTTTGCCCAGACCACGCAGGCAGGCATCGTAGGCGACCACGCTATACCCCAGGGCCACGCCCAGGTTGCGCAGCACGGTGGAGTCGGTCAGGTCGCGCTGCCAGCGGGAGATGGGCAGTTTTTCGGACAGGTGACGCAACATGGCATTGGCCAGACCCAGATTGCCTTCCGAGTTCTCAAAATCAATCGGGTTGACCTTGTGCGGCATGGTGGACGAACCAATCTCGCCCTCTTTCAAACGCTGCTTGAAGTAGCCCAGGGAAATGTAGCCCCAGACGTCACGGTTGAAGTCCAGCAAAATGGTGTTGGCACGGGCAATGGCATCAAACAGGGCAGCCATCCAATCGTGCGGCTCAATCTGAATGGTGTAGACGTTTTGCGTCAAGCCAAGCCCACCCAGCACGCTCTTGCTAAAGGCAGGCCAGTCAATGTCGGGGTAAGCCGAGAAGTGCGCATTGTAATTGCCCGTCGCACCGTTCAATTTGGCCAGAGGCTCAACGGCGGCAATCGCCGCAATCGCGTTCTGCAAACGGGCAGCCACGTTGGCGAACTCTTTGCCCATGGTGCTGGGGCTGGCAGGCTGGCCATGCGTGCGCGAGAGCAACGGCTGTTCCGCATGCAGACGGGCCTGCGCCTTGATGGCATCGCACACTTCTTGCAACTGAGGCAGGATCACCTGCTCACGGGCACGCGTCAGCATCAAGGCATGCGACGTGTTGTTGATGTCTTCAGAGGTGCAGGAAAAGTGAATGAACTCGGCCGCCGCGGACAATTCGGCGTGATCGGCCACTTTTTCTTTAAGCCAGTATTCCACGGCTTTCACATCGTGGTTGGTAGTGCGCTCGATCGCCTTGATGCGAGCGGCATCCTCTTCCGAGAAGTTCTGCACCAGCGTCTTGAGTACCTCGCGGGCCTGGGCAGAGAAAGGCGGCAATTCGGGCAAACCTGCATCGGACAGGCCGATCAGCCAGGCCACTTCGACCTCCACGCGATGCCACATAAATGCGGCTTCGGACAACAGGCCACGCAAGGGGGCGGTACGGCTGCCATAACGCCCGTCCAATGGCGACAAGGCATTCAGAGTGCTCAGGGTATCGGCTATGTGCATCGTTCTACAGAAAAGAAGGGGGAATAAAGTCAGCCCGCATTCTAACATTGCGCACTGGCAGCCGGATGCCACGTGTTCGGCATAGGGACAGAATCCACCAGCCACCAGGCTATTTGACGAATAAACCACAGTTTTAAGACATTGTTCCACGCTATGGGGTCATGCCTTCTTAGCGAGGCGTTCGCCCGGAGGTTCCTGCTATACTTTTTGAGCCTGCAACTTTTGATAGCTTTTTATGAAACTTCTAGCTTCCCTCACAAGTCCATACGCGCGCAAAGTGCGTGTTGTCATGGCGGAAAAAAAGCTCGATTACGAGCTGATTCTGGAGGATGTGTGGGCCGATGACAGCGATATTCTGAAACACAATCCCCTGGGCAAAATCCCCTGTCTGATCATGGACGATCAGGCTAATTTGTTTGACTCCCGCGTGATCGTCGAGTATCTGGATACCCTCTCGCCCGTCGGCCGCCTGATTCCTCAAGCCGGACGTGATCGCGCTGCAGTCAAATGCTGGGAAGCCATTGCCGATGGCTTGCTGGATGCCGCCGTCGCCATCGTGGTGGAAAACCGCCGCCCCGAAGCACTGCGTCTGCCCTCGTGGATTGATCGTCAGAACAGCAAGATCACCGCCGCTCTGCAATCCATGAACAACACCCTTGGTGACCAGTCCTTTTGCATGGGAACCAGCTTTAGCCTGGCCGATATTGCCGTGGGCTGCGCACTGGGTTATCTGGACCTGCGCTTTCCGGAGCTGGACTGGCGCTCGCAGTATGGCAATTTGCAACGCCTGGATGAGAAACTCCAGACGCGCCCCTCGTTTGCCAGCACCTTGCCGCCTACGCAGTGAGCGTTGCGACAGCAAACCAGGGCCCATTCTTCTGAATGGGTTTTTTTATGTCTGCCGACTTAGCACTCGCCCAGTAAACGGTACATCCAGAAGGCCTCGTCAGTCTGTAGACGCTGGGCAAAACGGGCTGGCGAATAACCCGTAATCCGTTTGACCTCCCTACCAAAATGAGACTGGTCACTGTAGCCGGCTTGGAGCGCAAGCGCTGACCAGTCCGTCTTTTCCTGCTGCTGCAGCAAGTCAAAGGCACGCTCTACGCGCACATACAGTTGCAGTTCACGCTGACTTTGCCCAGCCCACCGCTTGATCTGTCTTTGCAATTGGCGCAAACCCGTTCCGGGGCGCGTCATTGCCGCCCTCATCGCCAAGGTTCGTAACCAATCATGTAAGTTGGCAGACCCCGCTTTGCTGCCCAGGCGCTCAGTAGGCGTGCAGCGATAAATGGCTGCTTCCAGTTGCTCGAACAGCCTTCCCTGCCCAGGCTGCACCTGCTCCAGAATCCGACAGGCCGCAGCCGGCAAGACCTGATCCATGGGCAAGACCTGATCCATCAAGGCATGGGGCTCAATACCAAACATCTGTCTTACGGCATCGGGGTAAAGCCCAATCGAAATGGCATGCACGGGGCCCGGAGACCAACTCATGGACGGGGTGCGCGAGGGCCCAGCCAGCACCATGCTGGACAAAGCCTCTGACAGAACCATCGGACCGCCCTCAGCCAGCATCCGAACCCTATGCAGCTGGCCATGAAAAATCCACGACAACACCACCAGCGGCGAGGCCGGATAACAATTCAAACGCTGCTCAGGCAGCAAATCCAGCCCGCGGGTGTCCCGCTCTACCCCCAGATGGATGCTGGCCGCGGTATGGCGGCGAGGACGATGCAGGCAGGCACGAGACAAAGTGGTCATGAGACGTCGCTTCCGTTCTATCCGGCCCGAGCAAGGCCGGCCACACTGACTGCTCTTCTTGTATCCTACTTCAGCTTCCTCTCCATGCCCAAAATCATTCTGCAAGGTTCCTGGTCCCACCGTTGCCGCAGCGTCCTTACGTTGTGGGCCACCACGGTGGATGTTCTGGCCCGACGGGCCATAGGCAGGCCACAAGTCCACGGCTGGACCATCTCCTTTGAGATCGCCACCCTGTTCTATCGAAAGCAGTTCAATCACGCCTTTCGTCTGGACAACATCGCTCAAAGCCGGGCTTACTTCGACAGTCTGTACACAATTGCAGAACCGGACCTGCCGGTACGGGTACAGGCCAGCACCGCTCAAGAGCCAAGGGGACACTGGTTTATTCCCGAGCATGCTGACAAGACCCACACTCTTTTGTACTTCCATGGCGGCGGCTATGCTTTTTATCCCGCGGTGTCACTGCACTTTATTCGTCTGCTCGCTCATCACCTGCAAACCACGATTTTTGCCCTGGACTATCGCCTGACCCCGGAGCATCCGCATCCGGCCCAACAGGACGATGCGGTGCAAGCCTACCGTTATTTGCTCGCCCAAGGCTTGCGCCCCCAAGACATAGTCCTGGGTGGCGACTCAGCGGGCGGCCATCTGGCACTGATGACCTTGGTGAGAGTGCGACAGGCGGGCTTGCCCCAGCCTGCGCTGGCCCTGGCCCTAAGCCCCTGGACTGATACCGGACGACGAGGGGCCAGTCAGTTTGGCCATGATCGCTACGATATGGTGCAGGGCTACCAGACACTGCGGTATGGGCAGTGGCTGAAAGGAGAGGGGCCCTGGAGCGATGCACAGCTCTCTCCCATCGCCCAGGATCTGCGTCATCTGGCCCCTCTCTATATCCAAGCAGGCGGCAAAGAAATCATGGTCGATATGATCCGCGATTTTGCCCGTGAGGCACACCGGCAGGGAGCCCAGGTACGCCTGGATGTGTGGCCGGACATGACGCACGAGTTTCATGCGTACGGCCGTACTTTGCCCCAAAGCGAGCAGGCACTTACCGCCCTACGGTCGGCGATGCGATGGACACAAGGGGAAAGTTTTGAGCCGCTAGAGGAAACCGAGCGGGATGCACTGGACTTTAGCGATGGCAAAGTCCAGTCTGAGCGCCTCATCAAGCCTGTGTAATGGCCTGCGCAATCATGTAGAGCGCCAGCACCGTCAGCATGCCGGCAAAAATGCGCTTGAGCGTCATCTGGTCAATCTTGTGGGCCAGACTGGCACCCAAGGGGGCGGTACAGATGCTGGTGGCCGAGACAATCAGCAAGGCAGGCCAGTAGATAAAACCAATCATGCCTGGATGACTGCCAAAGCTCACCTGGCCGGACCAGATATAGCCCACGCTATTGGCAAGGGCGATAAAAAAGCCCAGCGCGGCGGAGGTCGCAACCGCCTGCCGAACCGGCACATTGCCGCGTAGCATAAAAGGAACGGACAGAAATGCCCCGCCAGCACCCAGCAGACCGGACACAAAACCGATCAGCGCCCCCATGGCGGCAATCCAGAAAGGAGCCGGCAAGGATCGGCCTTGCACCGGGGCCGATTTACGGGCCATTTTGGAGGCCGAATACAAGACAAACGCCGCAAACACAATAGCCAGCGCCGTGCTGTCTATCATGGCGAACACCGCACCGCCCGACAGCAGCCCTCCCACTATCAGGCCCGGCACCATCACCTTGACCACATCCCAACGGATGGCGCCGTGCTTATGGTGAGCCCGCACGCTGGACAAGGAAGTAAACAAGATGGTGGCCATCGCCGTGGCGATCGAGGCATGAACGGCCAACTCCTGCGGCACACCAAACAGGGGCAGCAGAAAGGTCAGGAATGGCACCAGAATCATGCCCCCGCCAATCCCCAGCAGACCGGCGGCCAAGCCAATACCGGCACCCAGCACCAGCAAACTGATGACTAAAATGGGTTCCATGCCCGCCTCTTACTGAATAATGCCGCCGCCCAGGCAGCGCTCACCGTCATACAAGACCACGGACTGGCCTGGAGTGACGGCCCATTGAGGCTCGTCAAAATGTAAAGACAAGCTATCACCGTCGGCAGCCAGAATCGTGCAGGCCGCATCGGCCTGACGATAGCGCGTTTTGGCGTGAATCGGGCCCAACGCGGGTGGGTGACCTGCAACCCAGCTGGTCTGCTCGGCTTTCAATTCGGACTGTAACAACCAGGGATGATCATGACCCTGCACGACATACAGCGTATTCGTGGCCAGGTCCTTGCGGGCGGCATACCAGGCGTCGGCAGTCCCATCTTCGCGCTGCTTGCCCTTGACGCCACCAATGCCCAAACCCTTGCGTTGGCCATAGGTGTGGAAAGCCAGGCCCACGTGCTGGCCCAGCACCTGCCCTTCCGGTGTCTTGATCGGACCGGGCTGAGTGGGCAAGTAACGATTCAGGAACTCGCGAAAAGGACGCTCGCCGATAAAGCAAATGCCGGTTGAGTCTTTTTTAGCCGCATTGGGCAGCTTCAATTCCTCAGCAATACGGCGCACTTCCTGCTTGTTGATCTCGCCCAACGGGAACAGAGTGCGCGACAGTTGCGCCTGGTTCAGGCGGTGCAGAAAATAGCTTTGATCCTTGGAGGCATCCAGACCTTTGAGCAATTGATAGTCTGTGCCGCCCCCAGCCATGGGCACGCCACGCACACGGGCGTAATGGCCGGTGGCAATCCAGTCGGCACCCAAGGTCATGGCGTGGTCCAGAAAAGCCTTGAACTTGATTTCGGCATTGCACAGCACATCGGGATTCGGGGTACGACCTGCCGAATACTCTCGCAAGAACTCCGCAAACACGCGATCTTTATATTCCGCAGCAAAGTTGACTGCCTCGATTTCGACACCGACCAGATCAGCCACACTGGCCGCGTCCAGCCAGTCCTGGCGCGAGGAGCAAAATTCGGAGTCATCGTCGTCTTCCCAGTTCTTCATGAACAGGCCGACGACCTCATAGCCCTGCTCTTTAAGCAACCAGGCCGAAACGGAGGAGTCCACGCCGCCGGACATTCCGATAACGACGCGACCTTTTTTGGTGGAAATAGTCATTGCAGTGATGATGAGCGGGGCCACAGCCCGCAAACCCACGGACCGGCGCGCACCCGACTAACTAAAAAAAGCATTGTACGCCTGCCCTGACGCAAGTACAGGGACAGGCCGTCCCCGCACGGGGTTTCTGACAAGCTGTGCCGCCCCGGTCACAAAAGCCCAGGCTGGACAGACTGGGCTTGGTCAGGGGCAAGCGCGCGCTCAGGCCTGAGCGCGTGCGGGTAACATCTTCCCGGGATTCATGATGTTATGCGGGTCAAGCGCCCGCTTGATGCTGCCCATCACGTCGAGCGCATCTTGACCGTGTTCGGCCAGCATGAACTCCATCTTGTGCAAACCTACGCCGTGCTCGCCGGTACAGGTACCTTGCATGGCAATCGCCCGTTCCACCAGCCGGCGGTTCAGGCGCTCGGACTCGTCCCATTCCTCCTGACTATCGGCATCGAGCAACATCAGCACGTGAAAGTTGCCATCGCCCACGTGGCCCACGATAGTGTACGGAAACGGAGCCTGATCCATGTCGGCCGCGGTCTGGGCCACGCACTCTGCCAACGCAGAGATAGGGACGCACACGTCTGTGGTGCTGGAGCGGCACCCAGGGCGCAGTTGCAAGCCGGCAAAGTAGGCATTGTGTCGAGCCGTCCACAAACGGGAACGGTCCTCGGCCTTGTCGGCCCACTCAAAATCCATGCCACCATTTTCACGGGTGATTTCCTGAACTACCTGGGCCTGCTCCTGAACCCCGCTGGGGCTGCCATGGAATTCAAAAAGCAACAGGGGCGACTCTTTCAGTGTCAGCTTGCTGTAGGCATTGGTGGCACGTACGGCTGCGGTATCCATGAATTCGACACGCGCAATCGGAATACCCATTTGAATGACCTCGATCACGCTCTGCACGGCAGAGCGCAGATCGGGGAAATTACAGATGGCGGCAGAAATAGCTTCGGGCTGAGGGTACAGACGGACAGTCACTTCGGTGATGATGCCCAGCGTGCCTTCGCTACCGATGAATAGACGGGTCAGGTCGTAACCGGCCGAGGATTTCTTGGCGCGGTTAGCGGTATCGATAATGCGGCCGTCTGCCGTCACGACCTTCAGGGTCAGGACGTTTTCACGCATCGTCCCGTAGCGCACGGCATTGGTACCCGACGCACGGGTTGCCGCCATCCCGCCCAAGCTGGCATCCGCACCGGGATCGATGGGAAAAAACAAGCCCGTATCACGGATATGCTCGTTCAAGGCCATGCGCGTCACGCCAGCTTGCACCGTGGCGGTGAAGTCTTCGGCGTTGATTGCCACGATCTCGTCCATGCCGGACAAATCCAGGCTGACGCCACCTTGAATTGCCAGGAAATGTCCTTCCAGCGAGGAGCCAGCCCCGTAAGGGATCAGCGGCACATGATGCTCGTGACAATGACGGGCCACCCAGGCCACTTCTTCAGTGCTGCGGGCAAACACAACCACATCGGGCAGCATGGGTGGATAAGGCGATTCATCCCGACCATGGTGCTCACGCACGGCGTGAGACAGCGAACAACGCTCTTGAAACTGAGCCTGCAAGGCTTCTACAAAACCTTCAGGTAAAGGGCGCCGCACGATTTCGGCATGAGCGGGAGCATTCATGAACATTCCAAAAAGGCAAAACCTTATTATGAGTGGCTAAGTGCCCCTTCTTCAAGTGCGACCCGGGCCTGACGGCGCTGACGCACGGCTTGGGCCAGGTTCTCCAGCACCGCCACCGTGTCATCCCAATCAATGCAACCGTCCGTAATGCTTTGCCCGTACGTCAGCGGCTTGCCTTCGACGACGTCCTGACGGCCGCCGACCAGATGACTTTCGATCATCACGCCACAAATGCGCATATCGCCACCCGCAATCTGACCGGCCACATCGGCCAGCACTTCAGGCTGACGACGGTAATCCTTGTTGCTATTGGCATGGCTGGCATCGATCATCACACGCGGCACCATGCCGGCCTTGATCATGGCCTGGCTGGTGGCTTCGACATGCTCAGCGTCATAGTTTGGCGCCTTGCCGCCGCGCAGAATCACATGGCAATCGTTATTGCCCACGGTGGACACAATGGCGGAGTGACCACCCTTGGTGACCGACAGGAAATGGTGAGGTTGGGAGGCCGCCTTGATGGCATCCAGCGCAATGCGGATATTGCCATCCGTGCCGTTCTTGAAACCGACCGGGCAAGACAATCCCGAGGACAGTTCTCGGTGAACCTGACTTTCTGTCGTGCGCGCACCAATCGCGCCCCACGACACCAGATCAGCAATGTACTGGGGTGTAATCATGTCCAGAAACTCGCAGCCCGCTGGCAAATCCAGCTGGTTCACAGCCAGCAGCAATTCACGAGCAGTGCGCAAACCCTGATTGATATTGAAGCTGCCATCCATGTTTGGATCGTTAATCAGGCCCTTCCAGCCCACGGTGGTACGAGGCTTTTCAAAGTACACGCGCATGACAATTTCCAGCTCGGGCGCAAAACGCTTGCGCTGTTCTGTCAGGCGGCGGGCGTAGTCCATGGCCGCTTCGGTATCGTGAATGGAACACGGGCCCACCACGACCACCAGACGATCGTCCTGTTCGTGAAGAATCTTGTGGATGCTGCGGCGCGCCTTGTGAACCGTCGTCGATACAGCAGAGGTACACGGAAACTCGCGCATCACGTGCGATGGGGGAGAGAGCTCCTTAATTTCACGAATCCGTAAATCATCAGTATTGTGCGACACGATTTAACTCCAGTTGGTTTGCCAGGTCCGGGGGCAAACGAAAAAAAAGCCGCCCGGTCTATGCTGGCGGCTTATTTCAGGATTTAGGTCTTACTTCTGTTTGGTGCAACCCGTCCTTTCCTCCACCAGCGGCATCGGAAAAGCATAAAAATAAAAGAAGAAAACGGGGTTTGCGAAAGTCATGGGAAAAATCCTAACACAGTTCCTGAGGCGCCGCCAAACAAAACCAGCAAGATTCATCCAAAAAACCGCATAACAACAAAATATTTATACCAAAAACCCATGAAAAAAACCCATAAAACGAAACATATATTTCGTTTAGTGAATTTTATTGGCCCATTTGTTTCGTGCTGACGCAAAAAAACACGATAAATCGTTTAGAACCTTGGTTTGTCTTATTTTTACATCTAAACACAATTAGGCTTATTGTCATCGGACTGTCATGCAGAAAGGGCCAGAACCCTGGCTCTGACCCTTAGCCGACTCACTTAGCAGCACGCGATACGTCCTTTACCCCCATACCGCGCCTGCTGTCGTTCGCGGAAGAACTCGGCGTATGCCATCGGCTGTTGGTCCGGATGATTTACCCGCATGTGCGTCAGATAGGTCTCGTAATCCGGTACACCGACCATCAGACGCAAGGTGGTGGCCAGGTAGCGTCCCGTCCCCCGCCCTGCCTGGGCTCCGCGCGCTATCGCTCCAGTCAATAATCCTTTCATATCACGCTCCTGCTGTTGCCTGAGCCGGCAAAGGCTCATACAGCGTCTCGGCTGAATGTGGCACGGCACTGCGGCGCGCGTTCAACACGCAACGTATGCCAAAGAACACCATGCTCACAACCACAAAAATGAACAAGCCGCATAAGGTCGAGTTCACATAATCGTTGAAAATAACCTGCTGCATCTGCTCCAGCGATTTGGCAGGAGCCATGACCGTTTGTTCGGCCAGACCTTGTTGATACACCTTGGCATGCGCCAGAAAGCCGATCTTGGGATCAGGGTGAAACATCTTCTGAAAGCCGGCAAACAGCGTGCAGATCAACAGCCAGATAGTAGGAACCACGGTCACCCAGGCGTAGCGATCTTTCTTCATCTTAAAGAGCACCACCGTCCCCAGCACCAATGCCACTGCCGCCAGCATCTGGTTGGCAATACCGAACAAAGGCCACAACGTATTGATGCCACCCAACGGATCAACCACCCCCTGATACAGGAAATAGCCCCACGCCGCCACGCACAAGGACGTGGCAATCAGGTTAGCGACCAAGGACTCGGTACGGCGCAAGCCCGGTACGAAGGTGCCCATCAGATCCTGCAGCATGAAGCGGCCGGCACGGGTGCCGGCATCCACGGCAGTCAGGATGAACAGGGCCTCGAACAGAATCGCAAAGTGATACCAGAAACTCATCATCGCCGGCCCGCCGATGACATTATGCAAGATGAAGGCCATGCCTACCGCCAGGGTAGGAGCACCACCCGCACGCGAAATAATGCTGTTTTCACCCACGTCGCTGGCCATCTGGGTCAGATCGGCCGGCGTAATCAGAAAGCCCCAGCTGGACACCACTTGCGCGGCCTGTTCAGGAGTCGTGCCGATCAGGGCAGCCGGGCTGTTCATGGCGTAGTAAATGCCAGGTTCGATCACGCAAGCAGCGACCAAAGCCATGATGGCCACAAAGGATTCCATCAGCATGCCGCCGTAACCGATATAGCGCGCCTGGGTTTCGTTTTCGATCATCTTGGGTGTGGTGCCCGAGGAAATCAAGGCGTGGAAACCGGACACGGCACCGCAAGCAATGGTGATGAACAGGAAGGGGAACAAGCTGCCGGACCAGACCGGTCCTGTGCCATCAATAAATTTGGTGGTCGCTGGCATTTTCAGATCGGGTGCCACAATTACAATACCGATGGCCAGCCCCACAATCGTGCCGATTTTCAGGAAGGTGGACAGATAGTCACGCGGAGCCAGCAGCAGCCAAACGGGCAGCACAGCGGCAATAAAGCCATAAATAATCAGTGCCCAGGTCAGCTCTTCGCCATTCAACGTGAAGAACGGCCCCCAGGTGGGGTGCGCGGCCACGTCCTGGCCGTACACAATCGCGGCCAGCAGAAAGATCAGCCCGATCACCGAGACCTCGCCAATACGGCCCGGCCGCAGGAAGCGCAGATAAATCCCCATGAAAATGGCTAGCGGAATCGTCGCTGCCACCGTAAAGGTGCCCCACGGTGAGTTGATCAGGGCCTTGACCACAATCAGCGCCAGCACGGCCAGGATGATAACCATGATCATGAAGGCGCCAAACAGCGCAATGACGCCAGGCACCGTGCCCAGTTCGGACTTGATCAGATCCCCCAGCGAGCGCCCGTCGCGGCGCATGGAGATGAACAGAACGGTAAAGTCCTGCACGGCCCCCGCAAATACCACGCCGGCCAGAATCCAGAGCATGCCGGGCAGATAACCCATTTGCGCAGCCAGCACCGGCCCGACCAAGGGGCCCGCGCCAGCAATCGCCGCGAAGTGGTGACCAAAGAGCACATGCTTATTGGTCGGTACATAGTCCAGACCATCGTTATGACGCCAGGCAGGCGTCATGCGGGTGGCGTCCAGCTCAAAGACCTTACGAGCAATGAAACGGCTGTAGTAACGATAGGCAATCAAATAGACGCAGACTGCGGCGACTACGATCCATAGAGCATTGATGCTCTCCCCCCGGCTTAGCGCCACCGTTCCCAGGGCAAAGGCCCCCAGCACCGCAACCAGCACCCAAATCAGATGCTGTTTTATAAAACCGCCCTCTTCTCTGCTCATAGAGCCTCCACGATTTTGCATTAAGTAAGTCTGTCACCAACTTTTTTTCCGGCTGTACTTCTGATCTGAAGAAGTCGCCAGCTGCCGGTACAAGAGGCGCAGCACCGCGTAGGATGAGCACTCTTGCTGGGACCGCACAGTGTTCTTGATACCGTGCATTTCCCGCACCAGCAGGGTTTGAAAGCACCGTAAAGCGCACTTTCCAAAAAGGTGTCGGCGCGCCCGAAGGCGCGCCGAACTCATTCATGAATCAATCTGGGGTAGGCACAAGCCAGGCGCTTTTGAGAGGACAAGCGCTCTTTAATCCTTGGGAGCATAGTAAAAACACGTACTCAAGACACCACGCATTTTCCCTAAGACCAAACTCTTTATTTATATATAAATTCTAATCAGTTCTTTTGGTCGATAGTTTCTATCCATTTAATTTGAGTACGAATGATTTTATGCGCTATGATTTCCCTGCAAATCTTTCGTAAAACAAATCATTCATAACGAAATGGTAAAGGCGAGAAAAGGACTCATGATGAAACTACACTCCAAGCCCCTCTGCGCGCTGGCCTTGGCCCTGCTGGGCACCGTCGCTGCCGCCTCCAGCGCCCACGCGGTCACGCTGGAACAAGTCAAAGAGCGCGGCGTGATTCGCGTCGCCGTTGCAAATGAAATTCCTTACGGTTACATGGACATGTCCGGCAAGGCTCAGGGCGCAGGTCCTGAAGTGGCGCAAGCCATCCTGGAGCGTCTGGGCATCAAGGAAATCAAATGGGAAACCGCCAACTTCGGCTCCCTGATTCCCGGCCTGCAAGCCAAGCGCTTTGATATGGTGGCCGCTGAAATGGCCATCCTGCCGCAACGCTGCAATACCGTGCTGTTCTCCGAGCCCAACAGCTCGTATGGTGAAGGCCTGCTCGTGGCCAAGGGCAATCCCAAAAACATTCACGCCTACGAGGACTTTGCCAAGACCGATCACAAGATCGCCATCATGGCCGGTGCCGATCAATTGGAAATGATGCAGGCCCTGGGCGTACCCGATGATCGCATGATCACGATTTCCAACAACGCGGATGCCATCTCTACCGTCGCCACGGGTCGTGCCGACGCCTATGCTGCCACCGGCCAGACCGTCAGTGACCTGGCATCCAAAGGGAGCGGCAAGGTGGAACTGGCCGCCGAATTCAAGGACCCCGTCATCAACGGCACTCCGGTTCGCAGCTGGGGCGGTTTTGCTTTTGCCAAGGAATCCGAAGATCTGCGCGACGCAGTGAACAAGGAGCTGGCCGAATTCAAGAAAACCGAGGAATGGAAAGCGATCCTCGACAAGCACGGCTTTACCGAGGAAGACGCCAAGCACTCGTTTGAAAAATCCACGGAACAGCTGTGTAAAGCCTGATCCTTCACCTGCGGGTAAGGCGGCCGCACGAGCCTGCGTAGCCCCTCGCAAGGGCCCATTTCGCACCGGGAGTGCCCCGCCTGCCCTTGTCCGGAATCTGATATGGATTGGTTAAGTTACAGCTCGGCCCTGATGGAAGGGGCCTGGGTCACCATACAGCTCACCCTGTACTCAACGGTCGTGGGGGCCATCGCCGCCTTCGCGCTGGGTATAGGCAGGCTATCGCGATCTGTGGTCCTGCGCTCCTTGTCCATCACCGTTATCGAGGTGTTTCGCGGCACCTCTTTGTTGGTACAGCTATTCTGGCTGTACTTTGCCTTGCCGATTCTGGGCGAGTCGCTCGGTCTGGACTGGCGGCTGGACCCGGTCGTGGCTGGAACCCTGGCATTGGGCCTGAACATTGGCGCTTATGGGGCCGAAGTGGTGCGCGGCGCTATCCAGGCCGTACCGCATTCTCAACTGGAAGCCGCCAAGGCCCTGGACTTTACAGAACGCCAAACCCTTTGGCGCATCAGCCTGCCCCAGGCCATTCCAGAGATGATGCCCAGTTTCGGAAATCTGGCCGTGCAGAACCTGAAGGATACGGCCCTGGTCTCCCTGATCAGCTTGGGGGACTTGAGCTTTAGAGCTGAACAAATACGCAACTTCACCCAAGACAGCACCACCATCTACACCCTGCTCTTGCTGATGTACTTTGGCATGGCATTGGTACTGACCGTCCTGATGAAATTGCTGGAGCGCGCAACCGGCCGCTGGCGCGCGCAAAGGAGCTGAACATGCTGTTTGGTATTGAATGGGACACCAGCAGCAATGGAGCATTTGCGCTGTCTATCCTGCCTATCCTGCTCAAAGGTTTATGGGTGACCATCCAGGCCGCCGTGCTGGGTTTTGGTGTTGCCGCCGTGTTAGGACTGATTCTGGCAGGCCTGAAAAGCGTGCGTCTGCGCCTGATCTCCTGGCCCGCCTATGTGTTGACCGAGTTCCTGCGCGACACGCCATTGCTTGTGCAATTGTTTTTCCTGTACTACGTACTGCCGGACTACGGCATCGTGCTGCCCGCCTTCCTGACCGGCGCACTGGCACTGGGTGTGCAGTACAGCGCATATCTGTCGGAAGTTTATCGGGCCGGTCTGGAATCCGTCACCCACGGGCAGACTGAAGCTGCCCGTGCGCTGGATATTTCCCCATTGCGCACCTTTATGGTCATCACCCTGCCCCAGGCCATCCCCCGCATCATTCCAGCCATGGGCAACTACTTGGTATCCATCATGAAAGACGTGCCCGTGCTTTCTGTTGTATCGGTGCTGGAAGTGCTGAATGTGGCCAAGATTATTGGTGACCGTACCTTTAACTACATCATTCCCCTGTCCATGGTGGGCGGCCTGTACCTGCTGCTGACCCTGCTGGCTTCAGCGGGGATACGAGCACTGGACCAACGTTTGCCCAAGCAAGGAATCCCTCTGCGATGATCGACACACTCTCCAAGCCCATCATTGAATTTGAGCATGTCACCAAAAAATTCGGTGACGTCACCGTGCTGGATGCCTTGAACTTTCAAGTCAGGCGGGGTGAAAAAGTCACTATTATCGGCCCCTCAGGATCGGGCAAATCAACGGTGCTACGTATCCTGATGACGCTGGAAACCATAGACGACGGCGTCATTACGGTCGCGGGCAAACCCCTGTGGCATGAACGTGTCAACGACCAGTTGGTCCCCGCCAGCCAAAAGCATTTGCGCGAAATGCGCAAGGAAATGGGAATGGTATTTCAGCAGTTCAATCTGTTCCCTCACATGACCGTAATGCGCAACGTGACCGAAGCCCCCATGCATGTACTGGGCCTGTCCAAGGAGCAAGCGCGCGAACGAGCCACCAAATACCTGGATCTGGTGGGTCTGATCGACCATGCGGACAAATTCCCCAGTCAGCTCTCGGGCGGTCAGCAACAACGTGTGGGCATTGCCCGCGCTCTGGCCATGGAGCCGAACATTTTGCTGTTCGATGAGCCCACCTCGGCACTGGACCCAGAGCTGGTCGGCGAAGTGCTGGGCGTGATTCAGAAGCTGAGCCAGGAACAGGATCTGACCATCTTGCTGGTGACCCACGAAATGCAATTTGCCAAGGAGGTGTCAGACCGCGTCTGTTTCTTTGACAAAGGCGTGATCGTGGAATCCGGTCCGCCAGAGCAAGTGTTCTGTCACCCGCAGGAAGCACGGACTCAGGCCTTTTTGAGCAATTTCATTCAAGCGGCGTAGTCAATCCCCAGTGGTGGGCCACTTCTGCCACTGAGATGCTCCTCATTTAGCGACGCTGGCGGCAAGGTGAGACTTCAAGCCGTTTACACCACGCCCCCGCTGGCACTCAAGGCTGAGGCACTCGTCCATCCCAATACCGTGGTAACCAAGGGCCTGGCGGCCCCGCACCCGTCAGGCCTGCCGTATCGTGGCGCCCTCTCGAGTGTCTGACCTGCGCTTTTCTGAGCGTCAGAACCTGAGTCTGCCACTGAAAACCTGCCCATACAAAAAAACGCCCCCCGGAAATAAATCCAGGGAGCGTTTTATCGAGCCAAGGTCTCAAAAACTACAGACCCTCCGCTTGTTCAAGACTCCAACAGCGGCCCATCCAATGGCTTAAGGACGGGGAAATGTCCACGTGTGGCTACATGTGCAGGCCGAGGGGTCAGACCCTGCTTGGGCTCACCCACACAATTTTCCACGCTATTGTAGACCGTGAACACATTGGCTCGTGGCCAAGGCGAAATATTGCTGGCTGAACCATGCAAGGTATTGCAGTCAAAAAAGATCACGGAACCGGCTTTGGCCGTAATGGCTTCGATTCCACCCTGATCGACCAGCAAACGCAAGCTGATCGGGTCAGGCACGCCATACTCCTGCTTGCGCAAGGACTCCTTGTAGTGATTGTCCGGCGTCTGCCCAGTGCAGGAAATGAACTGACGGTGTGAACCCGGCACCAGCATCAGTGGCCCATTGCACACATTATTGTCCGTAAGCAGCACCGAACAACTCAAGGCGCGCATTTGGGGCATCCCGTCTTCAATATGCCAGGTCTCGAAGTCCGAATGCCAATAGAACTCCTTGCCGGTAAAGCCCGGCTTCAGGTTGGCACGGGACTGATGCACATAGACTTCCGAGCCCAGAATCTGGCGGGCCACATCCAGCACCCGCGGGTCCCGCACCAGGCGGGCAATCAGGTCGCTCAGCTCATGCACCCGAAAGATCGAACGCACCGCCTGGCTGCCCTTTTCAACCACGGCTTCTTCACGCGACAAAATGGCGGGGTCTGCACTCATGGCCTGGACATTACTCAGCAGCGCCTGCACTTCCTGCGCATTGAACAAGTCAGGCAACAGCAAAAAGCCATTGTCCTCATATTCGCGCAGTTGGGCCCGATTCAAGGGCTGGCTACCTACCGGGTCCGGATACACCACCGGCTCCTGACGGCTGACGATGGCCGCCGTTCGTTCTGTACGGGATGTGTACAGATCGCTCATGGTCACTGTCATCATGCTCTCCTTAAGATGTCAGTCTTCCACAATAGCGGGATAGACCCCTTTCTCATCGTGAACTTCCTGACCGGTCAAGGGCGGATTGAACACGCATATCACCCGCAATGGCTCCTTGCCACCGCGCAGATAGTGCTCATCGTGCTGATCCAGGGCGTAGACCACGCCTGGCCCCAACTCGTACTTCTTGCCGTCGGCTACCGTTTCAATTTCACCGTCGCCTTCAATGCACCACACCGCCTCCAAATGATTCTGGTAGTGGATGTGCGTCTCAGTGCCCGGAAAAATAACGGTTTCGTGAAAAGAAAAGCCCATGCCGTCTTTCTTGAGCAAGACACGGCGACTGACCCAGGTGTCCGTGCGCACCTCGTCACGGGTTCCAATCACATCTTTGACGTTTTTGACCAGCATCAGCGTGCTCCTCCAATCTTCAGAATCTTGGCCTGACTGCCGCGTTTGGACAGGCACTGGGCGACACTGCGCTCAATGATGTCCAGACCTTGGCTGAGCTCCTCGTTGCTGATCGTGAGCGCCGGCAGCAGCTTCAACACCTCGTCGTGGGCCCCCGAGGTCTCAATGACCAAACCCTGCTTGAAGGCCTGGGCCGCAATTTCATTAGCCAGACCCGCACCGGGCGGCGTGACCAGACCTTGAATCAGTCCGCGTCCCCGCACACTCAAGCCCCGATCCGGGTAGCTGTGCACCAGATTTTCCAGCCAGTCGCGCACCTGTCGCTCCTTGGCCTGGATTTCCGTCTCGAAGTCCTCATTGGCCCAGTAACTTTCCAGAGCCTGGGCGGCCGTCACAAATGCCAGGTTATTGCCACGGAAGGTGCCGTTATGGGCGCTGGGCTTCCACACATCCAGCTCAGGGCGCAACAGGACCAAGGACATGGGCAAGCCAAAACCGGACAACGATTTGGACAGTGTAATGATGTCAGGACTGATGCCGGCCTGTTCAAAGCTGAAGAAACGACCAGTACGACCACAACCGACCTGAATGTCATCGACAATCAGCAACATGTCATGTTCGCGGCACAGGCGTTGCAACTCGCGCAACCAGCGCTGTGTGGCCACGTTCACGCCTCCTTCACCTTGCACGGTTTCCACGATGACCGCGGCAGGATGGTCCAGGCCGCTGCTGGGGTCTTCCAGCAAGCGCTCCAGATAGGCCATCGTATTGACGTCCGGCCCCAGGTAACCGTCATACGGCATAAACGAGGTATTGCCCAGGGCCACACCTGCCGCACTGCGGAACTTGGAATTTGCCGTCACTGCCAGGGAACCCGTGCTGACGCCGTGGAAACCGTGCGTAAAGGAAATCACATTCTGGCGCCCCTTGACCTGTCGCGCCAGTTTTAACGCCGCCTCCACGGCATTGGTGCCCGTCGGGCCCGTAAACTGCAGGCGATAATTCCACCCGCGCGGTTTGAGCAGTATCTTGTCCACCGCTTCCAGAAAATACTTCTTGGCGCTGGTGGCCATATCCAAACCATGTACCAAGCCGTCGGTGTTCAGGTACTCAATCAGCTTTTCTTTCAAGTGGGGATTGTTATGCCCGTAATTGAGCGTACCGGCTCCACTGAAAAAATCGATGTATTGCCTGCCTGACTCGTCCTCCAAAACCGAGCCTCGGGCTTTGTTGAAAATGACCGGAAAGGACCGGACGTAGCCCCTTACTTCAGACTCCATCCGGTCGAATATTTTTAAGTCAGTCATATTTCCTCTCCTGGTTATAGAACGGCGTGTCTTGAGCCGACAAACAACAATCAGCGAACCAGACCGGCTCTACCGTTCTTTTGCGTAAAGTCCCCTTATCCTGAGTCCAAGGGGCCGATTCGTAATAGAGGTTCTGCCTCGTGTGCCTGCGCGGCAAACAAAGCAGTATCAAAAAATGCGTGTTCCTGCAGGGGTGCTCCCCAACGGCGCGCCATCGCTGCAAACAAGCCACGCGAGGCCAGGTTGCCGGGGCTGACTGTCGTTTCCAGAAAGCGCCAGTCACGGTCACTCAGACCTTGTCTTAAGTGTTCCAGCATGGCCTGTCCCAGACGCTGCCCACGGGCGCGCTCATGCACCGCCACTTGCCAGACAAAGAGCACATCGGGACGGTCGGGGAGAAAGTAGGCAGAGATGAAACCGTCTATTTGTTCCCCCCGCTGCGCAACAACGCAGGTCCGGGAAAAATGCTCGCTGAGCAGCAAATAGAGATATTCAGAATTCAGATCCAACGGTGGGCAGGCGGCAATCAGCTGATGGATGGCCGCCGCGTCACGCAGCACGGGCGCACGCAATACCAGCGCCGGAACAGCGGGGGCAGGCCCGGCAGCACCCACGCTGCCTGTCGCGCTGCCCGTATCCGGTCGGGCCGTCACACCACCAACCCGGATTCGGGGGGCACATCCCCTTCCGGGACCTCTAGAATAGGGGAAGCCGTCTCATCGGCCTCCAGCACGACATCCGGATCCGCATCAAGCAGGCGAACAATGCGCTCCAAGGACAGCGTCATGGTGGCTTGCTCCAGCTCAGGCAGCTCTTTGAGGGCGTCCGACAACTTCTTTTGCAACGGGGATGGTGTATCACGGGCCAAGGTCTTGCCTTCCGGTGTGGCACTGACAAATACAATGCGGCGGTCTTCCCGACCACGCTCGCGCAACACCAGCTTCTTGTCTTCCAGACGATCCAGAATCCCCACTACGGTGCTGGGGCTGACGTGCATTTCGCGACTGATGGCCGTCGCCGTCAAGGGCCCCTTCTCAATAATGGTGCGCAGGCAGATCAACTGGGGCGCGGTGATATTGCTGTACGCCGACAGCTGCCGGGAATGCAGGGCAATCGAGCGCGTGATCTGGCGCAAAGCCCGCAAAATTCGTAAATCGTAATGTTGATCCGTAGTCATTTAATTAGCCAAACAAAATAATTCAGCACTATTAATTCGTGTTGAAATGATATCCGCAGAAAATATTCAAGTCAAACCGATTTACACTCAAAATCATACGGAGCGTAAACAGAAGGTTCGACTCAAAACTCAAGAAAATGTAAGTATTCCAACTTGTCGCCCTCTCCAGGGGGGTAGACAAAATGGCCTGTTATCCTTGTCCTCCCGTCCTCACAAGGGGTACGAGCGCGCACCGCGCCTGCAGTACACTGCTACAAACGGTCCGCCCACACGGCCTGGATCGCTGTCAGCACCCATCCCTGGCGCTCAAGCTCTGCTTACAGACAGCCAGATCCGGATACAAAGCCGGCCCATTAACCCATAAGTGTCCCCAGCAAGTAAAGCCGCCTGCCGCCCAGGGCACGCTCGGCAGACATTGAAACCCGCATGAAACAATCTGATAAAGCCACCCTGATCGGGCTGATGGCCATCATCTTATGGAGCACGATTGTCGGCCTGATCCGCAGCGTCAGCGACTATCTGGGCCCTACCGGCGGCGCGGCCCTGATTTATACCTTGGCCTCCGTCTTTTTGCTTTTATCAGCTGGATGGGTGAGGCTGCGCGAATTTCCGCGCCTTTATCTGTTCTGGGGCAGCATCCTCTTTGTCTGCTATGAGCTCTGCCTGGCCCTATCGATTGCTTATGCGCATAACAGCCGGCAAGCCATTGAGGTGGGCATGGTCAATTATCTCTGGCCGACCTTCACCATCGTGGCGGCCATTTTATTCAAGCAACAGAAAGCCAATTGGCTGATCGTCCCGGGCCTGTTTTTGTCCATGTTGGGCATCAGCTGGATTCTCGGTGGTGAGCAAGGCTTGAATCCGAACAGCGTCTGGCTCAACGTGCAGGACAACCCCTTGAGCTATGGCCTGGCACTGAGCGGGGCCCTGATCTGGGCTGGCTACAGCACCATGACCGCACGCATCGCGCAGGGTAAAAATGGCATCACCTTATTTTTCATGCTGACCGCGGCCACCTTGTGGATGAACCATCTGTTTCAGGGAGCTCCTAGCCTGACAGTGTCGACACCGGCTCTGGTGTATTTGCTGTTGGCTGCCAGCGCGATGGGTTTTGGCTATGCAGCCTGGAATGTCGGCATTTTGCACGGCAATATCACCCTGCTCGCCGGTGCCTCCTACTTTATCCCGGTATTTTCGGCGGCCTTGTCCAGCCTGCTACTGCGCACGCCATTGGCGACAAGCTTCTGGCAAGGCTCAGCCATGGTGTGCTCGGGCGCCTTGCTATGCTGGCTGGCCATCCGGCTTCGCCAGCCCAAAGTGCTCAAGAACGCGCAACCTGCTGAAAAGTCGCGCTGCATCTCTGCCGACGCAGCGGGGCCCCCGGGGCAACAATAACAAAGTAAAAGCGATTTGTTGCGGCGCAATATAAAAACAAAAAACCGCTCCTGCTTAATTCAAGCAGAAGCGGTACGAATAACCATTTAATTAGCTGGCAAATTAAATCAGGCGGTACCACCCACGGTCAGATTTTCCATTCGCACGGTAGGAATCCCTACCCCAACAGGGACACTTTGACCTTCTTTACCGCAGGTCCCTACCCCAGGATCGAGCTGCATATCATTGCCGATCATGCTGATTTGATTCATGGCATCCGGGCCACTGCCGATCAAGGTGGCGCCTTTGACGGGATACATCAATTTGCCGTTTTCAATGACCCAGGCCTCCGAAGCGGAAAAAACAAACTTACCGCTCGTAATATCAACCTGCCCACCACCAAAGTCCACAGCATATAAGCCTTTCTTGACCGAAGCGATGATCTCCTGAGGATCTTTATCGCCACCCAACATAAACGTGTTGGTCATGCGCGGCAAAGGCAAGCTGGCATAGGATTCACGGCGGCCATTGCCGGTAATGGCCGCACCCATCAAGCGCGCATTATGGGTATCTTGCAAATACCCTTTCAAAATACCGTCCTCGATCAGAACCGTACGTTGCGTGGCATTGCCTTCATCATCCATATTCAAGGAGCCACGACGGTTTTCCAGGGTGCCGTCGTCAATGACGGTTACCCCTTTGGACGCCACACGCTGGCCAATACGGCCCGAGAACAGGCTGCTGCCGCGACGGTTGAAGTCGCCTTCCAGACCGTGGCCCACGGCTTCGTGCAGCATGACACCAGGCCAGCCTGGGCCTAGAACCACCGTCATCTGACCGGCAGGCGCAGGCTTGGCCTCCAGATTGGTCATGGCCGAGCGCACGGCCTTGTCCACATAGGCACGCAGCATGTCGTCGGAAAAGTACGACAGATCCACCCGGCCGCCACCCGCTGCCGAACCACGCTCACGACGGCCATTTTGTTCGACAATCACCGACAGGGACAAATGCACCAGGGGACGGACATCGGCGGCCAGACGACCATCGCTGCCCGCAACCAGCACCACATCATATTCCGCCCCCAGGCTGGCCATAACTTGCACCACACGCGAATCGGCTGCCCGAGCCAAGGCGTCCAGACGCCCCAACAAAGCCACTTTTTCTGGCGCAGGCAAGCTGGCAATGGGGTCCGTTCCGGTATAAAGCGTCGCACGCTGCGAATCGGCCGGCACCAAAATCCCGCTTTTTCCCGAGCCCCCCTGACGGGCAATGGAACGCACCACGCGCGCCGAAGACAGCAAGGCCTCAGGACTTAAGGAGTCCGAATAGGCAAACGCGGTTTTCTCGCCGCTCAGCGCGCGCACACCCACGCCCTGCTCAATCGAGAAACTGCCGCTTTTCACAATGCCCTCGTCCAGGCTCCAGCCCTCGCTGCGGGTGTACTGAAAATATAAATCGGCATAGTCAGCCTGATGGGTGAAGATTTCACCCAGCGCACCGGACAGGTGGCTTTCATGCAAGCCCCAAGGCTCGAGCAACAGACCACGGGCGCATTCCAGGGCATTGATTGCCGGATCAACTAGCTTCATCGTTTATTCCTACTGACAGATCCCTGGCAAGCCCACGGCTGCAAGGGACGAAAATGGGTACCGACAGACGCACTGACATCCATTCGGTTTCCGTCCATCTGAGCATTAAAACAGAATGTGCCACCGTATGCGATGCCCACGTACTGAACCGGCTATTTTCGGGCTTTCCGACGCTGAATCAGGCAGCTCCCCTAATCGCGACAAAAAACTCCAATTACGACATTTTCTGATACCTAATTAAAATTATTTTATATTTTTCTTAATTAAAAATTCAGCTATATGGTTTTTGTATAAACCCATTCAAAATCATGATAACCCCTGATTAGTTTAAATAATCACGCCCCATAGAATTGACTAATGACTATAAACAATTACAGAGACTAAACAGTTTTTTTGAATTAACGTTTATTTTTTTCAAACCACTTATATTTTCAAGGAAATCAAAGTACACTGTTTTCGCATGATAAACATGAGCTCGTGCAGGCAGGGTTTATCAGATAACTACAAACATGAAACAGGAATCCTATATGTCAGTCGAAACTTACAGCTCCGCAAAGCAGAAGATAGAAAAAGAGATTCTGCGTCTTCAAAAGCAGATGAAATCCCTTCGAGTCAAACAGCGTCGTCCTGTCATCGCATCCATCGTCAAATCCATGCAAGATAACGAGATCACGATTGAGGAAGTCGCTGAAGCTCTGGAAAACTCTGCTCGTCGTGGTGCTGGTGCGTCCACCGGCCCCAAAACCAGCCTGCCTCCCAAATACCGTCACCCCGGCACCCAGGACACCTGGACGGGCCGTGGTCGCCCCCCACGCTGGATCATTGACGCAGAAGCCAATGGCCGCAGCCGTGAAGAGTTCCTTATCAAATAAGCTCTGGAACCAAACAAAAAAAAGGGACCGTTTTCCAAACGGTCCCTTTTTTATTGTTATAAATTTTTGACTTAATCCCAGACTGCTGACGACTCAATCCCGAGGCAGTGGATAGCGGATATCAATCACCTGTCCATTATTACCAGGGAAGCGATCAAATATGGCCTGGGACAAAAATGGCATCTGCTGGGCCAGGTTGTCGGAATGGCTATAAGACACGGCCGTAGCACGATACACTTCTGTGCCCGAGTTTCGATTATCTGTAATAATTACATTTAGATAATTCTTATACACGGTAACCGGAACGTTCACGACATTCGGCGAATAAAAGAACCCGCCTGCCCAACCATCATTTGGCGCATAATAGCCACGTCCCATTCCCCACCCGGTCGGGCCATAAAAACTATCGGCAAATTGCGGCACCCAGCTTTGTTCCTGAGGATTGCCATAATCCATTTTCACCACAAAGCGCGCTGACTTCAGGTTCGGGGCCTCCACCAGCCCGGTCACGCCAATCGAGGCGCGTACCGAATCGGCAAAAGACTGGTACTCCAGATTATTGCTATCGCCTGGTATAGGCTGAATGTAATAGGTCTCTCCACTGGCGTTCGCGGGCCACTGTTGATAGCGTGTCAATTTGGCAGACCAACTAGGCGCAGCGCACGCCGTGGTCAAGGCGGCAAACGCCAGACTCAGCAGACGCAGGGCGCGCCAGGAAAATACTTCAGAAAGTAAGCTCATCATTTCACCCCTGCTTGTTTTCACTTACACGTTCAAGCCATTTGAGCACAGCGCCAGGGCGCCGACGAGCATTTAGTTTACTGCCTGTTTCCCCCCTCCAGTGTGGGCGTTCAAACAACATTACAATAGACCATCTTTTTCGATTGTCGGACCAGGATTACATGCGCACAGACACCTTACCCACGATCTCCCGCCACGATTACCAGCCCTACCCCTATCAGATAGATCAGGTTCGGCTGGAGTTTGACTTGGCGGCCGAGCAAACCCTGGTTCGGCTGGCTTTTCGAGCCCGCAGCCGGGACGGCCAGATTCAACCTCTGGTACTGGATGGCGAGGACATTGAACTGCTGGAAGTCAGTCTTGACGGCAACTTGGTGTCCCCTCAGGATTACCTGCTCAATGATCAGGGCCTGACCCTGTCGCCCCCAGCAGCAGAGTTTGATCTGGTCCTGGTCAGCCGTTGTCGCCCGCAAGAAAACACCATGCTGATGGGCCTGTATGTATCGGGCAACAGCCTGTTTACCCAATGTGAAGCCCAGGGCTTTCGACGCATCACCTTCTTTCCCGATCGCCCTGATGTGATGTCCCGTTATGAAGTGGTACTGCGCGGCGATGCCACGCTCTACCCCTATTTGCTCTCCAATGGCAATTTGCTTGAAAGCACCACCTTGGACGATGGCCGTAAGCAGGCAGTATGGGAAGACCCCTTTCCCAAGCCCTCTTATTTATTTGCCCTGGTCGCCGGCGACTTTGATGTACGCGAGCGCGAAATCAAAAAAGCCAATGGCCAGCCTGCCCTGTTGCAGGTTTATTGCGATCGTGGAGACGGCGATAAAACAGAGTGGGCCATGCAATGCCTGGAGCACTCAGTACGATGGGATGAGCAACGCTTTGGCCTGGCGCTGGATCTGGACCGTTTCATGATCGTGGCCGCCCGCGACTTCAATATGGGCGCCATGGAAAACAAAGGCCTGAACATCTTTAATTCCGCCTATGTGCTGGCCGATGCCGAAAGTACAACTGATGCATCCTTCCACGCCGTGGAGGCCGTCATTGGTCACGAGTATTTTCACAACTGGACCGGCAACCGCGTTACCTGCCGCGACTGGTTCCAGCTCTCCTTGAAAGAAGGCCTGACGGTTTTCCGTGACCAGGAATTTTCCGCCGACATGCTGGCTCAAGGCCTGGACGGCGCCCAAGCGGCCAGCGCCCGCGCTGTCAAACGGATTGATGATGTCAGTGTGCTGCGTGCTGCTCAGTTCCCCGAGGATGCCGGCCCGATGGCCCACCCCATCCGACCCGAGAGCTATCAGGAAATCAGCAACTTCTACACGGCCACGATTTACGAGAAAGGCGCTGAAGTCATTCGTATGCAGCACACGCTGCTGGGCGAGGACAATTTCCAGGCGGGCATTCGGGAGTACTTCAAACGCCATGATGGGCAGGCCGTCACCTGCGATGAGTTCGTGGACTGCATGGACAGCGTCTATCGTCAGGTCAAGCCAGGCCAAAGCCTGGATCAGTTCCGCCGCTGGTATCAGCAGGCAGGCACACCCCGCGTGCAGGTCAGCCTGACTCATGACGCAGCCAAACAGACTGCCACCCTGACTCTGCGCCAAAGCAATGCCCCCGCCGGGATCGAGGACAAGGCCGCGGTCAAACCGCCCTTGCACATCCCTTTTGCCCTGGGAATGCTCGATCAGCACGGCCAGCCGCTCAGCCTGCACCTGGATGGGCAAAAGGGCGAAACGCTGGTCCTGGACTTTACCGAGGCCGAGCAAAGCTGGACCTTTACGCACATCCCTGAAGCACCGGTCCTGTCCTTGCTGCGCAACTTCTCGGCTCCAGTCAAGGTGGACTATTACCGTCCGGACGCCGAACTGGCCTTGCTGGCCTGTCACGACACCGACCCCTTTGCCCGCTGGGAAGCAGCTCAGTTGCTGGCAACCCGCCTGATTCTGTCCTCAGCATCCGGACGCACTCCTTCGGCGGCACAACAGGCCACCGTGGTGCAGACCTGGCACGCTCTGGTGCAAGATCCTGCGCTGAGCCCGGCCTACAAGGCCCGCATTCTGTCCCTGCCCAGCGAGCGCGAACTGCTGGAACAGACCCAGCCCATGACCCCGCGCGCAATCGTTCAGGCCCGCCGTCAACTACAACGCGAACTGGGACTGGCCCTGACGCCCTACTGGCAAGAGCTCTATCAGTTCCTGAGCCTGGAGCAAGCTCCCTACAGCCCCGACGCGCTGCAAGCCGGTCAGCGCTCCTTGCGCAATCTTGCCTTGAATTATTTACTGGTCGCGGGAGTGAGCACTGGCCCGCAACTGGCGCGCAACCAGTACGATCAGGCGACCAACATGACTGATCGTCTGGGCGCGCTCAGCGCCCTGGTGAACTATGGCGACCCAGAAGATCGCCAGGACGGCCTGGACGACTTTTTCCAGCGCTGGCAGGACAATCCTCTGGTGTTGGATCGCTGGTTCAGCCTGCAAGCTACCGCCCCAAGCACTCAGGTCGCCCAGGTACGGGCTCTGATGTTGCATCCAGCTTTCTCGATGCGCAATCCCAACCGCGCACGCTCGCTGATTTTTCAGTTCTGCATGAATAATATGCAGGCCATACATACCCCGGAAGGCTATGCCTTCTGGGCTGAACAAGTGATTGCTCTGGATAAGCTCAACCCGGAAATCTCTGCCCGTCTGGCTCGGGTCTTTGATAACTGGGCCCGCTTTGAACCCCAAGCCCGCGACCCGCTCAAAGCAGCGCTGGAGCGCATTCAGGCTGAGCCCGGCCTGTCGGGCAATGTGGCTGAAATCGTAAATAAAGCATTAACTCTTTGACCTCGGAGTCTGTCTTGAAGAAAAACCTTACTCAGTATCTGGTAGAGCAACAACGCCAGAAAAAAACGGTCACCGCCGATGTGCGCCTGCTGCTCGAGACCGTCGCTCGCGCCTGCAAGGCCATCGGTCATGCCGTCAGCAAAGGAGCGCTGGGCGGCGTTCTGGGCTCTCTGGACTCCGAGAACGTCCAGGGCGAAGTGCAGAAGAAACTGGATGTACTGTCCAATGAAATCCTGCTGGAAGCCAATGAATGGGGCGGCAACCTGGCGGCCATGGCCTCCGAGGAAATGGACACCCTGCACCGCATTCCCGACTACTACCCCAAGGGCGAAAACCTGCTCTTGTTCGATCCGCTGGATGGCTCGTCCAACATCGACGTGAACGTCTCCATTGGCACCATTTTCTCGGTGCTGAGCGTACCGCCCGAAGCACGTGACCGCGTGATCGAAGAGCAGGACTTCCTGCAACCCGGCGTGCGTCAGGTGGCCGCCGGTTATGCTATTTACGGCCCACAAACCATGCTGGTGCTGACGGTAGGTGATGGCGTGGCCGCCTTCACGCTGGACAAGGAAATGGGCTCCTGGGTGCTGACCACCGAGCGCATCACCATCCCTGAGGACACCTCGGAATTTGCCATCAACATGTCCAATATGCGTCACTGGGAAGCCCCGGTAAAACGCTATATCGACGACTGCCTGGCGGGTCCCGAAGGCCCGCTGGGCAAGAACTACAATATGCGCTGGATTGCCTCCATGGTGGCAGACGTCCATCGTATCCTGACCCGCGGTGGCATCTTCATGTACCCACGCGATGCGCGCGCCTCCGGTCGCAAAGGCAAGCTGCGTTTGATGTACGAAGCCAATCCCATGAGCTTCCTGGTCGAGCAGGCCGGTGGCATGTCGATTGACGGCACCCAGCGCATTCTGGACGTACAGCCTACCGAACTGCACCAGCGTATTGGTGTGATTCTGGGTTCACGCAACGAAGTCGAGCGCGTGCGTCAGTATCACGAGCAAGGCTGATTCCAGACCGATGAGTATCGGCAGCCACCTCGCTGCCAGATGACAATGGCCTCCTTAGCGGAGGCCATTTTTTTTTAGCGCTTCTTATACGACAAGGCTGTCGGGTTTACAGCAAGACAGGGCGGTCAAGCTGCCTTGTGCCCTCGCGGCAAGCAGAATAAAGCCGATACAAAACGAGGCTGTGCACCTGAAAACCCGGACGGCTTGTCTTAACGCGACCACGCACTACAATCCTGGCCCGCGTCAATCCAGGGTCAAGACCGTGGAACCGGTCGTGCGGCGTCCCGCCAGGGCTTCATGAGCCTGAGCCACCTGATCCAGCGGGAAGCGCTGACCAATCAATGGCTTGATCTTGCCTTGCAGTACCAGCTCGAACATCTCATCGGCAGCAGCCTGCATGGTTTCCTGTGTCGGCACATAAGCACCCAGCACAGGGCGAGTCACATACAGGGAGCCCTTGGATGCCAGCGTCGCCAGATTCACGCCTGTCACCGGGCCGGAGGCATTGCCAAAACTGACCATCAAGCCGCGTGGCTGCAAGCAGTCCAGCGAGCGCTCCCAGGTATCCTTGCCCACGCCGTCATACACAACAGGTACTTTCTGGCCATTGGTCAATTCCAGCACGCGCTGCACCACGTCTTCGTGGGAATAATCAATCACTTCCCAAGCGCCATTTTCTTTCGCCAAAGCGGCTTTCTCGGGACTGGAAACCGTACCAATCAACTTCACGCCCAAGGCACGCGCCCACTGGCAGGCGTACAAACCGACGCCACCGGCCGCCGCATGAAACAGAATCGTCTGGCCTTCGTGCACGCGATAGGTCTGGCGCAGCAAATACCAGCAGGTCAGACCTTTCAGCATCATGGCTGCAGCCTGCTCAAACGTGATTCCATCAGGAATACGCACGACTCGATCGGCAGGCACGTTACGTGCCTCGGCATACGCTCCCAAGGGGCTTTGACCGTAAGCAACACGATCGCCCACTTTCAGGTGCCTCACCCCCTCCCCGACCGCCTCAACAATGCCGGAGGCCTCAAAACCCAAGCCATGTGGCAACGGGCTGCTATAGAGACCATTACGGAAATAAATATCGATAAAGTTCAAACCCACCGCCTTTTGGCGTATGGTGACTTCCTTTTCCTGCGGGGCAGGCAAGGCTACCGAAGCCCACTGCAATACTTCAGGGCCGCCATTACGTTCAATCCGTATCGCCTTGACCATCTGGGTCATTGTTTTACTCCTTTGATGAGGGGCCCTTGGCAATGTCTTAGAATAATGCCTTGCACCGATTGCCTGCCCCGCTCGCCCTATCACTGGCTGACATAAAACACCAGAATAGCCTAAATTGACTTCTTTTTTTCTGGGATCGCTATCCATGACGCATGGACGTGCCCTGGCTGCCATACATGTGGCGGCCGTTCTGTTCGGACTGACCGGTATTTTTGGTGAACTGATCCAGGTCGGCGCCATGCTGATTACCGCAGGCCGAGCCAGCTTTGCGGTTCTGGCCTTGTTTATCAGCATCCGCTCGCAAGGGCGCGGTTTGGGTCAGGGCATGAAAGCAGCGGACTTTCGTACCTTGCTCCTGGCCTCCATCATGCTGGCCATTCACTGGGCCACTTTTTTTGTGGCCGTCAAAGTGGGCGGTGTGGCCATTGCCACCCTGGGCTTTGCCAGCTTCCCGGCCTTCATTACCTTGTGTGAATGGGCCGTGCTGCGCGAGCGCGTTACCGTATCGGAATGGGTCATTCTGGCCCTAGTCACCTTGGGCTTGTTATTGGTTACCCCATCTTTCGACTTCCAGGACCAATCCACTATTGGCCTGGCCTGGGCGGTTGCCTCGGGCTTTACCTTTGCCATGTTCACCTTGATTAACCGCCGTGCGGCCAAGCACCTGTCGGCACAACAAGTGGCCTGGTGGGAAAACCTGTTTGTCGCCCTGATGTGCTGGCCCTTCGCCCTGCCACTGCTGGGCGACAGTACTTGGATGGACTGGGTATGGATTGCGCTGCTGGGGGTGTTTTGTACGGCTTTGTCGCACTACCTGCTGGTCTCTGCGCTCACCGTGCTGAATGCCCGCAGCGCCGGGATTGTGATCGCCCTGGAGCCTGTCTATGCCATCGCCTTTGCGGCACTGCTTTTTGCTCAATACCCCAGCAGCCGTGCGCTGCTGGGCGGTGCCATCATGATTGGCGCCATCACTTGGGCAGGCTTGCGCCCACCCAAGTCCCGCTAATGGTCTAGGCCATCGCCTCCAGAACCTGGGCAATGGCGGCACCGACTTCTGCGGTGCTGGCCTGCCCACCCAGATCCGGCGTACGTGGGCCATTGGCCAGAACCTGCTCGATGGCTTGCACCACTTCGGCGGCTGCCTGGGGGTAGCCCAGGAAATCCAGCATCAAGGCACCACTCCAGATCTGACCGACCGGGTTGGCAATGCCTTTGCCGTAGATATCCGGTGCCGAGCCGTGTACGGGCTCAAACAAGGATGGGAACACGCGCTCGGGATTCAGGTTGGCCGACGGCGCAATGCCAATGGTGCCGGTACATGCCGGGCCCAGATCGGACAAGATGTCGCCAAACAGGTTGGAAGCCACCACCACATCAAACCAGTCCGGGTGCTGCACAAAGTGCGCACACAGAATATCGATGTGATACTTGTCCCACTTCACGTCAGGGTAGTGCTCGCCCATGGCGGCCACGCGCGAATCCCACCACGGCATGGAGATCGAAATACCGTTGGATTTGGTCGCCGCAGTAACGTGTTTACCGCGTTTTTTTGCCAGTTCAAAAGCGAACTTCAAGACACGGTCTGTACCGGTACGGGTAAACACACTTTCCTGAATCACCACCTCGCGCTGCGTGCCTTCAAACATGATGCCGCCGCTATTGGAGTACTCGCCTTCGGTATTCTCGCGCACGATAAAGAAATCAATATCGCCAGGCTCACGACCTGCCAGCGGCGAACGCACGCCGGGCATCAAGCGCACCGGGCGCAAGTTGATGTACTGGTCAAATTCACGACGGAACTTGAACAGGGACTCCCACAGGGAAACATGATCCGGCACCAGATCGGGCCACCCCATTGCGCCAAAGAAAATGGCCTCGGTATCCATTAGTTGGGCTTTCCAGTCCGAGGGCATCATGACACCATGCTTCTGGTAATAGTCCGAGCTCCAGTCCAGCACCTTCCAATCAAAATTGATGGCGTGACGACGAGCGACCACCTCCAAAATACGCAGCCCTTCTGGCATGACTTCCTTGCCGATCCCATCTCCCGCGATCACGGCAATACGATGAACGTTACTCATTCCTCTTTCCTTGTGGTTTTACATGGCCGCAACGGCCTTATTCTGACAAGATGCTGCCCCGCTCAGGAAACAGCAAGCGGCCTGCCCGCGTCCCCGGTGCTGGCAGGCTGACCGAAACTGAAAATGCTTAATACCCCAGCGTGTGATCGACTTGCCCTGAAGCAGGCTTGCCTTGCTGCAACAGCACGATACGCGAGCCGATCTGCTCCAAGGCCAGGTCACGCACGGTGATGCCCGAGATATGCGGCGTAACCATCACAGAGGCAATACCCCAGTAGGGATGATCAGCCGGCAAGGGCTCCTGGGTAAACGCATCGAGCAAGGCGCCAGACAAATGGCCACTTTGAAGTGCTTCCACCACGTCAGCATCCACCAGATGCCCACCACGAGCCACATTGATCAAAAAGCCGCCCGGCTGCAGATGCGACAGAAGCTCGCGATTGATCAGACCTTCGGTTTGCGCAGTCAAGGGCAACGCATTGACCAGAATACGACTGGCCGAGACACAGTCTTTCAGCCCCTGATCACCGGCATAGCAAGGGAAATCCGCTTCACGCAGCCGACGGGACCAACCCTGTACGGGATAACCCAGACTGGCGATCACCTGGGCTATCTTGCTGCCAATCGCCCCCAATCCCAGCACCGCGACCGGCCACTGGCGACGATCAATCGGGCGATACGCCTTCCACGTACCCTTTCGCGCTTGCTCCTCATAAGGCGTGAAACGACCCACAGCACGCAAAACACCGTACAAGGCATATTCCGCCATTTGCTCGGCCATGCCAGCATCTTCAAGGCGATATAAGGGCATGCCAGCCGGAATAGAACCGGCCACTGCGTCCACGCCCGCGCCCAGATTAAACGTAGCGCGTAAGTCGGGCTCCTGCTGAAACAGGATCGGGTCCGGTTGCCACACCACGGCGTAAGTCGCACCCGTGCTGGGCTGTCCGGGGACGAACTCATCAACCTTCCAATCGGGATAGGCGTTGCGAAACTCCTGCGCCCACCGAGCGGTTTCAGTTGACCGCGCCGTAGCGATGATCAAATGAGGCTGTGATACTGGCATTAACGCTTCCCCCCGAACAAAGATCCCAACACCCCACGCAGCACTTTGGTCGCGGCCCGTTTGGTTTCCGTTTTGATCATGCTCTGCACCAAACCATCCTTTTTGCCACCTCGTGGCCCGGTTGATCCAAACAGAAAATCATTGACCACACCCATCAGCCCTTCGTCCTTGACTGCTGGGCCACCGGCTTGTGTTGCTCCAGCCGCCCCATTGGCAGCCGCATCCGCCGCCTTTTTCGCCAGCACCTCGTACGCCGATTCCCGGTCAATGGCCTGGTCATACTTCAAGCCGAGCAAGGAGGCCTGACGCACCATCTGTCGCTCAGCCTCCGTAGCCGGGCCAATCCGACTGCCCGGCGCCACCAGCCAGGCGCGCTCGGTAGGTGTGGGAATACCCTTGGCATCGAGCATGGATACCAGCGCCTCGCCCACACCCAGCTCGGTAATGGCCGCCTCAATGTCCAGGCCGGGATTGGGACGCATGGTTTGCGCCGCTGTTTTGACCGCCTTCTGATCGCGTGGGGTAAAAGCGCGCAAAGCATGTTGAACCCGATTGCCCAGTTGACCCAATACCGTGTCGGGAATATCCAGCGGGTTTTGCGTCACGAAATAAATACCTACCCCTTTGGAGCGGATCAGGCGCACCACCTGCTCGACTTTCTCCAGCAAGGCCTTTGGCGCGCCGGTAAACAATAAGTGGGCTTCATCAAAAAAGAACACCAGACGAGGCTTGTCCAGATCCCCCACCTCCGGCAGGCGCTCGTACAAATCAGCCAGCATCCAGAGCAGAAACACCGCGTACAAGCGCGGCGACTGCATCAGCTTGTCGGCAGCCAGTACATTGATCATGCCGCGCCCGGAGGCATCGGTACGAATCCAGTCCATGACATCCAGAGCAGGTTCGCCAAAGAAACGATCCGCCCCCTGGGTTTCCAGACGCAGCAAGGCGCGCTGGATGGCTCCGACACTGGCCGCGGCAATATTGCCGTACTGGCTGCGCAGTTGGGCCGCACGATCCGACACATCCAGCAGCAAAGCCCGCAAATCTTTCAAATCCAGAATCAGCTGCCCCTCGTCGTCGGCCACACGAAACACGATATTCAGAATGCCTTCCTGGGTATCGTTCAATTCCAGAATCCGGGAGAGCAGTAACGGCCCCATGTCGGAGATCGTGGCGCGAACCGGATGGCCCTGCTCGCCAAAGATGTCCCAGAAGGTGACCGGGTTTGCCCCCCAGACCGGCTCTGGCAGGCCCAGCCGCTGCAGGCGCTCCTGCAGTTTGGGGTTGGCTTGTGCTGCCTGGGATATGCCGCTCAGGTCGCCTTTGGCATCGGCCAGGAAAACGGGCGTTCCCAGCCGGGAGAAGGCTTCGGCCAACACTTGCAAGGTGACGGTCTTGCCGGTCCCGGTGGCGCCCGTAATGCAACCGTGACGGTTGGCCAGCGCAGGCAGCAGATAGACGGGAGTATGGCTGTTTTGAGCAAGCAAAATCGGATCGGCCATGATTGTTTGTTCTCTTCCAGATAGAATGCCAAGTGCCTAGATTCTAGCGACTTTCACCCAAGCTCGGGCCTTGTCGCCCAGACAGGTTAAAATAGATCTGTTTTTCTTTGAACGTAGTCTACTGAATTGGTAATACTTTATGGCCGGACATAGTAAATGGGCGAATATTCAGCACCGTAAGGGTCGTCAGGACGCAAAACGGGGCAAACTTTGGACCAAGATCATTCGTGAGGTCACCGTGGCCGCACGTACCGGCGGCCCTGACCCCGAGTCCAACCCACGTTTGCGCATGGCCTGGGACAAGGCAACCGCAGCCAATATGCCCAAAGACAATATCCTGCGTGCCATCCAGCGCGGCGCAGGCGGCGCGGATGATGCCAACTACGAAGAAATTCGCTACGAGGGCTATGGCATTAACGGTGCTGCCGTGATCGTGGACTGCATGACCGACAATCGTCAGCGCACCGTCTCGGATGTGCGTCACGCCTTTACCAAAAATGGCGGCAATCTGGGTCTGGACGGCTCGGTGGTGTTTCAATTCCGCCACTGCGGCCAGTTCCTGTTCGCCCCGGGCACCTCGGAGGACACCATCATGGAAATCGGCCTGGAGGCCGGTGCCGACGATATCGTCACGGACGAAGAGGGCCTGATTGAAGTGCTGTGCGCTCCCTCGGACTACCCGGCTGTGCAGGCTGCCTTTCAGGCCGCAGGCCTGACGCCTGAGGTCGAAGGCGTGGTCATGAAGGCGCTGAATGAAACCGAACTGAGCGGCGAGGACGCCGCCAAAATGCAAAAACTTCTGGACGCACTGGAAGGCCTGGACGATGTTCAAGAGGTCTACACCACCGCCGTCATGGACGAAGCCGAATAAGCCATTTCTGTAACCTCCTCTTTGCGGGCCCTGCCCGACTCATCACTATGAAGCTACTTGTTGTCGGCAGCGGCGGCCGTGAACACGCCTTGGCATGGCGCCTGGCCCAATCTGCACGTGTGCAGACTGTCTACGTTGCCCCTGGCAATGGCGGCACTGCGCGTGCCGAACGTATTGAAAACCTGGCCATCACCGATATCCAGGAACTGATTGCCTTTGTGAAGCAAGAGAAAATTGCCTTCACCGTCGTCGGCCCGGAGGCCCCGCTGGCAGCCGGTATCGTGGACGCTTTCCGGGCGGCCGGCCTGAAGATCTTCGGCCCCACCCAGGCAGCAGCCCAGTTGGAAAGTTCCAAAGACTACGCCAAGGCCTTTATGGTGCGTCACAACATTCCAACGGCGGCCTACGCCACCTTTACCGACCCCGAGGCGGCCAAGGATTACATCCGCCAGCAAGGCGCTCCGATTGTGGTCAAGGCCGATGGCCTGGCCGCCGGCAAGGGCGTAATCGTGGCCACCACGCTGGAAGAAGCGCTGGGTGCGATTGACGACATCCTCGGTGATGGCCGCTTTGGTGCTGCCGGTGCCCGCGTCGTGGTGGAAGAATGCCTGACCGGCGAGGAAGCCAGCTTCATCGTGATGTGTGACGGCAAAAATGTGCTGCCCATGGCGACCAGCCAGGACCACAAGCGTTTGAAAGATGGCGACCAAGGCCCCAACACCGGCGGGATGGGCGCGTACTCGCCTGCGCCTATCGTCAGCCCCACGCTGCACAACCGCATCATGCGCGAAGTCATTCACCCCACCATGCAGGGAATGGCCAAGGAAGGCCTGCCCTACTCCGGCTTCCTGTATGCCGGCGTCATGATTGGCGATGGCCCGGATGCCACCCGTCCCATCAAGGTACTGGAATTCAACTGCCGCATGGGCGATCCTGAAACCCAGCCCATCATGATGCGCATCAAGAGCGATCTGACCGAAACCTTCGAGCTGGCTCTGGCCGGCAAACTGGACGAAGCCACGATTGAATGGGATCGTCGTACTGCTATTGGTGTGGTTCTGGCCGCGGCCAACTACCCCGAAGAACCCCGCACGGGCGATGTCATCACCCAGTTTGCCAACGATACCGACGAGTGCATCACCTTCCACGCTGGCACCCAGATGAAGGACGGCGTCGTGGTGACCACGGGCGGCCGTGTGCTCTGCGTGACCGCAATGGCCGATTCCATCCGTCGTGCCCAGGAAGCAGCCTACCAGGCCATTTCCCAGACTCATTTTGACGGCAAACAATTTCGCACCGATATTGGCTGGCGCGCCCTGCCCAGCAGCGAAACCTGATTTACGCAGCAAGGTCTTTCCATGTCTTTACCCATTGATACCGTCCAGGCTTATTTCCGTCAGTTGCAAAGCCACATCGTGGACACCCTGGAGCAATTGGACGGCACGCCCTTCGAGTCGGACCAATGGGATCGTCCAGAAGGCGGGGGCGGCTTGTCCCGCCTGCTGGAGAACGGCCCCGTGTTCGAACGGGCAGCCGTTTTGTTCAGCCACGTCAAGGGGCATACCCTGCCCCCCTCGGCCAGTGCTCACCGTCCAGAGCTGGCCGGTCGCCCCTGGGAGGCCATGGGGGTATCGCTGGTGATTCACCCGCGCAACCCCTTTGTGCCCACCACGCACATGAACGTGCGTATGTTTGTGGCTCAGGCCCAGACAGCGGACCAGGCCGATGTGTTCTGGTTTGGCGGCGGTATGGACTTGACGCCCTACTACCTGAACGAGGACGATGCCCGTCATTTCCATCAGGTCTGCCACGACGCCCTGGCCCCACATGGTGAGGATTACTATCCGCGCTACAAGCGCTGGTGCGACGAGTATTTCTATCTGAAGCATCGCAACGAAACCCGCGGTATTGGCGGCATTTTCTACGATGACCTGAACGAGCCCGGCTTTGAGGCCAGCTTCGCACTGACGCGCTCGGTAGGCAATGCCTTTACCGACGCCTACGTACCCATAGTGCGTGCCCGCATGGATCACGCCTATACACCAGCGCACCGGGACTTCCAGGCCATACGCCGTGGGCGCTACGTCGAGTTCAATCTGGTGTTTGACCGGGGCACCCTCTTTGGTCTGCAGTCGGGAGGACGTACTGAATCCATCCTGCTGTCCATGCCTCCTCAAGCAAACTGGCGCTACAACTGGTCGCCCGAACCGGGCACGCCGGAAGCGGCCCTGGCGCAATATCTGGTGCCGCGCGAATGGATTTAAAGCGTGTAGGGCTTCTGGGAGGCAGTTTTGATCCCATCCACAAGGCTCACGTCGCGCTGGCGCTCGCCGCGCTTGAGCAATTGCAGCTGGATCAGGTACAGCTTCTGCCTGCCGCCCAGCCCTGGCAACGCGATGCGCTGGGCGCCAGCGCCCAGGATCGTCTGGCCATGGCGGAACTGGCGGCGCAAGGCCACTCCGGCTTGCGGGTGAACCCGGTAGAGATCGAACGCGGCGGCCCCACCTACACCATAGACACCGTGCGCCAGTTGCCTGCCGGAACACGGTTTTTCTGGATTTTAGGCAGCGATCAGTTGCATAATTTTTGCAGCTGGAACGACTGGCAGGAAATTCTCGAGCACGTCGAACTGGCTGTTGCCCAGCGCCCTGGCAGCCCCTTGGAAACGCCCGCGGCCTTGCAGCAGGAACTGAGCCGGCTTCAACGCCGTTTACATCAGATCGACTTTCTTCCCATGGATGTCTCGGCGACCCAGATTCGGGAGCGAGTGCAGCGTGGTGACAACATCACAGCCCTGGTCCCGGAAAAAGTCGCTCAATACATTGACAAAAAACGGCTCTATCTTTCCCACCCACAGGCGCGCCCTGTATAGTTCTTTTTATGAATATAGAAACACTTCAACGACTCGTCATCGATGCCCTCGAGGACGTCAAAGCTCAAGACATCAAGGTCTTTAGCACAACCCACATGACCGGCCTGTTCGATCGTGTGGTCATCGCCAGTGGTACGTCCAACCGGCAAACTCGCGCTCTGGCCCAGAGCGTTTCTGATAAAGCACGTCAAAACAAAGTCGAAGTCCTGGCGCATGAAGGCGAGGACACCGGTGAATGGGTGCTGCTGGACTTGGGTGACATCGTGGTGCATTGCATGCAGCCCGCCATCCGCCAGTACTACAACCTGGAAGAACTGTGGGGCGAGCGCCCCGTCGAAGTGGAGCTGCTGCCGCAATCGCGTCAGGTCCCACCGGCTGGTTTCTTCGCCAGCGCTGCCGACGACGAAGACTAAGCACCCCCTCCGCCCTTTCCCGGCGGTACTCAGGCCGCAACCAAGCTTGCGGCCTTTTTATTGCCGGGCCGCTCCCAAAGCTCGGCGCCTGCGGTAAAAAATGTCCCCTGGCGAATCCAAGCGGCTTGCTGGCCGCGAGGTGGAGCGCAAACCGAAGGCGCAGCGTGAGGGCTTTTTACCGCCGGGCCGCCCCAAGGTAACAAGCGCCCCGTCGGGAGAAGCAAGCCGAAGGCGTAGCGTGGGGGCCCTTTTTTCCTTCATTTCTTTTTTGTTTCTTCTGACGACGTTTCATGAAACTCATTGTCATCGCGGTAGGTCAGCGTATGCCCGACTGGGTGGAACAGGGCTGGCAGGAATATGCACGCCGCATGCCCCAGGACTGCGCCATAGAACTCCGTGAAATCAAGGCCGAACCCCGTACCAGCGGCAAAACGTCTGCCCAGATGATGCAGGCCGAGGCAAAACGTATTGAAGCGGCCATTCCCGCCCAGGCGATGCGCATTGCCCTGGACGAACGCGGCAAGGATCTGACCACCGTCAAACTGGCCCAGGAGCTGGAGCGTTGGCGCAATAGTGGTCAGGACATTGCGATTCTGGTGGGCGGCCCGGATGGCCTGGATTCGACCTTAAAGCAGAGCTGCCATGGCATGTTGCGTCTGTCCTCGCTAACGCTCCCCCATCCGCTGGTCCGCATCTTTCTGGCCGAACAACTGTATCGCGCCTGGTCCGTGATGACCGGGCACCCTTATCATCGCGCCTAAACCTATTTTTACTTCTGGTTCCTATGCCTTTTCAGCCCATCTACCTGGCTTCAGCCAGTCCTCGCCGCCACGACCTGCTCAACAGCATACAGATCACGCATGAGGTTCTGGCTGTTCCCAGCCCTCCCGGCGAGGACGAACCCCGTCTGGCACAAGAAACCGTACTGGAGTACGTACGTCGCACGGCTCGTGACAAGCTACAGCGGGCCCTGCAGTGGCGCGCGCAAAACAGCCAGCTGGATCAGGAGCGCGCCATTTTGAGCGCCGACACCACCGTGAGCATGGGCGAGGACATTTTTGGCAAACCCGCCGATCCGAGCGATGCGGCGCGTATCCTGCGCGAACTCTCGGGCCGCCGCCACAAAGTGACGACGGCCTTGTCACTGGGCGTAGGTGGAGTGGAATTTGAGAGCATCAGCATCAGTGAAGTCAGTTTCAAAACCTTGAGTGAGCAGGAAATCCAGGAATATTGCGCGGGCGGGGAACCGATGGGCAAGGCGGGTGCCTATGGTATTCAGGGTCTGGGCGGAGCGTTTGTCAGCCACCTGAGTGGCAGCTATACCGGTGTCATGGGACTGCCCGTCCATGAAACCTACCGCCTGCTGGAGCTGGCCAACCTGAAGCTGCGTACTTAAGTCCAGACCACAGCGGAAATACAGCCCGCTCGGAACAGGAATGGGGAACTATCCCTGCGCGACCTAGTCCCATTCTTTTATTCCATTTGGCTCTTAGTATATGTTTTCTGGATATATACATTCACCGACTGTTTTGCAGGATTAACACCATGCCGCTTTCCTCTTTTTCGATTCGTCTGGCTCTGGCCAGCCTACTGTACGCCGGCACCGCCGCTTACGCGGCTGAGCTTCCGGCTGCCTTGAAAGCCCTGGAAGAACAGGGGCTGTCTGTTGTGGGTGAATTTGACGCCCCGGGCGGGCTGAAAGCCTGGGGGGCCTACAGTGGCAATCAGGCGCTGGCCATTTACAAGCTGCCCGATGGACAACACATGATGGTGGGCACCATGATCGATGCCAAGGGCGAGGAAGTACGCCCGGCGGGTCTGGACAAGCTGGTGCAGCCGGTCATTGCCAAGGACATGCTGGGCAAGCTGGAAAAATCCCGCTGGATCAAGGATGGCGAAGACACAGCACCTCGCATAGTCTATGTCTTCACCGATCCCAACTGCCCTTACTGCATGCAGTTCTGGCAAATGGCCCGCCCCTGGGTCGAGTCCGGAAAAGTACAGTTGCGCCATGTGATGGTGGGTATTCTGGCTCCCAGCAGCAGTCTGAAGTCGGCTGCCATTCTCGCCGCCGACAATCCCACCCAGGCCTTGAACGAGCATTCCCTGGCCATGCTTAAAGACCGCAGCGCCGGTATCAAAGGCCTGGACAGCGTGCCCAGCGACATTGAGGCCGACCTGACCCGCAACGAAGATTTGATGATGGGATGGGATCTGCGCGCCACGCCCGCCATGATCTGGCAAGATGAGCAGGGCCGTATCCAAATGCAGACCGGAGCCTCACCCGACATCAGCGAACGGGTTTTCGGCCCTCGCTAATTCACCAGGAAAACCGACTCATGACAAGCCGTGTACTCTTGCATGCCCCCACCCCCGACGCCCTGGAGCGGGCCCGCAGCAATGCGCGTAACCTGCTCAAGGACATGCCCGAGGCCCAGATTCGCATCATTGCCAACGCACAGGCCGTTCAGGCTTGTGTCCAGGGCATGGAACACGATCTGGACACCGTGACCTTCCTGTGCCCGAATACGCTGCGCAATCAGTCGCTCCGCGCACCTGAACGCTTTCAGGTTCTGGCGCAGGGAGCCATCACGACGCTGGTGCAATTACAGGCTGAAAACTGGATTTATATTCGCGCCTGAGGGCATGTAGGGTCAGAACAACAGACCATACAGACCGGTCATGATTTTGTCGCCGCTGCCCCAAACCTTGATACGATAACGAGGCCCGCCACAAGCGGGCCTGTTTTTACCCGTATCACAAGGAAATCTGCCATGCCCACTCTCATTCGTTCTGCACTGCGTCCCTGCCTTTTAGCCATTCTGTGTACCGTAGGAACCAGTCAGGCACTGGCGCAGCAAACCACGGTGGGCGTGGGTGTCGGTTTTACACCCAAGTATGAAGGGGCTGACAGCTACGGCGGCCGCTTCTATCCCCTGCTGTCACACCGCAATGGGCACTTCTTTCTGGCCCCTAAAGCTGGCATGCCTGCCCTGGGCCTGCAAACCAATCTGACCGACAACTGGACCATCGGCACCTATGCATCTTTGGCCCGTGCCCGTGAATCGGGTGATGCTGACCGCCTGCACGGCACGGACGATATTGACCGTCACGGCAACCTAGGGGTGTTTACGGCCTACCGTCTGGGCAATGCCAAAATCGAGGGCAGTTACTATCAGGCGCTGAAAAGCGGCTACGGTGCCACAGCCGTTCTGGACTTGAGCTACCGCCTGTGGAATGACCAGGACAGCAGTTTCTCGATGGGTGCCGAACTGAAATGGTCCAATGAAAAAGCCATGCGTACCTACTTCGGGGTGAAATCGCATGAGGCCGCCGCCAGCAATGGTCAGTTGCAACGCTACCGCCCCGATGCTGGCCTGCGCTCCTATGCGCTGTACGGCCAGTACACCCACAAGCTCAGCGAAAGCTGGTCCCTGCAAGGACTGGTGGGCGTAAACACCTTGGGTGAAGAGGCCAAAGACAGCCCCTTGGTGGAGAAAAAAAGCAGCGTCTTTGGCGGAGTAGGCCTGGGTTACAGCTTCTAATTGGCTCTCAGGGTCTGCCTACCCGTTTGACCGTCAAGCCCTTTTCTTCCAGGCGCGCCTGCACAAGGGCTCGATGGTCTCCCTGAATTTCCAGACCTGCCTCTTTCAGTGTCCCGCCTGCCCCGCAGGCGTTTTTCAGCTCCTTGACCAAGGCCTTGAGCTGCTCCTCAGGCATCACCAGTCCTGTGACCACGGTCACGCCTTTTCCTTTGCGCCCTTTGGTCTCCAGACTCAAACGCACAGGCCCCTGCTCCTGGGCCAGCTTTTCCTGACGGCGCTTCTCCTCGCAACAGCACTGGTTTTTCGGCTGTTCACAGTCCGGGCATACGCGCCCCTGGTCCGTGCTGTAGACCAATCTGGACAACTGATCCGCTAAGCTGGCCATTAAATCCGCTCCGTTTTAAACACAAGAAACAAAAAAGGCCACATCCACGGTTTGCAGCCCCACACTAAAAAGCCCACCGGACTCCGGTGGGCTTTGCACTGGACCAGGTCCAGACCAATTACATCATGCCCATCAGGACCAGGCCCAACAACTGCTCGGACGTAAAGCGCTGACCGTTGATGTCGAACACACGATCCTGACCGTTGTACTTGATCGTGGTCGAAATGCTGTTCTCATCATTGTTGAGCATCTTGGACTCGGCATAAGGAGCCACGGCGGCATCCAGAACCATATCCAGCATGGCGGCATTGCCCTCTTCGGCGGACAGGCCCTCTGCCTTGTCCATCTCCGCGGCCAGGCCACGCAGCATAGGCTTGGAGATCAGGACATCCAGCTGGGCAGCAGGAATTGCCTCAACCCACAGCTCGGGACTTTCCAGCAATTCTTGTTGCGTCGCATTGGGCTTTTGGAACTCCATGCGCAGATTGGCCTTGGATTCACCAGCCTCTGTGTACCAACGCAGGGGTTCGATACGCAGCACAGGCTTGTGCTCCAGCGCTTGCAGCGCCAGCTCCATCACCTTCTGGGCGGTAGGCCCGTCAACCGCTTCCAGATCGTCTTGCACCTTGGTGTCAGAAATCAGTTTGGAGATGGCGGAGATAGCCGGCGCATACACGCGATCAAAACCCATGACCAGCTCAACTGAGCCCAGCTTGACCTTGTCCTCAAACACCAGGTCGGTCAACAGGTAGCTCACCTTGGTATCGCTGATGGAGTCTTTGGTGACGGCATCCGAATTGACAGCGATCTGCTTGAAGGTAATACCCTCGGTCTCGGCCGACTGCATCTTGACGTCATCTACGCTCAGCTTGCCGACCTGGTTACCATTGACATTGATGTCACCGGTCTGCTTGAAGTCCATGATGAAGTTGGAGGCTTCCAGCTTCAACGGCTCTTCGCTGATGTCATCGACAAACAGCTTGGGGAAGCTGCCGGTCACAACAATATCCTTGCTCTTGCCGCCGGCTTTGGTACGCAACTGGCCGCCGCTGAACTCGACCTTGATCTCATCGCCTTGATGCTTGATGGCTTCAAAGTGAACATTGGAGTCCACCGCGCCGTCAAAGCCCACCAGACTGTCGGCCCACAAGGGAGTCTTGTCGCCCGTCAGCTTGAACCAGCCTTCCGTATCTTTGGTCTTGACCAGGGTGCTGTGCGACAAGGCCGCAACAGGGGTGAAGTTGCCCATTGCCAAAGCGGACATGGGCAGCGGACCGTGGCTGATCTTGTCGTCGAAGGTCAACTCCAAGGGTTGCTCTTGTGCGTCGGCTGGCGTGAGTGTGAGGGTGTAACGAGCGGTAGAGGAAAACACGCCACGCTGGTAGTCGACTACATTCATGACGACCGTCTCGTTCATTCCCATTTGCTGCATTTGCTCGGCAGCCAGGGTGTTGAACTGGGCCACTTTCTCGCCCACGAGCGCTTCTGTTTTCTTGCCGGTGTACCAAGTCGAACCGCCATATGCGGCCGCTAGCACGACAACCAGTGTGACCAGCCCTGTACTTTTCTTCATGACTTCCCTTTTGTAGACCTACAGTCCCAACTTCAAATAGCCGACATAATACCGAAACTAAGTTTGACTGATGGTAGTTTATTCCCCGTAATTGTAACTATTCACCTGCGTAATGCGAGCGACATCTTCCTTACCCAGTCCCATCCGGTGGGCGTTACGGTACGTTTGTTGGGCAGCATGGGCCACCGGCATGCTCGTATGACTGACACTGGCCAACTGCGCCACCGTGTTCAAATCCTTCAGCATGGTGTCCACCGATGCCTTGACCTGCGTGTCCGGACGGGTCATGCGGGGCACGAACAATTGCAGCAAAACCGAATCGGCCCAGCCGCCCCCCAGCGCCTCGCTGATTCGGGAAGCGTCCACGCCATTGTCATTGGCCAGGCTCAACGCCTCGGCAATCGCCGTCAAAGTTGTGGCCACAATGGTCTGATTGCATAATTTTGTTACCTGACCAGCGCCCACCGCGCCCATCAGGGTCACGCGCTGTGAATAAGCGGCCAGCACAGGACGAACCCGCTCCAATGCCGCTGCCTGTCCTCCGACCATAATGGCCAGCGTACCTTGTTCGGCGCCACCGACACCGCCTGACACGGGGGCGTCCAGCCAGTGCGCGCCACAACGTTGCTGCAACTGGGCTGCCATGTCACGGCTTGCCTGCGGTGAAATCGAGGAATGGTCCACTACGATGCGCAACGCGCCCTGGACGCTGGCCAGCCCCTGTTCACCCAGAACGGTATCGTATACCGCCTGCGCATCAAAAACGCACAGAAACACGGCCTCACATTGCTCGGCCATCTGTGCCGGCGTATCGCAACAAATGGCACCAGCCTCTACCAAGGGGAGCACCTTGTCCCGGGAACGATTCCAAACCCGAACCTGATAACCCGCCTGTAACAGACGCCTCACCATAGGCTGGCCCATCCGGCCCAGCCCACAAAAACCAATCATCATGTTTCGTCCTTTACGCCCTCCTGCCAGGAAGCTCCCAGCAAGAAGTCAAGAAAAACCCGCCTGACAGGCGGGTAACATCCGGTCGGCCCCCGACCGGATCACCGTCACACCGCGCGTTCAAGCAGCATCGGGTTGACGGTCGGGAGCTGCTTCCTGAAAGGCAGACAGTTCCAGGCATTTCTCTTCTATGGCCAACAAGCGGGGGAAGGCGGTCAGATCGATGTCAAAGCGACGGGCATTAAACATTTGCGGAATCAGACAAATCTCGGCGATGCTGGGGAGATCACCAAAAATGAAGGCCTGACCCTTTTTGCCATGCCGCAGCACCAGGGCCTCCAGCCCTTCCAGGCCAACGCTGACCCAGTGGCGATACCACTGGTTGCGCGCATCCTCCTGAACATGTAAATCATTTTTCAGGTACTGCAATACGCGCAGATTGTTCAGGGGGTGAATATCGCAGGCTACCGTCTGAGCCATGGATCGCGCCCAGGCCCGATCTGCCGAGGCCTTGGGCAACAAAGGCAGCTCGGGATAACGCTCGTCCAGATACTCCAGAATGGCCAGAGATTGCGTAATGATCAGACCGTCATCATCCAGGGCGGGCAACAGTTGAACAGGGTTGACCTGCACATAATCGGGCTGATGCTGCTGTCCCCCATCTTTGAGCAGATGAACCGGCCTGATCTGATAATCCAGACCTTTGAGATTCAGACCGATCCGCACCCGGTACGCGGCGGAACTGCGAAAGTAGCTATATAGAATCATCTTGTCTCCTGTCCACCCTGCAAAATTCGTTTTTTTATTTGTTCAGGCTTTCAATCTTGCGCGACAGCTCTCGGGGCAGCGGGAAGGCAATATTTTCTTCCACCCCATCCAGGGCCCGCACTTTGCCTACGCCCAATTCCTGCAAGCGCTGAATCACCTGATTGACCAGAACTTCCGGTGCCGATGCGCCCGCTGTCACGCCCACGCGCTTTTTACCCACCAGCCAGGCCGGATCAATCATCTCCGGCTTATCCAGCAGATAAGCTTCCGCGCCCTTGCGCTCGGCTACTTCACGCAAACGATTGGAGTTCGAGCTATTGGTACTGCCGACCACCAGAACCAGATCACACTGCGGAGCCATGATCTTGACCGCATCCTGGCGGTTCTGGGTGGCGTAACAGATATCGCTTTTCTTGGGCTCGACAATGGTGGGGAAACGTTCGCGCAAGGCTTGGGCCACGACCGCCGCATCATCTACCGACAAGGTGGTTTGCGTCACAAAGGCCAGTTTGTCGGGGTCGGCCACATTCAGCTTGGCTACATCTTCCGGCGTCTCGACCAAGTACATCCCTCCGTCGGCTTGACCCAATGTGCCTTCGACCTCGGGATGGCCCACATGACCAATCATGATGATCTCGCGACCTTCGGCCCGCATACGGGACACTTCAATATGCACCTTGGTCACCAGCGGGCAGGTGGCATCGAACACTTTCAGGCCACGCCGCTCGGCCTCGTCACGCACCTGACGCGACACGCCATGCGCTGAAAAGATGACGATCGCACCGGCCGGTGCCTCGTCCAGCTCTTTAATGAAGATGGCCCCCTTGCTGCGCAGATCTTCCACCACATACCGGTTGTGAACAATTTCGTGGCGCACGTAGATAGGCGCGCCGTGCAACTCCAAAGCACGCTCGACAATATCAATCGCACGGTCAACCCCCGCACAGAATCCGCGGGGCTGGGCCAGAACAACCTCAGCGTTCTGAACAGGAGCAACTTGACTCATTACAGAATCCCCAAAATATGAACATCCAGACGCAAGGCCACACCGGCCAAGGGATGGTTGAAATCGAACAAGGCAGTCTTTTCGTCAATTTCCTTGAGCACGCCCGAGTAGCGGCTGCCATTAGGGGCAGCAAACTCGACCATATCACCGGGTACGAACTCCACGCCTTCAGCGGCGTTGCTGGCCAGCATTTCGCGGGTGATACGCTGCAAAAGGTCAGGATTACGGGCGCCGTACGCCTCCTCAGGGGCGATGTCGAGCTGAAAACGCTCATCTTCACGGTGCCCCAGCAACTTCTCTTCCATACCGGGGGCCCACTGACCGTTGCCCATCTGCAAGGTCGCCGGACGGCCCGTAAAAGTATCCGCAAACACAGAGCCTGCTGCCGGGCCGCTGGCCAGCTCTATACGATAGTGCAAAGTCAGGTAGGAATCCTGACGGACAATTCCAAGCTCGGAACTAGCAGAGTTACTCACGATCGCTCACTATAGAAAATCATTCAATTACCGCATTTTAGCGTTTCTTATGGCCACATCCACTTTACGCCGCCAAGGGCCCCGTGAGCGCATGTTGGCGCACGGCCCCACCTGTCTGACGACCGCTGAACTGCTGGGTATTGTGCTGCGCACCGGGACACGCGAGCGCAACGCTGTCGAGCTGGGCCAGATGTTGCTCGATCATTTTAACGGACTCAAAGGATTATTATCGGCCGATGCTTCAGCCCTGCGCCAACTGGATGGAATCGGCCCAGCCAAATGCACGGAACTATTGGTCATCCGCGAGCTGCAACGCCGCTGCGCCCTGGAATCCCTAAACGGCCTGCCAGTGCTGAACCATGCCGACAAAGTGCGCGAATACTGTCTGGCCCATCTGGGTCATTTGCCAGTGGAACACTGTCTGGCCCTGTTCCTGGACAACCAGCTTCGCTTGATCTGTGCGGAAGAGATCGCCCGGGGGACGATAAATCAAGCATCGGTCTACCCTCGGGAAATTGTGCGCTCAGCCCTGCGCCATCACAGCTGCGCCTTGATTCTGGCCCACAACCATCCCTCGGGCGCTGCGCACCCCAGCGCCTCCGATATCCGTCTGACCCGCCATATTCGTCAGGCCTTGGCCTTGGTGGATATCCGCTTGCTGGACCATATTATTGTCACCCCCAGTCAGACCGTCTCCATGGCCGAACGCGGAGATCTGTAGCCTGCTGCCCGACGGCGCATACCGGTTTTTGCCACCGTTTGACACGCTTGCCCGTAAAATCCAGAACACACCAACGCTGAGTACGGAACCTTATGTCTGATACCGCCGTGAAGTCCTTTGTCGGACGCATACGTGACATTCTTCACGATCTCTCCCCATCTGAACGACGCCTGGCGGAATTTGCCCTGGACTTTCCGGGGGATCTGGCGGGCTACACGGCCTCCGAACTGGCGTCCCTGGCCCATGTATCCAATGCGACTGTCACCCGCTTCATCCGGCGACTGGGTTATCGGAATTATGAAGCGGCCCGCAAACAAGTCCGATCTGAAAAAAAAGCGGGTTCTCCTCTGCTGCTGGCAGCCACCGAAACGGAAGCCGAACGATCACTGACGACGCATTTGCAGCAAAGTCAGAACAATCTGGCCTCCACATACCGACGCCTGCCCGAATCGCTGCTCAAGGAGGTGGCTCAGTCCATTCTGGATGCGCGCAAGGTATGGGTGCTGGGATTTCGCTCCAGCCAGGCCCTGGCCAGCTACTTTCGCTGGCAATTGCTCCAAATCGTCCCCGAGGCTCAACTGATTCCTGGCCCGGGTGAGACCATGGGCGAACATCTGGCAGGCATACATGCCGACGACGTGGTGGTCATTTTTGCCCTGCGCCGTCGGGTGCGCAATATGGACCAGCTTATTGAACAGATGGCGCAGCTGAACCCGAATGTGCTGCACATCACTGACCAGCTCAGCGCAGAGAAAAGCGCCTGTCGCTGGACCCTGCGCTGTGACGTCCAATCGCCCGGTGTGCTGGATAACCATGTGGCCGTGATCGGCCTTTGCCATTTGATCCTGAGCCAGGTCATGGATCAAGCCGGTCCTGCCGGACGTCGTCATTTAGGCCTGGTAGAGGCTTTCCACGACAGCTTTCTGGAGCTGTAGCTTACCGCCCTCGCCTCACAGGCACTTATCCAGCACGCCCACCCAGGCAGGTGTGGCCGCCCCCGGCGATGTCATGGCAGGAATCGTATAAGGATCATACGCAAATTGCGATGATCCTTTTTTTATTAAAAATCCTTTTATATCAACATCCCGCCCTAGTCTTACGCAAGACTTGCAAAAACTTTCTCGTTTACCCTAGTTTTGAAAATATTTTTTCATTTTCATAATGAGTGAAAAAATGATGTTGGGCCATACGCGTCCTGAAACGAGGAGAAACCATGTCTAGCAAGCAGCAAACCTTGCCAGCCGACACCGGGCCGGCACCGGCCAGTTCTACGGCCAGCGATCACCCTACGGTTCAGCAGCAACTGGAAAACTCGCTGGAAACCATAGGCGTCACCCATTCGCACCGCAAAGTGCTGGCCCTGATTTTGCTGGGCGTGCTCTTTGATGTGCTGGAGCAAAATGCCGTGGGCCTGGTCGGCCCGCTGCTGCAGGAACACTGGGGGCTGACACCGCGTGACGTCGGCTTTCTGAACACCCTGACCTTCGCCGCTGCTGCCCTGGGGCGCTTGCTCTCGGGCTATATCGCCGACCACTATGGTCGACGCGTCATGCTGACCATCAATCTGGCGCTGTTTACGCTGGGAGCCCTGATCTGCGCCCTGGCCCCCAGCTACTGGGTGTTAGGGCTGGGCCGGGTCATTGTGGGCTTTGGTCTAGGCGGCGAAATCTCGATTGCCGTCACCATGCTGGCCGAGTTCTGCTCCTCGCGCTTTCGCGGAACCGCCGTGGGCACCATCAACGTGGCAGGCGGCGGCCTGGGCAATATGCTCGCCCCCGCTTTCGGCCTGCTGGTCTTCACCCTGTTCCCCGGCCCTGAAAGCTGGCGCTGGGTATTTGGCCTGCTGGTCATGCCCGCTTTTATGGTGCTGTTCTATCGTCGCTACATACCTGAAACGCCGCGTTTTCTGGTGTCGCAAGGCCGGATCGAAGAGGCCAATCAGGTTTTGAACATTCTGGCTTCGGGCAAGCTGGGCCGCCCTGTTGCCCAGCCCTACCCTTATCTGCACAGCGGTCCGCAAGGGCAAAAAGTCGAACGTGTGCGCTTGGGCGAGATTTTCCAAGGCCCTCTGGCCATGCGTACACTGGTCACCGGCATCGCCGTGTGCATGACCTACGGGGCACAACTGACGGTTCTGACGCTGATGCCCACCTTGCTGGTCGAACAAGGCTACTCGCTGGTGAAAAGCTACACCTTTACGATCCTGATGCAATCAGGCAGTCTGCTGGGTGCCTTGACCGCCTCCTGGCTGGGGTCGCGTCTGCCCCGCAAACGTGTCTTTACCACGGGAGCCTTGCTGGCCTGCGCCAGTGGCCTGGCCTTCGGATTTCTAAGTACCAATATTTATCTGGTGCTGCTGTTTGGCGCAGCTTTCCAGTTTTGCGTCCTGCTGCTGAACACCACCATCTGGATTTTCGCCCCCGAGCTTTATCCCACCCGTGTGCGAGCCTTTGGAACCGCATTCATTCTGGCCCTGGGTACCCTGGCGGGCGCTTTCATCCCGACGCTGAGCGGCTGGGTACTGGAAGCTCATGGCGTAGCCGGCATGTTCTCCCTGATGGCGGGGATGTACATCACCTTTGCCGCGGTTCTGCAATTGGCACCCGAAACCTTTGGTCGCCCCCTCGATACCTGATTTCAATTGGATAAGCCGTGTTGCTGCGGCCCTCGTATTTATGTCTCATACCGTACTGCTCATCAATCCCAACACCTCCCGCCCCACGACGGACATGATGGTGGCGCTCGCCCAGGCGTGCTTCCAAAGCCTGCAGCGAAGCGATATCCAGGTCCGGGGGCTAAGCGCTCCCCAAGGCCCAGGCATGCTGACCACCCAGGAGGAGTTGGAGCAGGCTGCCGCCATGGCGGAACACCCGCTGGTACTGGCTCAGGTCAGGAACGCGGACGGTGTCATCATCGGCGCTTTTGGTGACCCTGGCCTGCAGCCCCTGAGCCAGAGCGTGAGCATACCGGTGATCGGTATAGGACAGGCTGCCATGCAGCAAGCCGTGCAGGTAGGCTCCCCTTTTGGCATCGCCACCACCACGCCACAGCTGGAGCAATCGATTCTGAATCAGGTCAGACGCTATGGCTGGATCGAACAATTCTCGGGCCTGCGCCTGACCCCCACCGCTCCGCTGGATCTGGCCCAGGCGCCGCAGCGTCAGTATCAGGAATTGGCCGACAGCGTCGCGGCATGTATTGAGCTAGACGGCGCGCGGGCCGTCATCATCGGCGGCGGGCCCCTGGCACAAAGCGCACAGGCGCTGCAAAACAAGCTGGCCGTCCCCGTCATCAACCCCATCGTTGCTGCCTGCGAGCTGATGGCCCAGCGCCTGCCCCCCACTTAGCCTTAACACGCGGTACCCACCTCAGGAGACTTCAATGACGAGCAGCACCCTCGTGGACGGCGAGCGCGCCTTGTCCGCTGATAAACAAGAACTGGACCAGATCTACAAGAAGGTCATGTGGCGGATCTTGCCCTTTATTTTTCTGCTGTGGATGCTGGCCTGGATAGACAGGCTCAATATTGGTTTTGCCAAACTGCAAATGCAGCCCGAACTCGGGTTCTCCGAAACGGTGTACGGCATAGGCGCGGGGATCTTCTTTCTGGGGTATTTCTTTTTTGAAGTACCCAGCAACTGGTTGCTGCTGCGCATTGGTGCGCGCAAGACCTTGGCCCGTATCGCCTTTGGCTGGGGGCTGATCTGTGTACTGATGATGTTTACCAAAACAGCTGCCTACTTTTATGTGATGCGCTTTTTGCTGGGTGCGTTCGAGGCCGGCTTTCAGCCTGGCGTGCTGCTGTTCCTGACGTTCTGGTTCCCGGCTCATCGGCGAGCCAAAGCCTTCGCGGTCTTCATCTCGGCCTCGGCGGTGGCCTCGGTGGTAGGCGCGCCCCTGGCGGGCCTGATCATGACCCGCCTGGACGGGGTCAACGACTGGTCTGGCTGGCAATGGTTGTTCCTGCTTGAAGGGCTGCCCACAATTTTTGCTGGCATTCTGGCCGTGATGTTCATCGTCGACAGCCCCGAAAAAGCCAGTTGGCTCAGTCAACGGGAAAAAGATCTGATCAAGCAAGAACTGGCTCTGGACGCCAAGGCCGCAGGACCACGCGAACACAGCTTCAAAAAAGCCTTGGGCAACCCCGACCTGTGGACCTTGACCCTGATGTTTTTTGGCATTGTGGCTGCCAACTCCACCTTGGCCTTTTTCGCGCCCACCCTGGTTCGCTCACTGGGCCCCAGCGATCCTTTACAGGTTGGCCTGCTGGTCGGACTGGTCTATGTCTTTGGAGCGGTCTTTCAACTGGCGCTGGGCTTTAGTGCCGACCGTCATCGCGAAGCCCGTCTGCACACCGGCGTCCCTGTCATCATCGGAGCAATCGGTCTGGCGGGGGTAGGACTGTTCCTGGGCAATAACACTGCCCTGGCCTTTATCAGCCTGATTATTGCCGTGTCCGGCACCATGGGATGCATTCCTGTTTACTGGCAATTGCCCAACGCGGTCCTGGCGGGCTCGGCGGCAGCTATCGGGGTGGCCTTCATTAACTCTGTCGCCAATCTGGCCGGCTTTGGCGCGCCCTTTATGTTGGGCGCCCTCAAAGACTCCAGCGGCAGCTTCCAAAGTGGCTTGTGGATTATCGCGGCTCTGGAGCTGGCCGTGGGCTTATGGATTCTGTCCTTTCGCAAGCGGCAGCATAAAGGCTGAAACAGTGTGCCCGCCTTGAGCGGGACGCAGCCCGAAACGCAACCGTGACACGGATTTCGGGCTGCTTTTTTACAGCGCACAATGGTGGCGCCCCGTGCAGTGAGACTGGGTAATGCGCTGATTTCGATGCCCGATACAGGACCTTGTCACGTTGTCGCCCGGATCAGGCTAGAGCCAAGCGCACCGCACCGCCAGGCCAATGGGCCGGGAATCCTCTACACTGACTCTTACTTCTTTTAGCAGCAGCGAGCACAGCATGCGTACGATCTGGGACATTTCCCCGCCTGTCAGTGATCGATCGCCGGTTTTCCCCGGTGACACCGCCTACCAGCAACGCTGGACAGCCACCCTGGACACCCACTGCCCGGTCAATGTGGCGGAAATCCGCTTGTCTACCCATCTGGGGGCGCATGCCGACGCCCCCCTACACTACGACCCTCACGGCCCAAGTGCCGGCCACATGGCGCTGGAGCCATTTCTGGGACCCTGCCGCGTCATCCACGCCCGTCATGGCCGCCCACTGATCGAGCCAGCCGATCTGCTGCCTCATTTGAGCAATTGCCCGCCGCGCATCCTGGTCAGTACCACCGCCAAGGCCAAGTACGATGCCTGGAGCGATCATTTCACAGCCTTCGCCCCTTCAAGTTTGCAATTATTAGCCGACCAGGGCATACAGCTGGTGGGCATCGACACGCCCAGCGTCGATCCGGCCAGCAGCAAGACACTGGAAAGTCATCAGGTCCTACGTCATCATGCTATGCGCGTGCTCGAAAATCTGGTGTTGGACGAAATTGCTCCGGGCGACTACGAGCTCATCGCTTTGCCTCTGGCCCTGATTCAGGCAGATGCGAGTCCGGTTCGTGCCATTCTCCGCTCTCTGGACTGACAGCAGGACGCGAACTGCCAACCATCCACTGACCTTCTCGACTCGACCTGGTCCGCACGATAGAAAGCACCCGCCACCAGCACTAGGCACCCCGTGTTCGAACACATAGAGCTGCCACTTCTCTGCGGCACGGCCAGGCACGGTTTTGCGTGCTTTCCAGGCAGACACGGGGCGGTTCAATCCACGCCTTGTTGCACTTGTGCCGCGCTTTTGCCGAGTTTTCTTTGAAAAGCGCCTGCTCAATGCTAAAATTTCAGGCTTTATCGGATACGTGGCAAAAAGTCTTTAGGCATTATTCAATCGGGCGCTTTACAAACCCGGTTAAAAAAACAGTCCTCTAGCTTTTTAGTGCCGGTATTTACAGGACGAGGACGTGAGCCCTGCTTTACGCCATTTTTTGTAGATACGTGCCTTGCTGGCGGTCCTAACTTGTCAAAACAGGAATCATCATGAAAGAAGGCATTCACCCAGAATACCGTGACGTGGTGTTTCTGGACCTGCAAACGGGCAACTCCTTTATCACCCGTTCCACCGTCCAGACTCGCGAAACCACCGAAAAAGACGGCAAGACCTACCCGCTGTTCAAGTGTGACGTGACGTCCGAGTCGCACCCCTTCTACACGGGCGCTCAAACCCGTATCGTGGAAACTGGCCGCGTTGAAAAATTCCGCGCCCGTTTTGCCCGTACGGCTGGTACCGTCAAGAAAGGCGAATAAGCTCTCTTTCTCGGCATACCGCGTTCAGCGCAAAAAGGCAGCTTTGGCTGCCTTTTTTTATCCGCCGGGCCGCCCCAAGGTCAATAGCCCCCTCGGGGATGAGTCCGGATACACAACAGCTCATTGCGAACTGCTGTGTGCCTGGCGAATCCAAGCCGCATTCAGGCCGCGAGGTGGAGCGCAAGCCCAAGGCGCTGCGTGGGGGTCCTTTTTTACCGCAAATTTCGCGGCCAAGGCGCCCCCTTTGCATTAAGATAGGGCGAATCAACAGACTGTTTTACCCTAGACGTGTCATCCAGCCTCATACCCACCTCCACCCCTGCCCGCCTGACCGCCACCGCTGCCGTCAAACTCCCCCGCCTGGTTCTTCTTGTTGTTGGGACCATCTATATTCTTGCGGGCCTATTTTTTCGTGACCCCTGGAAAGCAGACGATGTCATCGGGCTGGCGACCATGTTGACCGCTTTGTCCGACCCCAGCGGTCAGGCCCTGTTGTTGCCCCAGGTAGGAGATCTGGCCCATGCCCAGGACGGCCCACTGAGCACCTGGCTGGGTGCCCTGTTCATCACGCTCTTTGCCCCCCTGCTCAAACTCTTCACCTCCGAGCTGAATGCCAACATCGTGGCATCCCGCCTGCCCAATCTGCTGTGGTTCGGCATGCTGGCGGCCTCGGTCTGGCACAGCGCATACTGGCTGGCCCGCCGCCCAGAGGCTCAACCGCTGCGTCTGCCCTTCGGAGGCGAGCCGTCCTCCACCGCATATGGACGCATGATTGCCGATGCCACCTTGCTGCTGACCGTTGCAACCGTGGGCATCATCTGGCGCATGCATGAAACCTCGGAAGTGCCGGCCATCATCGCTTTGCAGGCACTGGCTTTATACAGCCTGGTGCGCATGTTCGACCGCCCGGCATCGGGAGCGATCATGCTGGGCCTGTCCCTGGGCGCCTGCTTCCTGACCCGTGGCTGGCTGGGAGCCGGCCCCATCATGCTGGCAACCGTTCTGTGCTTTATTCCCCGGGGCCCCTTGCGCCAGCATAGCCAATGGCTGGCCCTCAGTGCCGTCCTGACGCTGGCAATCATCATGGCATGGTGGATACCCGCCAAACGGGTCAGCGTGTATTGGACCGAGCAATGGCGTCTTTGGCATCTGGCCGCCTTGGGGTGGGCCGGCTTCAAGGAGCAGTTGAACAACCTGCGCGATCTGCTGTGGTTCCTCTGGCCGATCTGGCCTTTGGCCTTGCTGGCGCTGTGGCAATGGCGCAGTTGGCTCAAGGCGCCCCACATTTATGTGCCCGCCATCAGCTTTCTGGTCCCCTTGCTCAGCCTGCTCTTCATGCGCGATGCTTTCGAGCCAGAATATGCCTTGCTGGTGGTTCCCTGCGCCATTCTGGCTGCCTTCTCGCTGCCCACCTTGCGTCGGGGGGTCATCAACACCCTGGACTGGTTTGCCATCATGTGTTTCTCACTGACGGCAGCCACGGTCTGGCTGGGCTGGATCGCCCAGCAAACGGGCTGGCCACGGCAGATTTCACACAATATTGCCCGCCAGACCCAGGGATACGACACGTTCATCTCCTGGCCGGTCATGATCATTGCCGTGCTCGGCACGCTTGCCTGGATTGCGCTGGTGCGCTGGCGCCTGTCAAGCAATCCGCCTGGCTTGCTGCGCGGTACCGTCTTGTCGGCGGGTGGCCTGATTACGACCTGGCTCCTGCTGGTCACGCTGTGGATGCCTTCGTTAGACTACGTACGTAGTTACCGCGAAGTGTCTGGCGAATTGTCCGCGGCTTTGCGTGAACACAAGCAGCCCGGCGAATGCCTGCGCTCCTGGGGACTGGGCTCGGGACAACGGGCCTCCTTCCTGGTGTTTGACAACATCAACATCAACTTCGACAATCGCTGCTCCCTGGTACTGGAACAGTTCTCCTTGCGCGATCTGCAGGACGGCAAGGCCCCTATTCCGGACAATGCCGTCCAGCTCTGGCAAGGCAAACGCGGGCCAGATCGTCACGAAGCATTTCGTCTGCTGCGCATACAGGCTCACTAAGTTTTCATCATGTCCTCCGTGTTTCATCACAACTGGAAGGGTCAGGCAGGCCAGATCCTGCGCCAGGCCTGGCCCGTGCTGGTCGGCTCCTGGGCAGGTATCGCTTTTGGCGTTCTGGATACGGTGATGGTTGGCCACAGCAGCGCCATAGACCTGCAGGCCATGGGCCTGGGCGTTTCCATTTACATCACCGTTTTTATCGGTTTAATGGGGGTCATCCACGCCCTGATCCCGATCATTGCCCAGCAATTTGGCGCACGCCGCCTTACAGAAGTGGGCCGCTGGTGGGGGCAAGGAGTATGGCTGGCCCTTTTGCTCACCCTGATCGGCACCTTGGGGCTGGCGTTTCCGGATATATGGCTGCGCTGGTCAGGTGACCTGAGCCCTGAGGTTCATGAGCGGGTCACCTGGTATCTGCGCAGCCTGATACTGGCCTTGCCTGCCGCTCTGGTATTCAGGACAATTTACTGCCTGGGGACGGCAACCTCGCATCCCAAGGCGGTCATGTTGATCAACCTGTTCAGCGTGGCCTTCAAGGCTCTATTCAACTGGGTGCTGATTTTTGGCAAACTGGGTTTGCCGGCAATGGGTGCCGTAGGCTCAGGTCTGGCGACCACGGTCGTGTCCTGGCTGATGCTGGCCGCCGGCCTATGGCTGCTACGTGCCGACCGCTATTACCAACCCTTTAGCCTCAAACTGGGCCTGCCCACCTGGGCAGCACAGAAAGAACTGCTGCGCCTGGGTCTGCCCATGGGCGGCTCTTACCTGATTGAAATCTGCGCCTTCAGCTTCATGGCCTTGCTCGTCGCGCGTGAAGGTGTATTTGCGTCTGGCGCTCACCAGATCATGGCCAATCTGGCCGCCGTCTGCTTTATGGTGCCTATGGCAGTGGGCGTAGCAGCCGCCTCAGTCAGCGCACAGGCGATTGGCGCGGGACAGTTTCATCGTGCCCGCCATGTGGGCATGTTAAGCCTGGCCATCGTACTGGCCGGGGTTGCCCTTACCATTACCTTGCTGGTGCTGCTGCGACCCAGCCTGGCCAATGCCTACACCGACGATCCCGATGTCGCCCTGCTGGCCCTGCTCTTGCTGCAGCTACTGCCTTTCTTCCACTTTTGCGATGCGTTCCAGTGCCTGATCTCCTATCTGCTGCGCGCTTACAAAGTGGCTTTTGTACCCATGCTGCTGCAGTTTTTCGCCTTGAGCGTACTGGGCCTGGGTGGAGGCTGGTGGTTTGGTTTTGGCCCAGGCGCCGGAGCATTGGACAGTATCATTCAATGGCTGGCACCAGGCGCTCCACTAGGCGCCGCAAGCCTGTGGACCATGGCCAGTCTGGGATTGGGAGCCTCCGCCTTGCTGCTGCTGTTCTGGTACAGCCACATATTGCGTCTCTACAATCCCGCGCGGCGCAAGACTTGCACCCATCAATAGGCAAGAGGCTGCCGCTTAGCGCCTTTAGCTCGCCGCACTTATAAAAGGGCGGGTAAAGGCGCCCCTGAGTTGGGAGGAACAGGCACCCCTACCAGTGGGGGCCGACAAACCCATCCGGTACTGCCTGCAGCACGAAGAACCCAGCAAGAAAAGGGCCTGTTAGGAAACAGGCCCTTTTCTTGTTTGCTGCGGCACAACAACACGTTCGTCAACGCACTTGGCTGCCCTCAATGGCCTCCAGAACTGCCGCCGTATCGTCTTTGACGGTGTTGGGTGATGCCTCGACCGCATCAATGAGTGGGCTAACCAGATCCACTACCTTGCTGCGCGAGAGCAAACCCAGAAACTCGTCGTTCTCACCGGTAACCGCCAAGGGCTCGCTGCTACGCAGCAATTGACCGAGAATCTCATCCAGTCCCATGGTGGCGGGTACCGAACTCATCTCATCTACGAACGCGGAAATATCCCGCGCACCTTGCTGCACAGCTTCCTGCGCCCGCGAACGCATCAGCACGCCCGCCAAGCGTTTGCCATCGAGCACCGGTGCATAACGCACGCCGCGCTCGCTCAAACGCTCAAGCGCATGAACCGCCCGGGTACGCATGGTAAAGGTCAGGGTCTTGCTGGAATCGCGCACGGCATGGGCGGCATTGAGCACTTTGCTGCGGTTCACGTCCTGCAGGAACGCCTGAACATAATCGCTGGCCGGTGACAGAAGGATGTCCTCGGGAGACCCTTCCTGAATCAGCTCGCCATCTTTCAGAATGGCTATCCGGTTCCCCAATCGCAGGGCCTCGTCAAGATCATGCGTAATGAACACAATGGTCTTGTTCAAACGAGCCTGCAGCTCCAGCAACTGATCCTGCATTTCGCGCCGAATCAAGGGGTCCAAAGCCGAGAAGGCCTCATCCATCAAAAGGATGTCGGCATCGGTTGCCAGGGCACGAGCCAGACCCACACGCTGCTGCATACCGCCAGACAACTGGTGCGGATACTGCTTTTCAAAGCCCTGCAACCCAACCTGCTCAAGCCAATACGTGGCTTTTTCTTCGCGAGCCGCGCGCCCCATGCCTTGTACCTGCAGGCCATAGGCCGCATTTTCCAGCACGGTGCGATGCGGAAACAGGCCAAAGCGCTGAAAGACCATGCTGATCTTTTGCTGACGGAACTGCATCAGTGCCTTGCCGTCCAGACTCATCACATCCACATCGTCCACCAGAATTTGCCCGGCAGTTGGCTCAATCAACCGGTTGAAGTGGCGGATCAAGGTGGACTTGCCCGAACCGGACAAGCCCATAATGACGTAAATGCTGCCGTGCTCAATAGACAGGCTGATGTCACGCAAGCCCAGGGTATGGCCGCTTTTTGCCAGCAGTTCGTCCTTGCGCACACCATTGCGAGCCTCATCGAGCCAGCGCTCGGGTTGAGAGCCGAAGATCTTGTAAATATTGCGCACTTCAATCTTGCTCATGAGGCCTCCCGAGTCTGAAAGCGACGGCCGAACTCTTGCGTAATCCGGTCAAACAGGATGGCCAGCAGCACAATACCCAGGCCAGCCATCAGGCCACGGCCCACTTGCAGGCGGTTAATGCCTTGCAGCACTTCGTAGCCCAGCCCCCGCACACCAATCATGGAGGCGATCACCACCATGGCCAGGGCCATCATGGTTGTCTGGTTGATGCCGGCCATGATGTTGGGCATGGCTAGAGGCAATTGCACGCCATAGAGCTGCTGCCAACGATTGGAGCCGAAAGAGCGGGAGGCTTCCAGCACTTCGCTGTCGACCAGGCGTATACCCAGATCGGTCAGGCGAATGACGGGAGCAATGGCATAAATAATCGTGGCAATCAGTGCGGCGATCTTGCCCAGATTGAACAACATCACCACGGGGATCAAATACACAAAGCTGGGCATGGTTTGCATCACATCCAGCACCGGCATCATGATACGACGCAGCCAATTGAAGCTGGCCATCAGCAAACCCAGCGGTATGCCTATCAGCACAGACAGAAAAACGGCCACAATCATGAGCGCCAGGGTCTGCATGGCCGCATCCCACAGGCCAATCAGGCCGATCACAAACAACATGGCCCCCATGGCCACGGAGAACAGCACACGGCGGCTGGCCAGCCAACCGAGCAGAACCACCACCAGCACCACGGCCCACCAAGGGCTGCTGCGCAGGACCGACTCCATGAAAACCAGCATATCCAGCAGGGGCTGGGTCATGGCCCGCAGGGTACTGGAATAATTGGCCACCAGATCGCCAACGAACTGATCGATGGGCAAACGTAAGGCGCGCGGATCAATCAACTCAGGAAACATAAAAAACACTCCGTAAAACTCGTGCTTGCAGCGCGGGCTTGTGGCCCGGCCATGATCCTGCCGACCCAGGACGGGCCAGGCAGAAAAGCGAGGTACGGCTCGGTTCCTGCACCCTGACCGGATGCAGCCACCAAGGCCGGCCTCGCCCTACACCATCACGAATACTAAAGAGCGGCTTTTACGCGCTGAGCCACTTCCATAGGCACCCACTTGGACCAGGTGTCCTCGTGTTCTTTCAAGAACCAGTGCGCCACATCTTCGGGTTCACCTTCGGTTTTTTCCATGTGCGCCATGGTTTCGTTCATCAGCTCCAGGGGCATGCTGACATTGGCCAGGAAAGCCGTCAGTTCGGGAGCCTGCTTGGAGAATTCCGTATTCACGGCCGTGAATACCGGGTTTTCGGGGTAGTCACTAGGCTCTGGATTGGCACAATTGGGGTCGGTCAGACACCCATGCTTTTTCTCGTCGTAAGCCGGCAGTTCCAGCTTGACCAGATCCATAGAGCCCACCAGTGGCGTGGGGTACCAGTAGTAGAACACCACGTTTTCCTTGCGCTGATACGCAGAAGTCAGCGCAGCCTTCTGGGTGGCACCAGTACCGGGCGAGAACAAGGTGTAGGTATCCCCCAACTTCAGGGCATTGAACAAATTGCCACTGACCACTTCACATCCCCAGCCTGCCGGGCAGCCATAAAAACGGCCTTTACCAGGCTCTTCCGGGTCCTTGAACTCATCCTTGAATTTGGGCAGGTCGGCTGCCGACTTCAGTTCGGGCAGGCGCTCAGCGGTATAGCGTGGGATGAACCAGGCTTCGCCGCCCATATAGATGTCGCCAATACGTTTTACATTTCCCTTGGCCTCGGCCTGTTTCCAGGGGTCAGCCACACTGTTGAGCCAGATTTCCGAGTTGACATCCAGGTCGCCTCGCTCCAGTGCAGCCAAGGCCGGGAGCGTCTCGACCGAGACGACCTCGGTCTTGCAGCCATAACCTTTGTCAGCGATAAAACGCTCAACTTCAGTCAGGACCAGATTCGATTCCCAATTCATGCCACCAAAGCGGACTGCGCGGTCCAGCTCGCAGGCTGCCGGACTTGCCGCCTGCGCGGCAGAGGACAGCCCCAGCAGAAGGCTGGTCAGCACAGAGGCTTGAATCAGGGGAAAACGGTGCAAGCGCGACTTGGCACCGGCGTGAGGGAAGTATGAAGACATGATGCTCCTCCTTGAGTTACTGTGGACGCGTCCTGCATGATCAGTCGGCGCCAAGGCTAAAGGGGTGTGCGGAAGACGATGCTCTTATCGCCAATACATACCTACGTAAAGAGCGAGTGCCAGGCACTCACGAAAAACCCGGAACGGTCAGGGGGTCAAGCCCCTTTTTCCTACCGCTCCCTGCCTTGACCGAAACAACACGGCTGGGCCAGGGTTACACCGCGCGGGGCGATGATTGCTGCGAACAAAACACGCTGTTCGGGCGGTTCTGAATCGAATTGATGAATCTGATAAGGAGGCCATTCTACGGCCCTTTGCAATCAAAAACAAATTCTTACCGTATAAAGACCGAAAAAACAGCGAATATGTCAATGGTAAAAACACAACAAAACCCTTGTTTGACGTGGTTTTAGCCATTTTATGAATTTTTTTTTGTTACTTATTAATTCAAAATCTCAGGAACGAAGCGCTGCCAGGGTCGTTACGTGCACGAGAAAAACAAATGACAAGGCATCAAACCTTGTCATTTGCCCTTTAAAACAATAAGTTAGCGCTGGTACATATAATCCCGGCGCCAGGGGTACATCAAGTTCGGCGCGTAATCCAGCTCCTGCGCCCTGACAGCGCTTTGTGCCTGAGCCAAAACCTGATGAAGCGCAATCCAGCCGTGCTCAAACCCCATCGCGCAGCCGGCCAAGTACACCCGGTAGGCACGCAGGGACTTTTCCCCCTGCTCGGAATTAAGGGTTGCCCTGGCTTTATCCAACTGTTTCTCCAAGGCGTCGCTCCAGGCCCATAAGGTACGGGCATAGTGAGGGCGCAAATTCTCAATATCCAGCCCCTCCAAACCTCCCTCGGCCAAGTGACGCAAGACGTGACTGATATGGGTCAGTTCTCCACCGGGAAAAATATATTTCTCGATGAAGTCGCCCATTCCCGCTCCCAGCTGGCTATTGTCAACCCCACCGGCGGTAATGCCATGATTGAGAATCAGCCCCCCTGGCTTTACCAAACGCCGCAGCTTGTCAAAATAGGCGCTGAGCTGAGCGCGGCCCACATGCTCGAACATCCCCACCGACGCCAGTTTGTCATACGGTTTGAGTTCATCCAGCTCGCGATAATCGAGCAACATCATGCGGGCCCGGCCCGACAGGCCTTTTTGCTCGATCAGCCCGTTCACATAGGCATGCTGATTACGAGACAGGGTGATGCCTGTTACATCCACATCGTAGTTTTCGGCGGCCCACATCAACAATCCACCCCATCCGGCCCCTACATCCAGAAAGCGCTCGCCGGGCTGCAAACGCAGCTTGCGGCAAATGAGATCCAGTTTTGCTTCCTGAGCCTGCGCCAGCGTCATGTCCGGTTCACGATAATAGGCGCAGGAATAGACCCGGCGAGGGTCCAGCCACAAGGCATAGAAGTCGTCCGACAAGTCATAATGAAACTGAATCTGCCTGGCGTCCTTTTCCTGAGTGTGACGCCACACGGAGGTCAAGTGCTTGATGATCGAAGTCAGCCAGCCTGCTTGGGCTGCATCAACAGGCGAACCGGGCAAAATATCGGCGGCCAGTTGCATCAGATCCCGCATGGAGCCTTCAAAATCCATGCGCCCTTCCACGTAGGCCTCGCCCAACTGACCCGATTGTCCGGCAGCCAACTGCGCCAGCGTCGCATTGTCCTTGATGCTCAGATGCACTGACGCATTGGCATCGCCCACCTGCTCCCCGCTAGGCAGGGTCAGCCGAACCGGAATGCTGAGCTGATCGAGTTTGGCCTGGACCATTGATGAAATTGAACTCAACTTCGCCTCCTTGTATGTAAACAAACAAAGATGACGATGTGTCATCTGTGTCGACACACCGCCTGTAAGCCGTCAATCCTGTAGCCTAATACATCTTGACCCTAAATCCGTTGCACCAAAGTCACGGACCGTGTACTTCAAACCTAAAGCACTTACGCCGAAATTGATCGTCCCCCATGCTAAACTGCCTGCCTTTGGCCCTTTGCATCGGCTTGTATTGATGCGCGGCAGACGGTAGTGGGTTCAGGCTCTCGGCCAGGATCTGCCTCACCTTAATACTTGGCCCGATGACACGCAACCACTCTCCTGCATTTCCTCCCTGGCTCGTTTTGATGGGGCTGCTCACTGCCCTGGGCCCCCTGGCCATTGATATGTACCTGCCCGCCTTCCCGGCGATGGCCCAGGGCCTGAATACCTCGGCGGGCATGGTAGAGCGCACGCTGGCCGGTTTTCTGCTGGGCGTGGGCCTGGCGCAACTGGTCTATGGCCCCATGGCAGACCGCTTCGGGCGCAAGCGGCCGCTGCTGTTTGGCGTCCTGCTCTTTACATTGGCCTCTTTTTTCTGTGCTCGCGCCAGCACGATTGATGAGCTTACTGTCTGGCGCATTATCCAGGCCTTTGGGGGCGCGGCCGGTATGGCGATCCCACGCGCGGTCATCCGCGATCGCTTTGAAACCCGGGAAGCCGCCCGCGCCTTGTCCATGCTAATGCTTATCATGGGAGTGATGCCTATTCTGGCGCCTCTGATCGGCGGCCAGATCCTGCTGTTCAGTGACTGGCGAGGCATTTTCTTCTTCATGACCGGCAGTGGCATCTTGCTCTGGCTGCTGACTTTTTTCACCATGAAAGAGTCTCTCGCTCCCGAGCGTGTGCTGCCATTGCAACCTAAATTGATCGCTCATAATTACAGCGCCTTGCTGCGCGACCGGCCCTTCATGTTTTATTCCCTGGCTGCCGGTTTCAGTTCTGCGGGCATGTTTGCCTATATCGCCGGATCGCCCCGCGTCTTTATTGATTTATTTTCTGTCGAGCCGCGTCATTTCGGTTTTTATTTTGGCGCCAATGCCGCCTGTCTGATTGTTTTCTCTCAAGTCAGCGCCCGTTTGCTCAATACGTATAGCCCACCCACGTTGTTGCGCGTGGCACAGGGACTGCAGGTGATCTTTACTCTGCTGGGTGCCATTTTGACCCTGCTAGGCGTGCTGGACCTGACCTGGTTGATGGTGACCTTAATGGGCTTTATGGCTTGTCAGGGTTTTGTAAACCCCAACTCCGCCGCCCTGGCCCTGTCCGAACAGGGCCATCGCCTGGGAACCGCCTCCGCCCTGATGGGAGCCTTGCAAATGCTGTGTGGCGCCCTGGCCGGTTTTGCAGTCAGCAGTTGGGCATCTTCCGATGCCCTGCCCCTGACCGCGGTCCTGGCCGGCTGTGGTGTCTTATCGTGGCTGTTTGGCCGCAATGCAGCAAGGAAAGCACGGTAAAACTTGATCTAAGTGATTTTTCCATATTAGAATAATCTTCTTTGTACCCCAGCACTGGGGTTAACACGATCCTAATTTTACAATCGCCCGCGGCTTTTTTCGTTTAGCGGAGGCTGATTTAGATCTCAAGGGGTATGACCATGGCACGCGTATGCCAAGTGACCGGAAAAGGCCCAATGTCGGGCAACAATGTTTCGCACGCCAACAATAAGACCAAGCGTCGCTTCCTGCCAAACCTGCAGTCCCGTCGTTTCTGGGTTGAAAGTGAAAACCGCTGGGTTCGCCTGCGCGTTTCCGCTAACGCTATCCGCACCATCGACAAGAACGGTATCGACTCCGTTCTGGCCGAAATGCGCTCCCGCGGCGAAAAGTACTAAGCTGCGCTTCTTAAACATTTAACCAGGAGCTCATCATGGCAAAAGGTATACGCGAAAAAATCAAACTCGAATCGTCCGCCGGTACGGGCCACTTCTACACCACCACCAAAAACAAGCGCAACATGCCTGAAAAGATGGTGATCAAGAAATTTGACCCCGTCGTTCGCAAGCACGTCGAGTACAAAGAAACCAAGCTGCGTTAATTCGCGCCCGCTCCTGCAGCGGATTGGTTTTCAAAAAAACCCCTGCCCTGCAGGGGTTTTTTTTGCCCTTCACAGGCTGCTGTGACAGGCCCGCCTCCTGTCTGCCATTACGCTCATGCACACTGCCCGCCTTGCAGCCGTCCACAGCGAGATTTGCCCCGTATAATGGCGGATACTCCTTTACTTCTGTCTAAAACGGTATTGCCACTCATGCAGGAACGTTACAACCCCAGCGAGGTCGAACAACTCGCTCAGCAAAACTGGACCGATCGGGACGCCTATCGTGCCGTCGAGAACGCCACCGCTCCGGATGGCTCGCTCAAACCCAAGTTTTACGCATGCTCCATGCTGCCCTACCCCAGTGGCAAGCTACACATGGGCCACGTGCGCAACTACACCATCAACGACATGATGGCGCGCCAGCTACGCATGCGCGGTTTTAACGTTCTCATGCCCATGGGCTGGGATGCTTTTGGCATGCCCGCCGAAAACGCCGCCATCAAGTCACAAGTGCCGCCTGCCAAGTGGACTTACGACAATATCGCCTACATGAAAAAGCAAATGCAGGCGATGGGGCTGGCAATCGACTGGTCGCGCGAAATGTGTGCCTGCGATCCCGAATACTACAAATGGAACCAGTGGCTGTTCCTGAAGATGCTGGAAAAAGGCATTGCCTACCGCAAGACCCAGACGGTGAACTGGGACCCAGTGGACCAAACCGTTCTGGCCAACGAACAGGTAATTGAAGGCCGTGGCTGGCGCTCCGGTGCGCTGGTTGAAAAGCGTGAAATCCCCGGCTACTACCTGCGCATTACCGATTACGCCGAAGAGCTGCTGGATACCGTGAAAACCGGCCTGCCCGGATGGCCCGAGCGTGTGCGCCTGATGCAGGAGAACTGGATCGGCAAGAGCCAGGGCGTACGCTTTGCGTTCCCTCACGACATTCGTGACGAGCAAGGCCAACTGATTCAGGACGGTCGTCTGTACGTGTTCACCACCCGCGTGGACACCATCATGGGCGTTACCTTCTGTGCGGTTGCTCCTGAGCACCCGCTGGCTGCCCTGGCTGCCCGCAACAATCCCGAGCTGACGGCCTTTATTGAAGAATGCAAGAAAGGCGGCACCACGGAAGCCGACATGGCTACCCGCGAAAAAGAAGGTCTGCCTACCGGCCTGAGCGTCAAGCACCCCTTGACGGGCGCGGACGTTCCTGTCTGGGTCGGTAACTATGTCTTGATGAGCTACGGTGACGGTGCCGTGATGGGCGTGCCTGCTCACGACGAGCGCGACTTCGCCTTCGCCCTGAAATACCAATTGCCTATCAATCAGGTCATTGGGGTAGAAGGCAAGGAATACGACGCCACCCAATGGCAAGACTGGTACGGCGACAAGCAGCAAGGTCAAACCATCAATTCCGGCAAGTACGACGGCCTGACGCACGTCGCGGCCGTGGATGCCATTGCCGCAGACCTGAACGCCAAGGAACTGGGCGAAAAACAAACCACCTATCGTCTGCGCGACTGGGGCATTTCCCGTCAGCGTTACTGGGGCACCCCGATCCCGATCATCCACTGCGACGATTGCGGACCGGTTCCTGTTCCAGAAAAAGATCTGCCCGTGGTCTTGCCCGAAGAGCTGATTCCCGATGGCAGCGGCAACCCGCTGAACAAGCATGACGCCTTCCTGAAGTGCGCTTGCCCTTCTTGTGGCAAACCCGCACGCCGTGAAACGGACACCATGGACACCTTTGTGGACTCGTCCTGGTACTTCCTGCGCTACACCACACCCAATCTGAACGATTCCATGACCGATCCACGCACCGATTACTGGATGCCCATGGATCAGTACATCGGTGGTATCGAACACGCTGTGCTGCACTTGCTGTACGCCCGCTTCTGGACCAAAGTCATGCGCGACATGGGCCTGGTCAAGATTGACGAGCCCTTCACCCGCCTGCTGTGCCAGGGCATGGTGCTGAACCACAGCTACACCCGCCGCACCCCACAAGGGGGTATCGAATACTTCTGGCCTGAAACTGTCGAAAACGTTTACGACGAAAAAGGCGCGATTATCGGTGCCCGCTTAAAGAGCGATGGTCAGCCCGTGCAGTACAACGGCATTGGCACCATGTCCAAGTCCAAGAACAACGGCGTGGACCCTCAATCCCTGATCGACACGCTGGGTGCGGACACCGCCCGCCTGTTCATCATGTTCGCCAGCCCGCCAGAACAGACGCTGGAGTGGTCTGATTCGGGTGTGGATGGCGCCAACCGCTTCCTGCGTCGCCTGTGGGCCTTCTGCTACAACCACGCCGATGCGCTGCGCGCCGGCAACGCCCAAGCTACCGATTGGAGTGATCTGGACGCCGCTGCCAAGCGCGCACGCCTGGAAATTCACTCGCTGCTCAAGCAAGCCAATTACGATTACGAGCGCATTCAATACAACACGGTTGTTTCGGCGTGCATGAAAATGCTCAACACGCTGGAACAGACGCAGTGGGAAGACACACCGGCAGCACAACGTGCGCTGGCCGAGACCACCTCCATCCTGTTGCGTGTTCTGTACCCGGTTGTCCCCCACATCACCTGGCAGTTGTGGCGTGAGCTGGGTTGGGCTGATACGCTGGGTGATCTGCTCGATGCAGCCTGGCCCGACGTTGATGAACAGGCCTTGATTGCCGACGAAATTGAACTGATGCTGCAAGTCAACGGCAAGCTGCGCGGCTCACTGGTCGTGCCTCAGGGAGCAGAAAAAGCCGCCATTGAACAAGCCGCTGCCCAACACGCCGCCGTGCTCAAGTATTTGGAAGGCCGCCCTGCCAAACGCATTATCGTCGTGCCCGGCAAACTCGTTAACGTCGTAGGTTAATCATGCACTCAGCCCGCCTGTTTTCTTCCAGCTCCATGTCTGCTCCTGCACCCAGGTTCTGGGGACTGGCGGGTCTGATCGTCCTGCTCAGCCTGGTGTTGACCGCCTGCGGTTTCCATCTGAAAGGCGTGTCTCCGCTGCCGTTTGACACGCTATACACGAACATTACGGACAACAGCGCTTTTGGCGCGAACCTGCGCCGCACTTTATCGGCCAGCTCGCCGCAGACCCGCTTTGTTGAGCGCCCGCAAGAGGCAGAGGCCCTCTTGCAACAGCTCTCGCTCAACCGTAATCAACGTGAGATCTCCATCAACGCCAAAGGTCAGGTGGAAGAGTACGAACTGCAGCTGACCTTCGTGTTTGAACTGCTGGACGCCAAGGGCCGCCCCATCCTGCCTCCCACCACCTTGAACGTGATTCGAGAGGTGCCTTATGACGCTGAAGCGGTTCAGGCCAAAGACAGCGAGATCGAGATGATTTTCCGTGACATGGAACAGTCACTGATCAACCGAATCGTGCGCCGCCTGAGCTCTCCCGATGTCGCCAGCGCCTACCACTTCCTGCGTAGTCAGCCCGAGGCCAGCTCGATGGAAGAGATGGAACTGCTGCCCGCGCGAGAACAGGCGCCGTTGTAAGTATGGGACGCAGGGCCGACCACGACACCTTGCTGCGCGAACTGGCTACGCCATCCGCCGCTTTCCAACCACTTTATGTGGTGTCTGGCGACGAGCCCCTCTTGCTGGTTGAAGCAGCCGACGCGGTACGCGCCCGTGCCCGTCAGGATGGTTTTACAGAACGCAGCAGCTTTACGCTGGATGCACGCGCAGACTGGTCCCAGCTATTTGCGGTGGCCCAGAACATCTCCTTGTTTGGCGATCAAAAGCTGGTGGATATCAACATCCCCAGTGGCAAACCCGGCAAACCGGGGGGCGACGCCCTGCAAAAACTGTGCGAACTGATTAGCGGTGGCCAGATGGACGGCACCAGCTTTCTGATCCAACTGCCCAGATTGGACAAGGCCACGCGCAACAGCAAATGGTGTCAAGCTCTGGAACAAGCGGCCTACTGGGTTGAAATTCAGCCCATCAGTCGCCACTCCCTGGCGGGCTGGATTGCCCAGCGCCTCCAGGCTCAGGACCAAAGCCTGGAGCGCAACAGCCTGGAATGGATGGCTGACAAGGTTGAGGGCAATCTGTTGGCTGCGCATCAGGAAATCCAGAAACTGGCCCTGATTTACCCACCTGGACAGCTCACCCAGCAAGAACTGGAGAGCGCGGTACTGAATGTGGCACGATACAGCGTGTTTGATCTGCGCGACGCCATGCTGGCGGGCCATAGCCAACGGGCGCTCACCATACTGGATGGCTTGCAGGCAGAAGGCGAGGCCTTGCCTCTGGTCTTGTGGGCCGTGGGTGAAGAGGTCCGCACCCTGGCGCGCCTGTCGCAAGCGCGTCAGCAAGGGATGGATTTATCCAACCTGTTTCGTCAATACCGCATTTTCGGTCCGCGTGAAAAACTGGTACGCCAGGCGCTGGATCGCATCCCGCCCCACAGCTGGCCCGCCTCGGTTCTGCACGCCCACGATATAGACCGTTTGATTAAAGGCCTGCACCCCAACGGACGTCAGCAAGACCCGTGGGAAGAAATGCGCCGCCTGACCATGCGTATCGCGGTCGCGACACAAGCGCCCCGTCGCTAAGCGTCCAATACCCCTTAATGTCTTAATTGTTGCGATAATGCTCTCTTGAACCGGAGAGTTACACGGCTATGAACGATATCACCCAGTCCTCTGCCGCCACCCAGGTCGGCGATCTGTCCTCCATGATGCAAGATTTGGGCAAGCGTGCCCAGCTTGCTGCACGCCGCATGCGCGCCGCCACCGGCAAAGCCAAGGCTGACGCCCTGCGCTACATGGCTGACGCCCTGATTGAACAAAAAGCCCAGTTGCAGGCGGCCAACGAGCTGGACCTGCAAGCGGCACGTGAACGTCAGATTGCCCCGGCCATGATCGAGCGTCTGGCCCTGTCCGACCGTGCCCTGGAGATCATGACCACAGGCCTGCGTCAGATTGCCGACATGGACGATCCGGTCGGACAGATCAGCGCCTCGCGTACTCGCCCCAACGGCATGCGCGTCGCCCAGATGCGCGTGCCATTGGGCGTGATCGGCATCATTTACGAATCGCGCCCCAACGTGACCATTGACGCCGCCGCCCTGTGCCTGAAATCGGGCAATGCCACGATTTTGCGCGGTGGCAGCGAAGCATTCCACTCCAACCAGGCTTTGGCGCAGATTATTTCCAACAGTCTGGAGCGCGCCGGATTGCCCAAAGACGCCGTGCAAGTAGTGCCCACGACCGACCGCGATGCCGTCGGCCTGCTGGTGACCATGAATGACTACGTGGACGTCATCGTGCCGCGTGGTGGCAAAAGCCTGATCCAACGCCTGAGCGCCGAAGCAACCGTGCCGCTGATCAAGCATCTGGATGGCAACTGCCACGTATACGTGGACGAGTTCGCCAATCTGGAAAAAGCCAATCGTATTGTCTTTAATGCCAAAACCTACCGCTATGGTATTTGCGGCACGATGGAGACCTTGTTGGTTCACCGCAGCATTGCACCGGCTTTCCTGCCGGAAATGGCCCGCCAACTACAGGAAAAAGGCGTGGAACTACGAGGCTGTGAGCAGACCCGTGCGCTGGTCGCCAATGTCGCTCCCGCTACCGAAGAGGATTGGGAGACCGAGTTTGCCGCGGCCATACTGGCCGTACGCATTGTGGACTCCATGGATCAAGCCATGGACCATATCGCTCAGTACAGCTCCGAACACACCGAATCCATTGTGACGGAAAACCTGAGCCAGGCCGAACGTTTCCAACGTGAAGTCGATTCCAGCTCTGTCATGGTAAACCTGCCCACCTGTTTTGCCGACGGCTTCGAGTATGGCCTGGGAGCCGAAATCGGCATTTCCACCAATCGTCTTCATGCCCGTGGTCCAGTCGGCCTGGAAGGGCTGACGACTTATAAATGGGTGTTGCACGGCAACGGCCAGATGCGTGGTTAAATGATGCTTTGGCTAAAGACCTTTCACATCCTGTTTGTGACCTCCTGGTTTGCCGGGCTCTTCTACCTGCCCCGCATTTATGTCAACCTGGCCCAGGAGCACGACCCCAAAACCCATGAAACGCTGCTGGGCATGGCTCGACGCCTGTATCGCTTCATGGCGCCCCTAGCCGTCCTGACCTTGCTGACGGGCCTGGGGCTGTTTTTGTATTACGGCATAGGCAAAGGACAGGGATGGATGCACGCCAAGCTGACCCTGGTTCTGGTTCTGTTTGCCTTTCACGGTGTGTGCGGACGCTATCTACGGCAGTTCCAGCAAGGACAGCAAAACCGCTCACACGTATTCTTCCGCTGGTTCAATGAAATTCCGGTCATCGTTCTGCTGCTGGTCCTCATCCTGGTGGTTATAAAACCCTTCTAATACCTTATTCATGTCAGACCAATCTGAACGCAAGACACTAAGCCTGAACCCAGGCGCCAAAAAGAAAGCCAGCAACGCGGAACCCCGCGTGCGTTCGGGTGCACGCGCCCGAGCAGCCAGCCTGCAGCAGGACCGCCAGGGCGGTGCCCAACGAGAGGCCCGTCCCTACGTAGAAAAGCGCGATCAGGAGCGCCGTGAACGCCCCGCATTTAACCGTGACCGCGACAGCCGCCCACAATCGGGTGAACGTCGCGAGTTCTCCGGTGAGCGCCGTGAACGCCCCGCATTCAACCGTGACCGCGACAGCCGCCCACAATCGGGTGAACGTCGTGAGTTCTCCGGCGAGCGCCGTGAACGCCCCGCATTTAACCGCGACCGCGACAGCCGCCCACAATCGGGTGAGCGTCGCGAGTTCTCCGGTGAGCGTCGCGAACGCCCCGCATTTAACCGCGACCGCGACAGCCGCCCACAATCCGGTGAACGTCGTGAGTTCTCCGGTGAGCGCCGTGAACGCCCCGCATTCAACCGCGACCGCGACAGCCGCCCACAATCGGGTGAACGTCGTGAGTTCTCCGGTGAGCGTCGCGAACGCCCCGCATTCAACCGTGACCGCGACAGCCGCCCACAATCGGGTGAACGTCGTGAGTTCTCCGGTGAACGCCGTGAACGCCCCGCATTCAACCGCGACCGCGACAGCCGTCCACAATCCGGTGAGCGTCGTGAGTTCTCCGGTGAACGCCGTGAACGCCCCGCATTCAACCGCGACCGCGACAGCCGTCCACAATCCGGTGAGCGTCGCGAGTTCTCCGGTGAACGGCGTGAACGGCCTACCTTCAAAGACAACTCCGAATCCTCAGAGCGCCCTGCGGCTGGCAATATGCCTAGCGGGCTGTTTAGTCCGGCCAGTGATTCTGACGCTTTCCCCCAGTATATCTCCCCTATTCAGCGTGTAGACAGCCCCCAGGCCCCTAAACCCGGCCAACGCCTGCCCGATAGCAATATCGAACAAAACGAGCGTGTCCAGGTCAAGGCCCTGCAAGGCGAGCGCTACCGGTTGTTTGCACCCTGCCCTCAAGGACTGGAAGAAGCACTGGCTTTGGAGCTGCAGGCTCTGGGCTATGAAAACGTTCTGGCCGGTCGTGCCGGCTGTCATTTTGATGCAGACTGGATTGGCGTCATGCGCGCTAACCTGTCCTCACGACTGGCGACGCGCATTTTGCTGGAAGTCTCGCATGCTCCTGTCACCAACGAGGAAGACATTCTGGCCTTGGCCCGTGTGACGCCGTGGGAGCGCTGGTTTGGCCCCGAGCACACACTGCGTGTCGATACCTCGGCCGTACGCAGTCCGATGCAAAGCCTGCAATACTGCAATCTTCGCGCCAAAGACGGAATTTGCGACCGACTCAGGGACCTGGAAGGTGCCCGTCCCTCGATCGACACGGTGCGCCCCGACGCCAAGGTACATTTGTTCCTGGACGAGACCACGGCCACTTTCTATCTGGACACCAGCGGCGAGTCCTTGTTCAAACGCGGCTGGCGTCATGACAAGGGCGACGCTCCCTTGCGTGAAAACCTGGCAGCCGGTCTGCTGGTCCTGTCAGGATGGGACCCAAGCAAACCCTTGATCGACCCCTTCTGCGGTAGCGGCACCATTCTTATCGAAGCCGCCTGGATGGCTCTGGGGGCTCCTCCCGGCATCTGGCGTCCATTCCACTTCGAACGCCTGCGCTGCCATGATCAGCGTCTGTGGCGTGACATCAAGGACGAAGCGCGTTCCATGATCGCCCCTCGTCTGGATACCCCGCTGATTGGCTACGACATCAACCCCACCGTTCTGGATGCCGCCCGTTCCAACCTGGAGCGCTCGCACCTGACCTTGGAGACGATTCGCTTCGAACAGGGCGATGCCCTGAAGATTCGCCCCGAAACAGAAGCTGGCTGGATTGTGACCAATCCTCCTTACGGAGAGCGTCTGGAACATCAGGACGAGGACTTCTGGCCCAGCTGGGCCAGTAACCTCAAGCAGAACTTTGCCAACTGGAGCGTAAACATGATCAGCAGCGACCTGGAGCTGCCACGTCATATGCGCCTCAAACCCAAGCGCCGTTACCCCTTGTATAACGGTGCGCTGGATTGCCGCCTGTTCTGTTTTGACATGGTTCCGGCCAGTTATCGCAATAACGATGCAGCCTCGGACGCCAGCGAAGACTCGGCCAGCGCTGAATAAGCGTCAAGCAGTCTTGTAAAAGGCGACAAGGGCCAGGACCATGCAAATGGCTTGGCCCTTGTTTATGGGGACAAGCCCCCCATATCATGGTTACCGCTCACATTTTTAACGCTTCTCTCGACACCAGGCCGTGTTCCAGACCCCAGCACACCTTGCTGGTCAGCCCTGAACGGGCAGCATTCCGTTAGCAGGCGATATACGCGATAATGGAAGTCTTCCCTGCATCAAGACGCACCATGACACCCTCCTTTACTACACCAGGCCGCTGGCGACGCTTTGCCTGCATGATGTATGAATCCATTCTGCTGTTTGGCGTCATTTTCACCACTGGCTATCTGTTCGATACCTTGACCCAAAGCCGTAGCGGCCTGGATCTGCGGCATGTGCGTCAGGTCGTTCTGTTCATTGCTCTGGGGGTGTACTTTGTGCTGTGCTGGCGCAAAGTGGGTCAAACCTTGCCCATGAAGACCTGGCATATACGCCTGGTTGACGAGCACGGCCAGATTCCTGCCCTGCGCACCCTGGTGCTGCGTTATATTCTGCTATGGCCCCTGCCCTTGCTCGGGGCATTGCTGGTTCAGCTCCTGTCTGGCTACACAGGTTTTGCCTCCACAGACCTGCTTATCGTCTTTACGCCGTTTCTGAACTTTATCTGGACCTGGTTCGACAAAGACCAGCAGTTCCTGCACGACCGTCTTAGCAAGACTCGTCTGATCAATGCGCGCCCAAGCCGGGTTAGCTCGGCTGCTGCCTGATCGGGCAAGCTGCCTCTTCATTTTTTAGTAGTACAGCAAAGTCATGACTGACATTTTAAAAAAATACCTGTTCGCCGACCAAAGCACACGCGCCCAGATTGTTCATCTTGAGCAAGCCTGGCAAATGGGTCTGGAGCATCAGCACTATCCTGCCTGCATCCGCGACCTGCTGGGTGAACTGGTTGCGGCCTCGGTGCTGCTGGCCGGCAATCTCAAGTTCGATGGCTCCTTGATTCTACAGATTCAAGGCGATGGCCCCATTGCCCTGCTGGTCGTCGAATGCACCTCGGACATGGACATCCGCGCTACCGTGTCCCTGCGCGAAAATCATCCTGTCCCCCAAACGGGCACCTTGCAAACCCTGCTGAATCCACAGGGCCAGGGCCGCTTTACCGTCGTGCTGGCGCCACGCCAAAGCAGCAAGGACTTCCGCCCTTATCAGGGCGTCGTCCCTCTGGAAGGCGAGACTGTTGCCGAGGTATTGCAAACCTATATGCGTACCTCCGAGCAATTGGATACTCACCTGTGGCTGGCTGCAGATGAAAACCGATGCGCGGGCCTTTTGTTGCAACGCATCCCGCCACAAGGTGGCCACAGCCTGGCTCAGAACCTGGACACCTGGGAGCGTGCGCTGGCGCTGGGCTCAACCGTCCAGACGCAGGAACTGCTGCAGCTGGACAGCGATACCCTTATTCACCGTCTGTTCTGGGAAGAAGACCTGCAGGTCTTTGAACCCCAATCCGTGCGTTGGCACTGCCCCTGTTCCCGTCAACGGGTCAGCAATATGCTGCGCATGCTGGGACAGGCAGAAATCGAACAGATGCTGGCAGAGCAAGACACGATCAATGTGTCCTGCAATTTTTGCGGCAAGCCCTATCAATACGACGCAATTGATTGCGCCTCTCTGTTTGTCGATAAAGGGGATACGCAGCCCGGTGATGACACCCTGCACTAAGCCCTGATCCCTACGAAGCACTACGCTGGTACAAGTGCTTCTATCAGGCTCAAGGACAATCAGCCATGATGGCAACATCATGGCTGATTTCTTTCTCTCATCACATCGCCAATCGGGCCTGGCGGGCTCTCACATTCTGGGAGCCCTTCTAGCCATGATTCTGCTCAGCTGGCTGGTGCTGGACGTCTTGACGCTGTACTCCTTACGCGTGCGTCTGCAGCACGGCCTGCTACAAGCAGCCCGCCAAGCCAGCGTGCATCATGCCCGGCCTGAAACCATTGCCGTGGCATTCAGCCAAACACTGGCCGCTGCCAAAGTGCCACTGCACGATCAGTGGCAAATCCAGATTCTGTCTCCCTCAACACAGGCTTTTATATTGCATGGCAGACCTTCCAGGCTGCATGAGGGGCGAACCAGCATTACCCAGGGCTGGCAGGCGCAACAAGCGGAACAAAGCAGCCATAGCGGCCCCAACATTTACCAGGCCAACACACTGCATTTGTATCTACTCTACGCCCATAAGCCCGGGCCCCTTTCCTTGCTTCGTCTGCTACCCAAGCTTGCCCTGAGTATGCCTAACCCCGTGGGGTCGACAGCAGTGTGGCTACGCCTGGAAATCAAACACCCCATGCAATCTGATGCCGTACAGTGGAATGACCTGGCTGACGGTCGAGTCATCTATGCCCAGCAGCTTGAGAACACGCGTGTCTTGCCCGTTTCCCAAACAAGCGGGTTAGCAGAACGGGAGCCCGCGAAAACGCCCTCACCGGACGTGAATGCCCGTCTGCCGTCATGGGATGGTGCTGCCCCAGGGCCAGACACGGGTTCGCTTTCTCCAGAGCCTGCCGCCCCCACTCCAGACTCAGGAGGAGCTCCAGCCTCGCCCCCACCCCCCGCCTGCTACTAATCGACGCATCAGCCAGTCTCAACAACGAAGGGCGCCAGAAAGCCCGGATCACCGATCCAAACACACAGCAGAAGAATCATCAGAAATGAACTGGCTGATCAGCCGTTCTAGCCGCACATTGCGCGCTGCTTGTTATCGCGGATTGGCATTCGTGGCCGACGAACCACCGGGAGGCACAATCTGCACAAAAATCTCGCCTTCCCGCATCATGCCAAACTCGCTGCGGGCACGCTCTTCGACAGCGTGGGTTCCCGAACGCAAATCCTGAACCTCGGCCAGCAAGGCGTTGTTGCGCGCCGTCAGGGCTTCATTGGTTTCTTTTTGCGCGACCAGCCTGGTCTGCATTTGCCGTACATCCAGCCAGCCGCCCTTGCCCCACCATAATGCGTAATGGGTGATCAGGGTCAGACATAGCAGCAGCAGAACAATAAGGCGCATGGCGATATAAGAACCGGGTCTTGCGACCCGGTTCCTCAAACAGAATTAGCGCAGATTATAGAACGCTTCGCGACCTGGGAAGGTAGCAACTTCTGCCAATTCTTCTTCAATGCGCAACAACTGGTTGTACTTGGACATGCGATCGGAACGGGACAAGGAGCCTGTCTTGATCTGCATGGCGTTGGTTGCCACGGCGATGTCAGCAATAGTGGAGTCTTCGGTTTCGCCGGAACGGTGCGAAATAACAGCGGTATAACCGGCTCGCTTGGCCATCTCGATGGCGGCGAAAGTCTCGGTCAAGGTGCCGATCTGATTGATCTTGATGAGGATGGAGTTGCCAATACCCATCTCGATACCCTTTTTCAGGATCTTGGTATTGGTTACAAACAAATCATCACCCACCAACTGGATCTTGTCGCCCAGTTGCTGGCTCAGAATGCGCCAGCCATCCCAGTCGTCCTCGGCCATCCCATCTTCGATGGAGATGATGGGGTACTTGTCGCACCAGTTAGCCAACAGATTGGCAAAGTCTTGCGAGCTTAGAGACACGCCGCCTTCGCCAGCCAGGTGGTATTTGCCGTCACGGTAAAACTCGGACGCTGCGCAGTCCAGAGCCAGTGCAATTTGCGTACCGGCTTCATAGCCTGCTTGTTCGATAGCACGCAGAATCAACTCGATAGCCGCTTCGTGGTTGGCCACGTTAGGAGCAAAACCACCCTCGTCGCCCACGGCGGTGGACATGCCTTGGTCGTGGATCAGGCCTTTGAGTGTATGGAACACTTCGGCACCCATACGCAAGGATTCGCGAAAGCTCTTGGCGCCCACGGGCATGATCATGAACTCTTGCAGGTCCAGGGTGTTGTTGGCGTGCGCACCGCCGTTGATGACGTTCATCATCGGTACAGGCATGGCCATGGCACCACTGCCGCCAAAATAGCGGTACAGGGACAGGCCTGAGTCATCGGCAGCAGCACGAGCCACCGCCATACTGGCAGCCAGCATGGCGTTGGCGCCCAGGCGGCTCTTGTCTTCGGTGCCGTCCAGTTCGATCAGGGTGCGATCGATAAAGGTTTGTTCCTGCGCATCCAGACCCATCAACGCTTCGGAGATTTCTGTGTTCAGATTTTCGACAGCACGCAAGACGCCTTTACCCAGGTAACGGCTCTTGTCACCATCACGCAGCTCCAACGCTTCGCGAGCACCCGTGGATGCGCCAGACGGCACGGAGGCACGCCCCATTGCACCCGACTCGAGCAATACATCACACTCCACCGTTGGATTACCACGGGAGTCCAGAATCTCGCGGCCAATAATATCTACGATTGCACTCATGATTTTGACAGTCCTGCCTGAAGTAGCATTAAGCTAGATAAGTTAAACAATCCTGCTGCCGGGCCTACTGCGCCGGGCCAATCGGAAGATCGACTGAAAAAGGCGCCTGGCCTGGAAGTTGAAAAGATCAGCAAGCGCGACCGCTACCCTGCAATCTGCGCCCCTGCCCTCCTGCTAAAACAGGATTGTACCTGCCCATGACACAGCCGTGCCATGTCTGGTTTCAAAAGCTGGAAAAAAGCCCGGATTCATACCGTGGCCCTTACGCAGCTGGAACCGGCACGTGTTTATTATCACCAGAAATTCCGAGACTAGGCGGCGTCTCTGTAAATACAAAAAGTACCGATGCGTCTCAAAGTAAATCTTTGTCGCCCGCTTTGAGCAAGGCGCTCTCCCAGTTGCTCAACAAGGTAATCAGCTGGTTCAAATCCTGATCGGAAAAGTCCTGCAGCATGGCTTCAACCAGGCGCCGCCGCCGGGGCAATGTGGCTTCCACCAGCTCACGCCCCGCCTGACTAAGGCGCACATTGGTGAGACGATTGTCCTGCTCATCGGTGAACCGTTCGATCAAACCCAGGGTTTCAATGCTTTTGAGCTGCCGGGTTACCGCGGCCGGATCAATGCGCAACAAGCGTACCAGTTGCTTTTGAGACAGGCAGCCATTTTCTTGATACAAGCCAATCAAAATACGCCAGCGGGGCAAGGGCATGCCCAATTGCTGGTCAAACGCGGCCATCAAACTGCGATACGTGCGCCCCAATTGCTGCGCCGCTTGAAGTTGCGGAAATTCGTTCATCATGCTCAAGACTGTTCTTGACGAGTAAATCGTATCGGTGGCACTTTACGTACCCAATAAAAACACCAGATGATCAGCAGCAAGGTCACCGCCATGCCCATATTGACGGCATGTGCCAGGGCATCGCGGGCCAAACCCAGATACATCTGCCCCTGCTCCCCCGCCTGCTCCAGAAACTGCGTCTGTTCACTCACACTCATCAGTACCTGCGGGTCTTGCAAAGCATGAGCCACCGTTTCGGGCAAGGCGACCAACTGAGTGCGAATGGCCTCGCCGTACTGGTAATTGATCAGCGTTCCGATCACAGCGGTTCCCAACATGCCGCCCACCATGCGCATGGACTGTAGCATGGCCGTCGTTATCCCCAACATGGAGCGCTCGACAATTTCCTGCGCAAACACCGTCAGATTGGGCATGATGCAGCCCACTCCCGTACCGGCAAGCGTGGCATACAGCACGAAATGCCAATGCGGGTCGGTTTTCCTGTTAAACACCATACCCAGACACGCGATGGTGAGCAGTACCAGCCCCAGATACAACATCATGGCAGGACGCCGCAAACGAGTAATTGTGCGGCCATTGATAATACTGCCTACCGTAATGAACACGACCAGCGGGGTAATCAAGAGGCCCGCAGTTTGCGGCCGCAACCCGTACCCGCCCTGCAACAATAAGGGGGCATAAAACAAAAGCCCGAACAAGATAAAGCCCAGGCCAGCCGATAACACCAGCAGAGACAATTGGGCGGGGCTACTAAACAACACCAAGGGCAGCAAAGGCTCAGCTACTCGACGCTCCCAGGCGACCAGCAGCGAAAATGCGACCAGACTACATAGTCCCAGCAACACCATCAGGTAACTGCCCCCATAGAGCGGCAGCAATTCCACCAGCAACTGAATGCACGCCAAGCCGATCATCAGCAACACAGCCCCGAGCCAATCCAGACGGACCTTGTCCTGACGAAAATGCCGAATCTGCGGCAGGTAGCGATAAACGAAATACAGACTGAGCAAACCCACCGGTAAATTCACATAGAACACCGAGCGCCATCCATAATATTGGGTCAGCACCCCGCCCAGAAACGGCCCAATGCCATTGGCAATACCAAACGAGGCGCTTAGCATGACCTGCCAACGCAAGCGCACCCGTGGGTCAGGAAACAGGTCCGGGACACAGGCAAAGGCAGTGCCAACCAACATACCACCGGCCACGCCCTGCAACCCTCGGGCCAGCACCAGTTGCATCATGCTTTGCGCCATGCCACAAAGCACAGAGGCCAGCGTAAACAGCACGATGGACACCAGCACAAACCGGCGGCGTCCATAAAAATCCCCCAGGCGCCCGAAAATCGGCACGGTGATCACGGACGTGAGCAAGTAGGCGGTCGCAACCCAGGCGTACAGCTCAAAGCCATGCAGCTCCGAGACAATGGTAGGCAAAGCCGTGCCCACGACGGTCTGATCAATGGCGACCAACATCACCACAAAGCACAGCCCCATCATCGCCAGAATGGATTCGGTGACCGACAAGACACGACCTGGGTTTTTTTGTTCTGTTTCCGATACCTTTGCCATTTTATTGACCAAACAATAATTGCCTAGTCAATGATTTTACGGGACAGTTAAAAACCTGACAAGCGAGCGCTGAATCTCAGTCGACCCAATCCAACTGGTTCACAATAACGATCTGGAAGAAAACCGACTCACCGCAGAATCTGCTTACAGGAAAAGTGCATGGACATCATGATTGTGGGCGCCAGTATGGGCCTGGGGCGCGCCTTGATGGATGGTCTGGCGCAAGACGGACATACGATGCACGGCGTAGCCAGACGAGCTCCTGCTGCGGCAAGCAGCGCTTTACCCCCGGACGCCTTTTCCAAGCAGCATTGGATCAGCGCCGATCTCTCCCACGCCGACGCCGCGCCAGCGCTGGCCGCCGCCTGCCCCGATGCACTGGACGTACTGATCTATAACCTGGGTATCTGGGAAGACACGGCGTTCACCGAGCAATATGATTTCCTGTCGCAATCCGACCAGGCACTGCGTCGCCTGGTCGATGTCAACCTGACGGGTGCCTTATTGACCCTGCGCCACTTGCTGCCCTATCTGCTGCGCAGTAGCCAGCCTCGTTTGATTCTGACGGGCTCAACGTCGGGGCTGCGCCAAAGTGGTCGTCCCGAAGTAGCGTTCGGGGCCACAAAATTTGCCTTGAATGGCTTGGCAGACAGCCTGCGCGAAGGCTACCGCGATCAAGGGTTGGCGGTCACCTGCCTGCAACTGGGATACCTGAACACCACGGATGGACTGGACGTCCCCCTCCAGGCGGCAGCTCAACGAGACTTGGGTGAGACTATTCCCGTGCATGACGTGCTCACAATCGTGCGCAGCCTGCTGCAATTGTCCCCCGCCAGCTTTGTACGCGAACTGACGCTGCCCGCCCTGCGTGATTCCCGCTTTTAAGCTCCCGGCTTGATCTGTCTACGCTTCATAAGCCGCCCCCCATCGCCTCAGGGCAAGCTCAAGGCTCTCTCCCCGATCACAGAGATCTGTCCTTTACTGGCTCCTACCCTGCCCCGCCACTCCCTTTACACCCAAGAGCCAGGTAGCACCAACAGCCTCGCTCAGGCCTGGCAGGCGCTAAGTGCTCATCCAAAAAAAGAGAGTGTTTCCACACTCTCTTTTTCACGCGTTCCAGCAGAACATAAGCTGCTTTTTACAGCCCTTGCACCACGTACATGGTCATTTTGGCAGCGCCTTCACGAGCTTTGCGGGCGCGACGGTATTCCTCGGAATCATGGAAAGCCTGGGCCTGTTCCAGGGTATCAAACTCCATCACCACAGTACGCACAGGCGCAGTCCCTTCCAGGGCAATCGTTTCACCACCCCGCACCAGAACTTTCACGTTGTGGGTTTTCATGGCAATGCTGGAAAATTCCTGGTATTGCTTGTACTGCTCGGGGTTGCTGACTTCAACATTAGCAATCAAATATGCGGACATAGTGTCTCCCAACTACCTTTAATAGCCGTGCTGCAAGGCACCGCTGTTTTTAACAATCGAATCAATCTGTTGCAGTGTCCGCAACAAGTCTGCCATCTGTGATAACGGAACAGCATTCGGGCCATCGGACAGGGCCTTGTCGGGATTAGGGTGGGTTTCCATGAAAACGCCCGACACCCCGGCAGCCACCGCAGCACGTGCCAATACCGGAACAAACTCGCGCTGACCACCCGACGAGGTCCCCTGCCCACCCGGCAATTGCACCGAGTGAGTGGCATCAAATACGACAGGGCACTCGGTGGCACGCATAATCGCCAAGGAGCGCATGTCCGATACCAGATTGTTATAGCCAAACGAGGCGCCACGTTCACAGACCATGATGGTGGAGCCATCTCCGCCCATTTCCAGTGCAGCCGCACGCGCCTTTTCCACTACCTGCACCATGTCCTGAGGGGCCAGGAACTGGCCTTTCTTGATATTGACGGGTTTCAGCGTCGCGGCGCAGGCTTGGATAAAGTCCGTCTGACGACACAAAAATGCCGGTGTTTGCAGCACATCCACCACGGCGGCCACATCGTCGACCTGATCTTTATCGTGCACATCCGTCAGGACAGGCACCTTGTAGTGGGAACGCACATCGGCCAGAATCTGCAAGCCTTCCGCCATGCCGGGGCCGCGATAGGACTTGCCTGAACTGCGGTTGGCTTTGTCAAACGAGCTCTTGTAGATAAAGGGAATACCCAGAGCCGCGGTGATCTCAACCAATTGCCCCGCTGTGTCGAACGCCATCTGGCGCGACTCAATAACACAAGGGCCAGCGATCAGGAAAAAAGGCCGATCCAGGCCGACGTCGTAACCGCATAAATCCATAATAGACCTCGTTTCAGTATTGCTGCATTCTCCCACATTCCTGAAAGCCTGGACACCGCAGCGCAGCAGGACTGTCAGCCCAATCGTTTGGAGATTTCGATCGGTTTCTAATCCGGGTCGCACCCGTGGACGGCGCAAAGCCGCCCTGTTGCGTCGGCATGCTGAGCCGGCCCGGCCTACCAACCGCCCGTTTCGTCCTCTCATACGGAATGAAAAAGCCCGCATAACGCGGGCCTTTTCAATCATAACAAACGATCAAGCCGACTTTTTCTGGTGTTCCAGCGCCGCTTTGATATAGCTGGTAAACAGCGGGTGTCCATCACGCGGAGTCGACGTGAACTCCGGATGGAATTGCACCCCCATAAACCAGGGGTGGTTAGGCAATTCCATGATTTCCGGCAGGTTCTCGGTAGGCGTACGCGCCGAGATCACCATACCCACCTCTTCCAGACGCGGTACGTACAAGGTGTTGACCTCGTAACGGTGACGGTGACGCTCGTTTACCTCAGGCCCATAAATGGCTTCAGCACGCGAACCGGGTTTGACCGGGCAACGTTGTGCACCCTTGCGCATGGTACCGCCCAGATCGGAAGAGCCATCACGATGCTCGATCTTGCCATCGCGATCTGCCCACTCGGTAATCAAGGCCACCACAGGATGCACCGCCGAGGGATCAAACTCGGTGGAGTTCGCGCCCACCAGATTGCCCACATTGCGCGCAAACTCGACCACAGCCAATTGCATGCCCAGGCAGATACCCAGGAAAGGCACGCCGTTTTCGCGAGCGTATTGAATCGCGCGGATCTTGCCTTCGGTACCGCGTTTGCCAAAACCGCCTGGCACCAAAATGGCGTCCAGACCTTTCAGGCAATCGGTGCCTTCGTTCTCGATGACTTCCGAATCCAGATACTCGATCTGGATGCGGGTGCGGGTATGAATACCGGCATGAACCAGGGCTTCACTGAGCGACTTGTAGGACTCGGTCAGGTCCACGTACTTGCCGACCATACCGATGCGCACTTCATGCTCGGGATTTTCCAGGGCCTGCACCAAACGGTCCCACATCGACAGATCTGCCGGTGGTGGCGACAACGCCAGTGCATCACACACCAGGCTGTCCAGACCTTGCTTGTGCAGCATGGCCGGAATCTTGTAGATGGAATCCGCATCCCACACCGAGATCACGGCATCCATGGGTACGTTGGAAAACAGCGAAATCTTGGCCAGCTCATCATCAGGAATGACACGGTCGGCACGGCACAGCAAGGCGTGCGGGTGAATGCCGATTTCGCGCAGTTTTTGCACGGAGTGCTGGGTTGGCTTGGTTTTCAGTTCACCGGCCGAGGCAATGAACGGCACCAGTGTCAGATGAACAAACGCGGTGTTGTTGCGGCCCAGACGCAGATTCATCTGGCGGGCTGCTTCCAGGAAAGGCTGGGATTCAATATCACCCACTGTGCCGCCAATCTCGACGATGGCAACATCGGCCTCGCCATTGTAGGCAGCCTTGGCGCCACGAATGATGAAGTCCTGGATTTCGTTGGTGATGTGCGGGATAACCTGCACGGTCTTGCCCAGATAGTCCCCGCGACGCTCTTTGCGCAGCACGGATTCATAAATCTGGCCCGTGGTGAAGTTGTTGACCTTGCGCATGCGAGCGGAAATGAAGCGCTCGTAGTGGCCCAGGTCCAGGTCGGTTTCCGCACCATCCTCAGTAACAAACACTTCACCGTGCTGGAAGGGGCTCATGGTGCCCGGGTCTACGTTGATGTAGGGGTCCAGCTTGAGCATGGTCACGCGCAGACCGCGAGACTCCAGGATGGCAGCCAGGGATGCGGCCGCAATACCTTTGCCCAGGGAGGACACAACGCCTCCCGTTACGAATACATATTTGGTGGTCATTATAAAAGGCGCCTGAGGTCAAATCAGGCGATAGCGGGAAATTTGGATTATAACGGCAAGCGCCCATGCTTGGCGACCAGGCGAGTGGCTTTTCACAGCGGAAATACCACTAGCCTGTGCAACTATTGACAAGCGCAGACGGTGACGATCAGATCGCCTGCGTTCTTTGTTCGAGCCACTGGCGTGCCTCACCCTGCACACGCGGCAAGAGACGTTCACGCACCTGCTGATGATATTCATTGAGCCAGTTACGCTCGGCAGCCGTCAGGAGTGCAGCATCTATACAACGCGTATCAATGGGGCACAAGGTCAGGGTTTCAAAACGCAGAAACTGGCCATACTCCGTGCGCATGGCAGGCACTGCCGCCACCAGGTTCTCAATACGAATGCCCCACTGGCCGGGGCGGTACAGGCCCGGCTCGTTAGAGGTAATCATGCCAGCGCGCATGGCTGAATGCGGCCCGATGCGACCACGCCAGGAAATGGACTGCGGGCCTTCATGCACATTCATGAAGTATCCCACGCCGTGACCGGTGCCATGACCAAAGTCCAGGCCCTGCTCCCACAAAGGCTGACGGGCCAGCACATCAATTTGCTGACCGGCAATGCCTTCGGGAAACACCAGCATGGATAAAGACACCATGCCTTTTAGAACCAGCGTGAAGTCCCGAATCTGCTCCGCTGAGACAGTCCCTACCGGCACAACACGAGTAATGTCGGTGGTACCACCCAGATACTGCCCACCCGAGTCGATCAACAACAAGCCATTTCCATCAATGCGGGCATGGGACTGCTGGGTAGCCTGATAGTGCGGCATGGCACCGTTGGCGTTAAAAGCCGCAATCGTGCCAAAACTGGGGCTGACAAACCCTTCCTGGCGGGCTCGGGCGGCACAGAGATGCGCATCCACATCCAGCTCGTTCACCTCACTTTGTTGCTCAAACCAAGCAAAGAACTCACACAGGGCAGCCCCATCTTTTTCCATGGTCTGGCGCACCTGAGCCAGTTCAGCATCGGTCTTGCAGGACTTGAGCAATTGAGCCGGGTTGATATATTCGATCACGTGCAAATGCGCCGCCAATTGGGCGGCCCAGGCCGTGGTTCGAGCCATATCCAGCAATAGGGGCATGGATGCCGGCAAGGCGCGCATGAAGGAGGACAGCTCGGTGTAATTTTGAACCTGCACGCCATCTGCCGCCAACGCTTCCTGTAGGCCTGCCGTCAGCTTGTTGCTATCCACGAAAAGAAAAGCCTGGTCCGGGCCGATCAGCAAGTACGACAGGAATACCGGGTTATAGGACACATCGCTGCCGCGCAAATTCAAAGTCCAGGCAATATCGTCCAGCGCACTGAGCAAGTGCCAATGGGCGCCCTGCTCCTGCATGGCAGCCCGGGTGCGAGTCAGATTTTCCTGGCGAGTGCGACACGCAAAAGGCGGCTGATGCTCTACCACCTGCCCACACGGCGCGGCGGGCCGGTCAGTCCAGATCGGGCTGAGCAGATCGGCTTGCAGCACCCACTCGAACTCCTGCGCTTGAGTGGTTTTCTGCCAGGCAAGAAGGCTTTGAGCCGATACCGACTGACTGTCCAAGGCTACTCGCGAACGGGCAGGCAAATGATCGGCCAGCCAGTTGGCTGGCTCAGGCACGCCCGCTTCCCCTGCACGCTGCAGCTCGATGCCACTGCCGTGCAGCTCCTTGGCGGCCTGCTCCCAGTAACGGCTGTCGGTCCATAAACCGGCCCAGTCGGCTGTCACGACCAGCAAGCCGGCCGAACCAACAAAACCACTGAGCCACTGACGGCTTTTCCACCGATCGGGCAGGTATTCAGACAAATGGGGATCAGATGTCGGCCAGATGCTTGCCTGTACGGACTGAAATTGCATTTGTTCGCGCAGCGCCTGCAGGCGTGCGACAACGGAGGTAAGGGCCATACCAACTTCCTTTACATAAACAGCGTTCACGCACCGAACGAGCATAAAAAAAGCTTCGACTCGCGCCGAAGCTTTTCTAGCCAGAGTGAGCGCTCAGGCCAAAGCGCTGACGTCCAGCGGGACGCCTGTCTTGGACTGAATGTACTCAAGGCTGACTTCTGGTGCCAACTCAAGCAACTTTAAACCATTTTCCGTCACTTCCATCACTCCCAGATCAGTAATGATGAGGTCGACCACCCCAACACCGGTCAGGGGCAAGGTGCAGGCGGGCAAAATCTTCAGATCTTCGGTGCCATCTTTTTTAGTGGCCACGTGTTCCATCAGAACCACCACACGGCCCACTCCGGCTACCAGGTCCATGGCGCCGCCCATACCCTTGATCATTTTCCCAGGGATCATCCAGTTAGCCAGATCGCCTTTTTCCGACACCTGCATCGCGCCCAGAATCGCAATATTGATCTTGCCGCCACGAATCATCGCAAACGAATCTGCCGAGGAAAAAATGGACGAACCGGGCAGGGTTGTAATGGTTTGTTTGCCGGCGTTGATTAGGTCAGCGTCAATCTTGTCTTCGGTCGGGAATGGGCCAATGCCCAGCAAACCGTTTTCCGACTGCAACCAGACCTCAATACCTTCAGGCACATGATTGGCAACCAGCGTGGGCAAGCCAATGCCCAGGTTGACGTAAAAGCCGTCCTGAAGCTCCAGGGCAGCACGGGCCGCCATTTGATCTCTATTCCAAGCCATTATTATCTTGCCTCACTAATCAGGAAGAACGAACGGTACGCTGTTCAATGCGCTTTTCAGGATGGGCATTGAGCACGATGCGGTGTACATAAATGCCGGGCAAATGCACATCATCCGGGTCCAGGCTGCCGGTCTCGACGATTTCCTCGACCTCGACAATGGTGATTTTTCCCGCCATTGCCACGTTCGGGTTGAAGTTGCGCGCGGTCTTGCGAAACACCAGGTTGCCGCTGCGGTCCGCCTTGTAGGCTTTGACCAGCGACACATCAGGTACCAGCGCCTCTTCCATCACGTATTGCTGACCATTGAACTCGCGGATTTCCTTACCCTCTGCCACCACGGTACCCACCCCGGTCGCCGTGAAAAAAGCGGGAATCCCCGCCCCGCCGGCACGCAGCTTCTCAGCCAGGGTGCCCTGAGGGGTGAACTCCAGCTCGAGCTCACCGGCCAAGTATTGGCGCTCGAACTCCTTGTTCTCGCCCACATAGGAGGAAATCATCTTGCGGATCTGACGCGTTTCCAGCAACTGCCCCAGACCAAAGCCATCCACCCCGGCATTATTGCTAATGCAGGTCAGATCTTTGACTTCACTATCGCGCAGCGCAGCAATCAGCGCTTCGGGAATTCCGCACAGGCCGAACCCACCTACCGCAACTGTCTGTCCGTCGGCAACGACTCCCTGCAACGCCTCCTTGGCGCTTGGATAGACTTTATTCAATTGACTCTCCAATAACTCTTTAATTGGCCTAAACAGCAAACTTTGTCCAATAATGCCGCGGTGCACCCTACCGGGCTATCAGGCATTCTACGACTTGACTATGCTTTCCGTATACGTAAAGCTTAACCCTGAAAAACTGAATGTATCTGTTCGCGCTCTTTTTCGGTCCACGGTTGTGAACCGCCCTGGGGGTTGATGGACACCAGCACACATCGTCCGCGGGCGTACATGACATCGGCTTGATCTGCATCCCCGACAATGACTTCCAACTCAATGCTGCTACCACCGACCTTGATCAGTTTATGCACGATGCGCACCGTGGCCGGATACAGGACCGAGCGCAGGAAGTCCAGACTGGCATGCGCCAGGACCCCGGTACGTGGCGACGGTGGCACCATGCCCAGCTTCATCATCAACTGAACACGGGCTTCCTCAATGTAGCGAAAATAGACCGTATTATTAACATGATTCATGGCATCCAGATCCCCCCAGCGCACGGCAATATCAAAGGTGGCTCCTGCACCAGAATCAACGACGTGTGTCATTACATGCTCTCCTTGCTGATAGTTACTGATGAACCCAACGCTGCCAATGACCGTTCCTGGCCGCTGAACTCAAAACGGAATTGTTCAGACTACAATACAATCGACCGTACGCACAGTACACGACCTTCACCCGCCAACAATCAAGAACAAAGCGCTAAGCCGTAATAGGAGATCAGCAGCAATGTCTGAACGTGAATCGATGGAATACGACGTCATTATCGTCGGTGCTGGCCCTGCAGGCCTGGCCACCGCGATACGTCTGAAACAGCTCGCCCAAGAAAAAGAACAAGAGATCAGCGTCTGTGTGCTGGAAAAAGGCGCGGAAGTGGGAGCCCATATTTTGTCAGGCGCCGTCATGGATACGCGTGCCCTGGACGAGCTGCTGCCCAACTGGAAAGCGCAAGGCGCCCCCATTTCGGTAGAAGTCACCGAGGACAAGTTTCTTTTCCTGACCGAGAAAGGCGCTCGTTCCACTCCCATGTGGTTGCTGCCTGACTGCTTTAAAAATCACGGTAACTACATCGTTCGCCTGGGCAATGTCGTCCAATGGATGGGAGAACAGGCTGAGGCCCTGGGTGTGGATATTTTCCCCGGATTCGCTGCCGCCCATATCCTGTACGACGACAAAGGCGCGGTACGGGGAGTGCTGACAGGTGATATGGGGGTGGCCCGCGATGGGACACATACTCCCCACTATCAACCCGGCATGGAACTACTGGCCTCCTACACCATTTTTGCAGAAGGCTCACGCGGTCATCTGGGCCGTGAACTGACGGAACGATTCAAACTGAACGAATCCCGCAATGCTCAGAGCTACGGCATCGGCATTAAAGAATTGTGGGAAGTGGACCCATCCCAGTCCCAGCCTGGTCTGGTTATTCATACGGCTGGCTGGCCTCTGGATTCGGACACCTACGGCGGCTCCTTCCTCTATCACCTGGATAACAATCTGGTGATGGTCGGCATGGTCGTGGGCCTGGACTACGCCAACCCCTGGCTGTCGCCCTTTGAGGAATTTCAGCGCTACAAGACGCACCCTGCGCTGCGCGCCACCTTTGAAGGCGGCAAGCGGATCGCGTATGGTGCTCGTTCTCTGACCGCTGGCGGCTTGCTGGCGCTTCCCAAGCTCAGTTTCCCCGGTGGTGTACTGGTCGGTTGCGATGCAGGCTTTCTCAATGCTTCGCGCATCAAGGGTAGTCATGCCGCGATCAAGTCCGGCTCCCTGGCCGCTGAGGCCGCTTTCGACGCCTTGCAGGCTGGCCGCAAGCAAGACGAACTGTCGCAATACGCCGAGAAGTTCAAGCAGTCCTGGTTGCATGAAGAGCTGAACAAGGCTCGCAATTTCAAGCAATGGTTCAAGAAGGGTCGGTCAATCGCCTCCGTGATGACCTTTGTGGAACAGGGCCTGCTCAAGGGAAAAATGCCCTGGACGCTGCGCAACAACAAGCCTGACCACGCCTGTTTGCAGCCTGCGGCCGAATGCGCCCGCATTGACTACCCCAAGCCCGATGGCAAGATTACCTTCGATCGCCTCAGCTCCGTGTTTATCTCCAACACTAACCACGAGGAAGATGAACCGGTCCACCTGACGCTGAAAGACCCCAGCGTCCCCGTTGCGATCAATCTGGCGCGCTATGGCGGTCCCGAAGCACGCTTTTGTCCAGCGGGCGTTTACGAATTCATCAAGACTGAAACCGGCGACGACAAGTTGCAAATCAACGCACAGAACTGTGTCCATTGCAAAACCTGTGACATCAAAGATCCGACCCAGAATATTGTGTGGGTGCCACCGCAAGGGGGCGAAGGTCCGGTCTACAACGGCATGTAAAAACAATCCTGGCCTTGGCGGGAACTCCAAGGCCAGCCGTGTTGATGCTGAAAAAAGCCACCCCAACGGGTGGTTTTTTTATGTTCTTTTGGACCTGCGCGAGCGGCTGGGCCAGTTCACCACAAACAGCCCCAATAGAATCAGACCTGTCCCCATCAATTCCAACAGTGTGGGCAATTCGTCCAGCAACAGCCAGGCCAGCAAGACAGTCAGTGCAGGCACCCCCAGACTGGACATTCCGGCCACAGTCGCGCTGACGCGACTGACTACCGCCATCCACAGCAGCCACCCTACCCCGGTTGCGATCACGCCCAGATACAGTACGCCGCTGAACATCTGCCACTCCATCACTACGGAACGCTGGGGAATCAGGAAGCTCAAGGGCAGAACAATCACAATCCCCAGCAGGCACTGCCAGACGGTGGCATTGAGCAGTTCGACTCGATGGCGCTCAAAGAGCTGCTTGGAAAAAACCGCCCCCAAGGCCCAGCTCACGCCACTCAAGGTTGCAAGAACAGAACCGAGTAGGCCGCCCATTCCTTCCCAAGGTGCGATCAGGAGCATCAAGCCCAGGGTCGCGGGCACCATACCCATTACATGACGCATCTGGGGACGCTGTCCCAGCATGGGCCAGGACAGTAACAGAATCCAGATTGGCATGGTGTAGGCCAGAGCCACCATCTTGCCCGCCCCACCCGCCTGCAAGGAAAACTGGCTTAGCAACTGAAAGCCGGTAGTCTGAAAAACAGCCACGCCCAGACTCAGTTTCCATGGCGTAGGCCGTAAATGCCCTCCTTTAAGACGCAGTACCAGCCATAAAAAGACAAATGCCACGGCATAGCGTGCCGCAATCAGATCCACTGGCCCAATGTAGGCGGTCATCGCCTTCATCACAACCCAGCTCATGCCCCAGGTCAGTACCACCAAACCCATCAGCGCCAAAGCGCCTCTGTCTGTCCGCTGTTCCCCGCTCAAGCCTTACCCCTTTTTTGCATTCTTGGACCAATATTTTTGGCCCCAGCCTAATGCTAGGCCAATTCCGGACCATTCAGTCTTTCAAGAGCCACATTGTCCAGGGGAATAAAAAAACCCTGGTTCTGCGAGAAAACCAGGGTCAAACAGGAACGGGGAAAAATTAATGCGCTTCGGACAACTGATCCAAGATGGCAGGATTTTCCAGGGTGGACACATCCTGGGTAATCGGCTCGTTATTAGCGACGAAACGCAGCAAACGACGCATGATCTTGCCCGAGCGTGTCTTGGGCAGGTTTTCACCAAAACGGATTTCCCGCGGCTTGGCAATAGGACCGATTTCCTTGCCTACCCAATTGCGCAGCTCGGCAGCAATCTTGTCTGCCTCCGCCCCCGCTGGCAGATCGCCATTGAGTACGACAAACGCCACAATCGCTTCACCCGTTGTCGGGTCAGGCTTGCCAACAACCGCTGCTTCTGCCACAAGAGGGTGGGCAACCAGCGCCGACTCCACTTCCATCGTGCCCAAACGGTGCCCGGAGACGTTCAGCACGTCGTCGATTCGACCCATGACCCAGAAGTAGCCATCGGTGTCACGCTGCGCACCATCACCGGCCAGGTAATAGCCTTTCAACTCAGGGGGGAAGTAACTTTTCACGAAACGGTCCGGATCACCCCAGATCGTGCGAATCATGTTGGGCCACGGTTTGCGAATGACCAGAAAACCGCCATTGCCACGCTCGGCTTCTTCGCCCACCTCGTCCACAATCGCCACGTCCATGCCGGGAAACGGCAGGCCGCACGAGCCGGGTTTCAACGGTGTAGCACCAGGGAGCGGCGTGATTACATGGCCACCGGTTTCTGTCTGCCACCAGGTATCCACAATCGGACAACGTTCACGACCCACATTCTTGAAATACCACATCCAGGCTTCGGGATTGATGGGCTCCCCTACCGAACCAATAATCCGCAAGGTATCCAGATTGTATTGTTTGGGATGAATGGCCTCGTCTGCTTCCGCGGCCTTGGTCAAGGAACGAATGGCTGTCGGCGCCGTGTAGAACACGGTCACACCGTGGCGCTCAATCATATTCCAGAAGCGGCCTGCATCCGGATAAGTTGGCACGCCTTCAAACACAACCTGAGTAAGCCCGGCGGCCAAGGGGCCATAGGTAATAAAGGTGTGACCGGTCACCCAGCCAATATCGGCCGTACACCAGAACACATCACTGTCCTTGGCGTCGAATGTCCACTGCACACTGAGGATGGCCCCCAACAAATAACCTGCGGAAGAATGCTGCACCCCCTTGGGTTTACCGGTAGAGCCAGAGGTATAGAGAACGAACAAAGGGTGCTCGGCATTGACGGAAACCGCCGGGCAGTCCGCGCTTTGGCCCTTGACGACCTCTTCCCACCACAGGTCACGACCTTCATGCCAGGCAACCGGGCCACCTGTGCGCTTGTAGACGATCACATGACGCACCGCCTGGCAATCACCTGCACTGAGGGCTTCATCTACCGCGTTTTTCAAGGGAATGGCACGACCGCCACGGCGCTGCTCGTCCGCCGTGATAACCAGCGTAGCGCCCACGTCCACGGCACGCTCGTGCAGACTTTTGGCGGAAAATCCGCCGAACACCACCGAGTGCGTAATCCCCAAACGAGCACATGCCTGCATGGCCACAATGGCTTGTACCGACATGGGCATATAAATCAGGGCGCGTTCGCCCGTTTTGTAACCCAGAGCCTTCAAACCATTGGCAAACTGACAAACCTGTTCATAAAGCTCGCGAAACGTGACCTTGGTAACTTCGCCGCCATCGGCTTCAAAGATAAGCGCAGTCTTGTGCTCGGTAGGGGTACCCAGATGCTTGTCCAGACAGTTGGCCGAGACATTCAGTTCACCATCGTGGAACCACTTATAGAACGGAGGCTTGCTATCGTCCAGAACCTGTGTGAAAGGTTGGGTCCAGACCAGGCGATCACGGGCCAGATCCGCCCAGTAGCCGGGATAATCCTGCTCGGCCTTCTGGCAAAGCTCCTCGTAGGCCGCCATGCCAGCGATGCGAGCATCGCGTTCCAGATTCGGGAACACAGGAAACACCCGGCTTTCCGACAGGACGGATTCAATAGACGTGGGACCGCTCATAGTTTGGCTCCTTTATTTTCCAGATTTGGTGTTTTTCTTGGGCCGCGCATGGCTAGCCCAGCTTAATTTTATATAAACGTAACGCGCCTTACTTACTCAATCCTGACAAGCCAGATCGGCCTGATTCTTGGCCAAAATGCCTCGTTGAAAATTCAAACGCGACAAGATAAACAGTCCGCTTAAAAAGAACAGACCGGTGCAGGCCAGCGCAAGTCGATGGTTGCCGCCGCTCAGCCAGGTCACCAGACCGTAGGACAGCGGCCCGCATACCGCTGCCAGCTGGATGGCAAAGGTCCACAAGGCAAAAAATTCGGCCAGCCGGCTCTTGGGCGCCAACAAACCCACCATTGCCCTGCCCGCACTCTGACTGCTGCCAATGCACAGCCCCGCCACGGCCGCGGCCGCCCAGAAACCGGCCAGGGAACTCGTGCTAACGGCAATGGCCACCATAATCAGCCAGGCGCACAGCGTCAGCGCCAGGGCGCGTCGATGACCTACCCGGTCCTGAATATGTCCAAACAGCAAGGCGCCCACTGCCGCCGCAATATTGACCGTGAAAATCAGGGTCATGGTTTGAGCCATGGTAAAACCCATGGCTTCCGTAGCGTAAACAGCCGAGAGCGTGATGATGACGGCGATGCCGGCCTGATACGCAGCCCCACAAAGCAACAAGGTGCGAAAATCGGGAAAATGATGATGTATGTCCCGAGCCGATTCCGCCAGACGGGACAGCATGCCCTGCGGTCTGGCTCCGCTGGGCGCAGTACGTTCATGCAGAAACAGAAAAGATGGCAGGGCGGACAGGGCAAACAAGCCGGCCGTAATCAAGGCGATCCCCGGCACATACTCCTGAGCGGTCCAACCCTGTGAGGTGGCCCACGTCAGAAAAGCCAAAGAAAGCCCCAGGGCCAACATGCCGCCAAAGTAGCCGAATCCCCAGCCCCAGCCCGACACGCGACCCAGCGCTTCAGGCCTGGCGATTTCGGGCAGGAAGGCCCCAATGACCGACTCGCCAATACAATAGCAATAGTTGGACAGTGCAATGAAAACCAGAGCCCAGACGATGTCACCGGGCCCTGCCCAATACAACATCAGCGTAGCCAGAACACACCCTATCGTGCTGCTGAACAAAAGCCGTCGCTTGCCCTGACGTGCGTCGGCTTTGGCTCCCAGGCCAGGCATGGTGAACATGATGCTCAGATACGAGATGGACAAGGCCGCTGTCCAGGCCAGCGTGGCCCAACTGCGTCCTTGGGCCACGACACCCACAAAGTAGGCGCTATAGACACTGGTCAGGATGACGGTGGTGTAGCCAGAGTTTGCAAAGTCGTACATGGCCCACGCCCACAACTCGCGCAATCGCACACCATCATTCAGGGCTTTCCCTAGGGTCTGTCCCATAACTCGCATCATTCAATCCTATAAATACAAAAACGTCGCCCTACTTCCCGCAACTTGCAGCCAACTTCAAAAAAGAGCACTGGACTCATGCACAGCACCTGAAAATTCCGCTAAGACGCAGTTTGCAACAGTATGATTCAATCGCAAAATACCCTCCTACAACGCTTTACGGTGTAATTTTCCTCCGGTACACTGCCTGACAACCTAACGTACAGCACCCTCGGCAAGGTATGTGCTTTTAGCCATACTTACAGCCCTGATACCCATCAATTGCTGCTAATTTCAGCAAAAATAGGCATCAAGGTTGTGCTGCTGCCCACCAAGTCCTTAAAAAAGCCCTGGTCATGCCGCCACATTACCTGAATCCACACGCACTTTTGCATATTACTTACCGCAGCGCCAAATATCTTTTGCTCGCCGGTGCCCTGGCTCTGACAGGATGCGCCACCACGGGTACCCAGCAGTCCAGTCAAAACAGTGATCGTGCAGAACTGGATCACGGTTATTACGCCGATTACGAATTCCAGACCGAGTCCGATCCGCTGGGCACTTATCTGGCCAATCGAGCCCGTAACGACATCAATATTGCTTACAGCAGCGATCGCCGCCAAGGGCGCGCCGAAAGCCGCAACCAGCAGAATTCCTCTTCCACGCATGGTCTCGCCAACGCCGCACTCGATTTTCTGGGTGTGAAGTACAGCTTTGGCGGCGATGCTCCCAACACCGGTTTTGATTGCAGCGGACTGGTCTCCTATGTAGCCGAAAAGTCCCTGGGCCTGAAACTGCCCCGTCAGTCTAAAGACATTGCCAAGGAAGGGATTTCAGTCAATCGCAACGAACTGCGTAAAGGCGACCTGGTCTTTTTCAATACCCGAGGCGCTCGCTTCTCTCATGTTGGAATTTACCTGGGTGACGACAAGTTTGTTCATGCTCCACGCACCGGAGCGGTCGTGCGGGTTGAAAACATGCAGGTGAGTTACTGGAAAAAACGCTACAACGGTGCACGCCGCCTGGCTGCTGCCGATACACAGCAATCCGAGACGCGGCTGCGCAGCGTTCGATAAAACGGCCCTGTCAATCGGCCCTCAGCACAAAAAAAGCCACTGTTATCAAACAGTGGCTTTTTTGTCTTTACCGATTCCTTCTTTGCCCCAGTCAGTCATGCGGCCACTCTAGTGCCTTTTGGACTTGCCCAGCGGACAAGCCTCACAATAGCCGCACTGAGTCAGCGCCTGCTTCATACTGCATACCGAGCGTCGGCAGGCGACGACCCGGATACCTGATTTCAAGGCCGCTGCGCGGAACGTTTTCATGACGTTATGCCCCAGAAAATCAGTCAGAAGAATCAATAGATCGGTTCCCGAGGGCAACTGCAAGGTCTTTTTCTGATGAGCCGGATCACGCCCGCTAATATGGTGTTTGATGGAAATATTGTGGATCTTGAGCAGATCGGGAATATTGCCCAGACGGTCCGCTCCAACCACGACTGCGCTGACGTATTGAGACACAGAAAACTCCATTGGCTAAGAAAGTTGGATAATGATAATCATTCTTATTATCATAGTCAATCGAGTCGATAGCTTGTTTCAATTTTTACTTATAGCCTTTAGCCATACATACTGGCGGAGGCCAACACCGCCCTAACGGCCGAGACAAAAGGCCACCGTGCATTGACGGTGGCCCTGACCTGAACCCATGCAGCCAGCGCATGACCTACTGGCCGCTGGCCTGCTTCTCGTCCAACGCACTCAACACCACATCGCGAGTCAATTCCGGGGCCAGCATCTCCAGCAACTCAAAAATATAATCGCGCAAAAATGCCCCCGCCTTTACCGCCACCTTGGTATGGTGAGCGCCAAACAAGTGCCCGGCAGGCAAACCCACCAGCCCTTTGTCGCGCCGTGGATCAAACGCAATACCGGCAATAATGCCAATGCCCAAACCGACGTCCACGTAGGTCTTGATCACGTCCGCGTCGATCGCCTCAAGCACAATGTCGGGCGTAATGCCATGCTTGGCAAACGCCTCATCAATCGAGCCCCGGCCAGAAAAAGCATGGTCATAAGTGACGATGGGATATTGAGCCAGCGTCTCGATGGACAGTTGCTTGTTGGCGGGCAGGTCTGCCAGAGGGTGATCCGGTGTGACCACAACCGTGTGTTCCCAGGTGTAGACGGGCAAAGCGACCAGGCCCGGCGTCAGCGCCAGAGTCTCGGTAGCGATGGCCACATCGGCCTGCTCATGAATGACCATCTGAGCCAATACAGGCGGGCTGCCCTCGGCAAGGGACATATGCACCTTGGGAAAGCGGCGACGGAACTCGGGTATGACCTTGGGCAGCAAATAACGTGCCTGGGCGTGGGTACATGCGATCACCAATGTCCCTTCGTCCCGGCGGGCGAAGTCATCGCTGACTCGCTTGAGGTTATCGATCTCGCGCATGATGCGGTCAATCACCTCGGCGACGGCCTCTCCCGGTCGGGTCAGGCCCTTGATGCGTTTTCCATGACGTTCAAAAATCTTGATGCCCAGCTCATCTTCAAACTCGATGATCGCCTTGGACACTCCTGGTTGGGAGGTATACAGCGAACGAGCGGCTTCAGTCAGATTGAAGTTACGTCGGATGGTCTCTCGGACAAAGCGGAATTGTTGAATATTCATATAATAATAGCCCTAGGTACAGGGCTATTATATGTAATAAGAAACAGCTCGCTTATTGCATTAAGTTATATATTTAGATTCAACCATTACGTCATGCTGATGGTTGTGTTCATGGTATTGGCATGAGCCTGCCAACGGGCAGTCACTGTTTTAGTCTGTGTCCAGAACTGAACGGCCTGTTTGCCATTGGGGCCCAAGTCGCCCAGCTTGGACGCGCGCGAACCGGTAAAGCTGAACCAGGCCACGGGCACTGGGATGGGGATATTGATCCCGATTTGCCCCACATCGATACGGTTTTGAAAGTAACGCGCATGGCCGCCGTCCTGAGTAAAGATGGACACACCATTCCCATTGGGGTTGCGGTTGACGAACTGCACCGCCTCTTCCAAGGTGTTGACGCGCACGATACACAGGACAGGACCGAAAATCTCTTCCTGGTAAATACGCATATCGGTCTTGACATCGTTAAAGATGGTTGGCCCCACAAAGTTGCCATTCTCGTATCCCGGCACCTTCACACCCCGGCCATCAAGCAGAAGCGAGGCCCCCTCCTGTACGCCGGATTCAATCAAGGACTCAACTCGCTGACGGGCACGAGGCGACACCAGCGGTCCCAGATCGGCTTGGCGGTCTGTGCCCACATTCACCTTCATGGTTGCCGCGCGCTTGACCAGTTCATCAACCCACTCACCGGTTTCTCCCACCATCACGGCAACGGAAATTGCCATGCAACGTTGACCAGCCGCGCCGAAAGCAGCACCCAGGAGCTGGTTAATGGCGACATCACGATCTGCGTCAGGCATCACGATGCAATGGTTCTTCGCTCCCATCATCGCCTGCGAACGTTTGCCGGCTTCTGTCGCACGACGGTGAATTTCAGTGCCAACCGCAGTAGACCCAATAAAGGACACGGCCTTGACCTCGGGATGCGTCACCAAGGCATTGGCAATCTCGGCTCCGCCATGAACCACATTGAGCACGCCGGGGGGCAAGCCCGCTTCCAGCGCCAGTTCGGCCAGCATCAGACTGGCGCTAGGGTCCTGCTCGGAGGGTTTGAGCACAAAGGTATTGCCGCAGGCCACCGCCAGCGGGAACATGAAACAAGGCAGCATGACGGGAAAGTTGAACGCGGTGACACCGGCACACACGCCCAAGGGCTGGATTAGGGTGTACACATCAATACCACCGGCCGCGTTTTCCGCATACTCACCCAACTGCATTGAGGCAATCGAGCAGGCGTACTCAATCACTTCCAGCCCCCGGCCTACTTCACCTTCCGCATCGGGCAAGGTCTTGCCGTGTTCACGGGAGATGGCTTCGGCCAGCCTGGCACTGTTTTCACGCACTAGTCGCTGCAAATTAAGCATGACGCGCATGCGGGCGCCCTGACTGGAATGACGCCAGCTTTCATAGGCTTTGGCCGAACTGGCGATGATTGTTTCCAGTTCGTCCATAGTGGCGTAAGGAACCTGGGCCACCACTTCCTGGGTGGCAGGATTGAGCACATCGTCCCAGCGGGTGCTCTTGGACTGCACATGTTGTCCATCAATCAGCAAAGGAACACGAACCACTTCCGTCATAACCTGTCTCCAATGAATTGCTCAGGCGGCTAAGCCTTATTTTGTTATCCCCCTTGTATGAGGGTTCTCATTGAGTGTAGAGGCCTCAGAACCTGTTTACCATGTTGAAAATTGCACAGGAGCTGGGCATTTATGCACAAATCTTTTTCTGGACGGGCTACTCACCATGGACTGGGATAATCTGCGGTATTTTCTGGAGGTGGCCCGCTGTCAACGAATCAGCGTGGCGGCACAGCGCCTTGGGGTGCAACACAGCACCGTGGCACGCCGCATCCAGGCTCTGGAACAGGAGCTGGGCTTGCGCCTGTTTCATAAGTCCACAGTCAGCGGCTATAGCCTGACCAGCGAGGGACAAAACCTCCAGCAGAAAATGGAACCGGTGGAAAGCCGTTTACTGGCCGCGCGCGATGCGATCACGGGCAAGGCAAGGCCGCTGACGGGCAAGCTGCGCCTGGGCTGTACCGAGGCCTTTGGCAGCTACGTACTGACCCCGCTCTTAAGTGTGTTCCAGGCCCAGTATCCTGAACTGACGCTGGAACTGCTACCTGTCCCCCGCCCAATCAGCTTGTCGCGTCGGGACGCTGACCTGGCCATTGCGCTGGAACGCCCCCAACGCGGGCCTTATTGGTGTACCCGTCTGGCAGACTACAGTTTGCGGCTCTACGCCCATCAAGACTATCTGACCGCGCACGCGCCCATCGAGACGGTGCAGGATCTGTCTCAACACCGTTTTATCGCCTACGTGGATGATCTGGTGTTCAGCGACAGTCTGCGCTATCTGGAGGAGATTGTCCGATCGGCTGCCGTGCGTTTTCGCAGCACCAGCGTCATTGCGCAATATCAGGCCACCTTGCAAGGCCAAGGCATTGCAGTGCTGCCCTGTTTTCTGGCGAAAACCGATCCGCGACTGCGCTGTGTCTTGCCCGATCAGGTCGAACTACGCCGTCGCTTCTGGATGTTCTGCCACGAAGAGCAACGCCAGAATCCCAGCCTGACGCGATTGTGGCATTTTCTCAAGCAATCCGTGGCGGAGCGGCAAGACCTGCTGGACGGCGCCTGAGCCGGCCACTTTATCCAGCGTAATGGGGAAAGCCCCAAAAAAGGGGCAGGACGCCGCCGGTATGCTCTCTATCAGCTCGCTGCAGGCGGTTTGGGGGCCTTGATGCGTAACTTACGCCACATCATAAAGACCATAATCAACAAGAAGATCGCATGGACCAGCCATAGACCCAGCTCAAAACCCAACTGACCGTTCCGGATCCAGCCTCGCGACAGGTTGATCAGATTCATGTACAGCAGCCCCACCAGTCCCGCCATCAGAATATTGCCGGAGCGGCCCAGACGCGGATTCACCGCTCCCAGGGGGATGGCCAGCAAGGCCAGATTCAAGGCAGCCAGGGGCAAGGCCACGCGCCACATGATCTGGGAGCGCGCTTCGTTGTTATCATCCGTCAGCAACATACCCGTCTGGCGGGCCTTGATCTGCTGCTCTGCACGAGCGCGGATGGTTTCAGCGGTATTGCCCGCATCCCGACTTTCCAGACGCATGCCATAGCTTTCAAAATCCACCATGCGAAACTCTGCCTGCCCCGGCTTCAAGTCATAACGGTGACCTTCGCTCAAAACCAGAAAACGGTCGCCATTGGGCTGCTCCTCCATCCGAGCGCTTTGCGCCGTCACAATGCTCAACCATTGCGGATCGATCACGCGAGCGATGACATTACCCAGTTCGTCCCCTTCTTGCTCCGGCGAATCCGCATAAAACACGCGCGCGCCGTCATCAGACTCGATAAATTGCCCGGCGGTCACCTTGCTCAAGTCCGAGCGTTGCTCAAAGCGCTGCCGGTACTCGGCGATCTGACGATACGCCCAGGGCGAGGCCTGCAAGGTCAACACAGCGATCAGGATCGCTACGGGTACGGCGCACTGAAGCACGGGCGTGATCCAGTTTTTCAGGGACAAACCGCTGGCGAACCAGACCACCATTTCAGACTCGCGATAACTGCGCGTCACGGTAGTGAGAACGGCAATAAACAGGGAAACGGCCAAAATGATCGGCAAGGCGGTAATACTGGAAAAGGCGGCCAGACCCAGCACCACATCCGGGCCAATGGCACCATTGGCGGCTTCGCCCAGCAAACGTACCAGAAGTACACTAAGCCACACAATCAGCAAAGTGGACAGCACCACGCCACTGTGACTTAAGATTTCGGATACCGCAGAGCGTTTAAATAGAGACATATGAGAATTTGCGAGATAATCGCAGGTACGATTTGCGACACACTGAGGATAGTTGAATGGAATTTAGCACACAGACATCCGCTTCTTTGCACCAAATTAAGACAGCCGCGCTCGGCGTGGGCGTCTTTACCGAGGGCATTCTAAGCCCCGCAGCGGAACTTATCGACCGCGCCAGCAACGGAGCGGTGAGCGCTGCCGTGAAAGCCGAGTTTAAAGGCAAGCCCAACACCCATCTGGTGCTGCGCAATCTGCCCGGTGTGAAGGCCGAACGCGTTATTTTAGTCGGCTTAGGCGCCCAAGAGGAATACAAAGCAGAAACGCATACACAGGCACAGGCTTGTCTGGCCTCTTACTGCCTGAAAGCGGACCTGAAAGAAGCTGTGTCGGCCTTGGCCAGCATTGACTGCAAAGGCACGACCTTGCGCAGCCGGGCCCAAGATGCCGCCGTGGCGGTGTGCCGAGCCAGCTACCGCTATACGGCCACACTCAGCAAGCCTGAACCCGCTCCCCAACTGAGCCAGTTCCTGCTGTGGACAGCCCGCACCCAGGCCAGCGAAGCCAAAGCCGGTCTGGAGCAAGGCCAGGCCATTGGTAACGGTGTCAACCTGACGCGTCTGCTGGCAGATCTACCCGGCAATATCTGCACGCCCACCTATCTGGGCAAGACAGCCAAGCAACTGGCCAAGGAATTCAAGACACTCAAAGCTGAAGTGCTCGAGCGCAAGCAGATTGAAGCCTTGAAAATGGGCTCGTTTCTGTCGGTGGCCAAAGGCTCGGATGAACCCCCAGCGTTCATCGTGCTGCGTCACACTCCCACCACCAAGACCAAGCACGAGGACGGCCCTATCGTTCTGGTGGGTAAAGGTCTGACATTTGACTCGGGCGGTATCTCCATCAAGCCAGCCGGCAATATGGACGAGATGAAGTACGACATGGGCGGTGCTGCCAGCGTTCTGGGCACCATGCGTGCCATTGCCGAACTCAATATTGATCGCGAAGTAATCGCTGTCGTGGCCTCTTGCGAAAACATGCCCAGCGGTCGCGCCAACAAGCCGGGCGATGTGGTGACCAGCATGTCGGGCCAGACCATTGAAATCCTGAATACGGATGCCGAAGGTCGCCTGGTCCTGTGCGATGCCCTGACCTACGTCGAGCGCTTCAAACCGGCCGCCGTGATCGACATGGCTACACTGACCGGTGCCTGCGTGGTGGCCCTGGGCCACATCAATACAGGTCTGTTCTCGCCGGACGACGAACTGGCCGAGGAACTGCTGCAAGCGGGCAAGCAAACGGGCGACACCGCCTGGCGCATGCCGCTGGATGATGCCTACCAGGAGCAATTGCGCTCGAACTTTGCAGACATGGCCAATATTGGTGGGCCACCTGCCGGTTCCGTCACCGCCGCCTGCTTCCTGGCGCGCTTTACCAAAGCCTACCGCTGGGCTCACCTGGACATCGCCGGTACCGCCTGGCGCGGTGGCAAGGACAAGGGCGCCACGGGCCGTCCCGTGCCTTTGCTGGTTCAGTACCTGCTTAATCAGTGTCGCTAAGCATGACTCGCGTCGATTTTGCTTTCGGCGCGCCAGATCGCTTGCGCATGGCCTGCGAGGTCGTGCGCAAGCACTACGAGGCGGGTCGTCAGGTGGTGGTCTATCTCTCCGACCCCCGTCAACTGGCTCGCTTCGATCGATTGCTGTGGGGTTTTGAATCCACGGCCTTTGTGCCACATGTAGGCGTCGAAGACCCCCTGGCCGCGCAGACCCCTGTACTGCTGACCAGCACCGCCCCCATAGCCCGCGATGAGCAAAGCTGGCTGTTGAATCTGGATGTGCAGTGCCCACCCGGTTTTGAGCAGTTTTCACGCGTTCTGGAAATTGTCTCTGAACGGGAAACCGACCGTACCCAGGCCCGCGAGCGCTGGCGTGTGTACCAGACACAGGGTTGCCAAGTGCATGCCCATAAGCTGGGTACTTGAACAATCAAGAAGCTTCTTGATTATTCAGGTAAATGTCAGTTATTCTTGATTCATGATCTCTCTGCATTCTAAGGACTCATCATGAGCGAATTTCGTCAATCAAGCTTGCCCGAGCATAACGGCACCCTGGGCGCCCAGTCGCTGATTGCTCGCAATCGCGTCCTGCGCAACACCTATTGGCTACTGGCCCTGTCCATGATTCCCACCGTCTTGGGAGCCTTGCTGGGCCTGTCTTCGGGCATTAACCGGGTCATGGGCGCCAGCCCTGGTCTGAGTGCCATTGTTTTTCTGGTCGGTGCCTTTGGCCTGATGTTCCTGGTCGAAAAGAACAAGAACAGCTCGCTGGGCGTCGCCCTGCTGATGGCCTTTACCTTCTTTATGGGCATCATGTTGTCGCGCCTGCTCGGCTTTGTGCTGGGCATGGGTAATGGCGCTCAACTAATCATGCTGGCTTTTGGCGGAACCGCTGCGGTCTTTGCCACCATGGCAACCGTCGCCAGCACCACCAAGCGTGACTTCAGCGGCATGCAGAAGTTTCTGTTTGTCGGTGCCGTTATCTTGCTGATAGCCGCCCTGGCCAACATTTTTCTGCAACTGCCTGCATTGATGCTGACCATCTCCGTAATGGCGATTGGCATTTTTTCAGCCTTTTTGCTGGTGGACTTGCAACGCGTCATCAATGGCGGCGAGACCAACTATGTGTCAGCCACCTTGGCCATCTATCTGGATGTCTACAACATCTTCAGCAACCTGCTGATGCTGTTGGGCATATTGGGTGGTAACCGCGAATAAGATCGCAAACCCGAACACCCCTGCCCCCTTTGCGAAGGGGGCTTTTTTTTATCCTATCCACCGCACTCGACGCTGAAAGACCCTTTTCAGGCCTTGCTCATCCAGCCTGAGCATCCCACCCTTCCATCGGCTTGGGGTGTGCCTGCGCGGACTTTTCAAGCGGGCTGTCGCGGCCCTGAATCACCCTGATGAATCATCCTGTTTTTCGTGTCCTTGCCCAGACGCGCAGGTATAGTAAACCTTATAGAAAAATTTCCCCTTTGGAGAACACTGGTGGCAGTCTTTGAAACTCAACATATTGTCGATAATCTGCGTGCGGCTCGCGAAGAATGGCGACAGGCGCATCAACGCCTGAACGAGCTTGAGGGACAGGAGTTTCCGTCGGTACAAGCTCTGATTCAAGTGATCGAGCAGCTCAAAGGAATTTTGTTTCCGATGCGTCTGGGCAGCCCGGAACTGCGTCGCGAGTATGAAGACCACTTTGTAGGACACCACCTGGGACAGGCACTGAACACGCTGCTGCAACAAGCCCGTATCGAGCTACAACGCGCAGCGCTGCTGCGTGGTGATCAATACGATCGTGAAACGATTGAAAACCAGGCTCATCAGGCCATCCAGGCCTTTGCCAATAAACTGCCCGACTTGCGCCGCACCCTGGATCTGGACGTGGTGGCAGCCTACCAGGGAGATCCAGCCGCCCGCAACGTGGATGAAGTGCTTTTGTGCTATCCCGGTCTGCTGGCCATGATCCATCACCGCATCGCCCACGCCCTGACCAATCTGGGCCTGCCCCTGACGGCGCGCATCATTGCTGAACTGGCTCACAGCCAGACGGGCATTGATATTCATCCAGGTGCGCAAATTGACCATTCGTGCTTCATTGACCACGGCACCGGCGTTGTCATTGGCGAGACGGCGATTATCGGCAAGCGGGTGCGTATCTACCAGGCAGTCACACTCGGTGCCAAGCGCTTTAGCAAGGATGAAAAAGGTTTGCTGCTCAAAGGCCAGCCTCGTCACCCGATTGTGGAGGACGACGTCGTCATTTACGCCGGCGCCACGATTCTGGGCCGTGTCACATTGGGGGCAGGCTCGACCATTGGCGGAAATGTCTGGATTACCGAAGACGTACCAGCTGGTTGTTCGGTGACCCAGGCCAACCTGTTGCGCAATCAGCCCGACTGTCCAGAAAAACTGCTCTAAACCATCTGAGGCGGTGATACGGAACTGAGGCGGGCTTGCTGCCTCCGGTCTTTATGAAAAGATCACCCTCATAAAAAAACGACTCCATATCGCTGGAGTCGTTTTTTTTTACTGAGGATTCATTTCCGGCGCAACCCTCACGCCAGCGAGTTGCCCACTATCAGGCTTGGCAGGCGCAGCATGCCCAAGCCTCATACCTTGGGGGGCGGCACGGGGGGACCTGGACGCCACATGTTGATCAAGCCTTCCAGCGCCATTAAAGAAATCGCAATCCAGATCGGAATGTAGGTCCACCATTGACTGGCACTCATAGGCTCATTCAGCAGCAAATAGGCCACCCAGAACAACAGGACAGGCTCCACATAGCCCAGTATTCCGAAAAGGGCCAGGGGCAACTGCCGACTGGCAGACAAGTAGCTGACCAGAGCCACTGAACTGATCAGGCCCAGGACCGGCACCTGCCAGAACAAACGAGGCTCGTCCGCAAATACGCCCCACATCTGTGTATCTTGCACAAAGAGCAGCCAGCATGCAGGTAGAAACAAAAAGCTCAGATCAAACCACAGCGATGCCAACGAACCCAGCCGCAGGTGACGGCGCAACATAAAATACGGTGGGTAGCCTATCACCACCACAGCGGTCGCCCATGAGACGCTTCCCACGCGCAACAGCTCATGCAGCACCCCCAGGCCGGCCAGAGCAACAGCAATCCACTGCATGCGGCTTAGCCTGTCCTTGTAAATCACCCGCCCCACCAGCACCATCATCAGCGGCAACAGAAAGTAGCCCAGTGATACGTCCAGCGCCATTTGATGCAAGGGCGCCCATACGAAAATCCAGAGCTGCACGCCCACCAAGGCGGCGGCCAGCAGCAACAGGGCAAAATAGCGCCAGTTGCCGGGCCAGTGACGCAGTACCCAACGCACCTCTCGCCAACGTCGCGCGCGGGTGATCACCAATGCCAAAGCGGGCAAACCCAAGACAATACGCCAGGCAAAAATCTGCTCGCCACTGAGCGGATGCAAGACCGTGGCATAGTAATACAGACAAGCGAACAAGGCTGAGGCCAGAACCGACAGCAATACTCCCTGCTTCATGAATGTGCCTCGTCCATTTTCTGTCGCCGTGCATAAGCCTGGCCTACGCTAAACAAGCGATCACGCTTTAATAAGGTATGGGTATCCAGCGCTTGGGCTTCGGGTGTCAACATCAAGGCTGGCAAGCCATCGAGCAAACGCTGCATCAGCTCGGGATAGGCGCTCATATACAAACCCAAGAGCTGGTCCGGTTCCCACAAGCTGATCCCCAGGCGACGCAACTCAGAACGATTGAAGTCTTTTAGATTACGCGTCAGGATACCGACTGCCTGATCGGGGTAGCGCTGCTGTGCTAGACGAGCACTGGCAATCACATGCCAGTCCTTGGCATCAGAGTAGCGCAGGTTTTTCTTGAACTCGCTGCTGTCGCCCAAATCCGCCTCGGGATAGCGTTGCTGTAACTGCTCCCATTGCTCTTCGATGGACAATGCCATGACCTTCCAGAGGCGGCCCGCATTGCGACGCCATTCATCCCCGATGACCGGGCTCCAGACAGGTTTGAACAACTGTTCGTCGGCCAGAGCCAAAAGCAGACGGCGCAACACATTGGAAATCAGTACGCAGGTATCGAGAACCAGCACGGCAGGAAGAGAGGCGGCCATATCAATAGCGTTGCAGCTGCATAAGAACAGAGCGGGTATGCAAGGGGCGGCCCAACAGGCTGTTGAGCCGTTCACGCAAGCGTATGCGCAGTTCAGGCTCCCCAACAGGATCGTCAAAATCAGGCGTGGCCTCATCAAAGCCATAGCCTGTCTCGGTCAGCAGCACCCACTCAAAGCGCCGCAAGGCTCCCGCCACAGGAGGACGAGGTACCTGGGCCAGATGTACCAGGGCTTCCTCATAGGCATCGTATAAAACAGGATGGGGATCTTCGCGTGGCAACAAACGAATCAATAATTCATTCATATACCAGGCCGACATCAGGGCACGTCCCTTTAAAGGCCGAATTCCGGCACAGTCCGCTCGCGTCAATGTCTTGACTTCGTTTTTGCCCGACCAGGCCAACAACAAAGGCTGAAACACAGACAAAGCAGGCCGCAAAATGGAATGCGGCCTTTTCGCGCCTTTCGCGACCATCGGCACCAGTCCGTGGTTGCGTGTAAAGGCATGGCAAATCAGAGACGTTTCACGCCAGGCACTGGTGTGCAGTATGTAGCCCGCTTCGTCCTGAAAGCGATGACGGGGATTACTCATACCCCAGGTCACGCAGGACCGCTTCACGATCAGACCAGCCTTTACGCACCTTGATATACACATCCAGGAACACCGGCTTGTCGATCAACTTGGCAATATCCTGGCGAGCTTCAGTTGCAATGCGCTTCATGTGCATGCCACCGGCTCCCAACAGAATCGGACGATGGCTCTCGCGCTCGACGACGACGCAAGCCGCAATGCGCGCGCCCTGCTCGTTCTCATCCCATTGTTCAATGACAACGGTGCAACCATAGGGCAATTCATCGCCCACCAGACGGAAGATCTTTTCGCGCAGCAGCTCTGAGGTAATGAAACGAACCGAGCGATCGGTGATGGTATCCGCATCGAACATGGCTTCGCCCTCGGGCAGACGCGAGGCGATCTCATCGAGCAAAGGCTCCAGTTGCAGGCGTTTTGCTGCACTGACCGGAATCACGGCACCGTACTCAAACTCCTGGGACAGGCGAGCAATGTAAGGCAACAAGTCATTCTTGCTCTTGAGTGCGTCAACCTTATTGATCACCAAAATGGTTTTGCCGCCTTTGGGCAGCATGGGCAACAGCTCAGCGTCTGCCGCGGACCACTTACCGGCTTCAACCACATGCACCACCACATCCACATCGGCCAGAGCCTGAGTCACCACGCGGTTCATCATGCGGTTCATGGCGCCGCCGTGCTTGGTTTGAAAGCCGGGGGTATCCACAAACACCATCTGATCATGCTCACGCGTCAACACGCTGTTGATGCGATGCCGGGTCGTCTGCGCCTTGCGCGATACGATCGAGATCTTGCTGCCGATCAAGGCATTGGCCAGTGTGGACTTGCCCACATTGGGCCGTCCTACGATAGCCACGAACCCGCAGCGAAAAGGGGTATCTGTCATTGTGTTTCCTGCGACACCGCCACGGGCAGAGTCAATTGTGAGGGGCGACGATGGCGGCTGGCGCGCGTCGTCTTGGCTGGAAATTCAGCTTCTAAAATAGCGATTGCCTGTGTGGCGGCGGCTTGTTCCGCAGCACGCCGGCTGCTGCCACTGGCTTGCACATGGATATTGAGCTTGGCGATCGTGCATTCAATATCGAAGAGCTGATCGTGAGCAGCGCCATGCGTGGCCACCACGGTATACACCGGCAAATCCAGCTTTCGGCCTTGCAACAACTCTTGCAGCAAGGTTTTGGGGTCTTTCCCCAAGGTCTTGGGGTCCACATCGACCAGCATGGGTTCATACAGCTGGGTGATGACGGTTTGGGCTTGCGTAAAGCCGGCATCCAGAAAAACAGCGCCAAATATTGCTTCCAGGGCGTCGGCCAGAATGGAGGGGCGACGAAAACCGCCGCTCTTGAGCTCCCCTTCCCCCAAGCGCAGATAATCCGACAAACCCAGGCGCGTTGCAATTTCAGCCAGGGCAGCCTGCTTGACCAGATTAGCGCGCAGACGCGACAGATCGCCTTCGTCAATACGTTGAAAGCGCTCAAACAACAAGGCCGCAACCGTGAAGTTCAAAACCGAATCGCCCAGGAACTCCAGACGCTCGTTATGACGAGCGCTGTGGCTGCGATGGGTCAAGGCCTGCTCCAGCAGGCCTATGTCTTTAAAGGAGTAGCCGATAGCGGCTTCAAGCAAAGCAAGACGTTTCATTAATGGAAGCGACCTATACGACTAAGTTCGCGGAAATTCATCCAGATAAAAAAGGCGCGTCCCACAATATTCTCATCGGGTACAAAGCCCCAATAACGACTGTCCAGACTATTGTCGCGATTATCCCCCATAACGAAGTAATTACCCTCAGGCACGACACACGAGATGCCATTGGAGAAATACTCACAGGAGTCGCGATGGGGGAACGCCACGATGGGCATCAGTCCCTGCGGCTGTGTCTTGTTCAACAGGATGTTGTGCTGCACCTTGCCCAGCTCTTCCAGATAGCGCCCGATATAGGCAGAACGATCCGGCTCATAATAATCACCACTGCGCACCTGGGTAATAACCTGTCCATTGACGGACAGCACTTTGTCACGGTACTCGATCCGGTCACCGGGCACGCCAACTACGCGCTTGATGTAATCCACGCTGGTGTCCACAGGGTAGCGAAACACAATCACATCGCCCCGCTCGGGCTGACCCAAGGGCACCACCTTGGTGCCACTGACAGGCAGACGAATGCCATATTCGTACTTGTTCACCAAAATGAGATCGCCATTTTTCAGTGTAGGCAGCATGGAGCCGGAGGGAATGCGAAATGGCTCAATAATGAAAGAGCGCAGTACAAACACGAACAAAATGACCGGGAAGAAACTGACACCATACTCAATCCACCACGGCATGCGATTGGCCTGGTCATAGGCTTCCTGGCGCAACTGCTGCAAATGCTCGGGGTCTTGAGCTGCCGTTTCCGGTACCGCCTGCATCGCAGCCTGCGCGCGCGCCAGACGACGTGCCCGCAAGGAGAAACGATCCAAAAACCAGATTGCGCCAGTCAATATCAGCAGTACAAACAAAATCAGAGCGAAATCCCAGCTCATCGGTTTCCTTTAAAGAAATTAAAGCAGTCCTGGCTGTGGCCGGCTTGAACCGCCGGCCCCCAGCATTACTTATCCTCGACCTGCAAAATTGCCAAAAAGGCTTCCTGCGGAATTTCCACGTTTCCAACCTGCTTCATCCGCTTCTTACCGGCTTTTTGCTTCTCAAGCAGCTTCTTCTTGCGAGAGATGTCACCGCCATAACACTTGGCCAGCACGTTCTTGCGCAGTGCCTTGACGTTCTCGCGAGAAATCACTTCGGCACCAATGGCGGCCTGAATCGCAATATCAAACATCTGGCGCGGGATCAGGGATCGCATCTTGGCGACCACTTCACGGCCGCGGTAACGGGCGTTGCTGCGGTGCACGATCATGGACAGCGCATCGACCCGGTCACCGTTGATGAGGATATCGACCTTGACCACATCCGCCGAACGGTATTCCTTGAACTCATAATCCATCGAGGCATAGCCGCGCGAGACGGATTTGAGCCGATCAAAGAAGTCCAGCACGATCTCGGCCAAGGGCATTTCATAGACCAGGTTCACCTGACGGCCATGATAGGTCATATTTAACTGCAAACCGCGCTTGGCTGTACACAGGGTCATGACCGGGCCCACGTATTCCTGCGGCATTAGCAGCGAAACCACAACAATGGGTTCGCGTACGTCTTCAATATGTGCGACTTCCGGCATGCGCGAAGGGCTTTCAATCATCAGCACTTCGCCATCGCGTCGCTCGACTTCGTACACCACCGACGGCGCGGTGGTGATGATGTCCATGTCGAACTCACGCTCCAGACGCTCCTGGACGATTTCCATATGCAGCAGGCCCAAAAAGCCACAGCGGAAACCAAAACCCAGCGCCTGGGACACTTCAGGTTCGAACATCAGGGAGGAGTCGTTCAGCTTCAGCTTCTCCAGCGAGTCACGCAGTTGATCGTATTCACTGCTTTCCACCGGATACAGACCCGCGAACACCTGGGGCTTCACTTCTTTAAAGCCGGGCAGCGCGCTTTCAGCTGGTTTGCCCGCCAGGGTGATGGTATCGCCCACCTTGGCGTGCTCCAGTTCCTTAATGCCTGCAATGATAAAGCCCACCTCACCGGCAGACAGATGCGGACGGTTTTCAGACTTGGGCGTAAAGACCCCGATGTGCTCGACCAGGTGCGTCGCACGCGTGGCCATCAGCAGAATCTTTTCCTTGGGCTTGAGTACCCCATTGACAATGCGGACCAGCATGACCACGCCCACGTAGTTGTCAAACCAGGAGTCAATGATCAGAGCTTGCAGTGGAGCAGACGGATCACCCACTGGCGGGGGAACACGCGCCACAATGGTTTCCAGGATATCGTCAATACCCAGACCGGTCTTGGCGCTGGCCGCAATCGCATCGCTGGCATCAATGCCGATAACGTCCTCTACTTCCTGGCGTGCTGCGTCAGGATCAGCCGAAGGCAAGTCCATTTTGTTGAGCACGGGAATCACTTCCACGCCCTGGTCCAAAGCGGTATAGCAGTTGGCCACGGTCTGTGCTTCCACCCCTTGCGAAGCGTCCACCACCAGCAAAGCACCCTCACAGGCCGACAGGGAGCGGCTGACTTCGTAGGAGAAGTCGACGTGGCCGGGGGTGTCGATCAGGTTCAGGTTGTATACCTTGCCATCCTGAGCCTTGTAGTGCAAAGCCGCGGTCTGGGCCTTAATCGTAATGCCACGCTCTTTCTCGATGTCCATCGAATCCAGAACCTGGGTCGACATCTCGCGGTCGGCCAGGCCACCACAGCGTTGGATCAGGCGGTCAGCCAAGGTCGATTTGCCATGATCGATGTGGGCAATAATAGAGAAATTGCGGATGTGATCCATAAACCCGTTACTAAACAAAGAAATGTTGAGGCGCAATGCCAGAAGGGACGGCACAAGAAAGGGGCGCCCATGACGCCCCTTTTCAGTCCACGCGCCGAAAACGCAAGACCCGTCCTGTCAGACGGGCGCACGTGGAGCCATTATCTACTCGAAGCTGACTACACCCTCGAGTAGTGGCGGAGAAACTCCGGCCAGGGGCCGGAGTCCATCAATCACTACCATTTTAGCCGTTTTAGAAAAATTTTATTTCGATGGCGTAATCAAAATCCATTGCGACTGGCCTGCACGCAAAACCAGCAGGGCTGCTGCTTTGGATTTATCCAAGGAAGCCACCATTTTAGCGTATTGCTCTGGCGTCCCTACGTCTTTATCGTTGACACGCAAAATAAGGTCACCTGGTTGCAGACCGGCCTGGTTGGCAGGAGGGCCCACGTCGACGACCTGAACCGCACTTTCTACCCCCAGGCGCTTCAAATCGGCCTCCGGCACTGCCGTCACTTTCAGACCAAACGCATCGGTGCTGCTGGCAGCCGGCGCGTCTTTCTGATCTTTTCCGGCAGCAACCGGGTTGCCGGAAGGCATTTCCTCGACATTAATCTTGACGGTCTGCAGTTTGCCCTTGCGCCAGATTTCCAGCGTGGAGCTCTGGCCTGGCTTGGTGCTGCCCACAATACGTGGCAGATCCGTCATTTGCTCAATGCTGCGGCCATTGAATTTCAGAATGACATCACCGGACTGGATGCCAGCCTTGGCGGCCGGACCACCCTCTTCCACGCTGCTGACCAAGGCGCCCTTGCTGTCTTTCAGGCCCAGCGCAGTGGCCACATCATCAGCCACCGGCGTGATCTGTACACCGATGCGACCGCGCGTTACCTTGCCGTCCGTCTTGAGCTGCTCGACCACGTTCATGGCTTCGTCGATCGGGATGGCCAGGGAAATACCCATAAAGCCGCCACTGCGCGAGATGATCTGCGAGTTCACACCCACGACCTCACCGTTCAGATTGATCAGCGGCCCACCCGAGTTACCGGGGTTGACGGCTACGTCGGTCTGAATGAAAGGCAGGTAGTCCCCTGTCTCACGATTGATGGCGCTGACAATGCCGGCAGTGACCGTGGACTCCAGGCCAAAAGGCGACCCAATGGCCAGAACCCATTGCCCTTTCTTGAGTTGCTTGGAATCGCCAATCACCATGGGTTTCAGATCTTTGGCCTCAATCTTGATCAAAGCCACATCCGTACGTTCGTCCGTACCGATGATCTTGGCCGGGTATTCCTTGCCATTGCTCAGGGTGACAAAAATGCCGTTGGAATCTGCCACCACATGATTATTGGTCAGGATGTAGCCGTCAGCTGAAATGATAAAACCCGAGCCGACGCCACGCGGTACGGTGCGCTCTTGAGCTTGTGGAGCGTTATTGCCGCCATGAGGACGCTGAGGCGTCATGCCAGGAGGCATGAAGTCAGGTCCGAAGAACCAACGGAACATATCGTACGGGTCTGAGCCGGGGCCCATGGCCGGTGAGCGTACCTGCACTGCCTCTGTAGTGCGGATGTTGACTACCCCATCCTCGGTTTTGGCAACGATTCCCGTGAAATCAGGCAGACCGAGCGTTGTGCTCTGGACCTGCTCGCTTGTCGTGACAGCTTGGGCCTGCGCGTAAGCCATGGGCGCACCCGCTGCCAGTATCACGGCAGCTGTCAAAGCCGAGAGAACAGGAATACGCATTTTTTTACTCGATTTTTCCATTCAAATACTCCTGGTGGACGATAGTCAATGTGTCCGGGATAGTGGGGTGAACTGTGTGCCTTCAAGCAAAGCGCGCAGTGTCTGTACGGGAACTGCTCCCGTACTGGTCAAAACATAATCGTTGATACGACTGCGGTACATATTCATGGAACCACGATGGAAAGCTCCCAGACTGTTTTCCTCGGCCTCGGGGGTTCCAACCCGCTCCAGAAATACAGAAATGGCAGCCAGGCCATCAGACATCATCAAGTGCGTTACCTGGCGCCCAGCGCGCATAGGCCGGAGCATTTCGGAACGCAGGGTGAAACCGGCAGGCAAAGCGAACTGCCAACCCTGCTCACCTATATCAATCTTGCGCACCTCGGGTTCGACCACCTCCCACTTGCTGGGGTTCCAGCTGGTGCGCAACTCCTGCAAATCCACCTGTTCGCCAAAAGCGACCGAGGCAAAGGCAATCTGGTCTACTACCTCTTGTTGTGGGTCCAGAGTCTGCATTTTCAACAGCAAATGATGATCGACATCCGCACACACCCGATAACCATAGCGTTTGTCATCCTTGGGCACCAGCTCGATCAGCTCACAAGGACGGCCCGCAACACGTTCGCGCGATGGCAAACGACGCATATCGTAAAAATTGGGCAGCTGACTGACGTCGCCGACCAGAAAACTAGGAAAACGCTCGTTTTCACGGCGCTCGATCACCACCATCTTCTTTTCGGGAATCAGGCATTGCGTGACTGCGTTCTGGCGTAAAAACTCGCGCGGTTCGCCGTCCAGAATTTCCAGGCGCTCACGTTCACCTGTACCGTCAATGATATGCACCAGTTTCATGGACTGGCTGGACTGACCCTGGGTATACATAATGACACCCGAATAATCCAGATCGCGCGCCGCCTTATGCACCTTCTGCAGCCAGGGCAAATCAAGGGGCTCGAGCCCCTTGGCCTCTTGAGCCAGCACGGGGGTACACAGCATCGCCAGAGAAAAGGCCAGCAAACCCTTGTAGAAGCGCGCCCGGCTCACCGGTGACGGCATGCGTACAGACCTCATTGACCCAGGGCTCCACTTTCAAAGGAAACATGGCGTACCGGACCGGTACCAACAAAATCGCGGTGCAAATCCGCGTAATCATTCCAGAGCTGATCGTCCTGGGCGCTGGCTACCAGAGTAGCCGGACCAGACGTGCCCCCCATATAAGGCAAGCCCACCCACAAGGCAGCCGCCACAGCAGCCACCACCGCCAGGCCGCTGACGCCGTAGCGTTGCACCAAGGGCCGCTTCATGGCGTTGGGCGCGAGCACTGTGGGCTCTTCATCAATCGCTTTGGACAGACGTGCGTAAAAGCGATCCGACGTACGGATCGCCAGCGCCTCCGTGCGCATGACATCACCGATCAAATGATAGGTATCCCAGACTTGACGCCCGTACGGGGAGTCCAGTTCCTCGGGGCGTATTTCAGCCTCACCATCCACCCAGGAAGACACGGCGGCCTCCCAGGCATTGAGTTGATCGTCATCGGAATGGGATTTCAGGGCTTGCATCATCAATCCTTACCACCGTCGTTCACTATCTTCACCATCGAGTATGGGACGCAACTGCGCGGCAATGGCGTCTCGGGCTCGAAAGATGCGTGAACGTACAGTTCCTATAGGGCAGTCCATGGTATGAGCAATATCTTCATAGCTCATCCCTTCTATTTCACGTAGCACAATCGCGGTCCGTAACTCTTCGGGCAGTGCCTGAATTGCTGTATTTACCGTTTCAGCAATCTGGCGGCTGACCATCATGGATTCCGGTGTGCCTATATCGCTTAGGTTGTCAATTCGGTCAAAAGTTTCACCTTCTTCGGTTTCGACGTTCTGTAACGTGTTGGGACGTCGCGCGGCCGAGGCCTGCCAATTACGAGCCGTGTTGATCGCAATGCGATACAGCCAGGTGTAAAAAGCGCTCTCGCCCCGAAACTGGGGGAGAGCCCGATAGGCTTTGATGAAAGTTTCCTGAGCCACGTCCTCGATTTCAGACGGGTCACGGACCATGCGACTGAGCAGACGCATGATCTTGCGCTGATACTTGAGTACCAGCAGGTCAAAGGCTCGCTTGTCCCCACGCTGAACACGTGCAACCAGTTCGGCATCGGTATCGCGTTCACTCATTAAGAATCCTTATTCTGAGCACGGACCTGATGGGACAGCCGCTTGGCACAAAGACACAATGCCCACCAGGCCTGTGGGGGCTGAGCACTGCGCCATACGGTAACGGTGCGACAGCCCTTGCCAGGTGGAACACTGCGCAAACGCAAAGTCATAAACCAGGCAGAGCACCAGAGTTGCTCGACTTGGACACGCTGTTCCACAGCCTTAGCGTCTTGCAAGGAGTATAGCCCTGCATGATGCGCTAGTGTAGCGCGCTGACTCCATACCGGACGATAGCAAGCATACAGAAAATAAGCCCACAAAGCACTTGCCAGCAGGGCCACAATCCAGGGCACTTGCCAGCTATGCATCGTCCAGGCCAGAGCGGATGCAAGGACCGCATAGACAAAAGCGCCCAGTCGGCGCACCAGAGCCGGAGCTCCGATCGACCAGGACTGGGCGTGACGAGTGGGGCAGTCTGACTTAACGAAGACGACGAACCACCATCGAACCGTTCGTGCCACCAAATCCAAAGGAGTTGGACAAGGCCACATCAATCTTCATATCACGAGCCTGATTGGCGCAGTAATCCAGATCGCATGCCGGATCCTGATTGAAGATATTGATGGTTGGAGGCGAGATCTGGTTGTACACCGCCAACGTAGTGAATACCGCTTCAATGCCACCAGCTGCACCCAGCAGGTGACCTGTCATGGATTTGGTGGAGTTGACCACCAGCTTGTAGGCGTGATCGCCAAAAGCCAGCTTCAATGCCTCGGACTCGTTCACGTCACCCAGCGGCGTAGAAGTGCCATGAGCATTGACGTACTGAACCTCATCCGGGTTGATGCCACCGTTGCGCAAGGCATTCATCACGCCACGACGTGGACCGTCACGGTCCGGCGAGGTGATGTGGTGAGCATCCGAGCTCATGCCGTAGCCGGCGAACTCACCATAAATGCGGGCGCCACGCTTTTTGGCATGTTCGTACTCTTCCAGCACCAGAACACCCGCGCCTTCACCCAGCACGAAGCCATCACGGTCCATATCCCAGGGGCGCGATGCCGTCTGCGGATCGTCATTGCGGGTAGACAAGGCACGCATGGCCGCAAAACCGCCGATGCCCAGTGGCGAAACGGTAGATTCCGCGCCGCCGGCAATCATCACGTCGGCATCGCCATACTCGATCAGACGAGCGGCGTCACCAATGGAGTGCAGGCCGGTTGTACATGCCGACACCACTGCATAGCTGGGACCTTTCAGACCCAGGCCAATCGACAACTGACCAGACACCAGGTTGACCAGGGAGCCAGGTACAAAGAACGGGGAAATCCGACGCGGCCCCCGTTCCAGATAATCTTTTTGGGTTTCTTCGATACGGGGCAAACCACCAATCCCCGACCCTACAATGACGCCCACACGCTCAGCATCGATGCTGTTGATATCCAGGCCGCAATCTTTCCAGGCTTGCATCCCTGCTACCACGCCGTAATGGATAAAGGTATCCATCTGCTTGGCTTCTTTGGACGAAATATAAGGTGTTAAATCAAAATCCTTGACCTCACCCGCTATCTGGGCGCTAAGGGCCGAAGGATCGAAACGGGTAATACGCCCGATGCCCGAACGCCCATTGACGATGTTATCCCACGCGGTAGGAATATCGTTGCCGACCGGGGAAACAATACCCAGCCCGGTAATGACGACACGTCGCTTCACGGATGACTCCTAAACACAAAAAAAGCGGTTTAAAGGGAATAACTGCGTCTTGCAAGCTAAAGCCGCCGGGCACAAGCTATTCTCTGGAAACCGCTCTGGAGCGAGGGCGTGCACGATGCCGCCCACCCTCTTAATTGAACTTACTGCTTGCTGTGAGAATTGATGTAGTCCACAGCTTGCTGGACCGTCGTGATTTTCTCAGCTTCTTCGTCTGGTATTTCGGTTTCGAATTCGTCTTCGAGCGCCATCACGAGCTCGACCATGTCGAGCGAGTCGGCACCGAGGTCGTCGAGAAAAGAAGATTCGTTTTTGATCTCGGCTTCGTTAACGCCAAGTTGTTCAGCGACGATCTTCTTGACGCGCTGTTCGATGCTTTCCATGCAGATTCTCCAAGTTGGGAAAAATTCCCGCAAATTATAGCCAATCCATACTATTAAGAGGGATAAGCTATGACAAAAAACGGCGTTCTTGTATGAGGCCCAACGTTATTCTTACAACGCCGGCTCAAGCAATAGGCCCCAAATAATCCCGCAATTTTACCTCAGCCGGGCACGATGCCAAGCCTTACATATGCATACCACCATTGACGTGGATGGTACTGCCCGTAATATATTGCGCTTGCGACCCGGCCAGGAAGGCGACTGCGTTAGCAATATCTTCCGCAGCGCCCAGTCGTCCCAGAGGGATTTGCGACAAAATGGCCGCCGACTGCTCAGGGGTCAAAGAGCGTGTCATGTCCGTATCGATAAAGCCCGGAGCGACGCAATTAACTGTAATGTTACGGCTACCAAGCTCGCGCGCCAAGGCGCGGCTCATGCCGGCCACGCCCGCTTTGGCGGCGGCGTAGTTGGCCTGCCCGGGATTGCCGCTCTCGCCCACCACCGACGTGATGCTGATAATGCGGCCCCAACGGGCTTTCATCATGGGGCGAATAACCGCCCGCGACAGGCGAAACACGGCACTCAGATTGGTCTGAATAACAGCGTCCCAGTCTTCATCTTTCAGACGCATGGCCAGATTGTCACGCGTAATGCCCGCATTATTAACCAGAATGTGCGGACCGCCGTCTTCTTTGCTCAAGGCCGAGACCAGCGCTTCGCAGGCCGCTGCATCATCAACGTTCAAGACATGGCCGTAGCTGCCATTCTGATCGAGCACCGCGGAAATCGCCTGTGCGCCCGCCTCAGACGTGGCCGTACCCACGACCTTGGCGCCGCGTGCCATTAATGCTTTGGCAATCGCCTGACCAATACCACGCGATGCGCCGGTTACCAGGGCGGTCTTGCCGCTAAGATCCATTTCTTGCATTTATGCTCCCTCCAGGGCTTCCAAAGTGGCCTGCAAGGACGCAGGGTCGCTGATCGACAAGGCAACAAGATCACGATCAATGCGTTTGACCAGACCTGTCAGCACTTTGCCCGGACCACACTCGACCACATGGGTGACACCCTGGGCCTTCATGGCCTGAATCGTCTCCACCCAGCGCACGGGGTGCCAGGCCTGACGGACCAGTGCATCCTTGATCTGTTCCGGGTCGGTGGGCGCGGCTACGTCCACATTGTTGATCACGGAAATGGCAGGTGTATTCACCTGCACGGAAGCCAGGGCCTGGGCCAGCACCACTGCAGCCGGCTCCAGCAGGCTGGAGTGGAAAGGCGCCGATACGGGCAGCACCAAAGCACGCTTGGCACCGGCTTCTTTAGCCAGGGCACATGCACGATCTACCGCTTCCACATTCCCGGCTATCACAACCTGGGCAGGTGCATTGTAGTTAACAGCCTGAACAATCTGCTGTCCCTCAGAGGCACGAGCACACACATCGCGCACTTGATCGTCATCCAGACCCAGCACGGCAGCCATGGTACCGACACCCACAGGTACGGCAGCTTGCATGGCATCGGCACGGATGCGAACCAGCGGAACAGCTTGTTCCAGGCTCAGAGCACCGGCCGCAGTCAGGGCCGAGTATTCACCCAGGCTATGACCGGCCATCACGGCAGGAGCGGGGCCACCAGCCTGAATCCAGGCTTGGTACATGGCCACGGCGCTAGCCAGCATGACAGGTTGAGTATTGGTAGTCAGGTTCAGAGCCTCGGCAGGCCCTTGTGCCATCAACTGAGCCAGGTCCTGGCCCAACGCCTGGCTGGCTTGTGCAATGGCTTGCTGTACGACAGCCGACTCGGACCAGGCATCGAGCATGCCAACGGACTGCGAGCCTTGTCCTGGAAAGACAAACGCAATTTTCATGGAAGAAAAACCCAAAGAGATGAGGCGGTAATCCGGATCGCGCTACTTAGCAGCGGACCAGCACCGAACCCCAGGTAAAGCCGCCACCCACGCCTTGCAACAAGACCAGATCACCGGCACGGATACGACCATCCCGGCGAGCGGCATTCAGGGCCAAAGGCACACTGGCTGCCGAGGTGTTGGCATGTTGATCAACCGTGATAACCACCTTCTCGGAGGGGATACCCAGCTTGCGACCCAGAAAATTGATGATGCGAACGTTGGCCTGATGCGGAACCAGCCAATCGATATCAGCCAGGGAAACACCTGCCTGTTCGCAAACTTGATTGGCCGAGGCGGCCAGAGAGGTGACAGCCAGCTTGAACACAGCCTGACCATCCATGCGCAGGAAGGGATCGCCCACCACCTGGCCATGCGAGACATTGCCTGCCGCGCACAAAATACCCATTTGGCTGCCATCAGCGTTGAGTTGGGCGGCCAAAATACCGGGCTCATCACTGGCTTGCAGAACCACCGCCCCCGCCCCGTCACCAAACAGGACACAGGTGGCGCGGTCGTCCCAATCCAGAATGCTGGAGAACACTTCGGCGCCGATAACCAGCGCATTGCGTGCACGGCCAGCCTTAATCATGGCATCCGCCGTAGTCAAGGCATACACAAAGCCGCTGCACACTGCCTGTACGTCGTACGCGGCAGCGCCTTTATTGCCCAGTTCGGCCTGCACAAGGCAGGCGGTGCTGGGAAAAACATAATCAGGGGTGGAGGTTGCCACCACGATCAGGTCCAGATCCTGGGCAGCCAGACCGGCATCTTCCAGCGCCTGACGTGCGGCCTGAGTCGCCAACTGACTGGTGCGAACACCGGGATCGGCAAGATGACGCTGGTGAATACCGGTACGCTCAACAATCCACTGATCGGAGGTTTCGATACCTTTTTGAGCCAGCTCAGCAGCCAGATCATCGTTAGACACAATCCGAGGAGGCAGGTAGCCGCCTGTACCGATAATCTTGGCAAATATCGTCATAATTAGGTTCCCGATCAAGCCCGTTCTTATGAGGACGAGGGCTCTGAAGTATGGCGTGTATCTGGTTCGCCGCTTTGCTCTTCATGCAGGCTGACGCTTTGCATGATGCGCTCGACTGCCTGGCTGGTGCCGCTGAGCAGACCATTGAGCACCGCACCGCGGGCTCGCTGCAAAGCATAACCGAAAGCGTAGGCATCGGCAGAACCATGACTCTTGATAACAATACCGCGTAAACCCAAAAGGGCCGCACCGTTATGTCGGCGATTATCCACCCTGTCGCGGAAACGATTCAAGACTGGACGAGCCAGCAAGGCGGATAATTTGCTCAAGGGGTCACGGGTAAATTCGTCGCGCAGCATACTGCCGACCATCTTGGCCAGCCCCTCAATGGACTTGAGGACCACATTGCCCACGAAACCGTCGCACACGACCACGTTGACGGTACCTTTGCAGATATCGTCACCTTCCACGTTGCCGTAAAAATTCAGTCCGCTGGAGCGCAACAACTCCGCCGCCTTCTTGACGACTTCGTTGCCTTTGATGACCTCTTCCCCAATATTGAGCAAGCCCACGGTGGGACGCTCATGGCGATCCACGATGCTGGCCAGGGCAGAGCCCATGATGGCGAACTGCAGCAGGTGTTGTGCGGAACAATCCACATTGGCACCCAGATCCAGCATGATCGTGGCCCCGCCCTTCTGGTTCGGAATGGACGTGGCAATGGCTGGGCGATCAATCCCATCCAGAGTTTTGAGTACGTAGCGCGAAATTGCCATCCATGCGCCGGTGTTGCCCGCGGAAATGCAGGCATCAGCTATCCCGTCCTTGACGGACTGGGCAGCCACACGCATGGAGGAGTCTTTTTTGCGGCGCAAGGCCACCTCAACCGAATCGGCCATGGTGACAACTTCGGATGCGGGAAGAATGTCGTACCAGGAGGTATCGACATTACCTTGCGCACGCAATGTTTGCTCGATGGCCTGAGGCTCGCCAACCAATAAGCAGTGCACATCCGGATAGCGCTTGGCAAAAAGAAGCGCTGCAGGGACAGTGACGGATAAACCGATATCGCCGCCCATGCAATCGATGGCAATACGTATTTTTTTGTTAGACATCAAGCATGCAACCTATGTTGCTTGCAACGACAAAGAGACTATTACTCGTCGTTCTTTGTTTTCAGCACTTTACGGCCACGATAGATGCCGTTGGGGCTGATGTGGTGACGCAGGTGCAATTCACCGGTCGTAGGCTCGATAGCCGTCGAAGGACCAGTAAGCGCGTCGTGCGAACGACGCATGTTACGCCGGGACGGGCTCTTTTTATTCTGCTGAACAGCCATGATGACTCCTGTAGATGGACAACCCCGAATAAATGGGTGCAGCCCGAAAAAATTAATGAATTAGTAACAACAATCAAGACTTCTTGAGCGAACCCAATACGGCAAACGGTGACGGCCGCTCAAAGGCGGACTCGTCCAGGTCGTCCGATTTAGCTTCCATGGACAGGGACTGAGCCTCGGGACAAACCTCATGGCGCGGCACATAGGGCACGCTGAGAATCAGTTCATCCTCGACCAAGCCCAAGACATCCAGGTGGCCTTCGCACAAGATGCGATCAGGACCTTCGGCATCGTCATCATCCAGCTCAAGCTCGGCCTCGCTTGCCACAATCTGTACTTCGTTAGAAATATCGATGGGCCACTCGAAGGGCTTTACACAGCGCTGGCATTCCAGAATGACACTGCCTTTGGCCTGCACATGCACAAAACGGCGCCGGACAGAATCTTCCCGACCCGACACGCTCCAGTCAATGCGCAAATCGCCTTGATCGGGCAAATCGGACACCAGACGAGACAAATCTTCCACCCGCACCTGGCCCGCCATTTCCTGGGGAGCGCGAGCAAGGTTCAAAGTGTCGATATACAGTGTCGTCATAAGTATGCTCAGGGCATCAAACCGCGGCTTAACCAAGATTTGGATACCGCGTATTTGCTTTGCTTGTTTGCTGCTTGTTTACGGCTTATGTGCATTACGTGCATTTACTGCTTTGGTATCGCCTAAAGCTCTACCATTTTTTCTTGCACTGCTTTTTCCTGCCCTTCGTTATTCAAGCCTGTAAAACATGACCCGCTTATCGCCAAGCCCGCCCACAGCCATTTCAATAACGAAGAAAACATTAGATAATACCGTGCTAAACACAAGGCAGTCAAACCAAAGCACAGCTAAAACACACCATGCGTCTCATCCTTGCATCAAGCTCAGTCTATCGCCGCGCTATGTTAGCGCGTTTGGGCCTGCCTTTCACCTGTCAGTCCCCGGACATTGATGAAACCCCCTTGCCCGGAGAAGATCCGGCTGCGCTCAGCCTGCGGCTGGCACGGGAAAAAGCCGCCCGGGTCAGCCAGCTCAACCCGGGTGCGCTGGTTATTGGCTCCGATCAGGTCGCTACGTCCGGCAAAGATGCCATTGGCAAGCCCGGCGACCATGCTGGCGCGCAAAAGCAGCTACGACGGTTGAGTGGCCAGAACATCGATTTCCATAGTGCCTTGTGCGTCACAGACGGGAAGGAATTTCTCTGCCGCGATATTGTTACCAATTGTCGCTTTCGTGCCTTGAACGATGAGGAGATCGAGTATTACCTGCAACAAGAAAAACCCTATGACACTGCCGGCAGCGCCAAAGCGGAAGGGCTGGGAATTGGCCTGATGGAATCGATGCGTTCCGATGACCCCACCGCTATTATTGGCCTGCCCCTGATCGAGCTGTGTACCTTGCTGCGCCACTTTGGTCTGAACCCCTTGCTCCCCCACCCTTTCCCCCTTTCCGTTTAGGACCGCCCCCTCATGCCCCAAGTCGCCCCTCTGCATCTGATCCCCGTCGGCTTAAGCGAGAGCCCGATCAGTGGCTGGCTGCCTGCCGATGTCAAGGCGCTGACGCGCGAGCTGACCGTCTTTATTGCTGAGAACGCCAAAACTGCCCGCGCTTTCTTGAAGCTGGTCGAGCCCGCCGTGCCCCTGCAGGAAATCACGATCCACACCCTGGACAAGCGGGGCAACAAGCCAGGCGAAATGCGCGAATGGCTGAAACCAGCCCTGCAGGGCCAGGCCATCGGTCTGGTTTCGGAAGCCGGATGCCCCGCGGTGGCCGACCCCGGCGCGCTGGTGGTGGCCATGGCCCACGAGATGAAAATCCCTGTGCGTCCGCATGTCGGCCCCTCCTCCATTCTGCTCAGCCTGATGGCCAGCGGCCTGGACGGCCAGCAGTTTGTCTTTCACGGGTACGCGCCCGTCGATAGCAGCGCACGGGCCAAGCAGCTCAAGCAATGGGAAAGCCAGTCCCAAAGCCTGAAACAAACGCAGATCCTGATCGAAACACCCTATCGCAACCAGGCCATGTACAGCACCTTGCTGCAGTCCTTGAAACCCACAACGCGTTTATGCCTGGCTCGTGACTTGACCGGCTCGCGTGAGCTGATCCAGACCGCCACGATAGAGCAGTGGCGTGAGCGTCAGCCGCCTGCTCTGGACAAAACCCCCTGCATCTTCCTGTTCCTGGCGGGCCGTTGACATGAGAGCCCTCTCTCGCGCCCTGCGCATCGGCGTAATCAGTCTGACTGCGTTGCTGGCTGCCTGTGGCAGCAGCGGCCCTTTTAAATTCGACGACAGCTACAGCGCTCAGGGTCAGAACAGTCGTGTTCGCTATCTGGTCCTGCATTACACGGCAGGCGATCACGCCACCTCCCTGAAGGTCCTGACGCAGCGGGATGTCAGCGCCCATTATCTAGTGAGCGACGAACGCCGTCCTACCGTCTACCGTCTGGTTCCCGAAGAGCGGCGCGCCTGGCATGCGGGCGTGGGTTCCTGGTACGGCTTCACAGACCTGAACACCGGCTCGATAGGCATCGAAATCGTCAATATGGGCCGTCTGCCCGACGGCCGTTGGGCGCCCTACACGCGCTCCCAAATCGAGGCTCTGAAGGTACTGATTAAAGATCTGGCCCAACGACATGGCGTCACCCCACGCAATATCATCGGTCACAGTGACGCCGCCCCTCAGCGCAAACTAGACCCGGGCCCTCATTTCCCTTGGAAGGAGCTGGCCCAGGCAGGTATAGGCCGCTGGTACAACGAAGCCCAGGCCCGCGCACTGCAAGCACAGTACGCCACCCGCCCCTTGCCGCCTGCTGCCCAGACCCAGGCCCTGCTGCGCAAGGCAGGTTATGACACCCCGGACAGCGGCGTTTTTGACAAAGCCACGCAGAATGTCATTGCCGCCTTCCAGATGCACTATCGTCCCGCACGCTATGACGGTTTGCTGGACGCAGAGACCGCCGCCATTTTGCAAAGCCTGAACTGATAAAAAAACAGGTAATGAGCACAAAGCCCATTACCTGTTTTTCTGTTGATCTACTTCTTTTACTTCGCAGGCTGATTCAATACAGGCCAACGACGCAAGATCAGCAGCCCCACCAGTATCAGACCGTAGACATACACTTCCACCACGTCATTTTTACCGATCCGAATCAGGTAGAAATGCAAAACGGATAGTGCCGCTGCCAAAAACACCGTCTGATGCAAACGGCCCCAGCCACGACCCAAACGCTTTTGCCAGCCATGCGTGGACGTCAAAGTCAGCAGCAAAAGAATGACGGTAGCGATCAGGCCAATCGCAATCAAGGGCCGCTGCACAATATCCTGCCACATGGACAGCCAGTTGCCTGATCGATCCCACCAGGCCCAGGCCAGCGTATGCAAGGCTACATAAAAGAAACTGAACAAGCCCAGCATACGCCGCCAACGCACCAGAGCCGGTTGCGCCAGCAAACGTCGTACCGGGCTTAAGGCAAGCGTCACCAACAGCAGCACCAAGGCCCAGGTTCCACTGGATCGGGTCAGAAACTCGGCTGGATTGGCACTCAGCCCGTTGTTAAAACCAAGCCATACCCAGCGCCCCAACGGAAACAAACCCACTAGGAACACCAACGGCTTGAGCCTGTCCAACTGCGCGGCTTTCCAGGTCTTCATCAGTAATAACGCCTCAAATCCATATTGGCATACAAACTGGCCACATCCTCGGCATAACCGTTAAAGGGCAACGTCGCTTTCTTGGTGGCAAAAAAACCGGAACCAATCACCCGCTCTGTTGCCTGACTCCATCGCGGATGAGGAACATCCGGGTTCACATTGGCGTAAAAGCCGTATTCATGCGGCGCAACTTTCATCCAGCTGGACTCGGGCATGGTGTCGGTCAGGGTAATTCGCACCAAGGACTTGGCCGACTTGAAACCATATTTCCACGGCACAATCAGCCGCACCGGCGCCCCGTTCTGTACCGGCAGGCTTTTGCCATACAAGCCGGTCGCCAATAAGGTCAGGGGGTGCATGGCTTCGTCCAATCGCAACGCTTCCACATAGGGCCAGTCCAGAATCCGGGAACGCAGGCCCGGCATGGTTTCCGGCTCCGCTGCCGTTTCAAACCGCACAAAGCGAGCCGACCCCATGGGCGAGGCCTGCTTTAACAGGGCCGACAGGGAATACCCCACCCAGGGCACCACCATGGACCAGGCTTCGACACAGCGCAGGCGATAAATACGCTCTTCCAAAGGAGCCAGCTTCAAGATCTGGTCCATATCCAAAGTCAGCGGTTTGTGCACCAACCCATCAACCTGCACGGTCCAGGGCTCGGTCTTGAACTGACCGGACTGGCGGGAGGGGTCTTCCTTGCCCGTGCCAAATTCATAGAAATTATTGTACGTGGTGACATCGGCCTCGCTGGTGGGCGTTTCATCCAACTTCCAGCGTTGGGAAGGGTTAAACGACAAGGCCTGCCCCACAGGGACAGCCTGGGCCAGCCCGGGCAAACCGGCCGCCAGGGCCAAAGCACCCGGCGCCTGCAAAAACAAGCGACGTCGAGCCCGCCACACCGATTCATCTGTAATTTCAGAGGGCTGTATGGGCTGCGAGCGTGATTTGAACATTTCCATCTCCTGAAACTATCGGGCAAGATGGCTTTCACACCCGCTTGCCGCCTTTTAAGTACGTTCCAACACCCAGTCGCGCATTTGCGCCACATTATCAACCATGACCGTAGGTTCGGCTTTGGCCAGAGTCTGTGGGTCGTGCGCGCCATAGGTCACCGCCACGCTATCCATGCCGGCATTGGCCGCCATGTGAATATCGTGCACGGTATCGCCCACCATCAAGACCTGTTCGGGCTCCAGCATCAATTCCGCCAGCAATTGATGCAGCATTTCCGGATCAGGCTTGCTGCGGGTTTCATCCGCACAACGGGTGGCGTCAAAAAAAGTGCTGAGATTGACCTGCTGCAGCACTCTGTCCAGACCTTGACGACTTTTTCCCGTTGCTACCCCTAAGGCAATCTGACGGCCACGAAGTTCACCCATGAAAGGCAAAATTCCATCAAAAAGTTTGATATGCGGGTCGCGCTGCATAAAGTGATGACGGTAACGCTCCAGAAACAGCGGCATTTGCTCGGCCGTCAGGTCCGGCACGGCGCGGTACAGAGCGCTTTCCAGGGACAAACCAATCACCCAGCTGGCTTGCTGGATCGAGGGCACGGGCAACTCCAGATCCGCACTGGCCAACTGAATGGAGCTGGCTATGGAGTACGTGGAATCCATAACAGTGCCATCCCAATCAAACAGAACGGCGGCATAACGCGTCATAACGACTTCTCCAAACGCTCAAGAACCGCCTGACAGGCGGCAGGTAAAGGAGCCTCCAGAACCAGAGGCTGTCCGGTGACAGGGTGATTGAACTCCAGGCGCCCCGAATGCAGGAACATGCGTTTGAAGCCCTGTCGGGCGAACTGGTCGCGAATGGCATCGTCGCCATACTTATCGTCGCCCACTATCGGAAAGCCCGAATGGGCCAGATGCACCCGAATCTGGTGAGTGCGCCCGGTCTTCAGCTCCGCCTGCACCAAGGAAAAGCGGCCAAAGCGGCGCTGCATGGTGATGATGGTGTGAGCCGGCTTGCCTGTTGGGTCCACCCTGACACGCCGCTCTCCGCTGTCCGTCAGCCAACGCAACAAGGGGAGACGAATATGTTGACGATCATTCACCCAATCGCCTTGCACCAGAGCCCAATAAAACTTGCGGGCCCGGATTTCGCGAAACATGTCGTGCAATCCCACCAATGCTGCCCGACGTTTGGCAATAATCAGCAAACCCGACGTCTCCCGGTCCAGCCGATGGGCCAGCTCCAGAAAAGGCTCCTGGGGTCGTGCGGCGCGCAGTTGCTCAATCACGCCAAAGGACACACCGCTGCCGCCGTGCACGGCCACTCCGGCAGGCTTGTCGATCACCATCAGGTGTTCGTCTTCAAAAACGACCGGAAAGACCGCCGCAGGGACATGGCGTGGCTGCTCGGGCTCGGGCAGCCGCAAGGGCGGAATCCGCACCATATCGCCCTCTTGCAAGCGATAGTCGCTGCTGATGCGGCCTTTATTCACCCGCACCTGACCGCCGCGGATCGCTTTATAAATGTGGCTTTTTGGCACCCCTTTACATTCGCGTATCAAAAAATTGTCTATACGCTGACCCGCCCGCGTTTCATCAATGCGTAACATTCGCACTTGGGGGACAGATCTTTGTGATTCATGAGGTTTGCACATAACAAAAAGGGGCATATAATCGCTTCAGCCTATGGAAGCTGAGACTGGGTCCAGCGTAGAGATGCAAAGGGTGCGTCTCCGTTGGATGACCAAGGACTGATAATTGTATCCTTGAGTTCCAGCTTCCGGGTCATAAGGTCGCCGGGGTGAGTCCGAAATAGCGAAAGTCGTGTGGCAAGAAGGCCCGCTTTCCAAGAGATGTTTTCCTCCCGCGTGCGGCGCTGAATTCCTGCACAGATTGTCCCGCTCTTTTGCACCAGCCGCGTGATTCATGCGGCTGCCGTTCCCCCAGCAATTTTATATTCGTCAAACACATACCGTGACTCTGACCCCTCTGCTGATTGAACTTCGCGCTCTGGCGCGACTCGTGCCTCCCAGACTATAAGCCGGTAGGCCGATTTTGCCTGCCTGCACCAAACTGATGCAGCTATAGCGCTACACACCTGTGACCCGCGGTCGTGCGCCGATATTTCGGTGCTCCATGACAACGGAGATCCACACTCATGAAACGCATGTTGTTCAATGCGACGCATCAAGAAGAACTACGCGTCGCCATTGTCGACGGTCAAAAACTCATTGACCTCGACATCGAAACAGCCGGGCGCGAACAGCGCAAAGGCAATATTTACAAAGGGGTCATCACCCGCATCGAACCTGGCCTGGAGGCCTGCTTCGTCAGTTACGGCGAAGAGCGTCACGGCTTTCTGCCTTTCAAGGAAGTTGCTCGCAGCTACTTCAAGGAAGGGGTTGATGTACGCAGCGCACGCATCCAGGATGCACTGGTCGAAGGCCAGGAATTAATCATCCAGGTTGAGAAAGAAGAACGCGGCAACAAAGGCGCAGCCCTGACCACGTTCATTTCGCTGGCAGGTCGTTATCTGGTCCTGATGCCCAACAACCCTCGCGGGGGTGGCGTATCGCGTCGCGTAGAAGGCGAAGACCGCCAGGAACTGCGCGAAGCCATGGACCAGCTGGACATCCCGCAGGGCATGAGCATCATTGCCCGCACCGCAGGTATCGGCCGCAGCGTCGAAGAGCTGCAGTGGGACCTGAACTACCTGATGCAGTTGTGGACCGCCATTGACGGCGCGGCCCGCGACAATGCTGCCCCCATCCTGATCTATCTGGAATCCAGCCTGGTCATCCGGGCGATCCGCGATTACTTCTCGCCCGACATTGGCGAAATCCTGATCGATACGGACGAAATTCACGAGCAGGCCGCCGCTTTCATGAGCGTGGTCATGCCCGACAATCTGCATCGCGTGAAGATGTACCGCGATGACATCCCTCTGTTCTCGCGCTTTCAGATTGAGCACCAGATCGAGACCGCCTACTCGCGTACTGTGCAGTTGCCCTCGGGCGGTGCCGTCGTTATCGATCATACGGAAGCGCTGGTAGCCATTGACGTGAACTCGGCGCGCTCCACACGTGGCGCCGATATTGAAGAAACCGCCCTGCGCACCAACCAGGAAGCCGCGGACGAAGTGGCCCGCCAGTTGCGTCTGCGTGACCTGGGCGGCCTGATTGTCATCGACTTCATCGACATGGAAGACAGCAAGAACCAACGTGCTGTCGAGCAACGCCTGCGCGATGCGCTGCACCTGGACCGCGCTCGTGTCCAGATGGGCAAGATCTCACGTTTTGGCCTCATGGAACTGTCGCGTCAGCGCCTGCGCCCAGCACTGAATGAAGGCTCCCACATCACTTGCCCGCGTTGCACCGGCACCGGCGTGATTCGTGATGCCGAATCCAGCGCCCTGCACGTGCTGCGTCTGCTGCAGGAAGAGGCCATGAAAGAAGGCACCGCCGCCCTGCACGCTCAAGTGCCGGTGGATGTCGCGACTTTCCTGCTTAACGAAAAGCGCGCTGACATCACCAAGATCGAGTCGCGTCTGAACATTGCCCTGATCCTGATTCCGAACAAGAATCTGGAAACGCCGCACCACATCATTGAGCGCCTGCGCCATGATGACCCGCGCCTGGACGAACTGCGCAGTAGCTATGAGCTGGTACAGCAGCCAGAACAGCAGGACAGCCTGGTGCCCCACCGCAGCCACGAAATCAAGCCTCGTCCGGAAGCCCTGGTCAAGAGCACAACACATGCCCAGCCTGCTCCCATGAGCAAGCCTGCTGCTGCGGCAGCCGCTGCAACCGCCGCGACTTCCGTTGCCAGCGACGACAAGCCCGGCTTGCTCAAACGCCTGCTGAACTGGCTATCCGGCAAACCCGCCGAGCCTGTGACCGAAACCACCAAAACCGAAAGTGACAAGTCCCCCTCGGGTCGTCGCCAGGGTCGCTCCGGCCAAGCCAATGCCGGCCGAGGCCAAGGTGGACGTGGTCGTCGCCAGGCGAATCGTCCAGAGGCAGCTCAGGAAGAAAAAGTCAGCACGGAAAGCGCCAGCAGCACGACACGCGGTCGCCGCCGTCAGGCATCGGCTGGCACCGAGTCCGCTCTGGAAACGCCTCAAAACACCAACGTCAGCACAACCCCCGCCACTGTCGAAGAAGGCAGCAGCAACAGCCGCAACCCGCGTAACCGACGTGGCCGTGGTCGTCAGCGCCGAGAAGAAGGCAATGCGGAAAACATCGAGCTGAACAAAGATGACAACACCACGGACGCTCAGCCAGAGCAAGCGCTTGCCGCCGCGGCTGTTGCCAGCGTTGCCGCCGTGGCCGCCAGCAAGCAAGAAGCACCAGCCCGCGCTGAACAGCAGATTGAGGTCGACACAAGTGATACGGGCGACAACCCGGATGCTGAAACAGACGAAAGCAGCGAAAACAGCGCCCTGGACCCAGAGCGCAAACGTCGTCGTCGTCGCAGCCGCCGTGGACGTCGCAACACAGACGCGAACGCCGTAGCTGAAAACGAAGAGAACAACGAAGAAGGCAGCACCAGCGCCTACGTTGCTCACGAAACGCCCAGCTTCAATCCCGCAGCTCTGGATGCCCAGGAACAAGCCGCTGCTCAGACTGCAACGGCCGAGCCTGAACAGCCCCAAACAGCGAAAGAAGCACCTGCCGTCCAAGAAGCCGCCCCTGTCGCCGTGGAAGCCGCACAGGAAGCTCCTGTCGCTGCCCAGGCTGCCCAACAAGCTGAAGAGGTCGTCACGACCCAAGCTGTCACTGTTGAAACCGCTCCCGCTCAGGAAGAGCTTGCTGCCGCTCAGGCCGAAGTAGCCCCAGAAGTTCCTGCCGCAGCCGAAACCGTTGCTCCTGTGCAAGCAGAAGCCGCTGCCGAAGCTGCTACAGCAGAAGTCGCCCAAGCTCCAGCTGAAGTCGTAGAAACAGCCGCCGCTCCTGCTCAAACCCAAGCCGTGACAGACGCTCCCGCCGTTGACGCTGCTCCGGTAGACACTGCCGCCGCAGAAACTGCTACTGCCCAGGAAGAAACGACTGCTCCAGCCGCCGAAGCAGCGCCAGAAGCTCCTGCAGCTGAAGAAGTCGCCGCTCCTGTACAAGCAGAAGCTGCTGCCGAACCAGCCAAAGCAGAAGTTACTGAAGCTCCAGCTGAAGCCATGGAAACAGCAGCTATCCCTGCACAGGTTCAGCCCACAGCTGAAACGCCAGTCGTCGAAACCACTCCAGTGGAATCTGCAACCGTAGAGACTCGCGTAGAGACTCAAGCTGCTGCAGAAAAAGCCCCTGCTGCTGAGCAAGCGCCGAAACCCGCTGCCGCTCCCCTGGAGGCCGTGCTGAACGCAGCAGGCATCGAACTGGTAGAAACTGCTCGCTCGGCAACACAGGACGACTACCAGCCCGCGCCCGTGCGCCTGGGTCGCCCACGCAAGCAACGTGCTGCAGAAACCGAGAACAGCGAACCGCTGCAACAGGTCGAAACGCAGTAAACAGCAAGACTAAAAACGCCGCCCTCTAGGGCGGCGTTTTTTTATGTCTGTTTGATCTGAAGACGGCAGGCACTCGGCATCCTTCTCCTTCTCCTTCTCCTTCTCCTTCTTCTTCCTGCTACTCCGAGCCGCTCCCGCAACAGCCACTACTCTCTCTCACTCAGGTTCCAGCCCAGGCCCATCTGCCTCAGTCTTGTACTCGACATTCAATCCGCCTTGGCCTTGGCCTCAAGCCCATAACGCTTTCAACTCCAGCGACAAACAACGCCGAAAATAGACGTAAAGAGAGAAAACAAAGCTAAAGCCAACAGCGCAGAAAAACGTACGCAGTTACACAGACGAACGAGGTATATCCCCAAACACGGGCACAGAACGAGACAGGACAGTTGCAGTTGCAGTTGCAGTTGCAGTTGCAGTTGCAGTTGCAGTTGCAGATAGCTTACACAGCCCTCTACTTGAGCCCTCCGCGATACTTCTTTTTTCCTGGGATGGGGGAACACGGCCCTGGTGCGAGTCAGGGCTTTAGCCGCGGTCTATTGAGCGATTCAGGATGCAAGCCCAGTGCTGTTTGGGCCAGGCGCTTGTACTGGGTACGGGGGACCCAGTACCTGGCGAGTTCAGTGGACGCCTGGACTGTTCCATCGCCAAGGGTACCCGTGCGCAGCGCGGGCCAAAGCCCCGCTCCAGGATCGTGCTCCCCCACCCTAAGAAAACCAAACCAATCTCGCCCCGAAGTCTTAACCAAGAAGCCCGAATCCAAAAAAGACAAACTTTTCTACAAAAAATACCAAATCACAGCAGGCAATAAAAAACGCCACCTGACTCCAGATGGCGTTTCCCCCTAAGCTCAAAGCCGTAGCAGTCAAGGATGGCGCGACACAGCCTCCGCCGGCTGACGAGTCAGCAAAGCCAACAACTCCGCCAACTCACGCTGCAATTCGCGTCGATCCACCACCATATCGATAGCGCCCTTTTCCAGCAGGAACTCGGCACGCTGGAAACCCTCTGGCAGCTTCTCACGCACTGTCTGCTCAATCACACGCGGACCCGCGAAACCGATTAAGGCGTTAGGCTCGGCAATCACCACATCGCCCATAAAGGCGAAACTGGCCGACACGCCACCCATGGTAGGATCAGTCAGAATGCTGATGAACGGCAAACCCGCCTCAGACAGTTCCGCCAAAATCGCCGTGGTCTTGGCCATCTGCATTAGCGAGAACAAACTCTCCTGCATTCGCGCACCACCCGAAGCAGCCACACAAATAAAGGGGCTGCGATTGGCTATGGCAGCCTGCACCCCACGCGTGAAGCGCTCGCCAACCACCGAACCCATGGAACCGCCCATGTATTCAAACTCGAAGCAGGCGACCACCGCGGGCACAGACAAGATCGTGCCGCTCATGACTACCATGGCTTCAGTTTCACCCGTTTGCTTGGTCGCCTCGGAAACACGCTCCGTATACTTGCGTGAATCACGGAACTTCAAGGGGTCCATAGGACGAGTATTGGAACCAATCTCGGTCTGGCCTTCGGGGTCCAGCAAGGATTTGATCCGGGCCCGAGCACCAATACGCATGTGATGGCTGCACTTGGGGCAGACATTCAACGTGGCCTGGAGATCTTCCTTATAGAGCACAGACTCGCACGACGGACATTTCACCCACAGCCCTTCGGGCACGCGACGGCTGCTTTCAGGGTTACGGTTAATTCGCGGCGGGAGTATTTTCTCGATCCAGCTCATTGTTAGATCCTGTTTTCGCTTGGCCGGCGCGAGGCCCACCAAGCTCTTTATTCTGAAAAAAAGCGCCTGTTCATCAAGAACAGGCAGATGATTCTATACGCGGAATAGGTATTTGGGCTAATTATCCAGCGCCTGGCGTATCTGCGCGAGCCATTGACCAGCTGCCGCTACTGCTGCCGCATCAATGTCCTTTTGCGCTTTGCCAGCATTTTCCTGCACCGCCTGCTCCATGGTCTGGATCAGCTTGGAACCGATGACCACCGCGTCCGCCGTGCGGGCAATCGCCCGGGCGCTTTCGGCGTCACGAATCCCAAAACCCACCCCGACCGGAATTTTGACGTGCTGACGTATCCGCTGCAAGTGCATTTCCACATCAGCCACATCAATCTGGGCTGAACCGGTCACCCCTTTGAGGGATACATAATACACATAGCCTTGGGCCAACTCCGCCACCTTGGCGATGCGTTCGTCCGTGGAAGTGGGCGAGAGCAGGAAAATGGTATCAACGCCCTGCTCGGTCAGCAAACGGGTGAAATCCTCGGACTCTTCGGGGGGATAATCCACCGTCAGCACCCCGTCCACCCCGGCCTCGCCCGCCATGACGGCAAACTCGGCCTGACCAATGCGCTCAATCGGGTTGGCGTATCCCATCAGCACCACCGGAGTGTCCTGGTCGATCAGACGAAACTGCTGCACGATCTCCAGCACTTTGCGCAGACCCACGCCGCGGCTGATCGCCCGTTCGGCCGCCTGCTGAATCACCGGGCCATCGGCTGTGGGATCAGAAAAGGGCACGCCCAGTTCAATGACGTCCGCCCCTGCCTGACGCAAGGCATGCATCAACGCCACCGTCGCAGGCACCGAGGGATCACCGGCCGTAATATAAGGGACCAGGGCGCAGCGCCCGTTCAACCCGTCAAACGTCTTTTTCAGACGCACATTACTCGACATATCAGTTCCCGATTGCTTACAGTGTCAAGCCGCCGTACTCGGCGACCGTGTGCATGTCTTTATCGCCACGACCGGACAAGCTCACCAGGATAATCTTGTCTTTAGGCAGGGTCGGGGCGATACGAGCCGCATGAGCCAAGGCGTGCGAAGACTCGAGCGCCGGCATGATGCCTTCGATGCGGCAGCAATCGTGAAACGCTTTCAGGGCATCTTCATCGGTGCAGGTGGCATATTGGGCACGGCCGCAGTCCTTCAACCACGCGTGCTCAGGACCGACACCGGGGTAATCCAGGCCCGCCGACACCGAGTGCGTGGGCATGACGTTACCGTCATCATCCTGCAGTACATAGGTGCGGTTACCGTGCAACACTCCCACCATGCCCTTGTTCAGGGAGGCCGAATGTTCCAGCGTGTCCAGACCACGCCCAGCCGCTTCCACCCCGATCAGCTCGACATTCTTGTGCTCGATATAAGGGTAGAAAATGCCCATGGCATTGGAGCCACCGCCTACCGAAGCCAGCACATAATCGGGCTGGCGACCGGCATCCTGAGGCATCTGCTCCACACACTCGTTACCAATCACGCACTGGAAGTCGCGCACCATCATCGGATAAGGATGAGGCCCGGCAACCGTGCCAATAATGTAGAAAGTATTGCTGATGTTGGTAACCCAGTCGCGCATGGCTTCGTTCAGCGCATCTTTCAGGGTGCGCGAACCCGATTCCACGGGGACCACGGTCGCACCGAGCAGTTTCATGCGGTACACGTTGGACGCTTGACGACGCACGTCCTCGCTTCCCATGTAAACCACGCATTCCAGCCCATAGCGGGCAGCGACCGTCGCCGTTGCCACGCCATGCTGGCCTGCTCCGGTTTCCGCGATAATGCGTGGCTTGCCCATACGGCGAGCCAGCAGAATCTGTCCAATACAGTTGTTGATCTTGTGTGCGCCAGTGTGATTGAGATCTTCGCGCTTGAACCAGATCTGAGCTCCACCTAGTTGCTCCGACCATCGACGGGCATGGTACACGGGGCTGGGACGACCAACAAAGTGCTTGAGCTCATAGTGAAACTCATGCAAAAACTCAGGATCGTTCCGATACTGTTCGTAGGCTGCTTTCAACTCGTCCAGGGCGTGGACCAGCGTTTCAGCGACAAACGAACCACCAAACTGACCAAAATGTCCATCCGGGTCGGGCAAGGTATAGGTTTTCAAAGCTCGCTCTCTTGATTGACAAGAACAATCGCGGGCACAACGCCCGCGAGGTGTAGGTTGACTGATTTTAGCAGTTCAGGACGAGTAGCGGCGGGCGCTGACCCCCGATAACTCGTTCAAGGCCGCCAACGCCTTTTGAATTTGCTCGCCATCACGCACTTCAATCGTAAATATCATGCGCGTCAACGAGCGACGACTCAAGGTATTAATACCGGTCACGTTCAAACGCAAGCGGGCAAACACTTCCGACAGATCACGCAACAGGCTGGGGTGTTCCTGCGCCTCAATGGCCAGATCCACCGGATATTGCGTCTCTCCCGTGTCGCCCCAATCCACACTGATCGCCCGTTCAGGCTGTCGCTCGGCCAGTTCCTGATAGGACTTGCAGTCAGCACGGTGTATGGACACTCCGCGCCCCCGGGTCACAAAGCCAGCAATCAGGTCCGGAGGAGCAGGACGACAGCAACGGGCCAGTTGCGTCATCAGCGAATCGACTCCCACCACCAATACACCGCTTTTTCCGGTTTTCGAGACACTTTCCCGGGCCGCGTCAAACACACGCTGAACAGGTTCCTCTTCCTGCACATCCTCACGGAACAAGGCGTCCACCTGCCGCAGACTGAACTCATCCTTGGCCACCGCAACATACAAGTCATCTGCCTTGGCAAAGCCCAGCTGTTGCGCCATCTGCTCCAGGTTCACGGCAGTGCGGCCCAACCTTTGCAGCTCTTTTTCGACCATGCTCTGGCCTTGGGAGATGCGCTGCTGCAACTCAATCGCATTAAACCAGGCCCGCACTTTGGAGCGCGAGCGTGGGCTGGCCAAAAAGCCCAGTTGCACATTTAGCCAATCACGCGATGGCCCTCCCGACTTGGCGGCCACAATCTCTACGGTTTGCCCTGTCGACAAACGGGTGGATAAAGGCACCATCTGCCCATCAACCCGCGCCCCCCGACAACGGTGACCCAAGTCGGTATGCAAGTAATAGGCAAAATCGACCGGGGTTGCACCCACAGGCAACTCAATGACACGGGCCTGTGGCGTCAACACATAAATATGTTCGTCCTCCTGCGCCTTCAAGGGGCGAGCCAGCGCCTCCTTTTTGCTGACAGGCGCATTGTCTGCCGCAGAGCCAGCTGACTCCGTGCGACTGTCAGGCAGAGACTCCGAGGCACTCGCGTTGGAGGTAGCCGCTTCCCTGTCCCAGGCCAGCAGTTGGCGCATCCAGGCAATCTTGCGGTCATCCTCGCCATCGGCCGTCTGCTGCCCGCCTTGCGCCCCCGCCTCCTTGTAACGCCAGTGAGCCGCCATCCCGTACTCTGCAAACTGATGCATGTCACGCGTGCGGATCTGAATCTCAAAGCAACGGCCCTGCGCGTCCGCAATCACGGTATGCAAGGAGCGGTAACCATTGGGCTTGGGCCGGGAGATGTAGTCGTCAAACTCCTCGGGCACGGGGGTCCACAGGGAATGCACCACCGCCAGGGTGTGATAGCAACTGCGTTCATCCTCGACAATGACGCGCAAGGCACGCAGATCAAACAGCTGCTCGAAATCCAGATGCTTGTTACGCATCTTGTTCCAGATACTGAAGATATGCTTGGGCCGGCCAGACACCTCGGCCACAATATGCTCGCGCTTTAGGGCTGCCAACAATTGGTCTCGCACCTGAGCAATCAAAGTCTCACGCTCTACGCGCTTGTCTTCCAGACGGCCTGCAATGTCCTTGTAGACCTCGGGGTTCAGGAAACGAAAGGCCAGGTCCTCCATTTCCCATTTGATCTGCCAGATACCCAGACGATTGGCCAGCGGCGTATACAGCTCCAGCGTTTCACGGGCAAACCCGACCGGACAAACTGTTTTGGACTGCCGATACCAGCGCAAGGACTGCAGCCGCGAGGCCAGACGCATCAACACAATACGCAAGTCGGCCGCCATCGCCAGCAACATCTTGCGCTTCATTTCTTTCTGATCGCCGCCGCCCGTCTGTTCCTTGGCCTGGCCGGTAATCGAGCCCAGTCGATACAGAGCACGCGAGCCTCGCACCAATGTCATGACTTCGGTGCCAAAGGCTTTTTGAACCGGGTCCTGCTTGACCTCCGGCCCCGGGGCCGGGGTCACGGCCAGCAAGGCACTGGCACGGGTTTGAGCGTCCACGCCCAGACCCGCCAAAATAAGCGCCACCTGAGCGCAATGACTGTCCAAGGGCTCGCCGGTGCTGCCAGTCAGATCCAGCAATACAGGCCCCGCCCAGTCGGCTGCCGCCTGCAAGAGCATGCGCCCTGCCTCATCCAGTCCGTGGCTGGCTTGCGCGAACCATAGCGGGGTAAAGGCCGACTCGGCCGTAGGGGGAGAAGCGGTGTGATTCATGTGGGTTACGTCGATGTGGCCACTCAGCGCGAAGAGGGCTCTCTATACTGTAGCCGCTAGTCTATCACCGCGAGTAAGAGCTTATGAGTCTGAACACATGCCGTCAGCTTCTGATGATCTGGCATTCCCGTACTGGCGCCGCCCGCCAGTTGGCCGAACAGGCCGAAGAAGGCGCGCTGGAGGTGCTCAGGGAGCTGGACATGACCGATCACCTCCGTATCAAACGTGTGCATTGCGATCGCGTGCAGGCACAGGATTTACGCGATTCCCAGGCCTACCTGTTCTGCGCCCCCGAGAATCTGGCCAGCCTGAGTGGGGCCATGAAAGAGTGTCTGGACCGGAACTACTACGAGGTGCTGGATCAGCTGAATGGGCGCCCCTATTCCGCCTTGATCAGCGCAGGTAGCGATGGGCAAGGTGCGCAACGACAACTGGAACGGATTTGCACAGGCTGGCGGCTGGAGCTGGTCGCCCCCATCCGTATCTTCAATTTCCACGCCCAGACGCCAGAAAGCATTCTGGCCCCCAAATCTTTGAGTAATGAACAAATTGCCCAAGCCCGTGAAGCCGGCGGGCATCTGGCGGCTTTGCTGTGTCTATGAAAAAAGCCCTCTGCCTGGGCAGAGGGCTTTGATTCGACGGATTCGCTTGGCAGCCTTATCGTCTTGTCGTTCAAGCGCCTTATCGCGTGGTAAGACGCTCGCTACAGGAACCACTCTTTGTACCGCCTTGCCTGCGTTACCGGAGGCACTGTATCCACAGAACCCGCGGCAATCAGCACGCGCTCAAGCCGGTGGCAGCTGGAAAACCTGTCGCAAGTAAGCCAGATAGGCCGGATCATCACACATGGTCTTTTCAGGAGCATCGGACACTTTCGCCACAGGCTGACCATTGCAACGCACCATCTTCATGACGATCTGCAAAGGCTCATGCCCCAGATCATTGGTCAGATTGGTCCCGATCCCGAACGACACTTTGCACCGACCGGCAAAACGCAGGGCCAGTTCAATCGCCTTGGGGATAGTCAAACCATCGGAAAACACCAAGGTCTTGGTGCGCGGATCGGTACGGTTGGCTTGATAGTGCGCCAGCAAACGCTCGCCCCAGATGAAGGGGTCGCCCGAGTCGTGACGAGCGCCATCAAACAGTTTGCAGAAATACATATCAAAATCGCGCAGGAAAGCATCCATGCCGTACACGTCCGACAAAGCGATACCCAGGTCACCACGGTACTCTTTCGCCCATACCTCCAGGGCGAACGTCTGCGAGTCCCGCAAGCGCGGACCCAGGGCCTGACAGGCCTGCAAGTACTCGTGACCCATGGTGCCCAGGGGCGTCACCCCGTACTTCATGGCCAGCCAGACATTGCTGGTACCGGCAAAATGCGGCTTCATCTGCTCGATCATGGTGGTGACCACTTCTTCGTGCCACTGCTTGGAAAAGCGGCGGCGCGTGCCATAGTCAGCCACACGAAAATCGCTTAACGCCGGATCATCCACCACCAGACGCATCTTGGATTGCAGGCGCTCGCGCCCTTCTGTCCAAGGCGGTTGCGGACATTCGTTGCGAAAGTAGACCTCGTTCACAATGGCCAGCACGGGGATCTCAAACAGAATTGTGTGCAACCAGGGGCCCTGCACCGAGATCTCGATCTCGCCGGGCACTTCGCCTGCCTGCACCTGAATGCAGCGTTCAGGCAAATGAAACAGACCCAGGAAATCCACAAAATCGCTTTTGATAAAGCGCAGGCTCCGCAAATAGTCCAGCTCGGCGTCTGAAAAACGCAACTGACACAGCGCATGAATTTCCGCCCGGATCTGGTCCAGATACTGGCTCAAATTAATATTGGGAGTACGGCATTTGTAGCGGTACTCCACGTGCGCAGCCGGGAAATGATGCAAAACAACCTGCATCATGGAAAACTTGTACAGGTCCGTATCAAGTAAAGAGGTAATGATCATCACAAACCTACCGATTTTGATTGCGCAACCATAGCACGGGCGCCCGTTCTTGCGTACCGCTATCTAGCGGAACAGCTATTGCGCCATCTCAATAAGCAAGACGCCGAATATTCGTTAAAATCGAAAGATTCGATTTAAATCCCATTTTTATCGTTCAGGCCCTGTGCGTTGTGGCGCACCCAGACACGGACCTTTCCGTGATTAACCGCCTTAGCGATACCGCAGGAGTGTTACTGAAATGACCCACGTCGTCACCGAAAACTGTATCAAGTGCAAATTCACCGACTGTGTGGATGTGTGCCCCGTCGACTGTTTTCGTGAAGGCCCGAACTTTCTGGTGATTGACCCGGACGAGTGCATCGACTGCGCCGTCTGTATTCCCGAATGCCCGGCCAATGCTATTTTTGCCGAAGAAGATGTGCCGCAGGACCAGGTTCCCTTCATTGCGCTGAACGCCGAACTCAGCCCCATTTTTGGCAGCATCAACCGCTCCAAAAAACCACTGGAGGATGCTGACGACTGGAACGGTGTGGAGAACAAACTACAGTATCTGGAGCGTTAAGCCCATCACGCTCCCTCTACCAGCCTGAGCAGGTGGCTGAGTTCATGTCCAGCCACGCTTGCGCCTAATCCCGCCTTTTGATAAAAATCTTGCTGCATTGCAGCAAGGGGAAAATCCCAAGTCCAGAGGAACGGTAAACATCGTATTGTTTCCCACAGGAAATAAGCATATACATTCCTCTGTATCAAACCTGGCAACACCAAGGCGCACTCTATGCTTTACGATCTGCACGAACTCCAGCGGGCTTTTCTGGCTCCGCTGGCCGCCTTTACCGGCACCAGCTCCCAATGGTTCTCCAATCCCTACAGTCCACTGGCCTATACCCCCCTGTCGCGCCAACTGGCGGCGGCCTCTGAACTGGTACACCGTATCGGCAAGGATTACGAAAAGCCCGCCTGGGGCCTGAGCGAAACCCAGATTGACGGCCAAGCCGTCGCCGTGCGCGAAACCGTGCGTCTGGACAAACCTTTTTGCAGACTGATCCATTTCGAGCGCAATCATCCCAAGGCCGATCAGGACCCCATCGTCTTGCTGGTAGCGCCGCTCTCCGGCCACCACGCCACCTTGCTGCGTGAGACTGTACGGGCGCTGCTGCCCGACCATCGCGTGTATGTCACCGACTGGATTGACGCACGCATGGTGCCCCGCTCCGCCGGCCCCTTTCATCTGGACGACTACGTCCTGTATGTGCAGGAGTTCATCCAGACACTGGGGCCGACTGTCCATGTCATGTCCGTCTGTCAGCCCACTGTGCCGGTACTGGCCGCGGTGTCACTGATGGCCAGCCGTCGCTCGGCGGTCATGCCCCGCAGCATGATCATGATGGGCGGTCCCATCGACACCCGTCAGTCCCCCACGGAGGTCAATCGTCTGGCCACCACCAAGTCCTACTCTTGGTTCGAGAACAATCTGATTCATCGCGTGCCGGCTAAATACCCCGGCGCGCATCGTCGTGTGTATCCCGGTTTTCTGCAGCATGCCGGTTTTGTAGCCATGAACCCGGATCGCCATGTCAGTTCCCACTACGACTTCTATCAGCATCTGATCAAGGGCGACGACGATGACGCCCAGGCGCACCGCCGTTTCTACGACGAGTACAATGCGGTGCTGGATATGCCTGCCGAGTTCTATCTGGACACCATCCGCATCGTGTTCCAGGAGCACCGCCTGCCTAAAGGTCAATGGCATGTCCATGGCGAACAAGTTCGTCCTCAGGATATTGAAGGCGTGGCTCTGTTCACCATCGAAGGCGAGCTGGACGACATTTCGGGGCAGGGTCAAACCCATTCTGCCCAAGGACTATGCTCGAAAATCGCGCCTGCCCTCAAGCAACAATTTACTGCGCCCAACTGTGGCCATTACGGGATTTTCTCCGGAAGCCGCTGGCGCACGCTGATCTGTCCTAAAATCAGGGACTTCATCCGTCAGCACAACTGATTATCTGGCTTAAGCCGTTTCCAACGGGGCCGGAAGGCCCCGTTTTTGTATTCATGTCCGACACTTTGATACGGCGCATTGACGCCCTGCTTCCCCAGACCCAGTGCACCCGCTGTGGTTACGACGCCTGTCTGCCCTATGCCCAAGCCATTGCGCTTGAGGGTGAGGCCATCAATCGCTGCCCGCCTGGCGGGCAGGAAGGCGTACAGGCCCTGGCCGAGCTGCTGGGTCGTGCCCCCCTGCCTCTGGACCCGGACTGTGGGGAATTCACCGGGCCCAGCCGGGCGGTGATTATCGAAGAACACTGTATTGGTTGCACGCTTTGCATTCAGGCCTGCCCGGTAGATGCCATTATCGGCGCCAACAAACTGATGCATACCGTGCTGGCCGACCGCTGCACCGGTTGTGAGCTGTGCGTCCCTCCCTGCCCGGTAGACTGCATCAGCATGGTGCCTACCGACGAATGGAGCCAGGAGCAGGCTGCCCAGGCCCGCCAGGACACGGAGCAACGTCGCGAACGCCTGCTGGCCCGCCACAAAGAAAGCTCGGACCTGGCCGCCCGTACGCTGGCCAACAAGCCGGTACTGGCCAACCATGCCGACCAGGCCGACAAACGGGAGGCCTCCATCGCCTCTGCGCTAGCCCGCGCCCGTGCCCGGCGCGCCAGCAAAACCGCCGGTGAGACCACACCATGAATGCCGCCAAGCGCTACGAGATTTTCAGCCGTTTTCAGGCAGCCAACCCCAAACCCACCACCGAACTGGAATACGCTGACACGTTTCAACTGTTGATCGCGGTTATTTTGTCCGCGCAAGCCACAGACCGTTCGGTGAATTTGGCAACCGCCCGCTTTTTTCCGGAACATGGCACACCCGAGGGTATTCTCGCGATGGGCGAGGAAGGGCTACGCGAAGCCATCAAGACGATCGGCCTGTACAAAACCAAGGCTGCCAACGTCATCAAAACCTGCAAGATTTTGCTGGAACAACATCAAGGCCAGGTGCCCTGCGACCGCGCCGCTCTGGAAGCCCTTCCTGGCGTGGGCCGCAAAACCGCGAATGTTGTTCTGAACACTGCTTTTGGCTTGCCCACCATTGCTGTGGATACCCATATTTTCCGCGTCGCGAACCGCACAGGGATTGCACCGGGAAAAAATGTGGTGGAAGTGGAAAAAAAGCTGGAACGACTGATTCCCAAACCTTTTTTGCTGGATGCTCATCACTGGCTGATTCTGCACGGCCGTTATATCTGTGTTGCTCGCAAGCCCAAGTGTCCCCAGTGCGGGATAGCGGATCTGTGCGACTTCAAGCCCAAAACCGTTAACACTTAAGTAACAGATCAGTGGTTTGCCAACATTTGTTTACCAATCTGTGAAATAAAGCAAACCATCCTATGACAAACCCGCATGGTTTTGCGGGGCCAGGGCTCTCATACTGAAACGCATAAAGGACTCTGCCTAGCGTTTGCGAGAAATAACATCACCGCAGTCAAAGGCAAAGGACGCGTAACGGGTTCCTGCGCTGATCAGCCAACGTACAGGCCCATTTTGACGACTCACGACAAGGAGCGTTCTCATGATGCAGGCTGCCCTGGATATTGAGAATCTGTACGCTTGGCACCGAGAGTTTCCGCTCTTGCGCGGATTGAATCTACAGGTTGCCTCCGGCGAGATATGCACCGTCTTGAGCCGCAACCGGGCTGGCCGCAGCGCCATGTTACGTGCCATCGTGGGCTTGACGGACAGCCGTCGAGGCTCCATCCGCATTCAAGGCACCGAATCCATTCATCTGAGCCAACATCAGCTGGTGGATCTGGGGGTGGGCTACAGCCCTTATGAGCAAAGCATTTTTACGGGGCTAAGTTGTGAGGAAAACCTCCTGCTGCCTCCGGCTATCGGCACGACCTTGGGCGGCGGGATGTCGTTGATGCAAATTTATGAGCTGCTGCCCAGCCTGGAGCAGCGTCGGCATCATATGGCCACTCAACTATCGACGGGCGAACAAAAAATATTGGCGATTGCCCGACTGCTACGCACAGGGGTCAACCTGCTGCTACTGGACAAAGTCTCGGAAGGTCTGGCGCCGGTGCAGGCCCAGACCTTGATCAAACTCATCTGTACCCTGCGCGACGAAGGCTACACCGTCGTACTGGCCGAGCAATGCCCCCAATTCTCTGCTGCCTTCAGCGACCGCTTCTATGTATTGGAGCATGGGCAGATCGTAGAACGATTTACACGTAGCGAGCTGAGCCACAAATACGAAACCTTGCATGCCCTCCTGGGAGACTGAGACCTTTAGCCAGCGTCTTGCGCCTACATGGGGCCACCACCGCCGCTTGCCGGCCCTGCTCGCAAGTTGGCCGCCCTGCCCCAGCCATGCCCTCAGGCAAAAGCTGAAAAAAAGCACATAAGCCACGGGGTTTTTTATTTCCAGCGGTTTACCAAGTGATGCAAAAAAAACACACGAGGCTTGAATTGGCCTCAGATGATTTCCGCTTCCTTGATCTACAACAAGGTCAGGCAGTCAACTACTTCTGAAGCTTGCTTTGGATCAAGTCCGGGCCCTCTGGCCTCATGCACTCTGTAGGCTTTACACACACCTACGGAGCTCCTATGAAATCCCGCTACTTGTTTCCCGGTCTGCACCTGTCCTTGCTGGCTGCTGGGCTGGCCGCTGTTCTGTATGCCCCTCAAGGCCAAACACATGAAGCGGGTGATTTCTTGCTCAAGGGCGGCGTGACCTGGGTGTCCCCAAAATCCAACAATGGCACGGTTGCAGATGGCACCGTCAAGCTGGACGTGGGCAACAACGCCCGCCCCAGCTTCTCGCTGACCTACATGGCTACCCGCAATATTGGTGTTGAGCTGCTGGGCGCATTCCCCTTCCAGCACAATATCGACAGCAATCTGGGACGTATTGGCAAAACCAAGCACTTGCCCCCTACCCTGAGCCTGCAATATCACTTTCTGCCTGACAGCGACTTCCAACCCTATGTCGGCGTGGGCGTGAACTACACCATGTTCTTTGACACCGAATCGCGCGGTGCGCTGGCCGGTTCCGACCTGAAACTGAAAAACAGCTGGGGGTTTGCAGCCCAGGTCGGCGTGGATTACAAGCTGGACAAGAACTGGTTCCTGAATGCCGATGTGCGTTACATCAGCATCCGTCCCGACGTGCAACTGAACGGCCAGTCCATTGGCAAAGCCAAGCTGGACCCCGTGGTTGCCACCATCGGGGTCGGCTACCGCTTCTAAGCGTTCGCCTCTTCCTGCTCGCGTTTGCCCTGCCCCAAACCCAGATAGCTTTCTATCACTCGGGGATTATGAGCCAGGTCAGACGCGGGCCCTTGCAGCACCACATCGCCCGTCTCCAGAACATAACCGTAGTCAGCCACTTGCAAAGCGGCACGCGCATTTTGCTCGACCAGCAAGATGGCCACACCGGTACTACGCAGTCGGGCGATGATCATGAAGATTTCCCGCACCACACGCGGCGCCAAGCCCAGGCTGGGCTCATCGAGCATCAGGACTTTGGGTTGTGCCATCAAGGCACGTCCCACCGCCAGCATTTGTCGCTCACCGCCTGACAAGGTCCCGGCCAGCTGCGTACGACGCTCTTTCAGGCGTGGGAACAAGGTATAGACCTTGTCCATGGTGTCACGCCATCCAGCTTGACGAGCCCGATACAGACGAAAGCCGCCCAGCAGAAGATTGTCCTCGACCGTCATGCTGCCAAACAATTCGCGGCGCTCGGGCACCAGGGAAATACCGGCCGCCACGCGACGCTCCACTTCCCAATGACTGATCTCCTGGCCCTCGTACTGTACCGAACCGGTGCTGCGTCCCACGCTGGGCAAAGAGCCCATCATGGAATTGAGCAAGGTGGACTTGCCCGCGCCATTGGCGCCGATCACCGTCACAATGCTACCTGCCCGCACGTCCAGGCTGGCCCCCGTCACCGCGGTGACCTTGCCGTATTGAGCGGCCAGATTGTCTACTTTCAGGATAATGTCTTTCGATTGTGCCGAACTCATAGCGCTGCTCCTGCCGAGGCGGGCTCATTGACCTGGTCCAGATCCAGGTCGTCATCAATACCACCCAGGTAGGCTTCCAGCACGGCTGGATTTTCCTGAATTTCCTTGGGCAACCCTTCGGCCAGCTTGGTGCCAAAATCCATGACAACCAGCTTGTCCGTCAAATTCATGACAAAGTCCATGTCATGCTCAACCAGCAAGATACTCATGCCTTCACTGCGTAACTGACTCAGCACTTTGGCCAGCTCCTGCTTTTCTTTGTAGCGCAGGCCGGCGGCAGGCTCGTCCAGCAGCAAAAGCAGCGGATCAGAGGCCAGGGCACGCGCAATTTCCAAAATACGCTGTTGACCCAGGGCCAGATTACCCGCCTCTTCGTACAGGTAGTCGCCCAGGCCCACCCGATGCAGTTGCACCGCCGCTTCATGCAAAAGTTCCGCTTCACTACGACGCTCGGTATGCAGGACAGCGGACACCACGCCCACATTCCGACGCAAGTGAGCGCCCAATGCCACGTTCTCCAGAACCGTCATGGTAGGCAGCAATTGCACATGCTGGAACGTACGGCCCACACCGAGGCGGGAAATCTCGCGTGCAGGCTTGCCATCAATGCGTTGCCCCAGGAAGCTGACCTGTCCACTGGTGGCCGACAGCACGCCGGTAATCAGGTTAAAGGTCGTACTCTTGCCCGCACCGTTAGGACCGATCAGGCCCATGATCTGACCAGCATTCAAGGTGAAGCTGATGTCGTTCACGGCGACCAGACCACCGAACTCCTTGCGGATCTTGTTCACTTCTAGAACCAGCGAACCGGCCTGAGGACGCTCACGCTGAGGCAAAGCTTCGGCTTGTGGAGGAGCTGCCTGATTGCGCTTCTGTGCACCGAAGACCTGTTCCCAGACCTTGTGCAGGATGGGCCACAAACCGTCACGGGCGTACTGCAGAATAAGAACCATCAGGATACCGAAGACGATCAGCTCGAAGTTGATGTCGGTATTGAGCAGTTTAGGCAGCCAGTTCTGCAATTGATCTTTCAGGCTCAGCACCAGGGCCGAACCCAGAACAGCTCCCCAGACACTGCCTGCGCCCCCCAAGACGGCCATGAACAGGTACTCAATGCCGTAGTTCAGGCCAAAGGGGCTGGGCGATACCGCGCGCTGGTAGTGGGCATAGAGCCAACCGGATACGCAAGCCAGCAAGGCGGCATAAACGAACACAATGACCTTGTAGTTGGCCATGTTCACGCCAAAGGACTCGGCCATGCCGCTGCCATGCTTCAAAGCCCGAATGGCACGTCCAGGACGGGAATTGAGCAAGTTGCGTGTGCCCCACATGGCCAGCAAGGCAAAAGCCCAGATCAGGTAGTAAATATCCCGCCCCGAGGACAGTGAAATACCGAAGAACTCCAAAGGAGCAATACCGGAAATACCGTCGTACTGACCCAGAAACTCCAGGTTGCCAAACAGGTAGTACAAGGCCAGACCCCACGCCAAGGTACACAGGGGCAGGAAGTGGCCGGACAAGCGCAGGGTGATCGCGCCCAGAATGTAGGCCACCATCATGGTAATGGCCATGCCAATCAACAGGTTGAACCAGGGCGACCAGCCCAGGCGAGCGGTCAGATAAGCCGTGGTGTACGCGCCCAGACCCACAAACGCAGCCTGACCAAACGAAGTCAGGCCACCCACGCCCGTCAACAGTACCAGACCCAGCACGACCAAGCTGGTCAAGCCAATGTAGTTAAGCTGGGTAATCCAGAATTCGGGCGTTGCGCCCAACTGCGGCAAAATCAACAGAACCGCGATAAACAATAGCGTCAGCAAGTGTCTCATGTGATTTACTCCTCATCATCCACGTGCTTGCTACCGAAGGAGCGCCACAACAACACCGGTATCACCATGGTAAATACAATGACTTCTTTATAGGCACTGGCCCAGAAAGAGGAAAACGCTTCCAGAACCCCCAGGAACAAGGCGCCCAACAGGGTAACGGGATAACTGATCAGACCACCGAAGATCGCGGCCACAAAGCCCTTGAGACCGATCAAAAAGCCGGTGTCGTAGTAAATGGTCGTTACCGGAGCGATCAACATGCCCGAGAACGCACCGATGGCCGCCGCCAGGGTGAAGGTCAGCGAGCCGGACATGTTGGTACTGATCCCCACCAGACGGGCACCGCGACGATTGACGGCCGTGGCACGCAAAGCGCGACCATAAAGGGTCTTGCCAAAAAAACCCCACAAGGCCAGGATCAGCAACACGCAGGCCCCCATCACGAAGAAGGTCTGCGCCGACCAGCTCACCGCCCCCAGGGACACTTCACCTTCCATGAAGGGAGGCGTACGCCAGCCTTCGGGGCCAAAGAACACAAGACCCAGGCCCGTCAAGGCAAAGTGAACGGCTACCGAGGTAATCAGCAGCACCAGCACGCTGGCCTCGGCAATCGGCTGATAAACCAGTCGATACACCATCGGTCCCAGCGGGATCACAACGGCCAACGAGAACAGCACGGCCACCCACAGGGGCAACTGCGCGCTGACAATGGCAGGAGCGGCAAAATAAACCGCTACGGGAATGACGATATTGACCAGGAATTTGCGCGGCATACCGCTCAGGCTGCGGCTGCGCAAGGCAGAGAGCAGCTCCAGCAAAAACACCAGAGCACCGGCGATCAACAGCAAAATAACGGTTCCCGGCATGCGGCCATTGACCACAAAGGCCAGGGTCAAGGCGCCAAAGGTGACGAATTCACCTTGCGGGATGAAAATGACGCGGGTAACCAGGAAAACCAGAACCAGGGCAAGCCCGAGCAAGGCATAGATGGCACCATTCAATATGCCATCCTGCAACAAAATTAAAGCGATGGTGGTATCCATGTCGGACAACATCCTGTACAACAAAAAGGGCGGAGGGCTTACGCAAACGCAGGCCTGTAGCGGGAACGGGTGCCAGAACCTTCCAGCACCCGCCTCGGAAAAAACCGGCTATTGAGCCGGTTTTTGCCTGTCAGATATTACAGATCAGGCTGATAGGTCCATTTACCGTCGACCACTTTCACAATGACGTGGGCCCGTTTATCCAGACCGGCGTGGTCGGTGGCCGACATATTGAACACACCTTGGGAAGCCGCCAGTTCCTTGGTCTGCTCCAGTGCGTCACGCAGGGCGGCGCGGAACTCGGGGGTGCCGGGCTTGGCACCCGACTGCAAGGCTTGCGGAATGGCTTCGGTCACCAGCAAACCGGCATCCCACAGGTGGCCACCAAACGTGTTGATCGAGCCTGCGCCATACTTGGCCTCATATTTTTCCTTGTATTCCATGGCGGTCTTTTTAACCGGGCTGCTGTCAGGCAGCTGTTCGGCAACCAGCAAGGGACCGGCGGGCAAGATCATGTCGTTACAGTCTTTGCCGCAGACGCGCAGCACATCACTGTTGGCTGCCCCGTGGGTCTGGTAAATGATGCCGGCATAGCCACGGCCCTTGAGCTCGCGCTGGGGCAAGGCAACCGGCGTGCCCGAGCCGGCAATCAAAATGGCATCGGGCTTGGTGCCCAGCAGCTTGAGCACTTGTCCGGTCACGCTGGTGTCATTGCGACCATAGCGCTCGGCACCCAGCACCTTGATGCCTTTGGCCTGGGCGGCCTCGGTGATCACATTCAGCCAACCATCACCATAGGCGTCGTTGTAGCCGATAAACCCGAGGGTCTTGACGTTTTGCTTGACCATGGCCTCGGCCAGGGCGCCCGCCATCAACTGGTCGTTCTGAGGCGTCTTGAACACCCAGGTGCGAGCGCCTTCAACCGGCTCAACAATCTTGGCGTTGGCAGCCACACTAATCATGGGAGTCTTGGTTTCGCCGGCCACATCCACCATGGCCAAGGAACCCGGTGTCACGGATGTACCGATCACCACGTCCACTTTGTCATCGGTGATGAGCTTGCGCATATTGCGTACAGCCACCGTAGTGTCTGTGGCATCATCCAGCACAATGTATTCGACTTTCTGTCCGGCCACTTCGGTAGGCAGCAGGCTGACCGTATTGCGCTCAGGAATCCCCAGCGAGGCCGCCGGTCCTGTTGCAGCCACCGTCACCCCCACTTTGATCTGCGCGGACACCGCCACGGGCAGACTCAAAGCCAGGGCTGCAGCCAATGTCGTGAGGCGCCCAGTAGTAATGCAGTTCATCCTTTTCTCCCAATATTTGTTCATTGTTGTGGACCGGATTAACGGTCAAAAAATCGTAATACAGATAATCAACAGCACATACCAGAAACGTATCAAGTCACACGGATTTCAGATATTGGTGTTTACCTTAAATATTAAAAGTTTAAATAGTGCACTAACTAAACGGATTACTGACAGTTCAGGTGGTGCCAACAGGGGTTTTCCTGGTCAGGCAAGCGCAAGACCTTGCACTTTGGAACCCTCTGTTCCAAACACGCTCTAATTGTCGATTACTATGTAGGAATGCGCCTCCTGTAGGCATTGATCTGTTTTTCATAAGGCAGCACACGTGAAAAAAGTACATAAAACCGAGGCTGAGTGGCGCGCCCAGCTCAGCCCTGAAGAATTCTATGTCACCCGTCAGAAAGGCACCGAACGCCCTTTTACAGGCCGCTACTGGGACACCACGACGGCCGGCATCTATCGCTGCGTCGGTTGTGGCACCCCCCTGTTTGCTTCGGACACCAAGTTTGATGCCGGTTGCGGCTGGCCCAGCTACTTTACGCCCCTGAACCCGGACAATGTGCGCGAAGAACTCGACACCAGTCACGGCATGCGTCGTACCGAAGTGCTATGCAATGTCTGCGACGCGCATTTGGGCCACGTCTTTGAAGACGGCCCCCCGCCCACTGGGCTACGATACTGCATCAATTCCCTGTCCCTGACCTTTGAACCTGACGCATGAAGAAGCTTTTATTCGATCTGTTCCCGCTGGTTCTGTTCTTTCTGGCCTTTCGCTTCTCCGATATCTATGTGGCAACGGGTGTGGCCATGGCCGCCTCGATTTTGCAAATCGTATGGCTCAAGCTCACCAGCAAGGCCATCGAGACCTCGCACTGGATCAATCTGGCCGTGATTGTGGTCTTTGGAGGTGCCACCCTGTTTTTCCATAACGATGTCTTCATTCGCTGGAAACCCACGGTGCTGTACTGGATTTTCGCGCTGGTCCTGCTGGGCGGGCGCTACCTGATGCATCGCAACCTGATGCAAAAATTCATGGGCACCCATCTGGTACTGCCAGGCCATGTCTGGGACAAATTAAACCTGGTCTGGGCGAGCTTTTTCGTCGCTATGGGACTGGTCAATCTGTTCGTTGCCTTTTCGGGCCACTTTACCGAGTCCCAGTGGGTCAACTTCAAGGCTTTCGGCCTGCTTGGCTTGATGCTGGTGTTTGTCGTTGCCCAATCCTTGTGGCTGGGTCGCTACCTGCAAGACTCCTCGGACAACTCCACTCCCCCAAAATCCTGATTTCGCCATGACAGACGCACTTGCCTCCCTCATTCACGAACGGCTCCAGGCCCTGGAGCCTTCGGAGCTGGACATCATCAACGAATCCCATCTGCATGCGGGCCACGCTGGCGCACAAGGTGGTGCCAGCCACTTTCGGATCATCATCGCCTCGAAACAATTTGATGGAATTTCAACACTGGCACGACACAGACTTGTGTATGATCGCGTCCACGATCTAATGCCTTTCCCTATTCACGCATTGGCTATTCAAGCCAAACCCACCGCTTAAGGATGCTCATGAAACGTATTGCCGCATTTGCCTTGACCTGCGCCCTGGCTGCTCCCGTCTATGCACAGACGATTGCCACCGTAAACGGCAAAAACATCACGCAAAAAGACCTGGATCAGTTCGTCGCCGTTCTGGTCGAGCAAGGCGCCAAAGACTCGCCCGAGCTGCGTGAGCAGGTCAAACAGGAAATGGTCAACCGCCTGGCCGTGGTGCAAGCCGCTGAGAAGGCCGGTATCGACAAGACCAACCAAGTCCAGCAAGAGCTGGAACTGGCCCGCCAAAGCATTCTGGTCCGTGCCCTGATGGCGGATTACCTGAAGAAGAACCCCGTCACCGAAGCTGACCTGACCAAGGAATACAACACCATCAAGGCGATGGAAGAGGGTCAGCAGGAATACAAAGTACGCCACATTCTGGTCAAGGACGAAGCCGCTGCCAAGGACTTGCTGGCCAAGATCAAGTCCAAGAAAATCAGCTTTGCGGACGCTGCTAAAAAAGACTCCATTGATACCGGTAGCGGCCAGCAAGGCGGTGATCTGGGCTGGGCACCAAGCTCCACCTACGTGCCCGAGTTTGCCCAGGCTGTAGAAAAAATGAAGAAAGGCGAACTGAGCGCAGCCCCCGTGCAGTCTCAGTTTGGCTGGCATATCATTCAGGTGGACGATGCCCGTCCCGTGACCTTCCCGGCGATGGCGGAAGTCAAGCCTCAGCTGGAAGAGATGATGCGTCAGCGCAAGCTGGCCGAATACCAGCAAAAAATCCTGAAAGAAGCCAACATCAAGTAATGGCCTCAACCACCGCTTTGTCTGCTCGATAAAGTGGCTGTCAGGAATAACAACGATGGCGCCTCCAGGGCGCCATCGTTGTTATTGATCACAGCGAGGCTCACGCGCTTTTTCAGACTTGTAGTCCAGGCTCGCTTGCCCTGGGCTGATCACCGCCAGCTTGAAACAAGGAGTAAGGCATCACGAGGCCTACCTGCGTTTGCCCCGACCCTAGTCCCCAGCCAGTAAAGCCAGGAACTGAGCCTCGTCCAGAATGGTCACGCCCAATTCCTGTGCCTTGGTGAGCTTGGAGCCAGCCTCGGCACCGGCCAGGACAAAGGCGGTCTTTTTGGAGACCGATCCACTGGCCTTGCCGCCGGCCTCCAAGACGCGGCGTGTCGCCTCATCACGGCTCATGCTGGGCAATGTGCCCGTGATGACAACCGTTTTGCCCGCCAAGGGCAAATTGGCACTATTTGCGCGAGCCTGCGCCTGTTGGGGGCTCACTCCCGCTGCCAGCAAGGCGTCCAGCGCCTCACGATTATGCGGCTCCTGAAAAAAATGCCGTACAGAAGCAGCTACGACAGGGCCAACTTCATTGACCTGCAACAGCGCCTCTTCATCGGCCTGCTGCAAGGCCTGCAAGGTGCCAAAATGCTGGGCCAGGTCTCGGGCCGTCGTCTCCCCTACATGGCGGATACCCAAGGCGTAAATCAGACGATTCAAGGCTGGCTCACGCACCTTGTTGATCGCTTCAATCAGATTCTCGGCAGACTTGCGTCCCATACGCTCGAGCAGGACAAGCTTTTCGACCTTCAATTTGAAAATATCGGCCAAGGTATGGACCAGTCCGGTTTCCACCAACTGATCCACCAGTTTTTCCCCCAGGCCTTCAATATCCAGAGCTTTGCGACTGGCCGCGTGAATCAGGGTCTGCTTGCGTTGAGCGGGGCAAATCAGGCCGCCTGTGCAACGCCAGGCAGACTCACCCTCCAGCCGCTCCAGGGCGGAATGGCATGCCGGACACTCCTTGACCATTTCAAACGGCACACTGTCTTGCGGACGCTGTTCCAGCACCACAGCGACGACCTCCGGAATCACGTCACCGGCTCGGCGTACCACGACCGTATCGCCAGCGCGCACATCTTTGCGACGCACCTCATCTTCGTTATGCAAGGTGGCATTGGTCACCGTAACCCCGCCCACGAAAACCGGTTTCAAACGCGCCACAGGAGTCACCACCCCGGTGCGGCCGACCTGAAACTCAATATTTTCCACGCGCGTCATTTCTTCTTGCGCAGGGAACTTATGAGCGACGGCAAAGCGCGGGGCGCGCGCCACATAACCCAGTACGCGCTGCGCGGCCAGGGAATTGACTTTATAAACCACACCATCAATTTCAAAGGGCAGGCCGGAGCGACGCTCCTGAGTCTGGGTATAAAAATCCAGCAGGCCCTGTACCCCCTTCACAAGCTTACGATCGCGACTCAGGGGCAAGCCCAGACTCTCGAGCCAGCCCATCATGCCTGACTGGGTATCACGAGGCAGCCCGTCTCCCGTCACGTCCGCAAACAAGGTATTTTGCGGCTGATTCGTAAGTGGCAGGGGGCTGATTTCACCCCATCCATAGGCAAAAAAACGCAAAGGCCGTTTCGCCGTGACTTTGGGGTCCAATTGGCGCAGGCTGCCTGCCGCGGCATTGCGCGGGTTGACAAAGACTTTCTCGCCACGCTTGAGCTGACTCTCGTTCAGACGTTCAAAGTCCGCCCGGTTCATCAGGACTTCACCACGCACTTCCAGCACGGCCGGCAATTGCGCAGCATCGCCACGCAAACGCAAGGGAATGGATTTGACGGTGCGAATATTGCTGGTGACGTCCTCGCCTGTGGTGCCATCACCCCGCGTCGATGCCTGCACCAACAAGCCTTGCTCATAGCGCAGACTGATCGCCAGGCCATCAAATTTGTATTCCGCCAGATAATCAACCCGACGATCCAGGCCCACCATACCAGCCTCGACAAGCGTGTCGGCAACCCGTTTGTCAAATGCCTGGACTTCCTCATCCTCAAAGGCGTTGCCTAAAGAGAGCATGGGAACGGCATGCTGGACCGTCGCAAAGCCATCCAAGGGAGCCGCGCCCACGCGCTGCGTGGGAGAATCGGGGGTAATCCACTCCGGGTGCGCGGCCTCCAGCGCCAGCAGCTCGTTCATCAGTGCGTCATATTGCGCATCCGAAATGCTGGGCGCATCCTGAATGTAATAGGCCCAGTTATGCTGGGCCAGTTCTTCACGTAACTGCTGTACTCGCTTCAAACTCACGAAAAAATCCTGCCTGTACGTTCCTGACCTGCTGTGAAGCCTGCTTGCTCCAGACGCTCGTACAAGGTACGTAGTTGTTCATCAATATTCTGATCCGTGCTCTCGGGCAAGGGGCGGCCCTGGTCATCGAGCACCACACCATCCAAACGGCTGGCCAGATCGCGGGCCACGGTTGCCATTCTGCTGAAGGCGTGATCGTCCGCCGGGCTGTTGGGCAAATCCAGCAGCAGGTCGATGCGCTCGATGCTGGCGGACTGAATATCCTTGGGCTGGGCGCCGTCAAACATGGCCGTGAACCGGGGCTGGCCGGAATCGGCCAGCCAGGCCAGCTGCTGGCCAAACGGCAAGAAGCCCGCGTCCTTGACCATTTGAATGACGGACGAGGCCGGCAGGGGCCCAGGCAAACGCACCGACACGCCGACCAGCGCGTCCAGATCGGCGCAGGTATTGTCCAGGGCGGCCGCACGACGCAGCACCTCATCCTGCTCAGGACCCTCTACCGAGCCGTCAAACTGTTGCGCCAGACCCTGCGCAGCCATCCAGACCTGCGACCACTCAATGGCCGACAAGGGGCCGCTGCGATTGGCCAGCAAAACGGCAATCTGCATGCTGGCGTAGGATTCGCCCGCACGCAAACGGGCACGGTGCCCTCCCCCTTCGCATTCGGCAAAATAACGCACTGGTTTGGCGCCAGTACGCGACACAGCCTGTAGGGCCTGGGCCAAATCCTGGGCATCCACGGGCTGACTGAAACTGATGTCAATCACGGCCTCAGTGGTGCAGTCCACTTCGGACGGATCATGGTCCCCCTCGGTAGAGGCAGGATCACTGCCACGTCCCATGCTGGGCTCGCGCCGCTCCAATTCGCTGAGCTGGCTCATCAGAGGATCGGTGTCCCCGTCCGGGAATTGGCTTTGCATCTGCTGGCGCACCCGGCGGTCTTGCCACCAGTTAAAGACCACCACGAGCAAGATGAGCAAAATGCCCAATAAAATCAGTGCGATTTGCAAATCACTCATTGTCAGTTCCGTCGAATCAACACTACCGGATTAAAAAAAACAGGCTTACACATTGCTCATTTGCATGGCCGCGTCCACATCCACCGCCACGATACGGGACACACCTTGTTCTTGCATGGTGACACCAATCAGTTGTTTTGCCATCTGCATGGCAATTTTATTGTGAGAAATAAACAAAAACTGAGTTTGGTCACTCATACTGGCCACCAGATTGGCATAGCGTTCCGTATTGGCATCGTCCAGCGGCGCATCCACTTCGTCCAGCAAGCAAAATGGCGCGGGATTCAGTTTAAAGAAGGCAAAAACCAAGGCCGTCGCGGTCAATGCCTTTTCACCGCCAGAGAGCAAATGAATCGTGCTATTGCGTTTGCCCGGTGGCTGCGCCATCACTTGGACCCCCGCTTCCAGCACTTCGTCGCCCACCATCGTCAGTTTAGCCTCTCCACCACCAAATAGCCGTGGGAAAAGCTCGCCAAAGTGCTGATTAACGATGTTGAATGTTTCCATGAGCAACTGGCGCGTCTCGCGATCGATCTTGCGTATGGCGTCCTCCAGCGTCTCGATGGCATCACTCAGATCCTTGTGCTGCGCATCCAGGTAGGTCTTGCGTTCCTGGGCAGTGGTCAGCTCTTCAAGGGCGGCCAGGTTGACCGGCCCCAGGCTTTCAATCTGGCGTGAAATACGTTGCACTTCCGACTGCAGCCAGCCCACGCGTTGCCATTCTGGTGTTTTTTCCTGTAACAAGCTCCAGAGCTCGGAACGATTTACCTTTCGGCTGTCCAGTTGTTCTGCAAACTGCTCGACCGCCAGGCGCGAGGCTTGTTCCTGCAACTGCAATTCGGTGACCTGCTCACGCAAGGGGCCCAGATTCTTTTCGTGCTCGGCACGGGCCTGCTCATGTTCTCGTAATTGAGCAGCCAGCGTATCGAGCTGGATTTTTGCCAGTCGAACCGCCTCTTCACGCTCGGCGCGCAATTCCAGCGCGTCCTGCAACCCGGCTTGTGCGGCAGAAGCATCCAGATCCAGCAGCTCGCCTTGCAAGCCCTCCAACTGACCGACAGTGCGCTGCGCCTGCTCCTGCGCCAGGGCCAGATTGCGCTCCAACTCGGCCATACGCTGCACCAAGGCGCGCTCGGCAAACCGGGCGTCCTGTACCGCGCGTTCACGCTCATGCACCGTACGCCGGGCCTGCTCGGCCAGCTCCGCGCCCTGTTCGCCATCCATCTGCGCCTGGGCAAACGCCCCCTGATGCTCGGCCAGTTCTTCGTCCAAGGCTTCAAAACGGGCCTCGAATTCCTCACGGTTCGCCTGCAGCTCTTCACGCTGTACCGCCAACTCCTCCAGCTCCTCGTTGATTCGAGAACCTCGCTCCTGCGATTGCTGAGCTTGTTGCGCCAGCTTGGAATACTCCAGTTGCACATCGTGCATGCGGGCCGTCAGCTCACCGACACGGGCCCGGGCGGGAACCAAACCATTGCGAACCTGCTGCAAAGCCATTTCGGCCTGGGTGCTGGCATGCCCAAGCTCATCCACAATCAGTTGGGCACCACGCAGCTCACGCTCCAGATGAGCAATCTCCTGCTGGCGCGCCAACATACCCGCCTGCTCAGAGTCGGGGGCATAAAAGCGAATACTGTAGCGATCCACCACATGGCCATCCCGCACCACGATGGCCATTTGATCCGTCAATTGCTCACGCAAGCTCAAGGCCTGCTTCAAATCTGGGCAGACATAAATCTGCTGTAACCAGTTGTCCAGCAAACTGCGTAAACCGCCGTCCTGCTGTCGCAAAACCGAGCTCAACAAGGGCAGGTCCAAGCCCGCCTTGCCTGACACCCCCGCCTCAGGCAACTGATAAAAACTTAAACGGGCCGGAGGGGCATCACTGGCAAACGCTGCGGCCATATCCAGCCGACGCAGCTCCAACGCCGTCATGCGCTCGCGCAGGACCGATTCCAGCGCCGTTTCCCAACCTTTTTCCACGTCCAGGCTTTGCCAGAGCCGCTTCATGCTCTCCAGCCCATGCTTGGCCAGCCAGGGCTCCAACGTTCCCTTGCGAGCCACATCCTCCTGCAGACGGCTCAGGGCCAGATGGCGTGCCTCCAGACGAGCCATATCCTGCCCGCCTTGCAAGGCCTGTTGCTGGGCTTGCTTGCGCTCTTCTTCGAGCCGGGGCAACTGAGCCTCCAGATGCTGCATGTGTTCCTGGGCCTGCTGCAGCTGGCTCTGCAGCATGTTCAGATCACCTTGCAAACGCTCCAGATTGTCCGGGTCCGGGGCATTGAGTTCGCACAGCTCTTGCCTGAGGCGTTCCTGACGCTGCTCCAGCCCCTGAATCTGCCGGTCGGCATCGCGTTGGGATTGTGCCGCCAGCGCCAGGTTTTGTTCCAGACGAGCCAGGACCATACGCATTTCGTCACGACGCTGAGCCTGCTCGCGTACATGCTGCTCCAGTTCGGGCAAGGCGGCTTGAGCCTCTTCCAGCAGAATCTGCAGCTCTTCCAGCTTTACCGCTGCTTCTTCGCGCTGCTGCTCGCTGTTTTCCAACTCCTGCTGACAGTGCTCCTGCTGCTCGATCCAGTCATGCTGCTGTTGCTCCAGCTGTTCACGACGTTGAGCCATGCGGCTGCGCGAATCGAGCACATGACGGATTTCCGCCTCCAGGCTGGACACTTGGGAACCCGCTTCGTAAAGCTGGCTTTGCGCCAGATGCAAGGCGTCGCCCGCCTGCAAATGAGCCTGTCGTTGCGACTCCAGGGTCGCTTCGGCATGGCGCAAACCGGCAATGGATTGTTCCAACTTGGTCTGAGCCTGCTCAATGGCCAGAAATCGGGCTTTCTGATCGCTCTGCGCGTTGGACTCTTTCAAGAGCCACAATACATTTTGCTTGAGTTCACCGTCTTGCTGCAGATCGCGATATTGACGGGCCACTTCCGCCTGGGCCTGCAGTTTTTCCAACTGCGCATCCAGCTCCCGCTGAATATCCTCAACACGCAGCAGATTTTCACGAGTGTCGCGCAAACGGCTTTCCGTTTCGCGACGGCGCTCCTTGTAGCGCGACACGCCCGCCGCTTCTTCCAGAAATACACGCAGCTCTTCGGGCTTGGCTTCAATCAGGCGGTTAATCATCCCCTGCCCAATGATCGCGTAACCCCGCGCGCCCAGCCCAGTACCCAAAAAGATGTCATGAATGTCACGCCGGCGAACGGCTTGATTATTCAAAAAATAGCTGCTGGTGCCGTCCCGGCTCAGAACACGCCGTACCGAGATTTCGGCATAGGTGCTCCACTGGCCCGAGGCGCGCCCTTCGGAATTATCGAAAACCAGCTCAACCGAAGCTCGCCCAGCCGGTTTGCGTTGCGAGGAGCCATTGAAAATCACGTCCTGCATGGACTCGCCACGCAGTTCTGACGCTTTGCTCTCGCCCAGCACCCAACGCACCGCGTCGATGATATTGGATTTTCCACAGCCGTTGGGCCCGACCACCCCGACCAACTGACTGGGAGTTGGAATGGAAGTCGGGTCCACAAAGGATTTGAAACCGGCTAGTTTGATCTGGGTTAAACGCACAGGGTAGAAATCAGCTCAGAAAAGACCACTTTTGAACAAGCGCACAGGCGCATTTCGATCTGCCTGGCATTGCGAGTCGTATGATACCGCAGCACCTGCCGCCCACAGCAAAGACACGGAAAAAACAAATGAAAACCACCGCAGGATCAGCGAGGTGATAAGGCAGTAAACTAATTGCTGCCGTCAAGACCGGTTTACCCTGCCCGTTCAAGCAGCCAGACGCTGCAGGCCGAGATCTTACAATGGCGCTTTGCCCGCATCGGCCCGGTCTGAAAATTCGAGCATAGAGACAGGCGCAATGAATTTTCTAATACCACTGCCCCCGCAGTCCCTGTTATTCTTGCTCCCCATCTCTGTTCGTAAATTTCGCACCGGCTCAGGCTTTGTCAAGAAACTCAGGGCGAGCAGCCCACGGCAAGCTTGTTCTGTCTGATAGCTGGCTTTGATTCGTGCCCGTGGTCCGGCGACCGCAGTTTGGCGCACACGCATTCGGGATGTATTTTGAATAAAGGATTTTATCTGGTCATGGCCGCGCAGGCATTGTCGTCAGTTGCCGACAATGCCTTGTTGATTGCCGCCATCGCCCTGATCGCAGACCTTCACGGGCCAATCTGGATGGTCCCCATGATGAAATGGTGGTTTGCGCTGTCCTATGTGCTATTGGCCGCGTTTGTGGGAGCCTTTGCCGACTCGTATCCCAAAGGCCGGGTCATGTTCGCCACCAACGCCATCAAGCTGATAGGGTGCATGCTGATGTTCTGCCATCAGTACTTTGGAATGAGCGACTCCCAGCAACTGGTGCTGGTCTTTGTGTCCTACACCCTGGTTGGCGTGGGAGCGGCCGCCTACTCACCAGCCAAGTATGGCATCGTGACCGAAATGCTCAAGCCTGAACAACTGGTCAAAGGCAACAGCTGGATCGAAGGCCTGACAGTCCTATCCATTATCGCAGGCACCGTACTAGGCGGCATCCTGATCAATCCTTCCATTGCAGGCGCCCTGGCCGAACACCCGTTGATTGCCTCCCTGGCGCAGACTCGTGCCGAAGTTGCCATCCTGCTTATTTCCCTGATTTACCTGGCGGCAGCCCTGTGCAATTTGCTCATTCCCCGCACCAATATCCACTATCCACCACAACAGAAAAATCCCGTCCTGCTGCTCAAGGAATTTCGTACCTATGTACAAATTCTGTGGCGTGACAAGCTGGGCCAGATTTCGCTGGCGGTCACCACCTTGTTCTGGGGCGCTGGCGCAACCTTGCAATTCATTGTGATCGAGTGGGGGGCACAGCATCTGGGCTACCGCCTGGATCAGGCTTCGGTTCTGATGGGGGTGGCGGCATTGGGAACCGTCTTTGGCGCGATTTTTGCCGCTCGGGTTCCCTTGAAAAAATCGCTGGCAGTTCTGCCCGTGGGCGTGGCGATGGGCTTTGTCGTGTTGCTCATGCCGCTGGTCCACGAAAAATGGGCTGTCTATACCCTGCTGATGGCTATTGGCGGTCTATCGGGCTTTTTCGTGGTACCCATGAATGCGCTGTTGCAACATCGTGGTCACGTCATGCTCTCGGCAGGCCACTCGATTGCGGTCCAGAATTTCAACGAACAGCTCAATATTCTGTTCATGCTGGCGCTATACAGCCTGCTGCTATGGCTTCGCTTGCCGATCAATTACATCATTGTGTTTTTTGGCCTGCTGGTGGCATCCCTGATGACCGTCTTTATCATGTGGAAAAACGCTAATCTGCGTGAACATCCTGAGCTGGAAGCCTGCATTGGACAGGAAGGTCATGGCCAAGCCCTGACGGCAAAATAAAGAGGTACAGGCAGAGCGCCCTGGGCCTGCCGCTGCGTGGCGGCGACCCGCTCAGGGCTGAGCCTGCAACTGCCGTAACAAGGACAGATCCCGCCAAGCGTTGGCCTTGTGCTGCGGGCGCAGCAAGAGCGAAGCAGGATGGTAAGTCACCACCAAAGGCACGCTACGGCCCAGCGTGTCGGTGTAACTCAGGACCTGACCGCGCAAAGTTTCCAGATCCTGCTCGCAACCACTAAGCGCCATTGCGGCCACATGACCGACCGCCAGCAAACGTCGCGGCTGCACCAGACGAATCTGCGCATCCAGAAAGGCCCGACATGCAGCCAGCTCCTCCGGGGCGGGAGGACGATTTCCCAATGGGCGGCACTTGACCAAATGCGCTTTATAAATCGAGGCGTTAGGAATGGCGCTGTTGAGCATGGCCTGCAACAACAGCCCTGCCTTGCCATCAAAAGGCTGTGCGCTACGATCATCGCTGGTCCCTGGTGCTTCGCCCACAATCATCCAGTCGGGTTCGGCCACCAGCTCTGACCCAAAGACGACCTGCGCACGACCAGTATGCAGGCCACACTCCTGGCATGCCTGTGCCTGCTCCAACAAGCTGGCCATATCCCGCGCCTTCTCGGGCTGAATCAGCACGGCAGGGCGCTGAACCACCTCTTCGACTGGCACGGGAGCCGCTGGTCGGGCCCCCGATTTACGCAATACCGCCAAAGCCTGATCACGCGCTGACAGCGCATCGCTGGCTGCGCCGGAAACAGCGGCCACCGGCACAGGGCGGTCAGCAGGTGGAACCGCCCGCTCAAGTGCGGGGGCCGCAGCCGACGTACCGACTGGCGGCGCAGGTGCTAGCGCTTGAACGGCAGGCTGGGCCTGGGGCAAACGGGCCAGAAAGGCGCGCTCCAGCCCCAGCTCCAACAGCCAGCTACGCTGTAAGGGGGAGATAGGCTGAAAGTCGATCATGCCTCTGCCTTATCGGCCAGGCTCAAGCTCATCAAGACCGCGTCTTCCCGCACGCCTTCTTTGAAAGGGTAATAGTTTTTACGCACGCCATCGGGCTTGAAACCATACTTCTCATACAAACCGATTGCTGCTGCATTTGAGGCCCGCACTTCCAGAACGAGCCGCTCCACTGCGCGCTGTCGTGCCCATTGGAGACCGTCATCGAGCAACTGGCGCGCCAGACCTTGCCGCTGCTGCTCAGGAGCGACCCCGATCAGCAACAGCTCGATCATGTCCGGGGCCTGCAGCCAAATGGCATAGCCCTGTACCTGCCCCTGCTTATGGATGATCCGGCAGCAATACGCTGTGTTACCCAAGGCATCCGTCACGTTGCCCGCCGTCCAGGGGTGGCTTTCCACGCGCCGTTCTATATCCAGCACGGCCGACACATGCCCGGGCTGCATGGCTTCAATTTGCCAGGGCTGATCCAAAGCGGCCGGGTTGCCGCCCAAGCCCTGCTCGCGCTCCGAAATGGTGTAGGCGACTTTTTCGCGCACATACAACGGCATGGCCAGATCAGGAGCAATACCCTTCCCCTGGTCCAGATCATGCAGGGCCAGGCGTGCAACACTGGCGCTTGTCGCGCGCCATGCCGGCCCGACCTGCCAATCGTGCGCCCGTACAGCCGATGTCAGATCGGGGAACTGCTGCAAGGCATCTCCCACCACCAGAATCTGCTGGTGTCTCGCAATCACGCCCTCGGCCTGCAAACGGGCAATCCAATCAGTAAGCTGGGCGGCATCCAGCAACACCGGGCTTTGCTGCACGGTCCAGGCCGTCTGAGCCGACCAACTGTAGACGGCTGCATACACCTCCTGCATGCGCGCATCCTGCGCCACCACATAGGCTGTATTTTCGACCGGTGAACCACTGGCGGCCGCCGCCAGGAGAGAAGACACGGGCAAGACGGGCAGACCCAGCGCAAAGGCCATGCCCTGAGCGACGCCGCAAGCCACGCGCAGACCGGTAAAACCGCCCGGACCCTGCCCGAACGCAATGGCACTTAAGGCCTGCCGGTCAAGGCCGGCCTGCTCCAGCAACTGCTCGGCCATCGGCAAAAGCCGTTCAGCATGATCACCACTGCCCTCGTGGCTCAGCCCCACAAGCGAGATACCCGCAGGTGTGCGAGACAACAAGGTCAGTTCACAGAGATTGGAGGAAGTCTCCAGGGCAAGAATATGTGCATCCATCACGCTATTTTAGTTTAAGCGGACTGAAAATAGGCGGCTCTGAATACACGGGCAAGGACAAAGCCCGGTTCGAAGCAGTCCGGGACAGCTTGTTTGGCGGACGGGCGTTTTATAGACCAGAGCCAAAACGACCAATGAGACTATTTGCTGCCGTACAATCTCGCCGAAGAATGTGCCAAACCTGCCACAAGGCGCATAAATAGTACAAAACACTTAATGTGTAATATTTTTCTACACCCCCCTATACGCGCTTTCTGATGCCTGTTACATTTTCGCTATGAATACGCCGACCCCCCCCCTCACCCGCAAAATCCTTGTCGTTGACGACGATCCACGCTTGCGCGATTTGTTGCGCCGCTATCTGTCTGAACAAGGGTTCAACGTCTTCGTTGCCGAAGACGGTAAAGAAATGGCCAAACTCTGGCAACGCGAGCATTTCGATCTGCTGGTATTGGATCTGATGCTGCCCGGCGAAGATGGCCTGTCCATCTGTCGTCGGCTGCGCGGCGGACACGACAATACTCCAATCATCATGCTCACGGCCAAGGCCGAGGAAATCGACCGCATCGTGGGCCTGGAGATGGGTGCTGATGACTACCTCATCAAACCGTTCAACCCCCGCGAATTGCTGGCCCGTGTCAACGCTATCTTGCGACGCCGTGGTACCGAGGAACACCCCGGCGCACCTAGTCAGGAAAATGAATCGATCGAGTTCGGCCCGTATGTGCTGAACCTGTCCACACGCACACTGACCCGCAACAACGAAGTTGTCCCGATCACCACGGGCGAGTTCTCGGTGCTGAAGGTGTTTGCCCGCCATCCCAAGATCCCCCTGTCACGCGACAAACTGATGGAGCTGGCTCGTGGTCGCGAATATGAAGCCTTTGACCGCAGCCTTGACGTGCAGATTTCGCGTCTGCGCAAGCTGATCGAACCCAATGCCTCCAAACCCGTGTTTATCCAAACGGTGTGGGGCCTGGGCTACGTGTTCGTTCCAGACGGCGGTAACTGACCTTGTCTTCCGGTCAGCAAGAGGGGCGGCCCACCACGGCCGCCCAACGCCGAGCAAGAAAAAACTCGAGTATCCGGCTAGGTTTATTCAGCCGGTCTTTTTTATTGCTTGCCGCGTTAATGCTCGTCAGCCTGGGTGCCTGGCTGCAAGTATTCTTCAGTATGGAAGAAGGACCGCGTGCTGCCCAAATGGCGCAGCGCGTGGCATCCATTGTCAGCATCACCCGCTCGGCTCTGGTGTACGCGCCCCCGGCGGTACGCCCCGCCCTGCTGCTGGATCTGGCCACCAAGGAAAGTCTGCGCGTGCAGCCACGCGAGAACACCGACGAACTTGAACCCTTGCCACGCTCCAATTACTGGCAGCACGTCTCTACCGAAGTGCGTGGCGCACTGGGCAGCCAGACCCTGATCATGTGGTCGGTCAACAGCGTGCCAGGCATCTGGGTTTCCTTTGATATCAATGAAGACCAGTATTGGCTGGTTTTTGACCGCGAACAGTTAAGCCTGACTGCCGGCGTGGAGTGGCTAGGCTGGGGTGCCACCGCCCTGTTGCTGGCCTTGATCGGTGCCGCGGTCAGTGTGCGTTTCGTGAACCGGCCTTTGGCCCAGTTGGCCAAGGTGGCCCAGCAACTGGCCCGTGGCGAGACTCCCAGCACGCTTCCTGAAAAAGGCCCAGTTGAAATCCGCGACATGAATATCGCGTTTAACCGCATGGCTCGGGACATCCGCCAGACAGAGGCGGATAGGGAAATCATGCTGGCCGGTATTTCGCACGACTTGCGCACACCGCTGGCGCGCATGCGTCTGGAAATTGAATTAAGCCAGGTATCGGACGAAACACGCGCCGCCATTGACGAGGACCTGGCCCAGATCGACCACAGTATTGGTCAATTGATGGAATATGCCCGTCCCGCTACGGCTGTCCCTGAACATGGCATTGATGTTTCGGCCGTGCTCAATGACGTCTACGAACGCGAGCGCACGCATACCGAATCGCTGGGTGGGATTTTGACGGCCTCCGTCGAACCCAATCTGTATGCCCGCATCAGCGCCCACGACCTGAAACGTATCGTCTCCAACCTGATCGAAAACGCCCGTCGTTACGGACGCAGTCCCGAAGATGACCGGGCACGCATTGAGCTGTCTGCCCATCAGCACGGCAATATTCTGGTCATTGCCGTCAAGGATCAGGGCGCCGGTATTGCCAAAGGCGACATCCAGCGCCTGCTACGGCCCTTCTCCCGGGGTGTATCCGCGCGTACGGGGGTCAGTGGTGCCGGTTTGGGTTTGGCGATTGTGGAACGTCTCTTGGGCCAGGTAGGTGGGCACTTTGAGCTTATCAGCGCCCCCTCTGAAGGCCTGACAGCCCGCATTCAATTGCCCCGCATCCGCGCCAGTCGTAATGCACCAGGAACACAAGGCGATAAAGACACCAAAAACGCCTGAACCCACCGGGCCTTGGGTTGAAGGCCGCCTGCTTTTTGCCCAAGGCTTTCTTCAACCCTAGGTCCGATCAGGCTCGATACAGCAAGGCGACTGAAGTCACCGCGATCCCTTCCTGGCGCCCCACAAAGCCAATGGCCTCGTTTGTTTTACCCTTGATATTCACACTGCCGGGTTCCAGTTGCAGATCGGCCTCGATATTGGCCACCATCGCCGCAGCATGGGGAGCGATCTTGGGTTTTTGCGCATGAATCGTGGCATCCACATTCCCTACCAACCAGCCCGCAGCACGTACCTGTTCATAAGCATGACGCAGCAGCACGCGGCTATCGGCACCCTTGTATTTCGGATCGGTGTCGGGGAAATGGCGGCCAATATCCCCCAGGCCCGCAGCACCCAGGATGGCATCGGTAATGGCATGCAGCAAGGCATCGGCATCCGAATGCCCCATCAAGCCATGCGTATGCGGGATGGTGACACCGCCCAGAATCAAGGGTCGGCCTTCGCACAGCACATGCACATCAAAACCTTGTCCTACGCGAATCGGCATGCTCATAACCATTTCTCCATCAGTTCAAAATCTTCAGGCCAGGTGACTTTAAAATTCCGCGCCGAACCCAAGATTAATAAGGGTCGGCTACCCGCCAATTCCATGGCGCTGGCTTCATCCGTCACCGCAAAACCCTGTTCTTTAGCCACCTGCAAGGCCTCACGCAAGGCGTGGGCGGGAAACAGCTGGGGAGTCTGCGCTAGCCACAGCCCGTCCCTGTCCACCGTTTCCTGTACCGCGACCGGCTCGGTGGGGGTTGCGCGCTTGACCGTATCAGCAACGGGTAAAGCCAGCAAACCACCGCGTCGCGCTTGCAAGCAGGTATCAATCAGGCGCGCCAGGACTTGCTTGGGCAAACCGGGGCGCGCAGCATCATGAACCAGAACCCAGGCTTGCTCGTCCTTATCCAGGCTCTGCAAGGTATTGAGCACCGTTTCAGCCCGCGTTTGCCCACCACAAGGCAGACAGACCGTGCGCGGCAAATCTTGCAGTGCGTCGGCGGCCCAGATGTCACCGGGGGCCACAGCCACCCGCACCTGGCTGATACGTTCATCGGCCAGCAAAGCCTGTACCGAGCGGCGCAACATGGGCTGCCCGCCCAGCAAACGGTATTGCTTGGGCAAGCCTTGTGCCTTCGTGGCAGAATCCAGGGCGCGCGAGCCGATGCCGGCAGCTGGAACAATTGCAATCAAGGTAGTCTTCATAGGTGGGTGATTTTATAATGACAATCCTGATGGAAACCGAAAAACAGCACTCCCTGTCCCTGCCCAGCACCCAAGATGTGCTGGCTGCCCTACGTCCTGGTCAACGCTACACGCAACCCATGCCTCCGGGCTCCGGGGATGCCTGCCTGATTGCCGACCTGGCCCGCCAGCATAAGGCGCCTATTCTGGTGCTTTGCGCCGACCCCTTGACTGCCCAAAGGCTGGCCGAGGAAATCCTGTTGTTTGGCCCCGCCCTGCGCGTGCGCCAGTTGCCGGACTGGGAAACGCTGCCCTACGATAGCTTCTCCCCTCATCAGGACCTGATCTCAGAGCGCCTGCGCACCTTGCATGCCTTGACCATGCACGAAGTCGATGTACTGACCGTCCCGGTCACAACCGCCCTGTATCGGCTGGCGCCACCTTCTTTTCTGGCGGCCTATACCTTTTCCTTCCGTCAGGGTGATGAACTGGATGAAGCGCAGCTACGCGCCCAGTTGATGCTGGCCAATTACACGCACATGACCCAAGTCAGTGCCCCGGGCGAATTCAGCATCCGCGGCGGTCTGATTGACCTGTTTCCAATGGGTTCCGTGCTGCCCTACCGTCTGGACCTGTTCGACAACGAGATCGAAAGCATACGCAGCTTTGATATCGATACCCAGCGCAGCCTCTATCCGGTCAAGGAAATTCAGCTATTACCCGGTCGCGAGTTCCCCATGGACGAAGAAGCGCGCACCCAGTTTCGGGCCCGTTTCCGCGAGTTCTTTGAGGGTGATCCGTCGCGCGCCCTGCCCTATAAGGACGTAGGCAACGGCATTGCCTTTGCGGGCATTGAATACTACCTGCCGCTGTTCTTTGAAGAAACGGCGACCTTGATGGACTACGTGCCAGAAGGCAGCCTGGTGATCACGCACGGGGACGCGCAAAACGCCATCGCCCGATTCCAAAGTGATACGCACAGCCGCTTCTCGTTCCTGAAGAACGACCGTGAACGCCCGATCCTGCCACCTGAAAGCCTGTTTCTGTCCGATGAGCAGTTTTTCAATGGCATCAAGCCTTTCTGCCGTCTGAGCCTGAGTGCTCAGGCCGACAATCAGCCGATTGCTCACCCGGACTTTGAAGCCTTGCCCGTCGTGGCGGTCAACCGACGGGATAAAGACCCGCTGGCCCAACTGCGGCAAGAAGTCCTGGACCCGAGAAATCGCACCGTCTTGTGCGCCGACTCGGCTGGCCGGCGGGAAACACTGCTGCAAATGCTGCGCGAGCACAATCTGACGCCCGCGTCAGACTGCCAGAACCTGACGGATTTTCTACAGTCAGACGCGGCTTTTGCCTTGGTCGTTGCGCCCTTGTCTCGCGGCTTTGCCCTGATTCATGACAATCTGAGCCTGCTCACCGAAAATGATCTCTACCCTACCCAGACACGCACGCAAAGCAGCCGCCGCCGCAACGAACGCAGCAGCGATGTCGAGGCCATGGTGCGGGACTTGTCCGAGCTGCGTGAAGGTGACCCGGTAGTCCATGCCGAGCATGGCATTGGCCGCTATTGCGGCCTGAAAGAAATGGATTTGGGTGAAGGCCCGGTCGAATTTCTGCATCTGGAGTACGCCAAAGGCAGCACACTTTATGTTCCCGTTGCTCAGTTGCATGTGATCGCCCGCTACAGCGGCGCCGATCCCGAGCATGCCCCGCTGCATCAACTGGGCTCGGGTCAATGGGACAAGGCCCGCCGTCGTGCCGCCAAGCAAGCACGCGACAGTGCGGCTGAGCTGCTGGCCCTGTACGCCCAGCGAGCCGCCCGTGAAGGTTTCAAATTCAAGCTGCCCCTCAATGACTACCAGGCCTTCTCCGAAGGTTTTGGTTTTGAAGAAACCCCGGATCAGGCCGCCGCTATCGAAGCGGTCATCAACGATATGACGTCCGGCCAGCCCATGGATCGTCTGGTCTGCGGGGATGTGGGTTTTGGCAAGACCGAGGTTGCGCTGCGCGCTGCCTTCCTGGCGGTAGCCAATGGCAAACAGGTAGCCTTGCTCTGCCCGACCACCTTGTTGGCCGAGCAGCATGCCCAAACCTTCTCGGATCGCTTTGCCGACTGGCCCATCCGGGTTGCCGAGCTGTCCCGCTTTCGTTCCACGAAACAAACCCAGGCCGCCATCGCAGGACTTCAGGACGGCAGTGTGGATATTGTCATTGGAACGCACAAGATCCTGTCGCCCGATGTGCGCTTCAAGCATCTGGGCCTGGTCATCATCGACGAAGAACACCGTTTCGGCGTGCGCCAGAAAGAGGCCTTGAAGCAGCTACGTGCCGAAGTCGATATCCTGACCCTGACCGCAACCCCTATTCCACGCACCCTGGGCATGTCCCTGGAAGGCATACGGGACTTTTCCGTGATTGCCACAGCGCCACAAAAACGTCTGGCAATCAAAACCTTTGTCCGTCGTGAAGATGGCAGCACCATACGCGAAGCGCTGCTGCGCGAACTGAAACGCGGGGGTCAGGTCTACTTCCTGCACAACGAAGTCGAGACCATCCATAACCGTCGTGCCCGGTTGGAGGAATTGGTCCCGGAAGCCAGCATTGCCGTGGCCCATGGTCAAATGCCTGAGCGCGAGCTGGAAGCCGTCATGAAAGGCTTCTATCAAAAGCGCTACAACGTACTGCTATGTACCACCATTATTGAAACCGGCATTGATGTACCCACGGCCAATACCATCGTCATTCACCGTGCCGATCGTCTGGGTCTGGCACAGCTGCACCAGTTGCGTGGCCGCGTTGGCCGCTCCCACCACCAGGCCTATGCCTATTTGCTCACCCCAGGTGAGGACGCCATCACCAGCAATGCGAAAAAACGGCTGGAAGCGATTCAAGCCATGGAAGAGCTGGGTGCAGGCTTTTTCCTGGCCATGCACGATCTGGAAATTCGAGGTGCGGGGGAAGTGTTGGGCGAATCCCAGTCCGGCGACATTCAGGAAGTAGGCTATTCCATGTATGCGGATATGCTCAATACGGCCGTCAAAGCCCTGAAAGCGGGGGAGGAACCTGACCTGGATTCGCCCTTCGCCTTGCAATGCGAGGTCAATCTGCATACCTCCGCCCTGCTGCCCGCCAACTACTGCCCCGATGTCAATGCCCGTCTGGGGCACTACAAGACGCTCTCGCACGCCCGCACTGAGGACGACCTGATCCACATTCATGAAGAGCTGATCGACCGCTACGGCCTGCTGCCGGAGGCCGGCGAGAACCTGCTGGCCGTGCATCGTTTGCGCATCAAGGCCGAGCCCTTAGGTATTGTGAAGATTGATGCCAGTGAATCACAGGCGACGATTCAGTTTTCCTCCAAACCCAATGTAGATGCCGTCAGCATTATTGAACTGGTGCAGAAGAACAAACAGGTTCGACTGGCCGGCCCGGACAAACTGAAGATTGATATCACCAAAGGTGAAGAAATCAAGAATCGCATTCAGGCCGTACGCAATGTCTTGAACAGCTTGCGCCAAGAGAAGTAAGCCTTAATCGTCACGCTGGATGCAAAAAGAGCGCTGGACAAAGACAGCGCTCTTTTATGTTTGACCGTAACGCCCCTGACTGATGCATTTAGGCCTGCGAACCGAAACTTCTCAATACAGCCCCACTCCGGGTGCGGATGGACTGAAGCTAACATCCACCCTCCGATTTTGTAGCGCCAAACCACGCTGACGGTTCGTGTCCCTCACACGTCCAAACGGAACCAGTTCAATACGGCATCCAAGGGAGAATGATTCAAGGCAAAGCGGGCCTGCTCCTGCACGACAGGTTTGGCACGGTAAGCGACCGAGTACTTGGCCTTGGACATCATGGGCAGATCATTGGCCCCATCACCGATTGCAATACACTGCTCGGGGCTTGCCCCCAGATCGGCAGCCAACTCCTGCAAGAAGCGCGCCTTGGCCTGCCCATCCACAATGGCACCCAAGACTTTGCCAGTCAATTTACCGTCCACCACTTCCAAGGTATTGGAGTGGGCAAAACTCAGGCTGAAGCGATCTTTCATGCGCTCCGTAAAGAAAGTGAAGCCGCCCGACACCAGCAAGGTCTTCACGCCGTGCGCATGCGCGGTTGCGATCAGGCGCTCAGCCCCGGGATTGGGCTGCAAACGCTCTTCATAAACACGGCTCAGATCGCTGACCGGCACCCCTTCCAGAAACGCCACTCGACGAACCAGGCTTTCAGAAAAATCCTTGATCTCGCCCCGCATCGCCGCTTCAGTAATCGTGGCAACCTGCTCTTTGCGGCCCGCCATATCGGCAATCTCGTCAATGCATTCGATATTGATCAGCGTGGAATCCATGTCCATAGCCAACACGCGCATATCCTTGAGGCGATCGATCTGCTCCAGAAAGGCAAAGTCCATCGCGCCGCTCTTGCACAGGGTCTGCACGTCAGCACACTGCGAGGCATCCGCACCCAGAACGCGGACTGCAGTGGGGCCCAGTTCCTGCACGCCATCGGCTTGCACCACTGCCGCAATTTTTTCGATGATGGCGCTGTCAAGGCGCGGCCCTTGAAGAATGAGATGAGACATCAGATCGTCCACAAAGCAAAAATACAGCACAGGCACTGTGCCAAAAAACCAGTATTGTAGCCTGCCAACGGTCAGTCACAGCCTGGCCTTCACGCATCCCTGTCAGTTTTCAGTCTGAACTCATCCTGCTACGATAAACGCTATTGCGAAATGACCGAGGACGCCCTCCATGTACATCTGGCCCAACCATAGCTTGCTCGATCTGCTCCACATCGAACACCCCATTGTCCAATCTCCCATGGCCGGTGCCCAAGACAGCGAGTTGGCCATCGCAGTCGCTCGTGCCGGTGGCCTTGGCTCCCTGGCTTGCGCCATGCTCAGCCCGGACCAGATTCGTGAACAAGTGGCGCTATTTCGGCAAGCCGTCTCAGCGCCCATCAATCTGAACTTTTTTTGCCATGAAGATCTGCGTTTGGAGCCAGAGGCCCTGCAGGAATGGCGCTTGCGACTGATGCCCTACTACCAGGAATATGGGCTGGACCCGAACCAGGAGCTGCCCAAGGCGGCACGCGCGCCTTTCTCGCCGGTTCATGCTGAACTGGTGGAAGCGATCCGGCCCGAGGTGGTCAGCTTCCATTTTGGCCTGCCCACCGCTGACCTGGTTGAGCGCGTCAAAAAATCCGGCGCTTTGGTCATGTCCAGTGCCACTACCACCGCCGAAGCTGTCTGGCTGCAAGAACACGGTGCCGATATCATCATCGCCCAAGGCGTCGAAGCAGGCGGCCACCGCGGCATGTTTCTTGATAATAAAGTTCATACTCAAGTGGGCACCCTGTCTTTGGTTCCTCAGATTGCCGACGCCGTAAGCATTCCTGTCATCGCGGCTGGCGGCATTGCCGACGGACGGGGCATTGCGGCAGCGCTGGCCTTAGGAGCCTGTGCCGCCCAGATTGGGACCGCCTACCTGTTCTGCCCTGAGTCCAAGATCAGCCCACTACACCGTGAGGCCTTGGGACAGAGCCGCTCGGATGGAACAGCGCTGACCAATCTATTCTCCGGCCGCCCCGCCCGCAGTATCCGCACTCGTCTGATGGACGAAATCGGCCCATTAAGTGACAGCGCTCCTGTGTTTCCTCATGCTGGTTCCGCGCTGAGCCCCTTGCGTATCGAAGCGGAGAAACAAGGCCGCAGCGAGTTCACCTCTCTGTGGAGCGGTCAAAGCGCAGCATTGGGCCGCGCACTGCCTGCTGAGCAATTAACCTTGGTACTGGCTCAAGAAGCTCAGGGCGTATGTAAACGTCTGGGTTTGGCCGGCGCGACTCATGCCCCCCTGGATCAGCCCTGATTAAGGCCAGACCTTGCGACCTGAAGGGCCAGGCCCCCGTCCACACTGGCCGACAGACGGACTAAGTCACACATCCGAGACCTCCCCAAAAAAAAACTCGCAAATAGTTTTGCGAGGTTTTTTTTTACACGTGCCAGTCTTAGTCAAATTTACCCTTGGGATGACGCATCAAGTAGCGATACACAAAGCCGGGGTAGGCCATGACCAAAAACAAAGCGAAAGTAATGGTGTAAAACACCCAGGTCTGCTTGAACGGATTACCAATGCTGGCTTCAAAGGCAAAACCAAATGCGCCCACCATACCGTACAAGGCACACACCTCCAGAAGGCGGGACAGAAAGCCCTTGGAGATCTGTTGATGGCGAGCACGCCACGCGGGAAAGAAAAACAAAGCAGCCGCTAACGCTAAGCCTAGAAGCAGCTTGCCTACCATGAGCGGCAAGGAATTCAGACCCGAGCTGGACGCAATCAAGGTGTAAATGCCCAGTCCCAAAGCCGCCAGGACAAGCAGATACACCAGACCGACTATCAGTTGCAGCCAGGGCGAAAGACCAGACCGTTCGCCCGGCAAGGACCAAGGCAATACCAGCAAGGGCTTTTCCACGAGAAACGGCAGATTAGCCGTTATCACGGAAAGAACAATCAAGACCCAGATGGAAAGGCTTTGGTCCATGGGGCTACCTATTTAAAACTGCAAGGAAGACTGGATCACGCGGATGCAGGTATCCATCAGACCGCCGGGCAACAAACCCAGGCCGATAATCAGCACACCATTTACCAGCATGACCAGCTTGGTCAACAAACCGGTTGCCACCGGATGCTCTTCCCCTTCGGGCTCGTCGAAGTAAACCACCTTCACAACGCGCAAATAGTAGAAGGCGCCGATCAAGGACATGATCACGGCAAACACGGCCAGCCAGATATAACCTGCGCCCACCACCGCCTGCAGCACACTGAGCTTGGCGGCAAAACCGGCCAGCGGAGGAATGCCAGCCAGGGAGAACATGGACAACAGCCAGACCAATGCCAGACCGGGATTGCGACGGTTCAGACCTTTGAGATCGCTGATGTTTTCACATTCAAAACCGCGACGGCTCAGGATCAGAATCAGACCGAAGGTGCTCAGCGTGGTCAGCACGTAGATCACCACGTAGAACAGCGAGGCACCATAGGCTTGAGAGTGAGTCTCGCCGTCAAACACGCCTGCCAGCAAGCCCAGGAAAATGAAACCCATGTGCGAGATGGTCGAATACGCAAGCATACGCTTGAGATTCTTTTGCATGATCGCAGTCAGGTTACCCAAGGCCAGCGACAGCACAGCCATGATCAGCAACATAGGCTGCCAATCCACGGCAATACCGTGCAGGGCTTCAACCAGGAAGCGCATGGTTACCGCAAACGCAGCCAGTTTGGGAGCAGCACCGATAATCAGGGTGACCGTGGTCGGAGCGCCTTGATAGACGTCCGGTGTCCACATGTGGAAAGGAGCGGCCGTCAATTTGAAAGCCAGACCTGCCACCACAAACACCACACCGAAGACCAGCGCCAGACGCTCGGCCTGACCATTGGCAATCACTTCAGCAATGCGTGGGAACTCCAGATGACCGGTAGCGCCAAAAATCATGGACATACCGTACAGCAAGATACCCGATGCCAACGCACCCAGAACGAAGTACTTGAGCGCTGCTTCGATGGACTGACGATGTTCGCGACGCAAGGCAACCAGTGCGTACAGCGCGAAGGACATCAACTCCACACCCAGATAGGCGGTCAACATGCTGTTGGCCGAAATCATGATCATCTGGCCCAGCAGAGCCATCAGAGTCAGGGTATAGAGCTCACCGCCACGCTCCATCATGTCACGCTGTTCAGCGTACTCACGACCGTAAATCAGGGTAGCGGCCACAGCGGCACACGAGAGCAGCTTCAGGAAGTGCGCCATTTCGTCAACGACGAACAGACCACCGAACGAGACGCCGTTCACACCCTTGGACCATTGCCAGGCCACACTGGCCGCAACCACGGCAAGCGTCAGCAGGCTAAGAACAAAGGTCGAGTGGCGCTGTTTGTGTGTGCTGAACGCATCAAAAATCAGCACACACGAAGCCAGAACCAGGAGCAGGATCTCGGGCAAAGCCAGAGAAAAGTTAAAGGTAGTATCCATAGTGATTCGGCCTACAGTTTCGAGATGGAGACGTGTTGCAGCAACGCTTCAACCGAAACGTGCATGACCTCGGTGAATGGCTTGGGATACACACCCATGCCCAACACCGCAATCGCCATTACGCCAAGAACGAAGAACTCACGGCCGCTCAGATCGCTCATGCCAGCCACCTTGTCATTACCCACGGGGCCAAAAGCCACGCGCTTGAGCATCCACAACGAGTAGGATGCACCGGTAATCAAAGCAGTGGCTGTCAACAAACCGATCCAGAAGTTGTATTCGACCGCACCCATGATGACGGTGAACTCACCGATAAACCCGCTGGTGCCAGGCAAACCACTATTGGCCATGGAGAACAGCACGAAGAAGGTGACAAAGCGCGGCATAACCTTGACCACACCACCGTAATCGGCAATCTGGCGGCTATGCAGGCGGTCGTACAAGACACCAATACACAGGAACATGGCGCCAGAGACAAAACCGTGCGAGATCATTTGCATGATCGCACCTTCCATCCCCGTGGTGTTGAACACGAAAAAGCCCAGCGTGACAAAACCCATGTGAGCCACAGAGGAATACGCCACCAGCTTTTTCATGTCGTCCTGAACAATGGCAACCAGACCGATATAGATCACCGCGACCAGGGACAGGGCAATGATGATGCCGGCCAGACCTTGGGAGGCATCAGGCGCAATCGGCAGGGAAAAGCGCAGGAAGCCGTAAGCACCCAGTTTCAGCATGATGGCAGCCAGAACCACGGAACCGCCCGTGGGCGCTTCCACGTGAGCATCGGGCAACCAGGTGTGAACGGGCCACATAGGCACTTTCACGGCAAACGCCATAAACAGCGCAGCAAAGATCATCACCTGCGTGGTGTAATCCAGCGGCACTTTGTGCCAGGTCAGGATATCGAAGGTACCGCCAGACACATTCCACAAATAGATGAATGCAATCAGCGTCAGCAAGGAACCCAGCAGGGTGTACAGGAAGAACTTGACCGAGGCATAAACGCGGTTGGGGCCACCCCAGATACCGATGATCAGATACATCGGGATCAGCGTGGCTTCAAAGAACACGTAAAACAGCAAGCCATCCAGAGCCGCGAACACACCTACCATCAGACCCGACAGGATCAGGAAGGCGCCCATGTACTGGGCCACACGGCTGGTGATCACCTGCCAGCCCGCCAGCACCACAATCACAGTGATGAAGGCGGTCAGCAGAACAAACCACATGGAAATCCCGTCCACGCCAAGGTGGTAATTCACCTTGAAGGCGTCAATCCAGGGAGCCAGTTCGACAAACTGCATGTCAGCCGTGGCGGGATTAAAGCCCGTGTACAGAGGAATCGTGACAATCAGACCGGCAATCGAACCCAGCAGCGCCAGCCAGCGGGTGAAGGTGGGACGATCATCACGCCCCAGAGCCAGCACCAACAGGCCAGCGACGATAGGTACGAAAATCGCCAGCGTTAACCAAGGAAGAGTAGAAGACGCCATATCGCTAGCCATTTACCGAACTCGCCAGTACAAAAAAGGTTAAGAGCGCCAGAATCCCGAGGATCATGGCAAAGGCATAGTGGTAGACATAGCCGGACTGGATATGACGGCTGATTGCAGCCACCCAGCCCACCACGCGCGCACTACCATTGACCACCAGGCCGTCGATCAGGCCGCGGTCAGCACCTTTCCAAAGGCCCGTACCCAGGCAGCGAACGCCGCGAGACAGCACCTGCTCGTTGAACCAGTCAACGTAGTACTTGTTCTCCAGGATACGGTAGATAAAAGAGCAGTTCTTCTTGATGGCTGCAGGCAAGGCAGGATTGACCAGGTACATGTACCAGGCCACCACCGCACCAGCCACAACCAGCCAGAATGGCAAGGTCACAAAGCCGTGCAGAGCGTAAGCCATCCAGTCAGTCCAATGGCTGGCCAGGGTCGCCATGGCAGGATGATCCGGCAGAACCGTCACAATACCGTCAAAGTAGCCACCGAACAGCAAGGGTTCAACGAACCAGATACCGGCGAAAATGGACGGAATGGCCAGCAGAACCAAAGGCAGTGTCACCACCCAAGGCGACTCGTGCGGATCACCACCATGAGCGTGATGATCGTCATGACCATGATGCTCATCGTGCTTGACGTCACGGAAGCGCTCTTTGCCGTGGAACACCAGGAAGTACAGACGGAAGGAGTACAGCGAAGTGACGAACACACCGATCAGTGTGGCGTAGTAAGCGTAGGTCGAACCCCAGATACCGGCGTCGCCTGCCGCTTCGATGATGTGCTCTTTCGAGTAGAAGCCCGAGAAGAACGGCGTGCCCACCAGAGCCAGCGTACCGATCAGGAACGTCAGCCAGGTGATTGGCATGTACTTGCGCAGACCACCCATGTTGCGGATGTCCTGATCGTGATGCATGCCAATGATGACCGAACCAGCACCCAGGAACAGCAAGGCTTTGAAGAACGCGTGCGTCATCAGGTGGAACACCGCCGCCGAGTAGGCCGACGCCCCCAGAGCCACGGTCATGTAACCCAGCTGGGACAAGGTGGAGTAAGCCACAACACGCTTGACGTCGTTCTGGATAATACCCAGCAGGCCCAGGAACAAGGCACCCGTAGCACCGATCACGATAATGAAGGACAAGGCGGTCGTCGACTGCTCAAAGACAGGCGAGAAACGGGCCACCATGAAGATACCGGCCGTCACCATGGTCGCGGCGTGAATCAGCGCCGAGATAGGAGTGGGACCTTCCATGGAATCTGGCAACCAGCTGTGCAAAGGCACCTGAGCCGACTTACCCATGGCACCCACAAACAGGGCCAGGGCGGCCACCGTCAGCAATTGCCAGTCAGTACCGGGGAATGTCAGGGTACTCAGTTCCTGAACCTTGGCGAACACGTCGCTGTAGTTCATCGAACCGGTGTAGGCATAGAGCAGACCGATACCCAGGGCAAAGCCGAAGTCACCCACACGGTTGACCAGAAAGGCCTTCATGTTGGCAAAAATAGCGGTCTTGCGCTCGTACCAGAAACCGATCAGCAGGTAGGACACCAGACCCACTGCTTCCCAACCGAAGAACAGCTGCAGCATGTTGTTGGACATGACCAGCATCAGCATCGAGAAGGTAAACAGCGAGATGTAGGAGAAAAAGCGCTGATAGCCCGGATCGTCCTTCATGTAGCCAATGGTGTAGATGTGAACCATCAGCGACACGGACGTCACCACGACCATCATCAGGGCGGTGAGCTTGTCGATCAGAAAACCGATATCCCACTGGATGCTGCCAATGGTGATCCAGGTGTAGACCGGACCATTGAACGTCTGGCCTTCCAGGACCTGCAGCAAGACCATGACCGAGCCGATAAAGGAAATCAGCACGCCCGCGATCGTGATCAGGTGAGCGCCTGTCTTGCCGACAAATCGACCCAGAAAGCCGGTACCGAACAAACCGGCTAGCGCCGAGCCCACCAGGGGAGCAAGCGCAATCGTTAAGTAAAGATTTATGGAGTTCATTAGTGTGCTATCCCATCAACCCTTGAGCTGGTCGAGATCCTGGACATTGATCGAATTAAGGTTACGGAACAACAGAACCAGAATTGCAAGACCAATGGCCGCCTCGGCCGCAGCGACCGTCAGGACGAAAAAGACAAACACCTGACCTGCCTCATTGCCCATCCACGTGGAGAAGGCCACGAAATTCATGTTGGCCGACAAAAGAATCAGCTCAACAGACATGAGCAAAACAATCAGGTTGCGACGGTTCAGGAAAAAGCCAAACAGGCCAATCGTGAACAGCACAGCGCCCAGGACCAAATAGTGCGCAAGCGTCAGCGTCATCATCATTTGTCTCCTGGCACGACAGCGTCAGCCGAACTGGACACCGACGGCTTTTCGGTTTGAGAAGGAATGGAAACCATGCGCAGACGGTCTTTCGAGCGAACCTTGACCTGTTCGCTGGAAACGGTGCGTTTGACGCCTTCACGTTTACGCATCGTCAGTGCAATGGCCGAGATCATGCCAACCAGCAGCACAATACCGCCCAGCAAAACAGCCAGGACGTACTGGGAATACATCAGCTCGCCAATAACGCGCGTGTTGTTGTAATCCGCAGCCACGGCTGCAGCAGGGGCAGTGGTGAACCACAGCTTGGTCAGCACAAAGCCCATTTCCAGAACCATGATGGCGCCGATCAACAGCCCCATAGGCACGTAAGCCTTGAATTTCTGGGCAGCGGACTCCTGACGCACATCCAGCATCATGATGACGAACAGGAACATCACCATCACGGCACCCACGTAAACCACAACCAGCAGCAGGCCCAGGAACTCGGCCCCCATCGTGATCCACATCATGGCAGCGGTGAAGAACACCAGAATCAAATGCAATACGGCTGTAACCGGGTTCTTGGCGGCGATCACGCGATACGCGGCCACCACCATCACCAGCGCCAGCACATAAAACAGAACAGTAGTAAATAACATGAGTGTAGAGCTCCGGCCTTAGCGATAAGGTGCATCTGCGGCACGACGACGAGCGATCTCGTCTTCGTAGCGGTCACCGATAGCCAGCAGCATGTCCTTGGTGTAGTACAAATCGCCGCGTTTTTCACCGTGGTATTCGTGAATATGCGTTTCCACGATCGAATCGACCGGGCAGCTTTCCTCACAGAAACCACAGAAAATACACTTGGCCAGATCGATGTCATAACGTGTGGTGCGGCGGGTGCCGTCCTCGCGCTCTGCCGATTCGATGGAGATGGCCATGGCGGGACAGACGGCCTCGCACAGTTTGCAGGCGATGCAGCGCTCCTCGCCGTTCTCGTAGCGACGCAAAGCGTGCAGACCGCGAAAACGTGGCGAAGCGGGCGTGGTCTCAACGGGGTAACGCAGCGTCACTTTACGCTTGAAAAAATACTTCCCCGTCAGGCGCATGCCTTTGAGCATCTCGGACAGCATCAGGCTGCCGAAGAAATCTTTGATTGCTTCCATAATCTTGCCCCTTAGCCTTAATGCCAGATGTTCCAGGGCGTCTGCATCCAGATCGCCACAATAACCAGCCAAACACCGGTCAGCGGGATAAATACTTTCCAGCCCAAACGCATGATCTGGTCATAGCGGTAACGTGGGAACGTCGCACGGAACCAGATGAACATGGAGACGACGACAAAAGTCTTCAGCCCCAGCCACAACCACCCCGGAATCCAGGTGAAGGGAGCGAACTCGACAATCGGAGTCCAGCCACCCAAGAACATGATGGACGCCAGCGCCGACAGGAAAATCATGTTGGCGTACTCACCCAGGAAGAACAGAGCGAAACCCGTACCGGAGTACTCCACCATGGGACCGGCCACAATTTCCGATTCGCCTTCCACCACGTCAAAGGGGTGACGGTTGGTTTCAGCAACAGCGGAAATCACGTAGATCACAAACAGTGGCAGCAAGGGCAGCCAGTTCCAGGACAGGAAGTTCAAGCCCTTGTCCGCAAAATAACCCTGGGTCTGACCGACCACGATGCCCGACAGATTCAAGGTGCCGGAAACCAGCAACACCGTGATCAAGACAAAACCGATGGCCAGTTCGTAGGACAGCACCTGAGCAGCTGCACGCAGACCGCCCAGCAAGGCGTACTTGGAGTTGGATGCCCAACCCGCCACGATCACACCATACACACCCAGCGAGGTGATCGCCAGAATGTAGAGCAGACCGGCGTTCACGTCAGACAGCACCACATCGGGGCTAAAAGGAATCACAGCCCAGGCGGCCAGAGCGGGCATCAGCGTCACGACGGGTGCCAGCAGGTACAGGACCTTGTTGGACTTCGCAGGAACGATCAGCTCTTTGGTCAGAAGTTTGAAAACATCAGCAAAAGGCTGCAGCAGGCCGCGGTAACCGACACGGGTCGGTCCCAGACGAACGTGCATGAAGCCAATCATCTTGCGTTCCCAATAGGTCAGGTAGGCAACACACAGAATGACGGGCACCGCAATAGCGACAACCTTCAGCAGCGTCCACACCACATACCATGCATCCGGACCCAGCAGGTCCGTACCGTAGCTATTGATGGCAGAGAGAAAATCCATGTTATGCACGCTCCACTGTCAATTGACCGAATGCACTACCCAAAGCGGCAGTTTCAGAAAAAGCGGTGGCAACACGCACCGAGTTCAATGCCACGGTGTCATCCAGTTGAGCAGGCAAGCTGACTTCGCCTTGCGACGAACGAACCTTCACCAGATCACCGTCAACCAGACCCAACTGAGCCAGGGTGGCAGCAGCCATACGAGCTGTGGGCGGTGCCGAAGCCGGTGTTTGCTGAAGCGGAGCCGAACGACGTACCAGCGCATCGCTACGGTAAATAGGCACATCAGCCACACGCTCCAGGCCACTGCCTTCAGGCAGAACGCTGGCAGCCAGATTGATCTGATTGGACAGACGCGATTCCACACCGGCAGCCATGACAGAGTCACGCACCGACTCGGAGGTTTCGTCATCGAAACCGTCCAGCTGGAACAGATTGCCCAACACACGCAAAACTTTCCAGGCAGGACGTGTATCACCCACGGGAGCGGCTGCCCCCTTGAAGCTTTGTACACGGCCTTCGGCGTTGACAAAGGTGCCAGAGGTTTCAGTGAAGGGAGACACGGGCAACATTACATCGGCCCACTGCTCGGCAGCGGAACGATACGATGTCAGCGCCACCGAGAACGTAGCGGACTTCAATGTCTCGACAGCACGTTCGCCCAGATCGCTGTCCAGAGCAGGCTCAACGTTCAGAACCAGATAAGCACGCAAGGTTTGAGCCAGCATTTGCTCGGCGGTCAAGCCACCCTTGCCCGGTACGGCGTTAGCCAGATAACCACCCACGGTGTTACCACCCGCAGTCAGGAAACCCAGCTTGGCACCGCTAGCCTTTGCAATCGCATGAGCGTTGGCCGCAATCACGCTGGCCTGATCCGAGTTGACCGCCATATTGCCCAGCAGGACAGCGACACGCTCGCCAGACACCAGGCTGTCAGCGATCTGCTGAGCCTCAGCAGACACCTGCACGCTTTCCAGACCAGCAGGAACCGCAGTCTCCTTGGCCTTGGCAACCGCAACCAGCACTTGAGCCAGAGAATTGGCCAACTGGCTTGGAGCCACGGTCATACGACCAGCAATCGCATTGAACAATGGATTATCGGCAGCCGAATCGATAAAAGAAACCTGTGCCCCCCGTTTGACAGCCTGGCGCAGACGCTGAGCCATCAAGGGATGATCTTTACGCAGGAAGGAGCCCACAACCAGAACGCGATCCAGCTCGTTCAAGGCAGTCAGAGGCATACCCAACCAAGGTACACCGGCCAAGGCGCCATCCAGACGGGCATCGGTCTGACGCAGACGGAAGTCTACGTTTTCAGTACCCAGAGCACGGCCCAGACGAGCCAGCAAAGCCAGTTCTTCAGTGGTGGAAGTCGCCGAACCAATACAGCCCAACTGATCCGCACCAAACTTCTCGCGCACAGCGTTCATGCCAGCCACAATGGTCTGCATGGCGTCGTTCCAGGAGGCCTCGCGCCACTGGCCGTCATCACCACGCACCATGGGACGGGTCAGACGATCTTCGGTATACAGGCCTTCGTACGAGAAACGGTCACGGTCGCTGATCCAGCATTCGTTGACTTCCTCGTTCTCGAAAGGAACGACACGCAGCACTTTGTCCATCTTGGCCTGCAGCACCAGGTTGGCACCCACGCTGTCGTGCGGGCTAACGCTGCGACGACGGGCCAATTCCCAGGTACGGGCATTGAAGCGGAACGGCTTGGACAGCAAGGCGCCAACGGGGCAAACGTCAATCATGTTGCCCGACAGCTCGGACTCCACTGCCCGACCCACAAAGGTCGTGATCTCGGCGTGTTCGCCTCGGTTGAGCATGCCAACCTCTTGCACACCGGCGATTTCTTCGCCTGTACGAACACAACGCGTGCAATGAATGCAACGCTGCATGGCATCCGTGGAGATCAGCGGGCCCATGGACTTGGCAGCCACAACGCGCTTCTCTTCCTTGTAGCGCGACTCGGAGCCACCGTAACCCACGGCCAGATCCTGCAGTTGACACTCTCCCCCCTGGTCGCAGACAGGGCAATCCAGAGGGTGATTGATCAACAGAAACTCCATGACGCTCTTTTGAGCGGCAATGGCTTTTTCCGAACGAGTACGCACAACCATGCCGTTGGTGACGGGAGTGGCACAAGCAGGCAAAGGCTTGGGCGCTTTTTCCACATCCACCAAACACATGCGGCAGTTGGCGGCAATACTCAGTTTTTTGTGATAACAGAAGTGCGGCACGTAGACCCCGGCGTCATGGGCAGCCTGAATGACCATGCTGCCTTCCGGGGCGTCAACTTTAATGCCATCGATGGTGAGTTCTACCATTACGTTGTCCTGGCCTACAAATATTGAGGCACCACACAGCCTTTATGCTCGATGTGGTGTGCGAACTCGTCGCGGAAATGCTTAACGAAACTGCGCACCGGCATGGCAGCAGCATCACCCAGGGCGCAAATGGTGCGACCCATGATGTTATGTGCGATGTCGTCGAGCATGTCCAGATCTTCCGGACGACCTTGACCGTTCTCGATACGATGCACCATACGCCACAACCAGCCTGTGCCTTCCCGGCACGGCGTACACTGGCCGCAACTTTCGTGATAGTAAAAATAGGACAGACGCAGCAGGGACTTGACCATGCAACGTGTCTCATCCATCACAATGACGGCACCCGATCCCAACATGGAACCCGCCTTGGCAATCGAGTCGTAGTCCAGATTGGTGGCCATCATGATGTCAGCCGGCAAAACAGGCGAACTGGACCCACCCGGGATCACCGCCTTCAGTTTGCGACCATCACGCATGCCGCCAGCCAATTCCAGCAAGGTGGCAAACGGTGTCCCCAGAGGCACTTCGTAGTTACCGGGACGCTCTACGTCACCGGTAATGGAGAAGATCTTGGTACCGCCAGCGTTGGGGATACCTACTTCCAGGTATTCCTGACCACTGTTGCGCAAAATCCAGGGAACGGCCGCAAAGGTTTCGGTGTTATTGATGGTCGTTGGCTTGCCATACAGACCAAAGCTGGCGGGAAAGGGAGGTTTGAAACGGGGCTGACCCTTCTTGCCTTCCAGAGACTCCAGCAAAGCGGTTTCTTCACCGCAAATGTAGGCGCCATAACCGTGGAACGCATGCAGCTGAAAGCTGAAGTCCGAACCCAGGATCTTGTCACCCAGGAAACCGGCCGCACGGGCCTGCTCCAGCGCTTCTTCAAAACGCTGATAAATTTCGAAGACCTCACCGTGGATGTAGTTATAGCCAACGGTAATGCCCATGGCATAAGCCGCAATAGCCATGCCTTCGATCACGATATGCGGGTTGAAACGCAAAATGTCGCGGTCTTTGAAGGTACCTGGCTCGCCCTCGTCCGAGTTGCAGACCAGGTACTTCTGGCCTGGCAGGCTGCGGGGCATGAAGCTCCACTTCAGACCCGACGGGAAACCTGCGCCACCACGACCGCGCAAGGCCGAGGTCTTGACCTCTGCGATCACGTCTTCAGGCTTCATGCCGGTGGTCAGCACCTTGCGCAAGGCTTCGTAGCCACCGCGCTTGACGTAATCTTCCAGGCCCCAGTTATCGCCATTCAAGCCAGCCAGAATCTGCGGCTGGATGTGACGATCATGAAAAATCATGCTGCGCGACAGGTCGCCACCAGGGTTGGGTTCCAGTCCCTGTGCGAACTTGCGCAGAATGTCCGGTGCAATCATGCCGATTCTCCGTATGTCTTCAATTCTTCGAGCATGGCATCAATGCGCTCGGCTTCCATGCGCACGCACATGTGCTGATTGTTCAGCAACATGACGGGCGAATCACCACATGAACCCATGCACTCCCCCATGATCAGGGAGAACTGGCCATCTGCCGTGGTTTCACCGTAATCGATACCCAGCTTCTCTTTCAGGTACTCGCCGGCCTTGACGCCATCACGCAGCGCACAGGGCAAGTTGGTGCAAACGGAAATGGTGACGCGGCCAACGGGTTTGGTGTGGAACATGTTGTAGAAGGTCGCAACCTCCTGCACGGCAATAGGCTCCACGCCAATGTATTGGGCAACATCCTCGATAATTTCTGGCGATACCCAGCCTTTTTCCTGCTGGGCGATGGCCAGGGAGGCCATGATGGCAGAGCGACGTTGATCTGCCGGGAACTTGCTCAGTTCCTTATCTATCTGTTGGTAGGCTTTTTCGGAAAGCAACATAATTCGGTTCCGTTTTTCCAGGCGCGACCTTAACGGTCGATCTCGCCAAACACAATGTCCTGCGTGCCGATGATCGTGACCGCGTCGGCAATCATGTGACCGCGGCTCATTTCATCGAGGGCCTGCAAGTGGACGAAGCCCGGAGCACGGATCTTCATGCGGTAAGGCTTGTTACCACCGTCAGATACCAGATAAATGCCAAACTCGCCCTTGGGATGCTCCACACCGGCATACACTTCGCCAGTAGGCACGTGCATACCTTCGGAGAACAGTTTGAAATGGTGGATCAAATCCTCCATCCCGGTTTTCATGCGTTCGCGCGAGGGTGGCGCCACTTTGTGGTTATCCGTGATGACAGGGCCGGGATTGTTGCGCAGCCACTGGACACACTGACGGATGATGCGATTGCTCTCGCGCATTTCAGCGATACGAACCAGATAGCGGTCGTAAGAGTCACCGTTGCGACCCACGGGAATATCAAATTCGACGCGATCGTACACTTCATAGGGCTGCATCTTGCGCAGATCCCACTCCACGCCCGAACCACGCAGCATGGGGCCGGTAAAGCCCAGCGCCTTGGCACGATCGGGATCGACCACGCCCACACCCACCAGCCGCTGCTTCCAGATACGGTTATCCGTCAGCAGGGTCTCGTACTCGTCCACACAGGCTGGGAAGCGATTGGTGAAGTCCTCAATGAAGTCCAGCAGCGAACCCGAACGGGCTTCGTTCATGGCCTTCAATTCTTTGTCGGAACGGTACTTATTGGCCTTGTACTGAGGCATCGTGCCGGGCAAGTCGCGGTACACACCACCTGGACGGTAGTAAGCGGCGTGCAACCGAGCGCCAGAGACTGCTTCATAGCAGTCCATCAGATCTTCGCGTTCGCGGAAAGCGTACAGGAACACCGCCATCGCACCCACGTCCAGCGCATGCGAACCGACCGACATCAGGTGGTTCAGAATGCGGGTGATTTCGTCAAACATGACGCGGATGTACTGAGCGCGCAAAGGAACCTCTACGCCCACCAGACGTTCCACGGCCATGCAGTAGGCGTGTTCGTTAACCATCATGGACACGTAGTCCAGACGATCCATGTAAGGCAGGGTTTGCAGGAAAGTGCGGTGCTCGGCCAGCTTCTCGGTGGCGCGGTGCAACAGACCAATATGGGGGTCGGCACGCTGAATAACTTCGCCGTCCAACTCGAGCACCAAACGCAACACGCCGTGCGCAGCCGGGTGCTGAGGACCAAAGTTCAGGGTGTAGTTTTGAATTTCTGCCATGATGCTTATCGCCCAATTCCGTAATCATCCTCGCGCACCACTCGCGGCGTGATCTCACGCGGCTCAATGGTGACGGGCTGGTAAATGACCCGCTTCTGCTCGGTGTCATAGCGCATTTCGACGTAACCGGAGATGGGGAAGTCTTTGCGGAACGGGTGACCGATAAAACCATAGTCGGTCAGAATGCGACGCAGATCAGGGTGGTTCTCGAAAATAATGCCGTACAGGTCGAACGCCTCGCGCTCGAACCAGTTCACCGAAGGCCAGACCTCGAACAGGGTCGGCAATGTTGGAAAATCATCGTTGGGCACAAAGCAGCGCACACGCAGGCGCCAATTGTGCTTCAAGGACATCAGGTGCAGCACAACGGCAAAGCGATGAGGGAACTGACCCGCGGCCGCCTGATAGGTAGGCGCTTTCCAGGCGGAGTAATCAATCCCGCACAGGTCAATACAGGTTTCAAAGCGCAAATCAGCATGGTCGCGCAGCAAGGTGCAGGTATCAACCCACGCATCAGCCGGCACTTCCAAAGTGAGCTCATTGCGCGCTTGCGTCAACGCAGCCTGCTCGCCCAGGATGGAGAGCAGGTTGGTTTTTAAAGTTTCTAGCCGTGTCATAGTCTTGTTTAGCCTGTTCTAACCGTTCAGCGTGCGATGGTATTGGTCAAGCGGATCTTGTTCTGCATTTGCAGCAAGCCGTAAACCAAGGCTTCAGCGGTCGGAGGACAGCCCGGCACATACACGTCCACCGGAACGATGCGATCACAACCGCGCACAACCGAATAGGAGTAGTGGTAGTAGCCGCCACCATTGGCACAGGAGCCCATGGATACGACCCAGCGTGGCTCGGCCATCTGGTCGTACACCTTGCGCAAGGCAGGCGCCATCTTGTTGCACAGGGTACCCGCCACAATCATCAAGTCAGACTGACGTGGGCTGGGACGGAAAATAATGCCAAATTGGTCCAGGTCATAACGAGCCGCACCAGCGTGCATCATTTCCACTGCACAACAGGCCAGACCAAATGTCATGGGCCACATAGACCCTGTTTTTGCCCAGTTCAGAAACTTGTCTGCACTGGTCGTCACAAAACCTTCTTTGAGAATGCCGTCGATAGCCATAGTAGTTGCCTTTTGCCGGATCAGAGCCAGGGAAGACCCGGCCTGTCCTGTTGCTGACCAAACCCGCTGTCATCAAGACGCATCCTCGTGCCCCTTATGCCCAGCAGCAGACGCGAAAACCCTCAGGCGGGTCCTCTGTGGATGGGTTACTCCCAGTCCAGAGCGCCTTTTTTCCATTCGTAGATAAAACCGACCGTCAAAACGGCCAGAAACGCCATAACGGTCCAGAAACCAACCAGGCCTACTGTTCCATTGGCCATGGCCCAGGGAAACAGAAAAGCGATTTCCAGATCGAACATGATGAACAGAATCGCGATCAGGTAGTAACGGATATCCACCTTCATGCGCGAATCGCCGAATGCTTCAAAACCGCATTCGTAAGGAGAGAGCTTTTCAGCATCGGGCCGGTTGGGACCGAGCACTCGACCGACCAAAAGTAGCGCCAGGCCAATCCCAGTGGCAACGATGATAAATAGCAAAACGGGAAAGTACTCTTGCAGGTTCATGCAAAGCATCCAATCGCAGTAAATAAACTCTTGGATTGTAGCATTTTGAGAGCACAGTTTTGGGGGATAACCCCAAAGCATTACATCTATGCGCGGGTGTTGCACCCACGCCGCAAAAACTGTCAGCTACCTGACCAAAAACCCTTCAACTATTGATTATTTATTCTATTAAGGGTTGCGATTTAAGATCATGATTACCCATCTTACTCCGTTTTGTAAGGAAAATGTCAGCAATTAGGCATTAGAAAACAAATTTTCCTTATTAATTTGTAAGCAAGAAGAACACAGCAGATGCCTGTCGGCCCCAAAAGCTCCACTCCAACATCCAGCACAAAATACACTCAAGCCCGATATAGCCCGGCATGCACACCTAAAGCTTTCGGCCAGCCCAAAACCTGCCGTCTACGCATATCCTTCCACACATCCAAACTCGCAGCCGCAGCTCAAACCTACCGCAGCCGGCAACCGACTTCACCTGCGCGCACCCTCCTACAAACCAGCAATAAAAAAGCCATCCCGAAGGATGGCTTTTTTTACTTCTGCAGTTCAGGCAAGTCCTAAGACCTGCCCTTCGCAACGCGTAGACATGCTACGCGAAACGATTAGAACTGGTGACGCAGACCAACGCCGACCAGAGTCGACTTGCCGTCTGGCAAGAAGTGAACGTTCTTGGCGTAGGAACCAATTGCGTACACGTTGGTGCGCTTGCTCAGTGGGTGGCTGTAACCCAGGCTGAAAGTGTGCTGTTTCTTCATTTCCCACGAAGCACCGGTGTTAGCCAATGCGTCTGGAGCCGAACGAGGATCAGCCATCGTCCAGGAACCCATCACAGTACCGGCACCAACTGGAGCGGACAAGCCGACCAGGTAGGTATTAACTTTCAGGCCTTTCAGGTTGCTGGTGTCAATGCCAACACCGCTGAAGGACTGAGCTTCGAACAGACCGTCACGAGTTTGACCGAAAGCCAAGTGAGCTTTCACAACTTCAAAGTCGTAGCTACCGCCGATGTTCCAGGACTTGACAGTGTCGCCGCCAGTCACAGGAGCACCAACTGCAGCGCGGTTTTCACGAGTCTTGTACTGATCGTATGTCAGAGCAACACCGATAGGGCCGTTAGCGTAACGCAGACCGGTAGTGATACCGCGCTGGTTGCGCTCCAGACCATCTTCAGGGCTTACGCTGTTGGTGATCTTGTACTCTTCAGGACCATTGGTGTTGAAGGAGTAACCAACGCCGAACTGGAAGCCGGAGAAGTTAGGGGTTTGGTACATGACCATGTTGTCGTAACGAACGGTGTTAGCAGCTGTGAAAGCAGCACCGATGTTAGCTTGGTCGAAACCACCGCCGAATGGATCGGCTACGCCTGGCAGGTACTTGGAGGCGATGTTAGTTTGACGACCGAAGTCCAGTTGACCCCAGCTGTCACCAGCCAGACCCAAAGTGGCTTGACGACCGAACAGACGGTCACCTTGCTTGTGGGTACCGGTACCCAGATCGAAACCGCTTTCCAGAACGAACACAGCACGCAGGCCGTCACCCAGATCTTCAGAACCCTTCAGGCCCCAACGGTTGCCGGACTGGATGCCATTGATCATGCCGGTTTTCTTCTGGCTGATAGACTCCATACCATCACGGTTAGAAGCATAAGAATCAACACCTTTGAACTTCTGGTAACCGATACCACCGTCCAGAATACCGTACAGGGTGACAGACGTTTCTGCGTGTGCGACGCCAGCGAAGCCGGCCATCAGAGCAGCAGCGAGCAGAGTCTTTTTCATGTAAGAAATCTCCGTAGATTTGAGTAAATCAGAGCAGCCCAACTACAACAGTGCTGCTGCTCTTTCTAACTCCGCGATGGGAAGTTAACGTTATTGCATCAAAATTCCCGTCGCTTGACTACGAAAGCCTTCGGAAACGTGAATCTTTGTGCACAGGCTGTTGGCTATACACAACAAAAACCTGTTTAAAGAGGCTTTCCTGGCCGCTTTGAGTGAAGGCGACAATTAGCGGGCTAAGCCGGAAATCATCTTAAGAACTTGCTTTAAGTCCTTACAGCAATGCATCGCCAATACTGGATTCTGACAAAATAGAGCCGACCCCGCCAGAAAGCGCAACCACCCACCCACGCCCCCATCACCTCTCCAGCAAAGCCTCCATCCAAGACATCGGGTTTTCAGCTTTTCCATAATGCGGGAATTTTTACGACGGCCAGCCTGACCGCTATCAAATGAGCCAGGAAAGCGGTGAGACGAGTCCAAATCGCTCCACATTCCACACCCTCACCCCCACCGCACCGACAGCCTGGCGTCAAAAAAAGCAAAAAAAAACCTGTCCTTTTCAGGATCAGGTTTTATTTCAAAGCCGCACAAGCGCACAGCTTTTTGTTTGGTGCCGACGACGAGACTCGAACTCGTACAGCTTTCGCCACTACCCCCTCAAGATAGCGTGTCTACCAATTCCACCACGTCGGCAAGCAATCAAGACAGCGATATTAGCACGATAAAAGTGAGACTGTCAGCACAAAACAGCCTAAAACACTTAAAAAAGCCGGTACTGGGGCATATTTCACACAATCAGCCATAAACAACAAAGCCCGCCTTGAGGGCGGGCTTTGTCTGCTTACTTTTCAAACTGCCTTGTGATCTTTCCAGCCTCTTATAGAGAGAGACCAAATGCTCACAAGCCAGTCGCATTTACTTGGCCGCAGGAGTCGCGGGCACTTCCTGACTTTCCGAAGCTGCTGGAGGCACAGCCGCCGGTACGGAGGCTGCAGGCGCGGGCGCTGGAACTGAGGCTGCCCCCGTTGGAGCCGCACCCGGCACAGAGGATTCGTAACCTTGCATCACACCTGCGTCTGCCTTTTGCGCAGGATGGTGAGCCACCCATGCCAAACCGCCAGTAGAAGCAAAAAAGACGATAGCCGCCCATTTCGTCATACGCGACAGGAAGTTGGCCGCACCCGCAGCGCCAAAAACGCTACCTGCGGAACCACCACCAAAAGCAGATCCCATATCTGCGCCCTTACCCTGCTGCAACAGAACCAGACCAATAATCAACAGCGAGGAGATAACCTGCACCGCCATCAGAACGGAAGACATCCAATCTTGCATTTAAAGACTCCAGACCCTTTAAGCGGCCACAATACGTAAAAATTCTTGCGCATCCAAAGATGCACCACCCACCAAGGCACCATCAATATCCGGCATGGCAAATAGCTCAGCGGCGTTATCCGCCTTCACACTGCCACCATACAAAATGCGCACCTGATCCGATTCCATATAGGCACGAATCTGTTGGTGCATTTGCTGCGCTTGCTGCGGCGAAGCCGTCAGACCCGTGCCAATAGCCCACACGGGCTCATAAGCCAACACCAGACGAGACACGATCTGCGCGCCCAGCGCTTTAATCGGTTCGAGCTGGTCTTGTACCACGCAGACCTCCTGCCCTGCCTGGCGATCAGCTAACTGCTCACCAACACAGACTATCGGCGTCACGCCCGCATCCAAGGCAGCCAACACCTTGGCCGCAACCTGAGCGCTACTTTCCTGATGATACTGCCGACGCTCAGAATGCCCGACAATGACCCAGCGGCAACCGATATCGGCCAGCATCGCTGCCGAAATTTCCCCGGTGTAAGCTCCCTTGGCATGAACACTCACATCCTGAGCACCGACAGCAATAGCCGATCCTTTCAGGATACTCACCGCCTGAGGCAAATACACGTAAGGAACGCATACAAGCACATCACACTCTGCCTGCATCTCAGGCCGAACAAGCAGTTCTTGCAGCAGACGGCTGTTGCCATCAAGCGAGCCATTTAATTTCCAATTGCCCGCAACCAGTCGTTTACGCGAAGAATGTACGCTCATTGCTCCCTTGATGCCAGTCAGAAAGTTACACCAACGCCTACAAATCAAGGCGCAGCTAACCGGCTATTGTAGCGCGAGCCAATCATTTACGCGCATCTTTAGCTGAAAATTCCTTTCTTCAGCGCTAGAAAACGGGTGGCCGTGCCACCCTTTGCTGCTTTTAGGGAACAAGAATGATCTTGCCAACCTGCTCACCCGCCTCCATCATGGCGTGCGCCTCACTGGCTTTCTCCAGGGGGAAAGTAGCGTGAATCAACGGTCGTACCCGCCCGGCCTCGAGCAAAGGCCAGACATGCGTCCTCAGGGCCCGCGCCAACTGGGCCTTGAACGTAACGGGCCGAGAACGCAGGGTAGAGCCGGTAATCGTCAGGCGTCGGCGCAAAATCTCACCACAATTAATGGTCGCCTTCACGCCACCCAACATCGCAATAATGACGATGCGGCCATCGTCCGCCAAGCAAGCCAGATCGCGATTGATATAGTCACCGGCGACCATATCCAAAATCACATCTACGCCACGGCCTTCTGTTTTGCCTTTAATGACTTCTTCGTAAACCTGTGTTTTGTAGTTGATACCAATTCCGCCGAGACGATTGATGGCTTGCACACGCTCATCGCTGCCCGCCGTGGCATAAACCTTATGCCCTAGCGCCACAGCAAGCTGAATGGCGGTGGTTCCAATACCACTTGCTCCACCGTGAACCAGCAAGGTTTCGCCTGCGCTTAACTGCCCACGCTCAAATACATTGCTCCAGACTGTAAAAAAGGTCTCGGGCAAACCGGCCGCCTCCAGCACACTGAAGCCGGCGGGCACCGGCAAACATTGCTCTACCGGGACCACGCAGTACTCGGCATAGCCGCCACCGCTTACCAGCGCACACACCCGATCACCTATCTTGAACTCACTACCCTGCAGATCGCCGGACACGATTTCACCCGCTACTTCAAGCCCTGGAATATCAGAAGCCCCAGCAGGTGGCGGATAGGCGCCGGCACGTTGCAACACATCAGGCCGATTGACACCCGCCGCCAACACCTTGACCAATACCTCCCCGGCACCCGCCTGCGGCATCGGTCGCTCGCCAATTCGCAATACTTCTGGTTTTCCAAACTCGGTAATTTCCACTGCTCGCATGCCTGCTCCCTGTGATATCTCTACTATTTGCTTATCGCGGCCCGGATAGAAAACACCATGCGGCCACCATACCTGCTGCAATCTATCATATGCGCCGCTACAGGTGCCCGGCTTCGTAGAGGAAAACCGATTATTTCCATGACGTTGGCGAATTTATACGTTACACTTTAAGGCTTTCCTGGCCGCGGTGCTTAAAGGCACTAGTATGCGTCCAGTAAAAGTGCGATTGATAGGAAGCGTGCCAGAGCGGTTGAATGGACCGGTCTTGAAAACCGGCGATGGGGTAACCCATCCGTGAGTTCGAATCTCACCGCTTCCGCCATCAACTCCCGCTGCATCCATGGCGGAATTGGTAGACGCAAGGGACTTAAAATCCCTCGATCCTTGATCGTGCCGGTTCGATTCCGGCTGGATGCACCATATATTCTCGATAGTGGCGGATATCTTCGCCCGCGATAAAAGCATCCGTTTTTATTCGCTCATGGCCTCTGTCCAGTCATAAAAAACCCGCCCTAAAGCGGGTTTTTTTATGTCGACTCCCGGCCGAAAGCCAAGCCTGCGATGCAGGCACTTAGCAGGCACTACTTCAAGCAGCAGCCGCTCACCCCCAATGTCCTCCCCTGCCCGCATCGTACACACCAAGGCTGGCCCTTGCTAAGCCCCATGCAATACAGGCACAACAAAAAGCAGGGATGCCGCCAGCAACCTCCCACTAACTGCTACTGCTACTGCATCAATAATGTAGTCACCCAGACTTCCGGCACTGCACAGCACGTGCTGCCTTTGCTCTGTCTTACAGATGGCCGGGCACAAAAAAACCCGCCTTTGAGCGGGTTTTTCTTTCACCAAACAGCAGACTCTATCAAGAAGCAGCAGGAGCAGCCGGGCCGCCTTGAGCTTCAATGCCACCAATAGCCTTGATCGACAGACGCAGACGACCTTTCTCATCAGCCTCAATGATCTTGACCTTCACAATCTGGCCGACTTTCAGTACGTCATTGATATTGGCAATACGGTAGTTGGCAATCTCAGAGATATGCAGCAAACCGTCACGACCTGGCAGAACCTGAACGATCGCACCAAAATCCAGCAAGCGCATCACTGGGCCTTCGTATTCCTGACCCACTTCAACTTCAGCCGTCAGTTCTTTGATACGACGCTCCGCTTCGCGAGCCTTGTCCAGATCAGCGCTGGCGATGGTAATCGTACCGTCGTCCGAAATATCGATCTGCGTGCCCGTCTCTTCGGTCAGAGCGCGGATGGTGGCACCACCCTTACCAATCACGTCACGAATCTTCTCGGGGTTGATCTTCACGGTCAACATGCGAGGAGCAAATTCGGACATCTCGGTACGGGAACCGTCGATGGACTCTTTCATCTTGCCCAGGATGTGCATACGGCCTTCATGGGCCTGAGCCAATGCAACCTGCATGATTTCCTTGGTAATGCCCTGGATCTTGATGTCCATCTGCAAAGCAGTAATACCTTTCTCGGTACCGGCCACCTTGAAGTCCATATCACCCAGGTGATCCTCGTCGCCCAGAATGTCGGTCAGTACGGCAAACTTGTTGCCTTCCTTGATCAGACCCATGGCCACACCCGCCACGTGATCTTGCACCGGAACACCCGCATCCATCATGGACAGAGAGCCACCGCACACGGACGCCATAGAAGACGAACCGTTGGATTCGGTGATCTCGGACACCACGCGGATGGAGTACTGGAAATCCTCAGCTGCTGGCAGCAAAGGGGTCAGAGCACGTTTGGCCAGACGACCGTGACCAATCTCACGACGCTTGGGGGCACCGAAACGGCCGGCTTCGCCGGTAGCGAAAGGAGGCATGTTGTAGTGCATCATGAAGCGATCGCGGTACTCACCCATGATCGAGTCAATAATTTGCTCATCTTGCTTGGTGCCCAGCGTCGTCACCACCAAAGCCTGGGTTTCGCCACGCGTAAACAAGGCGCTACCGTGAGCACGAGGCAATACGCCCAAACGGATGCTGATAGGACGAACAGTGCGGGTATCGCGACCGTCAATACGGGACTCGCCACTCAAGATGCGCGAGCGCACAATCTTGCTTTCCAGATCAAACAGCATGTTTTCAACAGCCACCATGTCAGGCTGTTCCTGACCGTTAGCCTCTGCTTGAGCCAGAACGGTTTCTTTGGCGTGGGCGTATACCGCGCGAAGCTGCTCCGTGCGAGCCTGTTTTTCACGCGTTTGATACGCTTGCTTCAAACCTTCCTCGGCAGCGGCGCTAACCGAAGCCAATAGGCTTTCGTTGACAGCAGCCGGCTGCCAATCCCACTCGGGCTTACCTGCTTCCTCAACCAGCTCATGAATGCAGTTGATGGCAGCTTGCATTTGCTCATGAGCAAACACCACACCGCCCAGCATGACTTCCTCAGACAATTGCTTGGCTTCGGACTCAACCATCAAGACAGCTTGTTCGGTACCGGCAACCACCAGATCCAGATCCGAAGACTTCAGCTGAGTGGCCGATGGATTCAGCACATACTGACCATCGATGTAACCAACGCGCGCCGCGCCCACCGGACCATTGAAAGGAATACCCGAGATGGCCAGAGCAGCGGACGCGCCAATCATGGCAGCGATGTCTGGGTCAATTTCAGGGTTGACCGATACGGTGTGAATGATGACCTGAACTTCGTTGTAGAAGCCCTCGGGGAAAAGAGGACGCAAGGGGCGATCGATCAGGCGGGAGATCAGGATCTCGCGCTCGGACTGACGACCTTCACGCTTGAAAAAACCACCGGGAATTTTGCCGGCAGAGTAGGTTTTTTCAACGTAATCCACGGTCAAAGGAAAAAAGTCCTGACCGGCTTTCGCTTTGCTGGCGCCCACAACGGTGGCCAGCACAACAGTATCTTCGATGGAAACCAGCACGGCACCTGACGCCTGACGTGCGATTTCTCCGGTTTCCAGCACAACGGTGTGCTCACCGTACTGGAAAGACTTGGTGACTTTATTGAACATTAGGAGAATCCTTACAATAAAAAAACCGTGCACACAGCGAAACCAGTTCGCCGAATGCACGGTTGTTTAGCGGGGAGCCAGCCCCGGTATCACTTACGCAGACCGAGTTTTTCGATCAAAGCACGGTAAGCGTCTGGATTACGACCTTTCAGGTAATCCAGCAATTTGCGACGACGGCTAACCATGCGCAACAGACCACGACGGGAGTGGTGATCTTTGTTGTGAGCCTTGAAGTGGCCGGTCAATTCGTTGATGCGAGCGGTCAGCAAAGCCACTTGCACTTCTGGGGAGCCTGTATCGCCTTGTTTACGCTGAAACTCGGAAACGATATCGACTTTTTTGATATCTGCAACTGCCATTTTATATAGCCTCTAAGACTTGCGTTAGGACCGAGGTGCCCTAACGTGTTGAAAATGAAATTGAGTACACCGGCCCAACGGGCCCGTGCAAGCAAACGATTATAACGAAAAACCAGGATCAGCGTTAAGCATTTCGCCTTGCGCCTCCACTGAAGCCAACAACTTTAGTTGTTTCCACGCCGTAGTCGCGCCAAGGCACGGGCACGACGCCAACGCCAGGCCATCACAAACCATCCCGACAGCCCGTACAGGCAGAACAGACCAAACAGAAAGACGGGCGGATCGGTCGACACAAATACAAAGACCAGCACAAACAGCAACATGCCCCAAAATGGAACGCTGCGGCTGATGGCAAAGGACTTGCCGCTATAAAACGGCGCGTTGGATACCATGGCCAGGCCGGCGTAAATAGTCAGACCAAAGGCTACCCAGGGGATCACATTGACTTGCAGCGACAATTTATTGTCCACGGCCAGCCAGACAAAACCGGCTACCAGCGCGGCGGCGGCCGGACTGGGTAGACCTTGAAAGAAACGCTTGTCGACCACTTCAATATTGGTGTTGAAACGAGCCAGACGCAAGGCGCCACCCGCCACATAGATAAAGGCGGCCAACCATCCCCAGCGTCCCAAGCCCTGCATGGCCCAAACATACATGACCAGCGCAGGAGCCGCACCAAAAGAGATCATGTCTGCCATGGAGTCATACTGCTCGCCAAAAGCAGACTGCGTATTGGTCAGCCGAGCAACCCGCCCATCCATCCCATCGAACACCAAGGCCAGGAAAATGGCGATGGCCGCCGCTTCAAAGCGACCGTTCATCGCTTGCACAACGGCATAAAAGCCCGCAAACAAATTGGCGGTGGTAAAGGCGTTGGGCAAAAGATAGATGCTACGCCGACGACGGGTTTCATCATTGAGCAAATTGGGCATAATTTATGCTTTAAGAGTTGTTGCTAAAGACTGAACACTCGAATGTAGCATTGTCCACAAGGCTACAGAGCGCAAATAGTTCAAGCAAATATAAGCCAGGACAAGCAAAAAAGACCGAGAGGCCTGCGACCAGGGCGTTCGCGAAGAACGAGTAGATTTTATCGAACTCGCTTGCGCAGCACGCTGACAAGGACGCGATGCTCACAGCAAGAGCACTGCATTTTATCGCGCAGTCATCAATACAGCCACAAGACAAGGACACAACGCGGGTATGCCTCCCTTGGCCTGGGCAGCCGCGCTGCGCGCCCAACGCGTCCTGCAATAAAAAAACCGGCAGACGCCGCGAGACGTCAGCCGGTTCAGGTTCAAGACCAGAGCAGACTAGGCGCCTGCCCCGATATCAAACTTAGTTCTTGGACTTATCGACCAATTTGTTGGCCGCAATCCAAGGCATCATGGAGCGCAGCTTGCTACCCACTTGCTCAATCTGCGATTCGGCATTGATACGACGACGCGAGATCAAGGTAGGAGCGCCGGCGGCGTTTTCCAGGATGAAGTTCTTGGCATAAACGCCGGTCTGGATGTCTTCCAGGCACTTGCGCATAGCCTTGCGGGTTTCTTCGGTAACAATCTTCGGACCGGTCTCGTACTCGCCGTATTCAGCGTTGTTGGAGATCGAGTAGTTCATGTTGGCGATACCGCCTTCGTAGATCAGGTCCACGATCAGCTTGAGCTCGTGCAAGCACTCGAAGTAAGCCATTTCAGGCGCGTAACCCGCTTCTACCAGCGTATCGAAGCCTGCTTTGATCAGCTCAACTGCACCGCCGCACAGAACAGCCTGTTCACCGAACAAGTCGGTTTCGGTTTCTTCGCGGAAGTTGGTTTCGATGATACCGGCACGACCACCGCCGTTAGCCGATGCGTAGGACAGAGCCACGTCGCGAGCAGCGCCGGTCTTGTCCTGGTAAACAGCGATCAGGTGAGGAACGCCGCCGCCTTGGCTGTAGGTGCCACGAACCGTGTGACCAGGAGCCTTGGGAGCAATCATGATGACGTCGATATCGTCACGGGGCACAACCTGGCCGTAGTGAACGTTAAAGCCGTGAGCAAATGCCAGAGCGGCGCCAGGCTTGATGTTCTCGGCAACCTGGTTGCGGTAAACCTCAGCAATGTTTTCGTCGGGCAACAAGATCATGACGACGTCAGCGCTCTTGACGGCTTCGGCCACTTCCTGAACTTTCAGGCCAGCGTTCTCGGCTTTGCTCCAGGAAGCGCCGCCTTTGCGCAGACCCACAACCACATTCACGCCGGACTCGTGCAGGTTCAGGGCGTGGGCGTGGCCTTGCGAACCGTAGCCGATGATGGCAACGGTCTTGCCTTTGATCAGGGAAAGATCACAATCCTTGTCGTAGAAAACTTTCATTTCAGGTGCTCCAAATTTAATAATTTCGCTTAAACAGCAATTCGAGAATGGCCGCTCATGCAGCAGCGGCACAAAAAGGACCTTGACTCATTACTTCCAGGACGGGGACACCGGCGTCTACACAGCACCAGACTGTGCATACCCTTTATAAGGCGCTGCCGTGAACGGCAGCCCCTTGAATAAAAGCGGTCATTCTGTCCTGAAAGAGCCTTGGCTTACAGCTTTAAGACACGCTCGCCACGGCTGACACCAGAGACTCCGGTGCGCACTGTTTCAAGAATGGCCGTGCGATCCAGCGCATTAATGAAAGCAGCAATTTTGTCTTGAACACCGGTCAGTTCGATGGTGTATGTCTTGTCCGTCACATCGATGATGCGGCCACGGAAAATATCCGCCATGCGCTTCATCTCTTCACGTTCCTTGCCGACAGCCCGCACCTTGATGAGCATCAGTTCACGCTCGATGTGAGGGCCTTCGGACAGATCCACCACCTTGACCACGTCAACCAGACGGTTCAAGTGCTTGGTGATCTGCTCGATGACGTCGTCCGCCCCTCGCGTCACGATGGTCATGCGAGACAGGGTGTCGTCCTCGGTAGGAGCAACTGTCAAGGTCTCGATGTTATAACCACGAGCCGAAAACAGGCCAACCACACGGGACAGTGCGCCGGGCTCGTTTTCCAGAAGGATAGAAATGACGTGTTTCATGATTCTCTCCTTACAGATCGTCAGGGCCCAAGAGCATTTCTGTCAGGCCACGGCCTGCTTTCACCATCGGGAACACGTTTTCGGTTTGGTCCGTGATGAAGTTCAGAAATACCAGGCGGTCTTTGTGCGTGGTGAAGGCTTCGCGAATAGCGGGGACCACATCGGCTGGCTTGTCGATTTCCAGACCCACGTGACCGTAGCTTTCCACCAGTTTGACAAAGTCAGGCAATGCATCCACGTAGGACTCGGAATAGCGCGAGCCGTAATCGATCTGTTGCCACTGGCGCACCATGCCCAGATAACGATTGTTCAGACAAAGAATCTTGGGACTCAAGCGGTACTGTTTACACGTAGACAGTTCCTGGATATTCATCTGGATGGAGCCTTCACCGGTGATGACGGCAACATCCTGGCCTGGATTGGCCATCTGCACACCCATTGCGTAAGGCAAGCCCACGCCCATCGTGCCCAGGCCACCGGAATTGATCCAGCGACGAGGCTTATTGAATTTGTAGTACTGCGCCGCCCACATCTGGTGCTGACCCACATCGGAAGTCACGAATGCGTTGCCGCCCGTCACTTCCCACAGGGACTCCACCACAAATTGCGGCTTGATCAGTTCGTCCGACTTGGCGTAGGCCAGCGAGTTCTTGCCCCGCCAGACATTGATCTGCTTCCACCAGTCGCTCAGGGAAGGCTGGTGCTGCGATTCCTGACGGCTTTGCGCATACAGCTCATTGAACTCGGTCAGCACGTCTTTGACACAGCCCACAATCGGCACATCCACTTTCACGCGCTTGGAGATCACGGAAGGATCAATATCGATATGAATGATCTTGCGCGGATTCTGACCGAAATGACGGGTATTGCCGATCACGCGGTCATCAAACCGCGCACCGACAGCGACCAGCACGTCGCAATGCTGCATGGTCATGTTGGCTTCATAGGTACCGTGCATGCCGGGCATGCCGATGTACTGGTCGGCCGTGCCGGGATAGGCACCCAGACCCATCAAGGTCGTGGTGCAGGGTGCGCCACTGAGCTTGACCAGGTCATTGAGTTCGCTTTCTGCATTACCCAGCACCACGCCACCACCCACGTAGATCAGCGGGCGCTCGGCGCTGTTGAGAATCTGGACAGCCTTTTTGATTTGCCCCTGATGGCCCTTGGTCACCGGCGCATAGGAGCGCATCTTGACCTCGCCACGCTTGGGCGTGTACTTGCACGTTGCGGTCGTAATATCTTTGGGGATATCAATCAGCACGGGGCCTGGACGGCCGGTAGTGGCAATAAAGAATGCCTTGCGAATGGTATCGGCCAGATCACGGACATCGCGCACCAGAAAGTTGTGCTTGACGCAGGGACGGGTAATGCCAATGGCATCACATTCCTGGAAAGCATCTTCGCCAATGGCCTGCGTGCTGACCTGACCACTGATGATGACCATCGGAATGGAATCCAGGTACGCGGTCGCAATACCGGTCACGGCATTGGTGACGCCCGGGCCACTGGTTACCAGTGCCACGCCAACTTTCTGGGACGAACGGGAATAGGCATCCGCAGCATGAACAGCGGCCTGTTCATGACGCACAAGAATGTGCTGGAAGCGGTCCTGCTTGAAGATTGCGTCGTAAATATAGAGAACGGCACCACCCGGGTATCCGAAAACGTGTTCTACGCCTTCGTCCGCGAGCGTGCGCACAACAATATCTGCGCCATTTAATTCAGACATGAGTTTTCCTTTCAGTCTTGCTCTGCAATATCGATCGACCACGACGGTCCGAGCTTGAACCGATGTCAGCAACATGATCTGGCGCTTCATGGTCCACAGGACCACACCACCCAGACACATTACCGTCCGGCCTGCACTCTTCGACACCCAGTGCGTGCACACAAAAACGTATGCGTTAGCTTGAAACGGAAGTCCTGGCATCCCACGCTTGTGACGCGGCCAGCAACAAAGTTTTTAGGCGCAAAAAACCGGGCGGATGGCCCGGTTAACAGTGCCTCGCTACAATTTGCTCGGATACGGAGCAAAAACACCTGGTTACTTTACCTTGCCTGCACAAAGCGAGCAACTGTGATTGTTGGTAAAGTGCAAAAAAACAGGCTTAAAGCGGGCATACGTAAAACGATATACTGTCTACCTATGACGAGCTGTCCGGGTATTTTATGGCATCGCCCATTCCACAATTAAAACAATTCCTGTATAGCCACTACTTTTTCGGTGGACTGCGCCAGTCCATCGGGGTACTGCTGCCGGTCATTATTTTGGGCCGGTTTTTTGGTCACTATGACATCGGGGTCATTGCGTCCATGGGCGCGACCTGCGTTGCCATCATTGACCAGCCCGGCGGCCCGCGCCGCTACCGCAACAATGAAATGCTCGGCGGTATTGCCTTGGGCACGGTCACCGTGGGCCTGACCGGCTTAGCCTCCAGTTCCCCTTTGCTGCTGGTGCTGTGCGTCCCCTTGCTCTGCTTTCTGTACAGCATGTTTTCTGTCTTTGGTCGCCGCGGCGGGCTGATCGGTTTTGCTGCCCTGCTGCTGATGACCTTGACGATGCGCTTTCCCATGCAGCCTCATGAAGTGCTGGCGCACACCCTTTACTCGTTTGCCGGCGGCCTGTCCTATTATCTGTTCAGCACGCTGTTTCGACGCTTGTTCTGGTATCGGGAAGAACGTCAGACTCTGGCTGTTGCACTGTTTGCCACCGCTGAGTACATGGAAGCCCGATCACAGTTCTATGACTCCAGCTCGGATCTGGACGCTTGCTATCGGCGGCTGATCAACCTTCAATCCAATATGACCGAAAAGCATCAGGCGGCCCGCGATGTGGTACTGCGCGAACTGCCACGCGGTCATGGGCGGGGAGATCATCACCGCAAGGCGTTGCTGACCATCTTTCTGAACATGGTCAGCATTCTGGACTCGCTGGTTGCCACGTACACCGACTACACCGTCCTGCGCCGCCAGCTTTCCGACAGCGATTTTATGGTTTTTGCGCGTGACGGCTTGCACAAGCTGTCGCTGGATATTGGCCGCATCGCCATGAATGTTTCACGCAGCGCTCGCACAACCCGTCGCTCCAGCGTCAAAGCGGAAATCCGCGCCATGGAATACGAGCTGGAGAAATACAAACGTCAGGGTATGTCTCAATCCGACCCCGAAACGTATGCCCTGTTAGTCCAGGTGCTGCGCCGCATGCGCAACCTGAACCGGATCGTCGACAGCATGGCCAGCCTGTCACACAGAGCCAGCCAGAATCTTCCGGTCGACCAGTACCTGAACAAATCACTCAGCCGCATGCTGTCGCGCGAAGAGCTGCGTCTGGGCATGCTGACCAGTAATCTCAAGCTGAAGTCCTCGCACTTCCGCTATGCAGCACGCGTCAGCATCGCCTCCATCGTGGCCCTGGGAATTGGTGCTCTTAGCGCTCACTTCCAAAGCGAACTGGGCCTGGTCAGTGCCCTGACCGCTCACAGTTACTGGATCATCCTGACAATTCTGGTGATCATGAAACCGGGCTTTGCCATCACCCGTCAACGTAATGGCTGGCGGCTGTTTGGCACGATACTGGGCTGTGCGGCGGCCTTTCTGCTGCTCAAGCTCACCGATAACCGTGAGCTGTATCTGATTGCCATGTTGCTGGCCTATCTGCTTGGCAACAGTCTGGTTCAATTGAACTTCTTGTTATCCGCCCTGTTCAATACCATTTTTGTCATTCTGTCCTTCCAGTTCCTGTCTACAGGCGGCTCTTTCATTATTGGAGAGCGCCTGGTCGATACGCTGATCGGTTGCGGCATTGCCATGGCGGCCAGTTATTTGCTCCCGAACTGGGAATCCACGGCTATGACGGGCCTGGCACGCGCAGCCTTGGCCGCCAATAAAGAGTTCTGGCGGGCCGGTCTGGAGTTCGCTCGCCTGAGTCGTCTGCACAACCAGAACCTCAGAAATGATAAAGCGGGCGAACCCACGATGACAGAGGCTCAGAAAGCTCAGGTGGATCTGGATTTGATGGAAGCCGACACCGCCTGGCAGGTGGCGAACAAGAACGTGCACATTGCCTTTAGCAACTTTGCCTCGGCCTTCTATCGCATGATGGACGAACCTGTCAGCCGACAAGCCAATGTGTCCCTGCTGAACAATCTGCTGATTCAGAACCATGTGCTGGCCTCGCAGATCAGTGCCGCAGCCCCGCTTCTGGCTAATTTGAGCCAGATTCCGCCAGGCATCCAAAACGCTCTGGATGCGATTGGTGCACTCATCAACGATCAGGATGCAGACCCGCCCGCCTCCATCGAAACGGAAGGCGAACTGGCCATGCTAGCCTACCCAATCCGTCAAATGAGCAAGGCAGCCCAGTTGATTCGCCAGGATATGAGAGGGCTGGAATACAGTGCTGGCCCACAGCTGCCACCCGAGCGCAAGCAGGAGCTGAACCAGCAAGGGGCTTGATGACCATGCCCCGCTTACCTAAGGAACTCACTGTCAGAGCCGAATAAACAAAAGCACAAAGCACAAAGCACAAAGCACAAAGCACAAAGCACAAAGCACAAAGCACAAGAGCATAGGGCGCGAAGCCCTCATCTGGTCGCAGCACTAAAAAGAAAAAGGCAAGGCGCAATACATGGCCTTGCCTTTCCTTTTCATCTCTGCAACACCGCTGATCCGCTAACGAGCTGCCCCTACGGCGCAAGCCATAAATCTATCTGCGCATCAAGCCTTGGCGTCCTGCTCGGAGCGACGAAACACCAGCTTGTCCTCGCTGGAGAGCTCAGGCTGGAACACATAGCCTTCACGATCAAAGGCCTTCAAAGCCTCTACCGTTTGAACACGATTATCAATCACAAAGCGGGCCATCAAACCACGCGCTTTCTTGGCATAAAAACTGATGATCTTCCAGACGCCATTCTTCTCGTCCTGAAAAACACACTGCACCACGCGAGCTCGCAGGGATTTTTGATCCACCGCCTTGAAATACTCTTCCGACGCAAGGTTCAAGACAACAGGATCAGCATCACCTTCCTGACGCTCGTTCAGATAATTGGCAATACGGCTTCCCCAATAAGCGTACAAATTCGCACCACCGGGATTCTTCAAACGAGTGCCCATTTCCAAACGATAGGGCCGCATCAAGTCCAAAGGACGCAAGGCTCCATAAAGCCCACTCAAGATCACGATGTGATCCTGAGCCCACTTGAGTTCCTTGTCCGACAAATCCGTGGCAGCCAAGCCCTCATACACATCGCCGTTAAACGCCAAAATAGCCTGTCGTGCGTTGGAGCGGTCAAACTTGGGCTCCCACTCCTGATAGCGCTGAACGTTCAGGCGTGCCAGATCGTCACTCAGCTTCATCAGGCCCGCTATATCCTCTTCGGACTGAGTGCGCAAAATATCAATCAAGCCTTGCGCCTGCTCCACAAACAAGGGTTGGGTTTCCAGCTGTGTACGTACAGGAGAATCGTAATCCAGCTTCTTGGCTGGCGAGAGCAATAACAACATGCGCCTATATCCTTTCTAACCAAACAGATAAAGGGAGCCCCCTTTATCTGCCATGAACAAAAAACGCGCTGACCGCGATTAACGCGCCGTCCAGCCACCATCCAGGCTGAGCGTCGTCCCCGTCATCTGATCTGCAGCAGCCGAACACAGGAACACCGCCGCCCCACCCAATTGCTCGGGCGTCACAAACTGCAGGGAAGGCTGTTTCTCTGCCAGCAACTCGCGAGCAGCGGCTTCAATATCCATGCCTTTTTGCTGACTGATGGCCTCAATCTGCTTTTCCACCAGCGGTGTGCGGACCCACCCGGGACAAATCGCATTGCACGTAATGCCCTTGCCGGCATTTTCCAGCGCCGTCACTTTGGTCAGCCCAACAACGCCATGCTTGGCCGCCACATACGCCGACTTATTCACCGAGGCCACCAAACCATGGGCCGAAGCGATATTGATGATACGTCCCCACCCCTGCTTTTGCATGATGGGCAAGGCAGCGGCCGTACCATGAAAGACAGCAGACAGGTTCAGCGCAATAATGGCGTTCCATTTGTCGACAGGAAAGTCCTCAATGGTTGCTGTGTACTGGATGCCAGCGTTATTGACCAGAATATCCAGGCCACCCAGGGCTTGCGCGGCCTTGGCAACAAAATCACGTGTCGCCTGGGCGTCACTCAGGTCCGCATTCAGATAATAGGCGTGGATGCCGAATCTGGACTCCAGAGAACTGCGCTCGCGCTCGATATCTTCAGGCTGACCAAAACCGTTGATCACCACATCCGCACCTGCTTTTGCCAATTCGGTGGCCATGGCCAGACCAATACCACTGGTCGATCCCGTTACGATCGCTTTTTTACCTTTCAGCATAGATACCTCGTGAGTATGGACAACAGAGAACTGAAACCTCAAGTGTACTCGCCGCTCTGCATGGCCGGACAAGACGTCAGGAGAGTTTTGTCCGAGCTGAGCGCCCACCCCGCGGGGCGACAGATAGCCCCGTAACACCGGAGTAATCTGTGCTCACGTGGGCATCGACACAGGTCATGTCTGCCCAATCGGAACGGAGAACCCGCGTTTCGGCAGGCAATTGCCCGTCAGACAGCCATGCGTTTCCCACTTTAACGCCGCAACATGACAGGCAACTGGCCAACAAAACCGACAAGGCAAATAGAAAACAAAAAAGCCCTTGAATAATCAAGGGCTTTTAAAATTCTAAGTGGCGGACAGGGTGGGATTCGAACCCACGGTACGCTTGCACGTACGCCTGATTTCGAGTCAGGTACATTCGACCACTCTGCCACCTGTCCGCGATTGCTTATATGGTTACAAGCAAGCCCATAAATATAGATGAAAGAATGCGTTTTGACAAGCACTAACCGTGTAGAGTGCCTCGTTCCACGCGCACGGTCAGTCGGCGGAACCTGCCTCAGAACCCAAAGTATTCTTTTCGATCAAGGGTTTACCCTTTATTTTCGACTGTTTTGCTTGTTCGCTCTGGTAGGCGGGCCTATATTGGAATCACACATTGATGCATCGCAGCCCTGCCTTTTCTCCGGCAGTCCTTGTAATTCCAGTGCAAAACACTGGACTTGATAAAAGGAATTGTCATGCAAACCTTCCAATGGATTATTGATGCCAACGGCGATGGCCTGTACAGCCTGAAGGAAATCCTCCAGACCTTGCGCTGGGCTTTCCGAATTCCAGGCAGTCTAGTAGTGGAGACATTGGGCTCTGTTCCATATCTGTCAGACGTACTTCGTATCCAGGCCTCGGAAGCGACGGGCTACGCCTCCTTGCGAGGTGGGCTGGTCAATATCCTATCGCTATTTTTCTGGGCCGGCCTGTGCCTCTGGTTTCTGGAGATCAACTCCAAGCCCCGTGCGGAACCCCCACAGCGTAAAACTCGCCTGACCCCGCATCTGCATAAACAGAGTGATTCCGCGCACGCTCAACAACTGCACGCGAACCACAATCGCCGCCCGGTCCGTCACCGTCAGGTTGAACGGCACACCTTCTGACCCGACTGCATGGCTCCCCTGTCCATCCGGACAGGGGAAATAGTTGTTAAGAAAGGTAAATCCTGAGCATAGCTCATACGAGTCATGTTGCTTTTGGAAGTGCTTTGGCAGGTTTGCCTAACGTTTGAGCCTGCAAATCCGGGCAACAATCGCTGCAGCTAGAGTCACGTGAGGTGCAGCATATGAAAAAACTACTGTTCGCCAGTTTGATGGCCTTGAGCACCAGCACCGCCTTTGCGGGCGGTGTGAATGTGGACATCAATGTTGGTATTCCCGGGATTGGTTATGGGCCCATCTTCTACCCACCCGCACGTGTTGTGGAGCGCCCGGTTTATGTCGCGCCCCCGCCAGTGGTTTACCATCCACCCCGTTACGTCTATCGTCCCGGCTACGTGGAGTATGGGCGCGGCAGCAAAGAGTGGCGCAAAGAACAACGGCGGGCTCACAAACGCTGGCGCAAGCATCAGGAGCGCTACTGGGATGATGACTGACCCATCTGAACGGAGCCAAGCATAAAAAAGGGCTGAGGACCACAACGGTCATCAGCCCTTTCTCTTTTAAGACAGCCGCTTTACTGCGCAGGCACCAGACGTTCCAGACCACCCATGTAGGGGCGCAGAACCTTGGGCACAATCACGCTGCCATCTTCTTGCTGGTGATTTTCCAGCACCGCCACCAAGGCGCGTCCCACCGCCAGACCCGACCCGTTCAATGTGTGCACAAACTCGGGGCGAGCCTTGCTGTCAGCACGAAAACGCGCTTGCAAGCGACGAGCCTGGAAAGCTTCGCAGTTCGAGACCGAAGAAATCTCGCGGAACGTATCCTGTGCGGGCAACCACACCTCCAGATCATAGGTTTTGGCCGCCGAAAAGCCCATGTCGCCCGTACAGAGCTGCACCACACGGTAAGGCAGCTCCAGAGCCTGCAGCACGTGTTCAGCGTGGCCGACCATAGCCTCCAGCGCCTCGTAAGATTTTTCAGGGTGGACGATCTGCACCATTTCTACTTTGTCGAACTGGTGCTGACGAATCACACCGCGGGTATCCCGGCCACCGCTACCGGCCTCCGAACGGAAGCAAGGCGAGTGAGCAGTCAGACGCATGGGCAACGCATCACCAGCCAGAATCTCGTCGCGCACCATGCCCGTCAAACTGATCTCGGAGGTGGAGATCAAGTACAGGTCTTCGGGCTTGGATTCGGCCGGATCGGCTGGCTCATTGTCCTGACCACCCTTGGTGACCCAGAACATATCATCCTTGAACTTGGGCAACTGGCCAGTACCGTACAAGGTGGAGGCGTTCACGATGTAGGGGGTATAGCATTCGGTGTAACCATGCTCTTGCACTTGCGTGTCCAGCATGAACTGAGCCAGCGCACGGTGCAAACGGGCCAGAGGGCCACGCAGGACCATGAAACGGGCACCCGCCAGCTTACGAGCCGACTCAAAATCCAGGCCCAGCTTTTCACCCAGATCCACGTGATCGCGCGGCTCAAAGGTGATGTGCGCGGGCTTGCCCTGTTCATCTTTAGGGCCGGGAATCCAACGGCGCACTTCGACGTTGTCTTCTTCGGACTCGCCCACCGGCACGCTTTCGTGCGGCAGGTTGGGAATTGTGGCGAACCAGGAGGACAGCTCGGCCTGTACTTGGGACAGATCCTGCTCCAGCTGCTTCAAACGCACCGGGATTTGCTGGGATTGAGCCAATGCCTCGCTAGCGTCTTCGCCCTTGGACTTGAGCTGGCCAATACGTTTGGCCAGTGCATTGCGCTCGGCCTGCAGAGTTTCTGTTTCCACCTGCACCGCTTTGCGGCGGGCTTCCAGCTGCTGGAAACGCTCGGTGTCAAATTGCACGCCACGTTTCGCCAAGCCCTGTACCAGCGGCTCCAAGTCTTTGCGTAATTGGTTCAGATCTAACATTTAATAGCCATATAGGTGATGGTTCAATCCCGATTGATGTGGTGATTTTAACCGCAAGCCACCACAAGCGCAGCACAGCGCACGCAGTAGCGGGATATCGGGAAATACGGGGGTGACAGGCCCAGCAAGCGCCCGTCCTGTCTTAAGTGTCTTTTTTACCGGCCTGCTCGTCCAGTTGACGCAGGCGTTCCATTTTTTCAGCAATCTTGATTTCTAGACCGCGAGGTACTGGCTGATACCAATGGGGGTCGGGAATGCCGTCCGGCAGGTAGGTCTCGCCCGCCGCGTAGGCATTGGGCTCGTCGTGAGCATAGCGATACGCATGACCGTGGCCCAGCTCTTTCATCAGCTTGGTCGGCGCGTTACGCAAATGCACAGGTACTTCACGGCTCTTATCCTGCTTTACAAAGGCGCGAGCCTGGTTGTAGGCCTTATACCCCGCATTGCTCTTGGGAGCGATGGCCAGATAGATGACTGCCTGTCCCAGGGCCAGTTCGCCTTCGGGGCTGCCCAGCCGCTCGAAGGTCAAGGCAGCATCGTTAGCAATTTGCATGGCGCGCGGATCGGCCAGACCGATATCCTCCCAAGCCATGCGAATGATACGACGCGACAAATAACGGGCATCCGCCCCGCCGTCCAGCATCCGAGTGAGCCAATACAAAGCCGCATCCGGGTTGGAACCACGCACCGATTTATGCAAAGCAGAAATCTGGTCATAGAAATTATCGCCCCCCTTGTCAAAGCGTCGGGAGTTCAAGGTCAAGGCGTTTTGCAAAAAGTCTGTGGTAACCAGCTCGGTGCCCGAGGTCTTGGCAGCTGTATTGGTCTGCTCGAGCAGGTTCAAAAAACGTCGCGCATCGCCGTCGGCATAGCCGATCAAGGTATCAACAGCTTGATCCTCAAACTCCAGACCCTCCAGCGCGTTTTGCTCCTGTACGCGGCGCAGCAGCCGTTTAAGTTCATCATCCGTCAGGGATTTAAGTACATAAACTTGCGCCCGCGACAGCAAGGCCGAATTGACCTCAAACGAGGGGTTTTCCGTCGTGGCACCAATAAAGGTCACCAAGCCGCTCTCGGCATAGGGTAGCAGTGCATCCTGCTGGGACTTGTTGAAGCGATGAATCTCGTCCACAAACAGGATGGTGTGCTTGCCCATGGTCAGGTTATGCTGGGCTTGCTCCATGGCGGCACGAATATCCTTCACGCCCGAAAAAACGGCCGACAAGGCAATGAACTCGCACTCAAACGCACTGGCTGTCAAACGAGCCAAAGTGGTTTTACCAACACCCGGTGGCCCCCAGAAAATCATGGAGTGGGGTTTGCCAGACTGAAACGCCAAGCGCAAGGGCTTGCCCTCGCCCAGCAAATGGGACTGCCCTACTACTTGATCCAGTGTTTTGGGGCGCAGTGCTTCGGCCAAGGGTGCGGCGGGTTCCTGAGCGAACAAATCACGCATGGCGATCGCCCTTCCTAAAATGGCAAGACCTGGCCAAGCAGACCAGGTCTATATTGAAAACGTGTGGTACTAAAGCGAACGGCACGCTGGCTCTGACTGTCTTGGCACCAGAGCCACAACGCCTTAGGGCATGGACACCACATCCACGCCGGCGGGAGCTTTGAAAGTAAACGTGCTGGCGCTAATACGGGGGTTGGGTTCCAGAGCGGTGAAATCAATATAGGTGGTCTGCCCAAATGAGTCCTGCAACTCAAGACGACGAGGCTCACTGCCCTTGAAGCCAATATCCACATAGGAAAAGCCAGCATCAGTTTGCAGAGGCGTGGCTCGTATCCACTCCATCCCATCCCGCGACGCCTGCTCGACCAGTCGGAACGAATCTTCCAGATTGCCAGTACCAAACAATATAGCGGCAGGCGAAGCGCCAATAGACTGATCCACTCCACGCTCGGTGACCTGTGCCAGATCCGGGTCGTATTGATACAGTACCTTGCCGTCCGACACGATCAACTGCTCATAAGGGCGCTGCACATGCCACTTGAACTGGCCCGGACGCTGAAACACGAACTGCCCTGACTGCGGCGCACCTTTGGATTGGCCGTTGCTGTCTACGGTGCGCTGAGAGAACTCTCCCTTGGCGGCACGTACATCCTGCACAAAGGAGCGCAATTGCTCGCCGCCCGATGCGGCCAGGGTCAAGGCAGGTGTGGCAGCCAGCAACATGCTGGCCAACAATGTCTTAATCTTCATCTTTGGCACCTCCTGCGGGGACCAGAATTTCACGGTTACCATTGGGCTGCATGGCCGATACCAGCCCCGCCTGCTCCATTTGTTCCAGCAGCCGTGCTGCCCGGTTATAACCGATACGTAAATGACGCTGTACCGAGGAAATCGAAGCGCGACGATTTTTGATAATGACCTGAACAGCCTGGTCGTACAAGGGATCGGCTTCCGCATCCGCCATGCCCGTTATGGGATTGACGCCCTCGCCCGACTCTCCTTCGATGGCGCCTTCCAGCAAACCTTCAATGTAATCGGGCTCACCATGTTCTTTCAGATGCTCGACCACCCGGTGAACCTCGTCATCGCTGACAAATGCACCGTGTACACGTTTGGGCAAACCGGTGCCAGGAGGCAGATACAGCATATCGCCCTGTCCAAGCAAGGTTTCCGCACCCATCTGATCCAAAATGGTGCGCGAGTCGATCTTGGAGGACACCTGAAAAGCGATACGGGTAGGAATGTTCGCCTTAATCAGACCCGTAATCACATCCACACTAGGACGCTGTGTAGCCAGAATCAAGTGAATACCGGCCGCACGGGCCTTCTGAGCCAAACGGGCAATCAACTCTTCGATCTTCTTGCCTTGCACCATCATCAGGTCAGCCAGCTCGTCAATAATGACGACAATCATGGGCAGAACGGACAGTGGCTCGGGAGCATCCGGCGTCAAGGAGAAAGGATTGGGGATAGGCTCTTCACGCTTTTGCGCTTCGCGTATCTTGGCGTTGTAACCGGCCAGATTGCGCACGCCCAGCTTGCTCATCAAGCGGTAGCGTTTTTCCATCTCCGCCACACACCAGTTCAAGGCGTTGGACGCCAGACGCATATCCGTGACCACCGGCGCCAGCAAATGAGGAATCCCTTCATAGACACTCATTTCCAGCATCTTGGGATCGATCAGGATCAGGCGCACATCGGCCGGGTCTGCCTTGTACAGCAACGACAAAATCATGGCATTAATCCCGACAGACTTACCGGAGCCCGTCGTACCCGCCACCAGCAGGTGAGGCATTTTGGCCAAATCTGCCACCACAGGCTTGCCGGCAATATCCTTGCCCAACGCCATGGTCAGCAGGGATGCACTGCTGTGATAGGTCTGCGATCCGACGATTTCCTCCAGACGCACCATTTGACGACGAGGGTTGGGTAGCTCCAGCCCCATCAGGTTCTTACCGGGAATGGTTTCCACCACCCGGATGCTGACCAGACTCAAGGCGCGGGCCAGGTCTTTGGCCAGATTCACGATCTGGCTGCCCTTCACGCCCGTGGCTGGCTCGATCTCGTAGCGTGTAATAACCGGACCGGCCTGGGCAGCCACCACCGTTACTGCCACGCCAAAATCCGACAGCTTCTTTTCGATCAGCCGCGAAGTGAACTCAATGGTCTCTGGCGATACGGTCTCCACATTGTCAGCGGCCGGGTCCAATAAGGACAGTGGGGGTAAATCACTCACCTCGCCCGCCTGACGGGGTGCCTTGAACAAGGTTTGCTGCTTTTCTTTCTCGACACGTTCGGATTTGGGCACGGCTACAAAAGCGGGCTCGATCCGAACAGGCTGCTCATGAACCAGTTGTTCCTGCTTGGCCACGACGCTTTCCGTACGCTCGGCACGTTTGACCTCGCCCACACGCCGATCCTGACGGGCCGACCAAAATGTCATGAGCCGGGCAATCGCCCCTTCAATCAAGCCGCCCAGACGTTCCGCCAGCGTCAACCAGGAAAAACCGAAGAACAAACTGGCCCCACCGGCAAGCAGGCCCATCAGCACCAACGTAGCACCACCAAAGCCTATCGACGTTACCAACAGTTGCGATAATAATTGGCCCAACTGCCCGCCAGCGCCAGCCGGAAGCTGCCACTGCTGGCCTAGCTCTTTAAAAAAGAGTGATTCCAGGCCCATGCTGCCCAGAAACAGAAAGAAAAACCCGATACCCGTTTCCCATCGCACTCGGGGCAACACGTCCTCGTTCTTGGTGCTGGGCAAAAGTAACGCAGTCAGCCGGTAAAAACCCACGGCAACGCGTTGCACCAGCAGCACAACCCAAAGCCAGGACGTCAGCCCGAAAAGAAACAATAGAAAATCGGCGATGTGGGCACCAAAGATGCCCCCGCCATTTTGTGTAAGGCCGGAATGCACAGAGTGCGACCAGCCGGGATCACCCGGGTCCCAGGTTGCCAGTACCAGACCTAGCCAGGCTGCCAGTGCAGCGAAGATGATCCACCGTGCTTCGCGCAGCAATCCTGTCAGGCGCTGCTGCAAGGCAGAGGGCCCATTGCGCACATTTTTGGATGACCGGGACGAACGAGGGGATGTTGCAGGTATTCTTGCCATGGACTCATTATAATTGGAGATCGTCTTTTTCGGATTTTCTGTGATGTCGACTACTAAGCACGCAAAAGTACTCATTCTGGGCTCAGGCCCGGCCGGCTATACCGCAGCGATCTACGCCGCCCGCGCCAACCTCAAGCCTGTCTTGGTCACTGGCATGGAGCAAGGTGGCCAACTGATGACCACCACGGATGTAGACAACTGGCCGGCCGATGCCCAGGGCGTCCAGGGACCTGATCTTATGGCACGTTTCCAGGCTCATGCAGAACGATTCGAAACAGAATTAATCTTTGACATGGTGTCCTCGGTCGATCTCTCCACCCGCCCCCTGACCCTGCACGGCGATAGTGGCACAGTCTACACCTGCGATGCGCTGATCATTGCGACAGGCGCATCGGCTCAGTACCTGGGCTTGCCAACAGAACAGGAGTTCATGGGCCGTGGTGTGTCCGGTTGCGCAACGTGTGACGGTTTCTTCTACAAGAATCAGGACGTGGCTGTGGTCGGAGGTGGTAACACGGCCGTTGAAGAGGCTCTGTACCTGTCCAATATCTGCAAAACCGTGACGCTGATTCACCGTCGCGATACCTTCCGCTCCGAACCCATCCTGACCGACAAGCTGATGGATCGCGTCCAGAACGGCAACATCCGTCTGAAACTGCACAGCGAACTGCAGGAAGTACTGGGTGATGCATCCGGCGTGACAGGTGCTCGCATCATCAACAATCAGACTCAAGCCACGGAAGACCTGGCAGTGACCGGCGTATTCATCGCCATTGGCCACAAGCCCAATACCGGTATCTTCGAAGGCAAGCTGGATATGCACGACGGCTACATCACTACGCGCAGTGGTCTGCAAGGCATGGCAACCATGACCTCCGTTCCGGGCGTATTTGCAGCGGGTGATGTACAAGACAATATCTATCGTCAGGCCATTACCAGTGCAGCCAGCGGTTGCATGGCCGCCCTGGACGCACAGCGCTGGTTGGATGAAAACCAATAAACCCAAAGCCGTGGGCCGTAGCCTGGCAGACCTGAAGAAGTTGCAAGGTCAGGTCCGCCAGGATCTCAATCCGCCTCCAGCCCCCGCCCGTCCTCAAGCCCGCAAGCGCCCGCGCCCGCCCGACCCAGGTGGCAAGCCAGCCCGACAAGCAGCCCTTGCCAGCACGGGAGTCCAAGATCCAGTTTCTTTACTGGACCCCAGCGACAGAGCCTGGCTGCGCCAGTCCCTGCGCGATGTGGCGCCCTTGAAAAAGCGCGGCCAACGCCTGATCGCCAATCGCCCCGCAGCCAGCCCGGAGCAATTGGAGCAGCGTCGCCGCCACGCAGTGGGCGCGCCCGCTTCTACCCCTGCCCTGCCGCAGGCCTCTGACCTGTATGTCAGCGCACAGGTTGAGAGCAATGATATCCGGCACCTGCGTGCGGGCTGTGGCCCCGATGTCTTGCGCGATCTGGAACGCAATCGTTGGCCCATCGAATCCAGTCTGGATTTACATGGCTCGGATGTAGAGCAGGCCCGCGAACGACTGGACAATTTCTTGCGTTCCTGTCTGGAACATGGCCTGCGCTGTGTACGCATTGTCCATGGCACGGGCTATGGCTCGCGCAATGGGGAACCCGTTTTACGCCATGCGGTGCGTCGCTGGCTGACCCAATTGCCCGACGTTCTGGCTTATGTTGAATGTGCCCCCAATGAAGGGGGGCAGGGCGCTGTCAAACTCCTGCTGCAGGCTGTGACTGAGCCCGGCGTTTGATTGTCCTGCGTGGGATAGAGACGTAAAAAAGGCCAGCTTTCGCTGGCCTTTTTTTTGTTGTTGTTATGTTGTACTGCCTATTGCTTTTGTAGTAGTGACCGTTTTGCTTCGGTCTTTATTGCCCAGCTTTGCGGGCTATGTCTCCTCACCTGCATGGAACGTATTGTGCCCCATTTATAAAAGTGTCACACTTAGGGAATGCACTGATACCCGCATGGTAAGAAAATATCAGCCACTACCTTCGGCGCTTCTTATTGGGTTGCCGGGCCCTGCCCCTTCACAGCCCGTTTCAAAAACACCTGCATTTCTTTCTCTGCCTGTTTGTCGCCCTGCTCCTGGGCAATCACCAGACCTTGCTCCAGAACGTGCTGCGCCTGCGTAAATTGCCCCAGGTTGACCAGTACCCGCCCCAACAACTTCCAGGCTGCGGTGTAACGCGGATTCATTTCTACGGCTTTAGAAAAATGCTCGCGAGCCGCCTCCAGATCGCCCTCGCCCATACATGCGTTACCCAGGCCAAAGCGCAGTAAAGCGTTATCCTTGCCAGCAACCAGCAATTTTTCCAGTCCTTCACGCATAATCCGTACCCTTGAAAACAAAGCAAGTCGTGGTTGCGCTGTCTTCGTACAAAACACAATAGCGACTCGCACAAGCCTAAATAGCTTGATAGCTCTTGAACGGTCCGGCCATCAAGCATTGAGCCTGGTTTTGTACCACGGAATATCAAAAGGCGGCCTCAGCAGGCCAGGCTCTGTAGGTCCATTCTCCGGCGAGTGCCGCCTTTAGGCCAGATCGCCTTGCAAAACCCCCTTGCTGACGACCTCACGCCCATCCAGACTCACGGTGCAATTGCGCATGGGGTAGTCAAAATGGCAATCAGAAAAACGGCCTGCAGCGGGATTCGCTCCGGTAGAGAAAAGGAAGTTACCGGCAAAGGCACGCAACTCGGTTCCGTTGGTATCGCGCTTGTCGTACATGGCCATGGAATCCCAGCGAGCCGCCGGTGCCATGCCCCAGCCCACATGACTGACGGCATAGGCATCCTTGTCGTTCCAGCTGGCGTAATAAGAACGGATCAAATCAGCGTCTACACCCTTGCCCTCAATCGCCACGACATAATCATTTTCGATACGCAGGGTCACGGCCGACTCCAGATAGCGCTTGAAGGTCAAGTTCACATCTCCGCTATCGAGCACCAGCGTCCCATTCACACTACCATTGCTGGGGTAGCAAATGCACAGACCTGCCGGCCAGTATCCAAAACTGCCCGGCTTGTCGGCAATTCCGGCGCTGCCGCGTCCAATCACCCCCTCCAGGCTGACTGTCAGATCCGTGCCGGCCTCGGAGCTAATGTGCATGACACTCGCATCGGTAATCAGCTTGCCGCCAAGATCGCACTTGCCTTGCAGGTAAGGACTGGGTTTGACCCGCTCCAGAATCTCGGGGTGCTCGTCGCTAATCATCATGATGCGGGCCCCTTTGGCCAGCAGTGCGGCACGCTCGGGCGAATGCAGCAGCCCTTCTACGGTGCAGTCCACGATGAACTGGCTGCCTGCCAAAGCCTGGACTATCGGGTCCATGCCTTCCAGAGCCAAGGAAGTCCCAGTCGAGCGCAGGGCAATATTGCTTTTCAGTCGTGGCGAGACCAGTTTCACATGACAAACCCGCGCCCCCATTTGCGTCAGGGCCAACTCGGCCAGCTCGGCCAGCACAGAGCGCGATTGCGTCTCGGACAGCACGACTGCCATTTCACCGGGCTGCACCTTGCACAGTCCAAACACTTCTACAAAATCAGCAATCCACTTGCCTTCAATATGCTCACGCAACATCTCACTACTCCTTGAAAATTCAAAAAAGGCGCTGCGCGGCTTTTTCAGCCGGGCGGCGCCTCTGCACATCAGTCGTGCAAATCCTTGCCCCTGGTTTCAGGCGAGGCAATCGTGGCCCACAAAGCCAGAACACACAGGCCGATCAAATACCAGTCAAAAACCTGCTTTTGATTGATCGAATGCAGCCAGGCTTGCAAATAGGGAGCAGTCCCGCCCGTCAAGGCACCGGCAACCGAATACGGCAGCCCCATGGCGACCGCACGGATGCGTGTCGGGAACTGCTCAGGAAAAAAAGCGGGCATGATGGCGGTAGGCGCCGAGATCAGAAGCATGCCGCCCATCATGAATACCACCAGACGCCAGATCTCGCCCTGTCCGCCGGTCAGCACCATCGTCAATGGAATGATGCTGATGATTGAACCGATGGAAAAAAAATACCAGTTCACCTTGCGACCGAAACGATCGGAGAACGCCCCCCAGAAGATCAGGCACAAGATCAAAAATATATTTGCTCCTACGCCCACCCACATCACCTTGGCAGCAGGCATGCCCAGGGAGGTGATGGCAAAGGTCGGCGCCATGATGGCCCAGACGTAATACAAGACGGTGCCGCCTGCCGACAAAGCGAATACACGCAAGCAGGCGCTGCGGTACTTCCAGACCTCGGCCCAGAACACGCGCGCGCCAGGGCGTGCCGTTTTGCCCGAGGCTTGTGCTGCAGCCTGACGGGCTTTGAACATGGGGGTTTCATCGAGCTTTCTGCGCAGATACAGCGCATACACTCCCAAGGCACCCCCCAATACAAAGGGAACACGCCATGCCCAGGCTCGAACGACCTCCTCCCCCAGCAGACTGGTCAGGCAGGCACTGAGCAAGACCGCGGCCAGCACGCCAATTGTGACAAACACAAAAACAGAGGACGACCACAGCCCGCGTTTATGAGCGGGCGCCATTTCCGTGACATAAGTGAAGGAAGAAACCACCTCACCACCATGACCAATCCCTTGTAACAAGCGCCCCATCAACAAGAACAAAGCGGCAATCGGCCCCACCATGTCATAGGTGGGCGCAATGCCGATCACCAGACTGCCCAACGCGGTAATCAACATGGACAAGGTCATGGTGAACCGTCGTCCCTTGCGGTCGGCCAGCCAGCCAAAAAAGATGCCTCCCAGAGGGCGCATGAAAAAACCAACGGCAAATACTGCCAGCGTGCCCAGCAATGCGGCCAGCGGGTCCTCGCTATGGAAAAACTGCTTGGCAAAATAGGCGGCAAAAATCGAATAAGCCGTCCAGTCATACCACTCCAGGGCGTTGCCCGCCCCAACCCCCAAAATAACGCGTCGACGCTGCGCGGCAGTCATGGGCTGCTCGCGCAAAGATGATGTAGGTGCGTCCAAGAGATGTCCCCTTCACTGTGATAGTTGTGCTTCTTGTTTTTTGTTGTTGATCCGGCGGCTTAGGCCACCAACTGCGTGAAACGAGAGCGATGGAAGATCAATGGCGAGACTTCGCGCTCGATCTGCACATCGTGGATAAGCAATTGCACGGCATCGTGGTCCCCAGCCGGATGCACTTGAAAAACACTGCAGTCAAACCAGACTGATGCCCCTTTTATATGGACGGCCCCCTCCTCGGTCAGCTCGACCTCGACATCGCTGAAGCGGCTGTCCTTATCAGGCCCGGCCAGCTGACGACAAATAGCCGCATGTTCAGCACTCAAAATGGATACCCCCAGACGCGAGGCGCGAGACAGCAGCGCCCAGGTCGAGGAACTTTTCTGTACAAAAAAGGCAGCCAAAGGCGGGGCTAGCGAGACCCCTACGGAAAAACTGGACGCAACAATGACGTGCGGCTTGCCATCGAGCACGGCTGCAATGGCTGCAACCCCCGACGGAAAATGCCCGAAGGCTTCGCGTACCGCCTTGGCCCCCAACCCACTTATGCTTTCTTTCATGACGATGACCCTGCTCAGGCGTTAAAGAACCAGAACCCAATAGGTGAAGAGCGTTTCTAGCGCTCACCCACCTGAACTCAATTCTGTTTCGATCGTCATTTATTTGCAATAACAAATTTGCTTTTACTAGGGTTTGTTTATTGATTTTAGGTATTAACCCTATGAAAAAACGTCGTTTTAAAAGCTATAGACCTATACAATTTATATAAATTTTATTGCGTATTATCTTTCTCGATAATTTATTTGCAACAATACAAGCTATTCTACAAAGGACAATATGTACCTGCATATCGTTTTGATGGCGCCCCACGCCCCCATTAAGCCCGAACTGGCATCTACACTGGATCACGCTTTTATCCGCATACGGCAAGAGTGCCCAGGGATAGAACGCTTTGAGTGGGTGCCAAATCTGTCACGCAGCTCCGCACGCTACAGCCATGCTCTGCTATCGGTATTCCGCTCCCAGGAAGCGCTGGACGCTTATAGAGAAAGCGACGCTCATCAGGCCATGCTGGAGGCCATCACCCCGCACATTCAGGACATTGTGGTGCTCGATAGCGTGCTGGAGGAAAGCTTGCCCTAAAGCGCCTGAGCGCCCGCTCAGGTACATAGCCCCCCCCTGCAAGTCCCAATCCGACAACGCTAGCGCCGCTGGGGTACGCACGGTAAAATGGCTCGCTGCAAACCTACTATCAAAAATGGGTAGCCATCCGCCCCACCACCGGAAAACAGAATGAAAGCAAGCATCGCGATTGATGAGTTCATCGCCAGCCGCGACCATGGCGAACACGAACAACTTGCCCCGCATCATTACATTCTGACGCTTTATGGTTTGTTCGCCCGCCCCGCCGGCATCACCATCCCCGTGGCCAGCGTCGTTCAGTTGCTGTCCGATCTGGGCGCAGAGCCCTCCAGCGTGCGCTCTGCCATCTCACGACTCAAGAAAAAAGGCGTGCTGATCAGCCAGCCGGCCGCCTCAGGAAAAGGCTATGCCTTGGCCGCCGAGCTTGAGCCTCACATGCAAGCGGGCGACGAACGGATTTTCTCCTCGCCCTCCCTGAATATCCGCGACCCTTGGCTCCTGGTCTCTTTCTCCGTTCCCGAAAGTGAGCGTCAGAATCGCCACAAGATTCGAACGGGCCTGTCACGGATGGGGTTCGGCACGGTAAATGCTGGTTTGTATATAGGCCCGGCTCGCTTGCAGGCCGAAGCCGTGGAGTACATCCGCGAGCACCAACTGTGGCCTTATATTGAGCTGTTCACCTGTGAGCCTAGCGGCCTGAGCGATATTCAGGAAAAAATCTCCCGCTGGTGGAATTGGGACAAGCTGGCTAATGAGTACCAGTCTTTTTTGAACGCGTATCAGCACGAGGTTGAAGTCTGGCAAACCGCTTTGCGCCAAGGCACGGGCGACCCTCTGGAAGCCTTCCGCCTCTATATGCCCATGGTGACCCGCTGGCGCCGACTGCCCTTTCTGGACCCCGGCCTGGCACCCGAGCTGTTGCCAGACAACTGGGTAGGCAATTCGGCCCGCAAACTGTTTGGTGACTTGCATCGACTGCTGAGCCCCTTGAGCTCGCAACACGTGCAGCAGGCCATTCCAAACTCGAAGGCCCGCGGGACGGACTAAGTCCACTCCTTTCGTTACGCCCCTGCAAAGCGAGCGATGTCACCCATCAAGTCCTGGGCGACACGCTCAAACCGCTCCAGCGTCACCCCCTGCATCATGGGTGCATCCTGCCAGGCCTGGAAGTTGCCAAACTGGAACGGCAAATCAAAACAATGCCCACTGAACACAGCCTCCAGCGGGCTTTGTTCCGTGAAGTCACTCCAAATCACAGAATGCCCCGCTGCCTTCAAACTGGCCGCATAGTGCGTGGGAAAACGCTGAAATTGCAACCATGACGAGGCTGCAACAACTTGCCGATACGGCGTCAGGCCCGACCCCGCTCCCTGATACATTCCATTTCGTAACAGAATGGCGGGCAAATCCCCCACAGGCCATTCACCCAACGCCTGATCAACCTGCTCTTGCGTCGCCTGCCGATGAAAAGGCACGTCAAAAAAGAACACCGAGGACTCTTGGGCAGTACAGCGCAGATACACCGCCTGTGCATGGCAGGCGTGCGCCGCCCAGTCAGGATTCCATAAATCCGGTGGCATCCCGGCACTGATCACAGGCAAGAATGCTGACGGAGCATGAGCCAAACGTGGTGGTTCTTTGTCCAAAGCCATCATGCCGTGCTGCATCACGATATCCACATCCGCGGTCAGCCACTGATCGCCCAGGCTTTGTCGCACGCGTTCCGTGGTTTTTCTTTGCTGCTCGGGCGACCATGGCGTGCGCGTTCCCATGCTGAGCAAGGCCACACGATCAATCCAGCCTCGTGTGGACTCCAGCACGCTAAGCAAATGCGCGTACCAGCCACCCGCCGACTGCCCCATCAAGGTGATCCTGTCCGGATCGCCACCAAAGGCGTGGATGCGATCCTTCACCCATTGGAGCGCCAAGCGCAAATCGGCTGCCGGCAAGGGCAAGTCGTCCGCTTGTGCATCACCCAAGTGCCCCAAGGCACCGAGGCGATAATTCACATTGACCACCACCATGCCCTGCGCTGCCAGACGGGTGCCGTCATACCAGTCCAAAGAAGCGCCGCCACTCATCCAGGCACCGCCGTGGATAAAGAACAGCACGGGCAGACCTTGCGCTTGGGCAGGTGCCCACACATTCAGAAAATATGCGTCTTCAGATTGCGGATTGGCACTGCCTGCGCCCATGACCGCAGCAAGACGGCTAGGGCGCTGCGGAAAGACAGGCACCTGATCCAGCGATGTCGCTGCCATCCGCCCGATCGCCGCCTGCGCCGCTTCAAAACGGCGCGTGCCTTGGGCGTAACGCAGGCCATACCAGGCCTGCACTTTCACGCCATCGGCACGACAACGACGCGAGGGGTCATGGATCCGCAATGTCGCCGTCATGGCTTAAAGCTTGTTGGAAATATAAGGCGTACCGGTCATGCCGTTGCCGTGAAGCTCGTAGCCCATCGGTGCCGTAATCGAAGCATGGCGAGTGCCTGTATTGATATCGCGCCACATGCGGCCCAGCAGACTGTTTTCCGCAAAGGAGGCAGTGCCATGCAACCAGCACAGATTATTCACCGCATCCACCAGTTCATGCCCAGCATGACCGATCCCGGCGCGGTGGCGGGCACGCAGCGCCAAGGGCATGGGCACTATGCCAGAAGCAGCCGCATCAATCTGCGCTGCAGCGCGCTCCAACAATAAACGCGCGCTATCAATCTGAATACTGGCTGCCCCCAGGTTCTGAACGAACGCCCCTGAGTCCGACTGTTTCGTGTAATGGGTGTAGGTAATGCCACGCTTGCCACTGACGCCGCTGGTGAAATCCATCGCGGCCTGAGCCGCACCTAACGATGGCGCTTGAATGCAGGTCGACATGGTCAAATGCGGGGTCAAACGACGGCCAAATGTGGCCAGAGGGTCTTGCTCCTGTACATCCCCCATCAATTGCTGAAAGGTAATCAGTCGCTCTTTAGGCACCCACAGGTTTTCAGCCACCATCGTGTTGGAGCCCGAACCGCGCATACCGATGGTGTACCAGGTATCCTGAATTTCAAACTCATCACGACGCATTAACACAAAGCCCACGGTGGGCTCGGCCTGCTCGCTTTCTTTAATGAACAAAATCCCAAGCGCCCAGTCCGAGTGATTGCTGTTCGAGGCGAAGGGCCACTTGCCTGTGATACGCCAGCCTTCGCCGTCGGGCCTTGCTGTGCCTTGGGGCTGGGCAAAGATAGACGCAGCGCGGATGGGGCCATCCGCAAACACTTCATCCAGCATGGCATCGCTGAAACGATTGGCAAGCATCACCGAACCATTTGAAATCACCACACACCAGGCGGCCGCCGGATCGTAATAGCCCACCGCGCTGGCGCACTGTAACAGCATCTCGGCCCCACCCTCGTAACCACCGTAACGCTTCAAGGCTGAAATACGCCAGGCTCCGGTGGACTCCAAAGCTTGAACCGTCTCGTCTGACAACACGCGATTACGGTCAGCCTGAGGGGCCAACTCGCGTAGCAGCGGGCCGATGTCGTGGATACGTTCCAGAATCTCCTCTGTCTCCTGACGGGACGGGGCCTGCGTGACGATCGTCCGCTCACGCTCGACAAGCAATGGTGCTCCTGTGATAGCCATAACCGCTCCTTAGAATTATTTGATATTTCAAATTTATAGCCATCGTTAAATAATCGCAATATCAATTGCCAGAAAAATATACAAAACCCCTTGTTTTATTGGGTTTATAGGGGTATTTACCTAGTAAAAATTACAATTCATCCGCCGTTTAAATTGCATAAAACTAACGATCAAAAATAGTTCGAGCACAAAAGCAGAAATAAAAAAGGCGCAGAACAGCCTGCCAAAGCATGGGGCGAAAAAAAAACCGCCGACCCGAAGGTCGGCGGTTTGTCATGTAGAAAACTGGCTTAAAAGCCTGTTTTCATTACATGTTTTCGATCATCACGTCACCGAAGCCGGAGCAGGACACTTGGGTCGCACCTTCCATCAGACGGGCAAAGTCATACGTAACTTTGCGCGAGGTGATGGATTTTTCCATGCTGGAGATGATCAGATCAGCAGCTTCTGTCCAACCCATGTGACGCAGCATCATTTCAGCAGACAGGATCAGCGAACCTGGGTTCACGTAGTCTTTGCCAGCGTACTTGGGAGCCGTACCGTGGGTAGCTTCGAACATGGCTACGGAGTCGGACAGGTTGGCGCCAGGAGCGATACCAATACCACCCACTTGTGCAGCCAACGCGTCGGAGATGTAGTCGCCGTTCAGATTCAGTGTGGCGATAACGTCGTACTCGGCAGGGCGCAGCAGAATCTGTTGCAAGAAGGCGTCAGCAATCGAATCCTTGACGATGATCTCACGACCGGTCTTGGGATTCTTGAATTTGCACCATGGGCCGCCGTCGATCAGCTCGGCGCCGAATTCTTTTTGAGCCAGTTCGTAAGCCCAATCACGGAAGCCACCTTCGGTGAACTTCATGATGTTGCCCTTGTGAACGATCGTCACGGAAGAGCGATCATTGTCGATGGCGTACTGGATGGCCTTGCGCACCAGGCGCTCGGTACCCTCGCGGGACACGGGCTTGACACCAATGCCGGAGGTATTGGGGAAGCGAATCTTGTTCACGCCCAGGGTGTTTTGCAGGAAGTCGATCAGCTTCTTGGCGTTTTCGGACTCGGCAGCAAACTCGATACCAGCGTAAATGTCTTCGGAGTTTTCGCGGAAAATGACCATTTCGGTCTTTTCTGGCTCACGCACAGGCGAAGGAACGCCCTTGAAGTAGCGCACAGGGCGCAGGCAGACGTACAGGTCCAGTTGTTGACGCAGGGCCACGTTCAAGGAACGGATGCCACCGCCAACGGGAGTGGTCAGAGGGCCTTTGATGGAAACAACGTAGTCTTTAACGGCATCCAGGGTTTCTTCTGGCAGCCACACGTCGGAACCGTATACCTTGGTGGATTTCTCGCCGGCGTACACTTCCATCCATTCGATCTTGCGCTTGCCACCGTAAGCTTTGGCAACGGCAGCATCGACCACTTTGATCATGACTGGCGAAATATCCACACCCGTACCATCACCCTCGATGTAAGGAATAATGGGTTGATCGGGAACATTCAGGGAAAAATCCGCGTTAACTGTAATTTTCTGCCCCGACGCGGGGATCTTGATATGCTGATAGGACATGGATGCTCCAGTTGTGCTCCAATATTAGGGATAGCTGAACACGGAACGCTTTCGCGTTTCCGAAGTCTTATATAAGAGTTTAACTTAATTCGCGCGTATTCAGGCACCTGTAAACTCAAAGCTTGCCAAAAATGCTTGCATTCTTGACAACTTATCTATTCTACACGGCCCCGTTTGCCGCTTGTATGGGCCTATCGCCTACACAACTGGACGCCACTGACGCAGCATCCGTACCGATTTCCTGACCCTTTTTTCTTGATTCCACCATGTTCAACCCCTCTCGCGAACAGGTTCGCCAATTTTTCATCGAAGCCTGGGATAAGCACCAGAGCGGTCATCTGTTGACGGCTCTGGAGACCATGGCGGTGGATCTGGTGCAACAGCACCCCGAATACCACGAAGATTTGCGCAACGCCGATGCCCTCAACCAGGACTACTCGGTCGAGCAAGGACGCAGCAACCCCTTCTTGCATCTGTCCATGCATCTGGCCATTAATGAGCAGCTATCCATTGATCAGCCACCCGGCATCAAAAACGCCTACCAGCGCCTATTGGCCACGCACGACCCACATGCCGCAGCCCATATCATCATGGAAGCGCTGGGCGAAGTCATCTGGGAGGCACAACGGCTGGGCACACCGCTGAACAACGAACGCTACATCGAACTCATCTTGCGCCACAGCACGCGCGATTAACATCGCCACGCCTTTGCGCCGGGTAATGCTTACTTGCGGGTGCTCAAGGGACCAGGCTGGCGCGAGAGCCAGACTGACACGCTGTCAATGTCGGCCTGACTCATGGTGTTGGCCATGGCGCCCATGACGGCATTTTTGCGAATGTTAGAGCTGGCCGGCGCCCCCTTTTGTCCACGCTGATAAGCCATCAAGGCCTGACGCAGGTAATCTGCATGCTGACCGGCCAACACAGGGTATTCAGGGTTCAAGGGGGTTTTCGCGTCCTCTCCGTGACAGGATGCGCAATTGAGTCTCTTCCAGGCTTGCCCACCTGCCGTAACCAGATCGTCGGCCGCCATGGCTTGAGCGCCCGCACCGGCCATCAATCCCACCAGCACCAGCACGACTGCTTTTTTCATATCCACCTCCCCGTCCTTAAGGTTTGATGGCCGCGTAGTACGCGGCAATATCGGCCATGTCCTGCTCTGACAAACTCTGGGCAATGGCCTGCATGGTGGGGAAGGTTCGGGCACCACTGGCGTACTCTTTAAGCGCTGCTTCGATGTACGCGGCTCCTTGCCCGGCAATCATGGGGACGTGATAGACCTCGGGAAAGCTGGCCTTGTAACCGGGCAAGCCATGACAGCCTATACACATGGAAATCTTGTCGCGCGCCGCCTCGGGATCGGCCTTGATCGGCGCGGAATCCTGCGCCTTGGCTGCCCAGGGCAGGCAGGCGCTTGAGGCCAGAAGAAAGAAAGAGACATACCGCTTCATTTGCAACTTCATCATCGCTATTCGCTTTGTTGTGGAGTTGAAAACGGTCTGGGTCAGGCTCTGCGTCCATTGCAGCAAAAGGTGAAACAACGCGACACCTGGCTCTGTGATGCTGACCGACGAGTACTGAGTCGATTGTATGATAATTGCCAAGGATGACTGATACTAGTATTTATACCCGAGTTTCTATTCTTGACAGATCAACATTTTAAGTACAAGTTTGAGCCGCTTTATGACTACTACGACCCGTTTTGAAGGCACCGATCAATACGTTGCCACCGATGATCTGAAGTTGGCCGTCAACGCCGCGTTGACACTGCAGCGTCCGTTGTTGATCAAAGGTGAACCTGGCACCGGCAAGACGCTGCTGGCCCTGGAAGTGGCCCGCGCCTTGGGCCGCCCGCTACTGCAGTGGCACATCAAGTCCACCACCAAGGCACATCAAGGCCTGTATGAATACGATGCGGTCTCGCGTCTGCGCGATTCGCAACTGGGCGATGAAAAAGTCCGCGATATTGGCAACTACATTGTGCAGGGCACACTGTGGCAAGCCTTTGAGTCCGAAGAGCCGGCCGTCGTATTGATCGACGAGATCGACAAGGCCGACATCGAGTTCCCCAACGATTTGCTGCAGGAGCTGGATCGCATGGAGTTTCATGTTTACGAAACTCGCCAGACCGTCAAGGCACGCCATCGCCCTTTAATCATCATTACGTCCAATAACGAAAAAGATCTGCCCGACGCGTTCCTGCGCCGCTGTTTCTTTCACTACATCCGTTTCCCCGAGCGCGAGACCATGGAACAGATTGTGGCCGTGCATTACCCCAATCTGCGCAGCGACATCCTGGCTAGCGCCTTGGATACTTTTTTTGCCTTGCGCGAGGTACCGGGGCTGAAGAAAAAGCCCTCCACCTCGGAGTTTCTGGATTGGCTGCGTCTGCTGCTGGCCAACGACATTCCTGCCGAGGCCCTGCACGAACTGGACGAAGGTCTGCCCCCGATGGCCGGAGCCCTGTTGAAAAACGAACAGGATCTGTCCTTGATGCAACGCCTGGCCGCCATGAGCCAACGCAGCCAGCGCAGGAGCTGATATGCAAGCGAGCGCTTTCTCCCAGCCGCTTGCCCCCCTGACACTGGAAGGATGGGGAGTGCGACTTGAGCCTTTGCAGCTGGCGCATGCGGAACTGCTGGAAGCCGCCGCGGCCGACGGCGAGCTCTGGAATGTACGGGTAACCAGCGTGCCCGCCCCCGGCCAGGCCCAGGACTATGTCAAAAAGGCATTGGACGGTCTGGAGCAAGGCCATATGCTGCCCTTTCTGGTACGCGATCTGACGACGGCACGCGCCGTCGGCACCACTCGCTACCATGACATTGTCGCGCCAGTGGCCCGGCTGGAAATTGGCTACACCTGGTACGCACGCAGCGCGCAGCGCAGCCATGTCAATACAGCGGCCAAGCTACTTTTGCTGCAACACGCCTTCGAGACCTTAGGGGCTGGCGTCGTGGGCTGGCGTACCGATCATCTGAACCTCAAATCCCAACAAGCCATCACTCGCCTGGGAGCGCGTTTTGATGGGCGGGTTCGCCACCATGCCCTCCGCCGCGACGGTACCATCCGCGACACGATGTTCTACAGCCTGATGGCAGGCGAGTGGCCCGACACACGCGCCCACTTGCTCGACAAACTAAGGCAGCACAGCCATGTTGCTTGATTTTTTCTACCACCTGCGCGAGCGCGGACTACCGGTTTCGATCCAGGAGCACCTGACCCTGCTGGACGCCCTGTGCAAAGGCATCATGCCGCCCACCCTGGACGATTTCTATCATCTGTCCAGGTTGGTGCTGATTAAAGACGAAACGCTGTACGATCGCTTTGATCTGGCCTTTGGCGAGTTTTACCAGCCACAACTGGAAGCGCTGGCCAAAGACAAAACCTTGCCGGAAGATTGGCTGCGCAAAACGCTGACGCGTCATCTCAGCCCCGAGCAAAAAGCCGCTCTGGAAAAGCATGGCCTGGACAAACTGCTGGAGATGTTCAAGGAACGTCTGAAAGAGCAGCAGGGACGTCACGCGGGGGGCAGCAAGTGGATTGGCACCGGCGGCTCCTCGCCCTTTGGCCACGGGGGCTACCATCCCGAAGGTATCCGTATCGGTGGCCCATCGGCCGGCAATCGCACCGCCATCAAGGTCTGGGAAAAACGCGAATTCGTGGATTACGATGACCAGCAGGAGCTGGGCACTCGCAACTTCAAGATGGCCTTGCGTCGACTGCGACGCTTCGCACGGCAAGGTGCCGCCACCGAACTGGATCTGGAGAGCACCATACGCGAGACCGCCCGTAATGCGGGCATGCTGGATCTACACATGCAGGCGGAGCGGCAAAACCGCGTCAATGTGCTGATGTTGCTGGATGTGGGCGGCAGCATGGATGACCACATCGCTCAGGTGGAATCTCTCTTCTCGGCGGCCCGCTCGGAGTTCAAGCACCTGGAAGCGTATTACTTCCATAACTGCGTGTATGAGTCGGTATGGCGACACAATTCACGACGGCAAAGTGAACGACTGGATACCTGGGATTTGCTGCGCAAGTACAACGAGGACTGGCGCATCATCATTGTGGGCGATGCCACCATGAGCCCCTATGAAATCATGGCGCCTGGCGGCTCGGTCGAGCACTACAACAAGGAGACCGGCGCGGCCTGGCTGCAAAGGCTCAACGACCACTGGCCCCGCATCGTCTGGCTCAACCCCGAGCCGAAGGCTTACTGGCCTTACCGCCAGTCCATCGCCATCATCCAGAACCTGATGTCCGATCACATGTACCCCGTTACCAGCGCAGGGCTGGAAGAGGCGATGCGGTACTTGTCACGCTAGCGTCAGCCTTCTATCAAGCAGGAAACAAAAAGACCCGGGTTTCGGGTCTTTTCAATCAGCTGTAAAAAACCCGCAGAGCCATGAAACCATGCGGGTTTTTCTTCACATTTTTAAAATGGAGCGATCAGCGCCCTTTCTGCCGCTGCAACATCCCTGCCCGTTGCTGCTCCAGTTCCTTGATCTGCCGCTGCAATTCACGCAGCTGCTCACGCGCCTCCCGTTCCTGCTCGGCCAGGGCCTGTGCCTCACGGCGCGACTCCTCACGCTGGGCAATGGCCAAGGCTTCCTGCTGGCGCTGCAAAGCCAGATCGTTTTGCAAAACCGTCAATTGGTCTGCGCTTTCATTGAGTTTCTTTTCTGCATTGGCCACTTCTGCCTGCAGCTTGATGCGTTCCAGATCGGCGGCAGCAAAATCAACCGTATCCTGACGGTACTGGGTGTACATGCGTTCAGCCAGGGATTCGTCCGTGGTCTTGAAGACACGCCAGAACTCACGCTGCTGGAACAGAGCCACGTAGTAGGTCATGGTTTCGGCCGAGAACAAGAGACTGGCTCCAAAGCGACCGTTGTAGGCCGTGCGCAGCTCCTGTACCCCACGCGCCTGGATCAACTGCTGCAACTGGGCCACGGTGGTGTTCTGATAAGCTGGTGCTGCTGCTGGCGCAGAGGCAGGCTCGGCTGCCGCGACCGGGGCCACTTCCTGGACTTCCTGCTCTTGGGTTTGCGCCACCACGGGACGCTCCGGCTCCTGGACCAAAGACACCGAGCTGCACGCCGACAATAAAAGAAGTCCGCCCACGGACAGCAACATAGCCGTCTTCTGACTAAGGTTCACCATACCCATCCCTTGTTAATCAATTTTTTGTGTTTAGCTTGATACACAGAATCAGCCCCGTATTCTAAACGCGCGATGTCGCGTCTTGTGCCTTTATGTTGAATTTGCGCATCTTTTCCCACAACACTTTACGGGAAATGCCTAAAACAGCCGCCGTGTCCTGGCGCCGCCAGTTCTGCGTGTCCAGCACAGCGATAATGCGGGCGCGTTCTTCCTGCTCCTGAGCACTGAGGCTGATGGCCGGCTCGGGCCGTTCCAGAATGGTCGCGCCTTCGGGCAGGGCCGTCGCCGGGGTCCTGACCGGCGCATTAAAGCGTTCGAGCACCTGCCGCAACTGCACGGACTCCCAGGCTCCGAACTGCTTGCTCATGACCGCCACGCGCTCCACCAGATTGGCCAGCTCACGCACATTCCCGTTAAAGCGCATGCTGCCTACGGCATCCAGGACCCACTGGGGAATGTCCTCGACATCACACTCCAGAGCCTGCTCCAGCAGGGCACAGAAAATAGCAATTTTTTCTTGCGGGCCCCGCTGCTCCAGGTTCGGGACCAATAGTTCCACCACCGCCAGACGGTAATACAGGTCCGCACGGAACTGACCCTGCTGTACCAGTCCCAACAGGTTCTTGTTGGTGGCGGCCACCATCCGGAAATCCACCGGAATCACTTGCGTTGATCCGAGGCGCGTCACAGAACGCTGCTCCAGTACACGCAGCAGCTTGACCTGCTGATGCAAGGGCAAATCTCCGATCTCATCCAGAAACAAGGTTCCCTGGTCGGCTTGTTCAAAATAGCCCTTGTGAGCCCCGATTGCGCCGGTGAAAGCCCCTTTTGCGTGACCGAAGAAATGCGCTTCGAACAAGCCTTCTGGCACCGCTCCGCAGTTCACGGGAACAAAAGGGCCTTGGGCACGCGAGGAGCGCTCATGCAGCAATTGGGCAATGCGCTCCTTTCCCACCCCGGTTTCCCCATGGATCAGCACGCTGGCCCCGCTGTCAGCATACATATCCGCCTCGGCAATCAGGGCCCGCATCACAGGCGAGACGGCCACCAAAGGCTGTGGCCCACCCCGCCCTTCCCGCTCGAGCTGTGCAGTCAGTCCGGCCAGTTTGGCCACTAGCGTACGCAACTCGGCTGGACTGAAGGACAAGGGTAATGTGTAGGAATACGCCGAGGGATAAAAGCGAGGGTCGTAGCCCCGCTCCTCCGACGCCACCCAGATAACCGGAATCGCATGCTCCACCAGCCACTGATGCTGCTCGAACCGGCCCTGCGCCATCACACTGACCGACACCAGCGCGACCGCATGGCGCGTGGGATGGCGCTCGGCGTCCAGTACCAGGGACGGCTCCACGCGCATGACCGCGACCGAGCTGGGCTCCATGGCGCGCTCAGCGCGGGTCACCAGGTCAGAACTCCCCTCCCAGACATACAAAACCGGCTCATTACCCATAAAGCTGACACTCATTGCCGTGCTCGCCTCCCGCCTTATTGCACCAGATAGGCAGTACCACACTGCACATCATGAAGTTTCACATCGGCCTCGACCAGACTGAGGCCCAGCAGTTTAAGCAACTCCTCCAGCAACAGGCTCAAGCCCTGCAAGACTGGGTCCAGCAAGGCAACGACCAGGCTCAATACCGCGCCGACCAGGTTGGAATCCTTGAAAACCAACAGTTCCACGGCGCCGGTACGGCACTCACGCATGGCTGTCTGGCCCCCGATTCCACCAATCACACAGGCCAGATCACTTAAGGGGGCCCCTAATAACGTGGTGAGCAAATTATCGACAAAACCCAGGGTCCCGCCCAGTACACCAATCAAGCCGTTCTGACTCATGGTCCGGGCCAGTTGGTCCATGCGTTCCTTGGACCAGTTCATCTCGTTGACGACCTCAGACACGGAGCGCCCCGCCCCATCCCCGACCAGACTCTCGGCCATCTGGCGCTTGCCAGAGGCGCCACTCCAGGGCGTGTTGAGCAAATCGCCCAAAATGCCCGACAAGACCGCGTCCGAGAGCAAACGCACGCTGCGGGACAGATCCAGTTGAGTGGCGTTCACGGTCTTTTCGGAGGGTTCGCCCGGCGGCGCGGTCAGTGTTACCTGAACGGGATTCTTGGTATCAATCAAGGGCAGGGTCACTTTGGCGGTCAAGGGCAAAATACCGAGCACATTAATGACGCGATGACGCTGAATCTGCCCGAAAGAGTCATCCTTGCAACTGTTGCTGGTAGAGAAAAAGTCCGAATGCGGGAACTTGCCCAGACACACGTTCACCAGCGAGGAACTGACCGCGATCGTGGCTTGATTTTCAGCAATCGGGGCGCGGCAGACATTCACCAGTTCCCCGGTTGCTTGGGACAGTTCGATAATAATAGGCAGACTCACTTCGGTGCCCAGCACTTTCAGGATCGGGCCCGCCAGTGGAATCTTGGAGCTGTCCAGATTCACATACACCCGCACTCCCGCCGAGTTTGCCTTGGTGCCTACGCCACCCATGGCAATGCTGGGCGGCTCCACCACCCGCACCCGCAAGTCCAGGGCGTTATTGAACATATTGGTCAGGCTCGAGGGCAAGGCCGTCAGGTTCAAATCAATCAGATTCTGTCCATTGGCCACCACCAGCCCGGTATTGACCAGTTGCAGCACATCCAGATTCACATTCAACGCTGACAAGGGGTCCACCCCGTTGATCAGGGCCAAGATGCCGCCCTCGCCCAGCAATTTGACTGGCAAATCCAACGGCCCCACCCCAAGCAGCAGCCTGATGTAATCCTGCAAAGCGCCCACATCCAGGCCCAATGTCTTTTGCTGATCCAGCAAATCCAGACTGGCACTGAGCAAATCAGCCAGAGTCAGCCGCTCCAGGCGGGCCAGCTCCTCAGGCGTACCCACACCGGCAATCACCGTTGCCGGCAGGCCCAGTGCCTTCAACAGTCCCGACGGGGTGATCTTGGCATTGACCAGTCCGGCCGAATCCAGCACCGTCAACTGATCGGGACGCAGGCCCACGCCACGTAGCAGGTTATAGACCAAGCCGTTGCGTTTTAAGGACAACAGACGACTGCCCACCGAAAACGTGGCCACCGGCTCACTGTTCCTGGCCGTGGCCACAGCCTCAATCACCGGAGAAGTATAAAAAGGGAATAAGGAAGGCGGCTGATAGCTCAACTTCACTCGCACCGCGTCCGCCGGCAAGGTGGGAACAAAGCGTTGTGCCGGCTCGCTATGGCTGCTATTCCATTTCCCACACAGAACGATGACCCCGTCCCCTTTCAAGGCGGCAGCCGGTGAATCTGGCTGGCTACGCAGGCTGAATCGGGCCATGCCCTCACCCTGCTGGCAACCAACCTGATCCCCGGAGCCCAGGGCCTGTGCTCCCGCGAGGGCTGCCAGATCCGCGGCATTTTGCAGACTGCGCTTCACGTAGAAACTGTGTCCCACATGGGCCGCCCCCAGCAGCACCACCCCGACCAGCAGTGCAGCGGCCGCGGGCACAATAATTGAGCCTTGCTGCTTGTGCGCCGGTTCACCCTGGGTTCGCGTTCTTCCCCATTTCATCTCGCTCTCCTGACCCGCCCTGGCCCCGCAGGCCTTAATCGCCACTGTTGGTTTTGATGCGCTCTGTCATGTACTCAGGGATGGGATGCTTAAAGCTGTTCAAATAGCGCTCCCAGGCCAGATTGGCGGCGGCTCCATGCACAGGCAGCACCTGACCTTCACGCTCAGGGTCCGCCTGCATACTGAGCAGGCTGCGAGTATCCGGCCCCACTTCCAGACGCGGTGGAATATGACGACGTTCGTTCTGTACATGCACGGGCAACCCTTCTACTTCTGGCCAAGGATGCACCTCCTTGTCAGTCAAACGGTACGTTTCGTAAGGCTGTCGTGGCGCTGACGTGGCCGCGGGCGGCTCATCGGCAGGCACTGCCGGCGTGTGAACGCCCTGATTGCCGGCGGCGACCGCAGGGGCATTGAGCGGATAAGTCCTTGTGCCAGAGCCCATGGTGCCGGTGACCGGCGCTTGTGTCTGCGCCCACGCGCCCGTGGCCATCAACAAAGTGCAGCAGGCCAAAATTCGGGATCGATTCATTGCGATATCCTTGAAAAAACGGCAATCAATTCATTGAAGAAGGCACAGAGCCCAGGCTCTCGAGCAAGGGCCGGTTCAAGCCCGCTTGGGACGAAGAAACCACGGCCGGGACTACACGCGATGCCGCCTGCGGCGGTGACGGCACAGCGCGATTACCCCCCTGAACCGGCCTGATCGAGGCGGACGGACGCAATGCCACCGCCTGGACACGAGCCTGTTCATCCCGGGTCGCCTCGGCCAGATACTGCTCCTGCTGTTTTTGCTGTTGCTGACGCACGTGCAGTTGTTCGAGCTCCTGCCCGATTTGCTCGGCCATTTGAACCACCGCCTGTTGGGTCGCGGCATCCATACCGGCTTGCTGCATGACAAAACCAGCGCGTTGCGTCTCCTGACTGACCAGTAGATACAAAGCCATATTGCTCAGAATCTTCGGGTTCTCCGGAGCCAGCTCGGCCGCCTTGCCCAAGGCCAGGCGCGCTTCCTGAGGTCGGCCGGAACGCAGATAGGCGTAAGCCAGGTCACTTTGCAAAATCGCATTGGTCGGATCTCGCCCGGCAGCCTGTTTGAGAAAATGGGCGGCCTGTTCAAAGTGCTGTTGTGAGCCGGCAATCAGCCCCAAACCTTGATATGCCCTGGCGGCAACCGGTGTGTTGAGCAGCGCGTTAAAGGTGTGCGCGGCTTGCTCAAGCTGGCCGGTTTGACGCTGGGCCTCCGCTCGCAACACCATGATCTCAGGGTCGGCCCCATACTCTTTTTCCATGGCCTCGGCATAAGCCAACGAGGCAAAATACCGCCCTTGCGTCTGCGTCTCTTGCAGCATGCGCACGGCCATCTGTCTGTCGGTAGGCTTGCGCTTTTCCCAGTGCTCAATTTCCTTGCTCTGCAAAAAGGCCTCCTGTTCCTGTTGCTGACGCACCAGTTCGTAGGCAGAGTCCGTGGTAGAGCACGCCACCAGCCAGGTGCTGCTCAAGCCCAGTGCAGCCCAGCGCAGCACGGGACGAATCCAAGTCGATATCTTCATCACAATCATCCTCCGGCCACTTGGCTCAAGCCACGGAACAAAGCCAGAAAGCCTGACCCTGCCGTAATAATCAATAAAGCAGGCAGCAAGGTCAGGACCATGACACCTGTCATCTTCACGGTTAATTTGCCTACCTTGGCTTTCAGCTCCAGACGTCGTTGCTCGCGCAAACGCACACCAAAACGGTGCAAAGGTTCCTGCATGGCGCCACCATGCTGATCCACCTGCACAATCAAGCGGCAGATCACGGCCAGATCCTCGTTGGTAAAGCCGTTGGCAATCCGCTCCAATGACTGCTCGCGGGTACGGCCGCGGGCATATTGTTCGACAGCGATGGTCAGCTCTGAACCCATAACCGGGATCACATCGTGAAATTCGCGCTCAATAGTATGCAAGGTCTGGTCCATCGACAGGCCCACTCCCTGCAGCAAACGCAGCAGGTCTACAAACAAGGGCAGCTCGGTCGCGATACGCTGGCGGCGTTGTGACACACGGCGCAACAACCACCATTTGGGCAGCATCCAACCCAGTGCAAAACCGATGAACACCGACACAAAGGGCACGAAGTCATTGAGTTGGCGGGTCATCGGCAGCAAGCTGAATACAAGGATCAACACGACGCTCAAGCCCACTCGACTCAAGACAAAATATTGACGCGCCACATCCAGCTGCCTGAAACCCGCATTGGCGATCAACAAGCGGTCTTCCTCGCTCAGCAAACTGGAGCCGAAGCGGCCTTTGAGCCAGCGCTCCCCCAGACTGCCCGCCTGCATCTTGATTTGTTCCACCGTCTGGCGAGACTGACTGGGCGTATGCCCCCCCTGTGGTGCCCCTTTCAGTCGCTCATCGACCACCTGGCTCAAGCGCAGAGCCTGCTGGCGCTGCTGCCAATAGTGATGCAACCACAAAGCCAACAGGATCAGGCCGGCCAACGCACACGCCACCGCGGCCCAGACCAAAACAGTTTGTGCTTCCAAGGCCATCATGTCTTGCTCCTAGACATTACGCGCCATCCAATACAGCCAATAACAGCCCACACACTGCAGGACCGCTGCAAACAACAACATGCGAAACCCCACCGGGTCATTCCACATGGTCAGAAAAAGCTCGTTATTGAACATCAGGATGTAGACGCCGATCAGGATCGGCAATAAAGCCAGTATCCAGGCCGACAACCGCACTTCCGCCGACAGGGCCACCAGCTCGCTGCGGGCGTTTTCCCGGTCACGCATGAAGCCGGCCATCCGTTCCATGGTCTGATCACTGCGCCCCCCAAAACGCATCGCCACACTAATGACTGCAGCCACCAGAAAAAGCTCATGCAAGCCGTGCTGACGCGAGACCGTACGCAAGGCCACATCCAGATCCTGACCGGAGCGATGTAAGGAGTTGGCATCTTGCAGCACCTGACCCAAAGGCTGTGGCGTGTTGTCGGCTGCATTCAGAAATGCCGCTCCCATGCTATTACCGATGGTGATCAGGCGCACCATCAAGTCCAGAAAATCCGGGATCTGGGAGACGATCTTGCGGTGACGCTTGTCACTTCGAAACCAGAGGTAGGTGTAGGCGCCCAAAACGGTCGCAATCAGCATGGCCAGGCCAGCCACCGGGCCGACCAGAGCCAAAAGAAGCGCGGGCGGGACCAGTGTCCCGAGCAGAAGGATCAGATAGAAACGACGCGACGGCTGAATCCCTGTGCGCAACATGAACTCGCGCCAGCCTTTGGGCGCAGCCAGCCAGGCATCCTGAGCGGCAGGCTGGGCCCGTACGCTGCTTTGAACGGCAGGACGCAATGCCAACTGCTGTTCCAGCACTTGTGCCGAGCGCCGGGCCTGCTGGCGCTGAGCGCCTTTGGCCCAGAGCAACAAAGCGACCAGCATCAAGATGACCGCCGCCAAGGCGCTATACAAAGCCATCATTTAGCGTCTCCAATCCCAGAATCCGCCACCCTCCTTGGGCGCATTTTCCTGAGCCTGAACCTGCTCATTGGCCAGTTGATCGCGATACTGCATCAGCTTGCGCGTATGTGGGTGAATGCCCAGGCTGACCCAGCGATCCTGTTCGGTGCCGTCATCGAGCACATAGGACTCGTGGCGATACAGCTCTTGCATGGCGATGACACCATCGCCCATGCCGGTGATTTCCGTGATGGACAAGACCCGGCGTTTACCGTTGGGCAAACGACCGATTTGAATGATGAAGTCCAGCGCACTGGCAATCTGCCGACGCAAACTGTCCTCACTGCCCTGAAAGCCGGCAAAACCGGCCAGCATTTCGACTCGGTAGACACATTCGCGCGGCGAGTTGGCATGGATTGTTGCCATGGAGCCTTCGTGGCCGGTGTTCATGGCCTGCAACATATCGATTACCTCGGCCCCTCGCACCTCGCCCACGACGACCCGATCCGGGCGCATACGCAAGCTGTTGCGCAACAGTTCACGAATCGAGATTTCACCACTGCCGTCATACCCGGCCTGACGCGCCTCCAGCCGCACCACATGGGGATGGTTCAAGGCCAGCTCGGCGGTATCTTCCACCGTCACCACCCGTTCTGTTTTGGGGATGTAAAACGCCAGTGCATTTAACAAGGAGGTTTTGCCCGAGCTGGTGCCACCCGAAATCAGGATGTTGCAGCGCGAGGCTACGGCGGCCTGCAACAGACGGTCCACCGGCTCATCAAACGCCCCCAGTCGCAGCAAGTCTTCTGGTTTGAGCGGGTCCTTGCGAAACTTGCGGATAGACACCATGGGGCCATCGACCGCCAAAGGATGAATCACCACATTAAGGCGACCACCATCGGGCAAACGGGCATCGACCATGGGCACGGATTCATCCAGCCTGCGCCCCAAAGGGGCCAGAATACGGCGCACAATGCGCAGCACATGCTGATCATCGGTAAAGCCACTGGGTTCACGCTGCAGAACGCCACCGCGCGAGACGAACAACTTGTCATGACCGTTGATCAGAATGTCTTCAACGCTAGGATCTTCCAGCAAGTCCTCCAGCGGCCCCAGCCCTGCCAGTTCGCGGGTCAAGGCCTGGACGATCTCCCGAACCTCCTGTTCGTTGACCGGCACCCGTTTCAAACGAACAAAGCTGGCCAGTTCAATGCCAACAAAATCCTGAATGGCCTGCCGTGTCCAGCGACCAAACTCGGCTCCCAACTCCTCGATACGAGCCAGCAAATGTTCATGGGCCTGTTCCCGGACCTGAATCAGGTCGGGACGCCCACCGAGCAATGAAGTATTGTTCATGCCTTACTTTTCCATGCTTGGGCCTGTTCAGCCCCCGAACCTGAATTTCAACCGTCCCAAAACCGTACTGACCTTGTTTTGCGACAGCCCCTGCCTGCGTCCCGTCAACCCCGATGCCAGATTCTGCAACGCGCGGGTATACGGGTCCCTCTCATCGACCTGCACTAAAATCTTGCCCAGGCCCGCGCTGCGCATATGCCCCAGACGCCGGTCCGGCAGCACGGCAGCCAGCTCCAGATCAAAACGCTCGGCAATCGCCTGACCGGAAAAGCCATAGGCGGGATCGAACTGATTGACCACCAGGCGCACATTGGCCAGCGCATCAAACTGGGTCCTTAGCGCCAGGAACTCGGCCAGCGAGACCAGCGCACCCATGCTCTGATCCGTGACAATCAACACCTCATCGACCAATGACTCCAGCTCCACCAGAAAACGCGGGTTGGGAAAGCCACCGGCATCAATGACCAGACATCCCATGCGTTCGCGCAGGTAACTGCACAGACTCAGGGAGTCCTCCAGGCTGATCTGATTGAGCGTATTGACATCAGCCGGCAAGGACAGCAGGTTCAATCCGCTGCTGTGCTGGGCCAGCGCCGAGTGCAGCATGGTGTCGTCCATGCGATGACGCTGCGCGGCAGCCTGAATAAAGTCAAAATCCGACCGCAAGCCCATGTAGAGCGCACAGTCTCCCGTCGGAGCCCCCAGATCCAGCAGACCCACACGTTCACTCAAGGGCACCAGCTCGACAGGCAAGGGCTTGGCCGATGACACTCCCCGCATCTCTTTGCCCAAACGGTTCATTTCCTGCTGCAACAACCAGGCCAGACTGCTGGCTGCCGTACTGCAGCCAACGCCGATACGGGCACTCATCAGCAAAATGCTGCGAAAAGGTTTGTCCAACAAAGGGCTGTGCTGGGTCTGGCCCAGCTTTTCTATCAACACCTGCAATTGATGATGCAGGTCCTCCCTGGCATCCAGATCCAGAAATTCATTCGCTCCGGCTCGCAGGGCATTGACCGGACCTTGCGGAACCGACGCCCGGCCCACTGCCACACGCTGCACGCTGGCATCGAGTCGGGCCAGGCTGCGCACCAGCGCCACCACCTGCCCGTTCTCGTCCCCATGCTGCCCATGAACGAAATCAAAAAACACCAAAGGCTCTGCCTGCTGGGCCAGCTCCCGGCGCAAACTCTCGGTCGTGGGTTCAATGGCCCGCACCGTCAGCAGCCCCGCGGCGGCCGCGTTAATCATCACGGCCAGCTCGGGGTGCTCTGTACACAAGAGATATTCCCGGTATCGTTGCACGTCACCACTCCACGCGCTTAGCGCGAAAACCCTGGCATCTGCTCATAGCCGTGTCGGCCCAGCAAGAAATAGCCCCAGGCATTCGGCGCGTCATCCAGCTTTTCCTGACGCCCTCCCGGCAGGGCTATCGTTGCCCCCTTCTGGATCGGTTTAATCAGACGAGGGGTGACGACAATGACCAGCTCCAGCTCGCTCTGGCTGTACTGCACATTGCGGAAAAAACTGCCCAGAATCGGCAAGTCACCCAAGAAAGGAATCTTTTTGACCGCTGCGGCAGTCTGACGGGACACCAGGCCACTGATGATGTAGCTCTGGCCATCACCCAGCTCGATCGTGGTGTCGGCTCGTCGGGTACGCAAAGACGGCATCACGCCCCCGCCCGGCATTTCCACAACGCGCGAGTAATCCAGCTCGCTGGCTTCTGGCGCGACTTTCAAGGCAATACGTTCGGCTGAGAGCACCGTCGGCGTGACCGTCAACCCAATACCAAAAGGTTTGTACTCCACCGTGGTGGTTCCCAGGCCCCCTGAGCTGGGAATGGGAATCTCACCACCGGACAGGAAGCTGGCGCTATGACCGGACATGGCGACCAAGGTTGGCTCGGCCAGAATCCGGGCCAGTCCGTTTTGCTCAAGCAGATTCAACGCCGCACTGAAGTTGCGGGAGTTATACGCCAGACTCAATCCGCCCGAAATCGCCTGGGGCAGCAAGTTCACCCCGCCTGTCCAGGGCTTGCCACCGATGGCATTGGCACTGAGGCCAATGTCTTTCATGACTTCGCGGGAAACTTCCACCACTTTGACTTCCACCTGGACCATGCCGCTGGTACTGACCTCGGACAGGTCCAGCACGGGCGCATCCGGGCTTGCGCCGGAACGCGCGGCCGCCATGGCATCCTGATGGTCCAGCAAAGACGGGCTGCTGCCGGTAATCAAAGCCTGTTGTCCGGCGCTGGAGACTTGCGCCGACATGGGACGACCGGCCTGCGCCAGTTGCTGTTGCACCTGACTGCTCACTTCAATCGTCCACCGATCCGGATTCGTGCGGCCCGGCATCCAGACACGCAGATCCGCCGTGCCCGCGCGTTTACCAATCAGCAGCACCTCGCCGCGTTGCCCGGCCGATGCGGACAGAATTTGCACATCCGCCACGCTTTCATCGCTAATCGCCACACGCAGCGGGACTTGCGACAAACGTAAAATATCCTGATCGTTGGCCACCAGGCGTATCACCTTCTGGCTGGCGCTGGTTTGAGCCGTTTGCGCCATGACAGGCACCGGTGCCAAAACCGACAAGCAGAGCGCATACCAGCACCCCAAACCCAGACCTGCTTTTCTGATTTTCTGTCTCATGTGTTTAATCCATGCTGCCTTGCGTCGCTTCTCGTCAACCGCCTCTGGCAGGCTGACCCGTCCCCACAACAAGCTCCTTGCTGCTTAATGCTGAATAAGCTCTAAACGCCCACCGCGAATCACCTCTGTGCGCCTTGGCGGCGCGGCATTCGGCTGCCCGCTGGCCTGAGCTCGCGCCTGAACCTGCTCTTTCTCGCTCTGGCTGATCGTGAACTCCCGTAAGCCCAGACCTGCCATGGCACGGTTATCGGGTAGCTTCAAGGCCTCCCGCTGCTCCGCATCCAGCCCGGTGCGCGCTGGGATCAGCCCCGCAAACTCGGGAAACAAGGAGGGATCAGGCAGGCTCTCGTCCTTGGGTGCACGCAAGACAACTTGCAAACTGCCACTGCGACTGGCCAGCAAAAGCTCGTTTACCGACTCCAGAGGGACTGCCAGCATGGCATGGCGAACCTGCGTGTCAGCACGATTGCCCGAGGTGTTTTCGGCGGGGTCCGGCCCGGACAGGGAGGCACTGCCATAGGCCAGCACCCGTACCCGTGGCATCAGCAAGCGAGCCTGGGTGTCCTTGACCTCGTTGCCATTGTTGAAGGTCATGAAGATATCGACCAGGTCGCCGGGTTCGACCCGGTTGCTGGCGCCCGAGATCACATCAACCGGAATCGTGACCGCGCGCTCGCCTGCGTCCAGATAGCTGGCCAGACTTTTGGCGATGAAGCTGCTCAATACCGGCTGCCCCTGCCCCAGATCAAAACGCAGCGTCTTGCCCGTCAAGGATTCCAGCGTATCGAAAGACTGTGCCGGCGCGGCAGGCCACTGGGCCAGCTCCAGCGCGTCGGCCTGCAAGGCTTCTCCCGCTTTAACATCCCGTTTAGCGACTACGACCGGGTAAAGCGTCGCCGCTGGCTCGGCGCTGTGCGTGCCCACTACAGGCTGGACCACTTCAGGGTTGGGCTGCATGCCCAGGTACAAAGCAACTGCAACCAATACGGCTGCGACCAGCAATAAAAGGACTGCTGCCCCCTTCATCATGCCGCTCATGAATGTGGTCTCCTGAGTACAAGTAATGTCTTGGCGCTTAAGCTGCGCAATGGATCCGCCCCTTCCTTTTCAGGGGTGAGCAGGTCCAGGGTTTGAGAAAGAATGCCGGGCTCGAGATCCAGCTTCAACGAAAGTTGCGCGCAGTCGTACAGGGGCTCGGACGTGCAGGCCTGGGACTGGACCTCGGCGCTGAGATCACCGAACCAGTTCAAAAATGCGTCGCTCTTTGCTTGGCCCTTGCCATAGTTCTCGGCCAGTTGCTCATTGACAAAGGACTCTATCCCGTCAGCCGCCTTGACCTGCATGCTTACTTGGCGCGAAAGGTCGCCCAGCAAATGGTTCATCTTTTGCTGGGCCAGAAAGAATGAGCTGAAGGTAAGGATGCCGCTGAAAATCACCAGCAACAGCCCCACCATCAATGCAAACTCGATGGCGGCCACGCCATGCTGACGCTGGGCAACGGCAATGGACGCGCGGGCATGAGTCATGGCGTGCCCCCCTCTGAGCCCACCTCACCCGCAACCAGCAGATTGATGCGGGCATGCCCTTTTAGCTGTTCGGGCACGACCAGTGAAAACAGGGTATCGGGTGCAAAACGCGGAATCAGCGGTGCCTGCACGTAGTCGTAAACAATCCCGACGCTGATTTCCTCGCGTGACAAATCGGCGCTGACGCGCACATGCTCACTTCCCACCCAATGGCTTAACCATTGAACGTGATCGGCAGCTACTTGCCGGGCCCGGTCCGCCCGTGCCTGCAAGCGAGCCGGGCTGCTCATCGGATCGCTGTTTCCTGCCGCTGGCTCAATCAACGCCGCCCGCGCACCGGATTCGGCGGCAAAATTCAGAGACTGCTGCGCGGTCATAATCAAACCGAAAGTCAGCAAGCCGTACATAAAAAGAAACAACAATGGAAAAACCAATGCAAATTCCAGCGCGTAGGCTCCGTATTGATAGTTTTTATCGACGCCACGCCGCTTTGGTAATTGACCCTGTCGTGGGAGCATTATTGATTTTGCATCCATACCCACCCCATTGTTGCGAGGGATAACCAGGCCCCCAAGGGGACACTGCGCGCCTTGACCCGGGTACCCGGCAAGGCGAATCCGTACTTGCGCTCCAATGATGGAATCAGCACCAACGCCAAGGCATGCAAACCCGCCAGCACTGTGCCGAACAACACCACCATGCCTGCCTCTTTCCACCCCAGCGCCAACCCCAACACGGCCATCAGTTTCACATCGGCCGCGCCCATCAGGCGTGCGAGCCAAATGGGATAAAACACGAGCAAGGCAGCGGCAAAACCGATCAGCGAATCTCCCCACCCCACCACCGATCCCCAGGGAAGGCCATAGAACACACTGACCAGGATCTTGTGCAGCAGAAGCGCCAAACCATAGAAAACTAGTAAGGTATTAGGGATTTTCCGGAATTTCAGATCGCAATAAATAATCTGAATGGAAAAGAAAAGCAGAAAAAAAACAAAAGAAATTTTTATTAAAACAAACATAAGCATCAGCCATTCAAACTTAAAGGCTCAGCCATTGTTTAATTGGCTGATGCTCAAACAATCGCCCTACTCGGCTTCTGCAGCAGAAGTCAGCTCAGTAGATATCCTTGTAAACAAACCCTTCAAATCTCCACTTAGGGTGCTCAAAACACCAATGATCGCCACAGCGATCAGGCCAGCGATCAAGCCATACTCGATAGCGGTCGCACCGTCTTCGTCTTTCCAGAATTGCTGAAGTTGAGTCTTCATGACTGTCCCCATGTAAAAAGAAAAAAGCACCCTCAAGCGCGAGGGTCAGATACCCCTGAAGGCACAAAACGTTGCCAAATCCGGCAACAACCACTGCGAACTGTTATCAATTTTTGTATTTTTCCGTTGAAATCATCTTAAACCTTCGTATGTCTATGTTTTTACTAGGGTTTACGTGTAACAGCCGTCAAATACACAAACGAATTCTAGCCTAAAGATACGAAAAACGCATGATTGTGTATTTACAACAGCCAAAATCCCGTGAAAAAAGGCTAAAAAACCGCTAATTTGAAACCTTTTCTTACCTGAAATGTGTCTAAATTTGATAATGTTACCGTTTTTATCATTTCAAAATGCAACAGAAAATGCTGCTCCTGTTCCCTGACAGGACACGCTGATGACACTTTAATTACTTGAAAGAAAGTAACTTTTTCTTTTGGGCTTGCGGCGGAAGTGAGCCATTTTGCAGCGCCGCAAGTAGACGTGAATACAGCCATAAAGGACTGTTTGCCAACACCCTAAATCAGGCCTATTTTTTTTACGTTTCAAAATGTAATATTTGCGGTCTTTTAAATCACTATGTGGAAATAGATTGTTTTCAAACAGCAAAAAGTGACAGCGAAGTTAAACTACGGCACAGTAGAAAAAAGCGCCCGATTTTCAGCGAATAATGATTAATGCAAATGAATGACAAGCACCCCGTATCACTGGCCTTCCTTAGAAAAAAAAATCCCAGCCTGATTGCGAGCGTGGGATGCATGATGGGCCTGGCAGCGACAAGTCCGGCTAGCTGGGCAGACGCGCCCCTGCGGGGTAACCCCGTCGACGCGTTGCCGCCCATCAGCGCACCAGCCCCCAGGACGACTACGCCGTCTTTAAGCATCCCCCCCGCCGCGGCACAAAACCAACTTCAACAACAACTCCAGCAGCAAGTGCTCGTTCGCAGCTTTGACGTCAGTGGCAGTCGCAGCATCCCCTTTGAACAGATCACGGCCATTCTGGAGCCGCTGGCGGGCAAAACACTGACCATTGCCCAGTTGATCAACGAAGTGAACAAGATCACTGCGCTTTATCAACAAAAAGGCTACCCGCTGTCCTTTGCTGTCTTGCAGCAACAAGACTTCGCGCAAGGTCACATCAAGGTTACGGTCGTGGAAGGCCATGTTGGCAGTGTCCGCATTGAAGGCGATCCGGGCCGCAGCCGGGCGCGGATCGAACGCATTGCCCAGGCGATGGTGGACGAAAAGCCGCTGACCCAACGCACGCTGGAGCGCACCATGAACTTGCTGCGCACCGTGCCTGGCCTGAAGATCGACCCCAAGCTGGACATGCCTGTGCGCACGGATGGCGCCTCCGAGCTGCTGATAGAGGCTCAACACAAATCATTTAGCGCAAATGCCAGTATCGCGGAGATGGGGTCCAGCAAACAGGCGCTGGTGCAACTGAGCGCCAACAGCCTGACCCCCTTGGGAGAAGAGCTCAAGCTGACCGCCGCCATTCCCACCGGCCCCGAAGACGTCAAATACGTCAGCGGCAATCTGACCATCCCTCTTAACGGCAACGGTCTGAACCTGGAAATAGACGGCTACCACTATCGCTCCGAGCCACGCGACGAAGTCCTGGAAAGACAGGGCTGGAATCGCAAGGTTATCAACGAGCGCATCGGCGCAGCCATCAGCTACCCCTTCATTCTGAACAATCAGCGCAGCCTCAAAGGTACGGCCGGCTTTTATGCCAGCCGGTCTCTGGACGATTACACCCACAAAACGCTGGACAATGTCTGGATCGAAAACACCACCGATGTACGCGCATTGAAGGCCGAGCTGCGCTATACCGATGCCTCGGCCCGACAGTCGCGGGAACTGAACCTGGGGGTATACAAGGGCTTGGACGCCATGGGCGCTCGTAAATCCTTGAACACGTACTTGCAGCGTGACGCCGAATCCGATCTGGACCTGGATTTCACCCGCTGGACCGCTTCCTTCAGACAGAATCTGGCCTTGCCGGGACAATTTGGCATGAGCTTTTCTGCCAGTGGCCAATACAGCTCCAATGTCCTGCCCAATTCCGAACAGATCTCGTTTGGCGCATGGCGACACGGCTACGGGTATCCCCAAGGTGAACTGGCCGGTGACAAAGGCCTGGGCGCGACCTTGGAAATCAATCGTCGTTTTACCAACTCCTCGCGCTGGCTCAATAGCATCCAACCCTATATCGCTTATGACTGGGCACGCGCCTGGTATAACCTGGATCGCCTGAACAGCTACAACAACCGTGAATTGCGATCGGCAGCCATTGGGGTACGGCTGTCCAATAACAAGCATTACTTGTTTGATATCAACGTGGCAAAACCGCTGGGAGATTTGCCGGTCAATTCCGACCAACGAAAACTACGGTTGAACACGAATTTCCTGTTCTTCTACGACGGCTTTTAAAGTCGAGCCGTTGGCCGGACACATGTTTTTTCTCAGGCCATCGCAAGATGGCCTTTTTTTGTATTCCATCGAGCCATTTTTTAGGCTCAGGTGTTACGAAAAACGTTACGTAACAGGAACAGAACAAAGCGTTAAAACCGGGCTACCCCCCTCTTATCCAGGCTTAAAAACCACACACCAGCGTGCCTGAAAAAACAAAAACCAAGCCCAAGCCAATGATTTAAAACCAAAAAACAAAAAACAAAACCATACACAATAAATTGGCACTATTTTTGCTCAAAGACTGACAACAGCCCTTGAAGGGCGTGCTTACACTTCAAACCGGAGTCAGTCATGAAAGCAAGGAATTCAGCAAGAAACGCCTCAAGCCAACGCAACTTGCAACGTGCGCTTGTCGCGACATTGATCATCAGCGCTACCGTTCTGGCCGGATGCTCCTCACGCGGCGGCGTGCGTGATGGTCTGGACCTGTCGGCTCGCCCGCCGGCTATCGATCCCAACCTGCCCACACCCGGCGACGGGGGCACAGGAGGCGGCGGCGATGGTGGTGGTGGCAACAACGGCGGAGGGGACAACGGCGGTGGTGACAACGGCGGCGGCAAAGACAACAGCCTGACCCAAAATGCGTTGGGTAATCTGGGCCAGGCAGTCGACAACGTGGTTCCCCTGAATCTGAGCAAGACTGGCAATCAACTGGGCGAAACACTCGATGGCGCATTGAAACCGGTTACGGATATCGTGACCGACACAAGCCGTACTGTCGGTAGTGTGACCGGACTGGGTCAGCCTGTTAATGGACTGACTCAACAAGTCGGCGGAGTAGTGACCAATCTGGGCGACCAATTGGGCAAGACCGGCCTGCCGCTGAATCTGGGTGAAGGTGCAGGCGGCCTGCTCTCTCATCTGGGTCAAGCCGTCGGATCGGTTGGCGGGTTGCTGGTAAATGACCCGCAAAATCTCAACCCGCTGGGCAACACACTGCACCACGCCACCAAGGGCGTAGAAGTCCTGACCGGTTCTTTGCTGGGTGAGGGCAGTCTCCTGCATCCCCTGACCGCTCAACTGGGACTGGGTGGTCTCTTGCTGGCAGAAGAAGGGGAGCCGGTGCTCAAACCGGCCTTGGGCAATGTCGGACAAACCGTAGATAACATTTTGCCTCTGGGCCTGAACCCCATTTTAGGTGACGTGGGCGGCGCTCTGGACAATACCGTTGCACCGGTGGTCGCTACCGTCACCAATGTGACTCAGCAAGTCGGCGACGGTCTGGGCGTCGGGCAGCCTATCAATGCCCTGCTTGGCGGCGTGGGTAGTGCTTTGGGGAATGTAGGCAGCCAATTGGACCATGCTGCGCCGTTGGGGCTGGGTGGTGTGGTAGGTCATCTGGGCCAGGCCGTGGCTTCAGCAGGTGGTTTGCTACACCACACAGACAGCAACACCAATCCCTTGGGTGACACCCTGAATCACGCTACCCAGGCGGTTGCCTCCCTGACAGGCGGGCTGGGCGGAATTACGGGTGGAGAGGGAGGTGGCCTAATAGCTCCTGTAACTGGCCTGCTGGGCGGGCTGGGTGGCGGCGAAGCTGCTAATGGCGGTTTGCTCGCACCCGTGACCAACCTGGTCGGCGGGCTGACGGGCGGACTGGCTGGCGGTGACGCAGCCAACGGCGGTTTGCTCGCGCCAGTGACCGGTTTGGTCGGTGGGCTGGTTGGTGGCCTGACAGGCTCGGTCAGTGCCCCGGCCAATACTGGCGAGAGCGGCGCTCAAGCCAATGGAGGATTGCTCTCACCCGTCACCGGCCTGGTCGGTGGCTTGCTCGGAGGTGGCCGCAAATGATGAATAAAGTCATGAATCCGGTAAGTTTGCCGGTCAACTTTCACCCAGGTACATCAGGCGCAGGCAGCCGTTCCAACTGGTCCTCCCACGATGAACAGCAACACATGCTGTCAGAAAAGATGTTGATGGATCTGGGCAAAATGCTGGGCCGTCAGTTCACCATTTATGCAGAGGCCCTGAAAGCCAGTCTGGCCGAACAGGCCAATATGCCCCTGAATGATTTCAAGGCCTTGGAATACATCATGGAGTTCGATGCCCTGCCAACAGGACAACTGGCACACCTGATGGACTTAAGCGCCAGTGGCGTCAGCGCCCTGATTAATCGCCTGGAGCACAAAGGATACATCACCCGCGGTCGCCACCCCTTGGACAAGCGGGTCATTGCCCTGCACCCGGTCATGGACAAATGTCGCGAAGTCCTTGCCGTGAAAGAGCGTGCCATCAATCAAGCGATCAACACGGCGGCCAGCCAGAATCCCGCCCAACTGATCGCCATGTATGACTTTTTGGTCGACAGCATGAGCACCTTCCGACAAAACACCAAAGCATGGCTGGATGCGAAGGCACTGGTACCGCGGTCCTCCTGAACCTGTTGCCACGCCTTTAAGAACCGCTGCTTGTCAGCGGTTCTTTTTTTGTTACGTAACACGTTCCTCCCAAGCGCCGAAACCCGTAACAAATAGCCCTCTTTTTTTCTCGTACTTTGCACCAAACCGAGCATCGATGCGGGTTTCATAAAACCAAGAAAATTGGCATGCGAATTGCTTGAACCTCAACCAAGAAGCAAGCAGGTACCCCGATCATTTATTGGAGCAAGCAATGCATAACAATACAGACAGCAAGAAACCAGGCCTTCGCCTGACCATCCTAGCCACCTTGATGGCCAGTACTCTGGCTTTAACCGCCTGCGGCAGCCTAAGCGGCGGCGGTTCTTCGGGAGGCTCTGACAATTCCATCCCAACCAATCCAGACACAGGCAACGGAGGTGGTACAGGCGGCGGTGGTGACAACGGCGGTGGTGACAACGGCGGCGGTGACAACGGCGGTGGCGACAACGGCGGTGGTGATAACGGCGGAGGTGATAACGGCGGTGGTGACAACGGCGGCGGTGACAACGGCGGTGGTGATAACGGCGGCGGTGACAACGGCGGTGGCGACAACGGCGGTGGTAATCCTCGCACTCCCGGACCACTGGAAACCACGCTCAACAATGTCGGTGAAGCAGTCGATAACGTGCTGCCGGTAGGCTTGCAAGATACAGGAGCAGGCTTGGGCCAAGCACTGGATACCGTCGTCGCCCCGGTTGTGGATACTGCCACAGGCCTGACCCAACAAGTTGGAGGTGCCACAGGTTTGGGCGAGCCCGTCAATAATCTGCTGGGGCAGACGGGCGGCGTGGTCGTCAATCTAGGCGAGCAACTGGGTAATACCGGCCTGCCACTAAACCTGGGTCAAGGTGTGGGCGGTCTGTTGACCGGGCTGGGCAATGCGGTGGGCAGCGCGGGTGGTTTGCTGCATGCAGACGCCAGCAACCCGAAGCCATTGACCGCCGTGCTAGGTCATGCGACAGGAGGGGTTGCCGCTTTGACCGACTCCTTGTTGGGTGAAGGCAGCCTGCTCTATCCATTGACGGGTCAGTTGGGTTTGGGTGGCCTGCTGGACGGCACAGACGCCGCTCCCATTCTTGAGCCATCACTGGCGAATGTAGGCCAGACGGTAGACAACATCCTGCCCCTTGGACTGAACCCCATTCTGGGCAATGTCGGCCAGACTCTGGATACCGTCGTTGCTCCAGTCGGCGCAACGGTCACTCATGTGACGCAACAAGTCGGTGACGGCCTGGGCGTGGGCCAACCCATCAACGCCCTGCTAGGCGGCGTGGGCAGCGCCCTGGCTAATGTGGGCACGCAGCTAGATGGCGCTGCCCCTGTGGGGCTGGGCGGTGTTGTGGGTCATCTGGGCCAGGCAGTCGCCTCGGTGGGCGGACTGGTTCACCAAACCGATAGCAACACGAACCCCCTGGGTAATACCCTCAACCACGCGACACAAGCCGTTGCCTCTTTAACCGGTGGTCTGACTGGCAATGGTGACGGCGGCTTGCTTTCGCCTGTAACCGGCTTGCTGGGCGGGCTGACGGGCGGTTTGGGTGGCGGTGATGCCGCCAATGGTGGCTTGCTCGCCCCTGTCACCAATCTGGTCGGTGGCCTGACGGGCGGTTTGGCCGGTGGTGATGCCGCCAATGGTGGCTTGCTCGCCCCTGTCACCAATCTGGTCGGCGGCCTGACCGGCGGTTTGGCCGGTGGTGATGCCGCCAATGGTGGCTTGCTCGCCCCTGTCACCAATCTGGTCGGCGGCCTGACGGGCGGTTTGGCCGGTGGTGATGCCGCCAATGGTGGCTTGCTCGCCCCTGTCACCAATCTGGTCGGCGGCCTGACCGGCGGTTTGGCCGGTGGTGATGCCGCCAATGGTGGCTTGCTCGCCCCTGTCACCAATCTGGTCGGCGGGCTGACCGGCGGTTTGGCCGGTGGCGATGCCGCCAATGGTGGCTTGCTCGCTCCTGTGACAGGCTTGGTCGGTGGCTTGACGGGAGGACTGCTGGGTGGGACAAGCGTCTCGGTTGACGTGGGAGCTTCGGGCAGCGTGGACGCGGGCGGTCCCGCTACTGCAAGCAACAACAATGGCGGCCTGCTGGCACCGGTAACCGGTTTGCTGGGCGGCTTGCTCGGTAGCGGGCCTCGCTAAACCAGAGGAAGGGGCGCATCCCGCCCCTTCCTTCAAAAGCTCATCCATTTCTCATGGAGTAAGTCATGACTCGCAGAAGACACAGGCATTATGAATCTGGCAGACTTGGCTTACTCAGCCCAAGGATTACCTTCTTGACAGCATTTGCCAGCTTGGCAAGACAGGCTGCCAAGTCATCACTCACACCCGGCACGGTGAGCATGACAACGGCTGTCACAACGCCCCGTACAGGGGCCGCTTCCCCCTCTTTCGCACACACTAAACAAACCTGGTCCATCAGGGGCCAGCTCATGGTCGCCCCAGCATCCAGTCCCCAGCAGTCCGCTGCTCTTGCCCACTCTGTCCGCTGCGTATCGGGCGCTCCTGACGGCGACCCTGCTCTTTACCACAAGCGTCTGACACCCTTTACCGGTTTGCTGGGTGCTCCCCCACGCTAGGGATATATGCGTATGCCCAATAAACAGCCCCTGACAACCGTGTGGACCGAGCCAGAAGCAAGGGACGAAGTTTTGTCAGGGCATATGCAAAACGATATCGTGCGCATGATGTTGCGCCAGTTTGATGTCTACCTGGAAGCAAACAAGCACCAGTTGGCACGAGCCGCTGGTTTGAGTCTGAATGAGTACAAGGCCCTGGAGTTTGTGCTGGAACTCAAACCCCTGTCTCCGGGGAGGCTGGCCCAATTACTGGATCTGAGCCCCAGCGGCACTCAAGCCTTGATTACCCGACTGGAAAACGCAGGTTACTTGCTGCGCAAGCCCCATCCGCGCGACGGACGCATGACCAGCCTGTATCCCAACCAGGAACGCTGCAAGCGCTTGATGGGCGACATGGATTTACCCGCGCAGCAGGTCATGCAGGCCGCGGCACACTACAACCCTAAACAAATCACCGCTCTTTACGAATTTCTTCTTAAAAGTCTTGAGCATCTGCGTCAGGATGCCCTGGACAGGCTCAAGCACAAAACCACCTAGGGGTGCCGTTTTCTTGCTGTTTTGCCCACCAGCCACCACTGGTGGGCTTTTTTTTTGACAGAACAAACTTTTTGCAGGGATTGCCGCCTACCCAGCTAAACGGCCCCATGCTACAAAAGACACTGGTCGGCCTGGCTGGCTTATTTCTCGCTAAAACCGTAAGGATGTGTTCATGAAACTCTCTGTACTGATTGCCGCCCTGCGCCTGCGCCATCTTGCAGGAGCTGCGCTGCTGTCAAGTTCACTGGCCGCTTATGCGCTACCCCCTGGCCTGGCCCAAGGCCCCTCTGTCGAAGGCGTTACGCAATATACGCTGGACAATGGTCTGCGCCTTGTTCTGGCCCCTGACGATTCCAAACCTACGACCACCGTCAACATGACCTATCTGGTCGGCTCACGACACGAGAATTATGGGCAGACCGGCATGGCGCACTTGCTCGAGCACATGCTGTTTCGCGGCACGCCCACCTTGCGCAATGCGTTAGGGGAGTTCTCCAAGCGTGGTCTGGAGGCCAATGGCACCACCTCCAGTGACCGTACCAATTACTTTGCCAGTTTCGCTGCCGATCCTGAAACCTTGAAATGGTATCTGGACTGGCAGGCCGATGTCATGGTCAACGCCCTGATCGACAAGCAGGATCTGGAAGCAGAAATGCCCGTGGTGCGCAATGAAATGGAAAGCGGCGAGAACAGTCCTTTCCGGGTGCTGATGCAAAAGCTCACTGCCGCCGCTTATCAATGGCATAGCTATGGCAAGACCACCATCGGCGCACGATCGGACGTAGAGAACGTAGACGTAGAACAACTGCGCAAGTTCTATCACGACTACTATCAGCCTGATAACGCCGTACTCTTTGTAACCGGGCAGTTCGATACGGACCAGACCCTGGAGAACATTGCCAAGGCCTTTGGCTCCATCCCCAAACCCACCCGCCACTTGCGCCCGGAATACACGGTCGAACCCGTGCAAGATGGCACGCGTACGGTGACCTTGCGTCGCCAGGGCGGCACGCCGCTGATCATGTCGCTCTATCATCTGCCCAGCGCCGCCAGCCCGGACTATATGAACCTGAGCCTGGGCATCAGTGCCTTGGGTGACACACCCAGTGGCCAGCTTTACAAGAACCTGGTCAACAACAATCTGGCTACCAGCGTATTTAGCTTTGACTCCGAAAATCACGATCCAGGCTACGCCCTGTTTGGTGCGGAACTCAAGTCCGATATGGACCCGCAAAAAGCCTTAAAGGTCATGAATGAAACGGTGGAAGGTGTCGCCAAGTCCCCACTGAAAGAGGCGGACCTGGAACGCGTGCGCAGCCAGTGGCTGACGGGCTGGACGCAAACCTACGCCAATCCCTCACGCCTGGCCAGCGCCTTGTCCGAGGCAGCGGCCAGCGGCGACTGGCGTTTGTTCTTTCTACAGCGTGATCGGGTAGAAGACGCCAAGCTACCACAAGTGCAAAAGGCCTTGGAAACCTGGCTGGTGGCCAGCAACCGCAGCAATGGCTTGTACATTCCCACCGACAAACCGGTACGTGCTCCTGAGGCCACACCAGTGGATGTCGCCAAGCTGGTGCAGGATTACACCGGCAAGGACAGCGGCAAAGCCGTCGAAGCGTTTGATCCCAGCCCAGCAAACATCATGGCTCGCACTGATTTGCAGCCCCTGTCCTTAGGCAAGGATCTGGGCGAAGTCAAAATGGCACTGCTTCCCAAAGCGACCCGCGCCGAGCGTGTCGAGGCCCGGATGTCCTTCAAGTTTGGCTCGCCTGAGCAACTGAAAAACCAGAGCGCCACAGCCGCGGCAGTGGCCAGTCTGCTAAGCACCGGCACCAAAAAGCTCAACCGGGAACAGATTTCCGACCAGTTTACGGCCATGCAAACCCAGTTCAGCACTAGCGGCTCCAATGGCCGTCTGTATCTGAGCCTGTCGTCCAACCGCGAAAATCTGCCCAAGGCCATTGCGCTGGCACTGAACGTGCTGCGCGAGGCAAACTTCCCGGAGGACGAACTGAAGAAATACCAGCAGGCCGTCGTTACGGACCTGAAATCGGCCAGCACCGAGCCGGCTGCCCTGGCAAGCCAAACCATTGAACGCTACACCAACCCCTGGCCCAAAGACGATATCCGCTACACCCCTACTTTTGAAGAAGGGATAGAGCGGGTGCAGGCCGTCACCCTCAAACAGGTACGGGATTTCCATCAGAAATTTTATGGAACAGGCGATGTCGCCTTTAGCGCCGTGGGTGACTTTGACGAGGAGCAGGTTCGCAAGGCTCTGTCGGACGGTTTGAAAGGATGGCGTAAAGCGCCGACGTATCAACGGCCGGACGACCCGCTGCACCCTGTCCCGCCCAAGGTATTCGATATCAATACGCCGGACAAAGCCAACGCCTTTTATCTGGCTGAACTGGGCCTGAAGCTGCAAGATACCGACGCTGACTTCCCGGCCGTCTATCTGGCGAATTACTTGCTGGGCCTGTCGGAAACCTCGCGTCTGTGGAATCGTGTGCGGGTGGAGGATGGCCTGTCCTACAACGTACGCAGCCAGCTCGATGCGTCCAGCTATGAGCCCCATGGCTCATGGACGGTCTACGCCATCCACGCTCCCACCAACAGCGAAAAACTGGGCAACACCATTAATGAGGTGCTGAACCAGACACTGAAGGACGGTTTTAGCGAACAAGAGGTCAAGGAAGGCATCACTGCCCTGTTGAACTATCGCCGCCTCTCGCGCAGTCAGGATGCTGTGGTTAGCAGTGCCTGGTTGAACTACCTGGATCTGGGCCGCAGCTTTGAATGGTCCGAGAAAATGGATCAGGACCTGCAAAAACTCGATGCTCAACAGGTCAACGCAGCCTTGCGCAAATATCTGAAACCTCAGGACATGGTGGTTGCCATTGCCGCCGACCATGAGCGTCAGAAAGACGATGTTGCACCTGCAACAAAGACGGCGACAGACGTCCCGGACAACACTGCTGAACCGGCCCTGATGGAGGCCCAACCCTAAGAGGCAGGTTGGGTCCTGAAGCCGTCCTGAACAGAAAGAAAAAAGCCCGGTACAGCAGTACCGGGCTTTTTATTTCGCTATGCCTTGGAGGACTCAGGAAAAGAAACTTTTTACCTTGTCCGTCCAGGACTCACTTTTGGGCGAGTGCTTGACACCTCCATCATTGAGAGCCTGTTCAAACTGACGCAGCAATTTCTTTTGCTCTTCGTTCAGGCGTACAGGCGTCTCGATCTGAATGTGACAATACAAGTCACCGGGGTAACTGGAACGCAGGCCCTTGATCCCCTTGCCACGCAAGCGGAAGGTCTTGCCCACCTGAGTACCTTCAGGGATGGTGATTTCACCTCGTCCAGTCAGCGTAGGCACCTCAACGGTGCCGCCCAAGGCGGCGGTCGTAAAGGGGATGGTCAGCTCGCAATGCAGATCCTCGCCGTCACGCTGGAAGATTCCGTGCGGCTTGATGCGGATTTCCACATACAAGTCACCGGGTGGCCCACCGTTCACGCCCGGTTCGCCATTGCCGCTGGAACGGATGCGCATACCGTCATCAATACCGGCAGGAATCTTGACCTGCAAGGTTTTGGTCTTCTTGACCTTGCCCTCGCCGTGGCACACCACGCAGGGATCAGGAATTTCCTTGCCGCTACCGTGACAGGTTGGGCAGGTTTGCTGCATGCTGAAAATACCCTGCTGCATACGAACCGCGCCACTGCCCTGGCAGGTGCGACACGTCTGTGCCGATGTCCCAGGCTTGGCACCCGTACCCGAGCAAGTATCGCAGTTTTCCCAGCTTGGTACTCGAATTTCCGTATCAAAACCGGCAGCCGCCTGCTCCAGGCTGATATCGAGCGAATAGCGCAAATCCGCGCCGCGGTAAACCTGAGGGCCACCGCCACGGCGCCCACCGCCACCACCGAAGATCTCGCCAAAAATATCACCAAAGGCGTCTGCAAATCCGGCCCCGCCCATGCCGCCACCCATACCGCCCATGCCAGCGTTGGGATCGACTCCGGCATGACCATAGCGGTCATAGGCTTCGCGCTTCTGTTCATCGGACAGGATTTCGTACGCTTCCTTGGCTTCCTTGAACTTTTCCTCGGCGTCCTTGCTATCCGGATTACGGTCAGGGTGGAACTTCATGGCCAGCTTGCGATACGCCTTGCGGATTTCATCCTGCGTCGCATTTTTGGCCACACCGAGAATTTCGTATAAATCGCGTTTTGCCATGATTGATTAACGACGTCCAAACGCCGCTGTTTGAATAATAATGCCCGATCTCCAGCGTAAGCCGCCAAAGATCGGGCCAGGGAACCTTACTCAGGCTCGCAATTACTGATCGCGTTTGACTTCTTTAAAGTCAGCGTCGACCACGTTCTCGTCGGCGGGCTGCTGAGCCGTCGCTTCCGCACCTTGTTGTGCAGCGGCTTGGGCCTGCATGTCGGCGTACATCTTCTCGCCCAGTTTCTGCGAGGCCACGCCCAGCGCTTCCACCTTGGCGTCGATCGCTTCCTTGTCACCGTCTTTCAGCGTTTCTTCCAGATCGGCGATCGCCTTTTCGATGGCTTCTTTCTCTGCAGCTTCCAACTTGTCGCCGTAGTCCGTCAAGGACTTGCGGGTCGAATGGATCAGGGCTTCAGCCTGGTTGCGCGCCACTGCCAGTTCCGCGATGCGGTGGTCTTCTGCCGCGTTGATCTCGGCATCTTTCACCATGCGCTCGATCTCCTCATCGGACAAACCGGAGTTCGCCTTGATGGTGATCTTGTTTTCCTTGCCCGTACCCTTGTCTTTGGCGGATACATGCAAGATACCGTTGGCATCGATGTCGAAGGTCACTTCAATCTGTGGCAGGCCACGTGCTGCTGGTGGAATGCCTTCCAGGTTGAACTCGCCCAATGCCTTGTTACCAGCAGCGATTTCACGCTCACCCTGGAACACCTTGATGGTCACGGCAGGCTGGTTATCATCAGCCGTGGAGAACACCTGCGAATGACGCGTAGGAATCGTGGTGTTCTTCTGGATCATCTTGGTCATGACACCACCCAGGGTTTCAATCCCCAGGGACAGCGGGGTCACGTCCAGCAGCAGAACGTCAGTGCGGTCGCCCGACAGCACAGAACCTTGAATCGCGGCACCGGCAGCAACCGCCTCATCTGGGTTGATGTCTTTGCGAGGATCGCGGCCAAAGAACTCTTTAACACGTTCCTGTACCTTGGGCATGCGGCTCATGCCACCGACCAGGATCACGTCGTCGATTTCCGAAACCTTCACACCAGCATCCTTAATGGCTACGCGGCAAGGCTCGATCGTGCGTTCAATCAGGTCCTCAACCAGCGCTTCCAGCTTGGCGCGGGTGATCTTCAGGTTCAAGTGCTTAGGACCGGAAGCATCAGCCGTGATGTAAGGCAGGTTGATTTCGGTCTGCTGCGTCGAAGACAGCTCGATCTTGGCTTTCTCAGCGGACTCTTTCAGGCGCTGCAAGGCCAGCACGTCTTTGGACAGATCAACGCCGCTTTCCTTCTTGAACTCGGCAATGATGTAGTCAATGATGCGCTTGTCAAAGTCCTCGCCACCCAGGAAGGTGTCACCGTTGGTCGAGAGCACTTCAAACTGCTTCTCACCGTCGATGTCGGCGATTTCGATGATGGACACGTCAAACGTGCCGCCACCCAAGTCGTAAACAGCGATCTTGCGGTCACCTTTGTCAGCCTTGTCCAGACCGAAAGCCAAGGCAGCAGCAGTAGGCTCGTTGATGATGCGCTTGACGTCCAGGCCAGCAATACGGCCGGCGTCCTTGGTTGCCTGACGCTGGCTGTCGTTAAAGTAAGCAGGCACGGTAATGACGGCCTCGGTTACTTCTTCGCCCAGGTAGTCTTCGGCGGTTTTCTTCATTTTGCGCAAGATGTCGGCAGACACTTGCTGAGGAGCCATCTTCTTGCCTTGAGCTTCCACCCAGGCGTCACCGTTGTCGGCAGCGACAATGGTGTAAGGCACGTGTTCAATATCTGTTTGAACTGCCTTTTCAGTGAACTTACGACCGATCAAACGCTTGACCGCGAAGATGGTGTTGGCAGGGTTGGTAACCGCCTGGCGTTTGGCTGGAGCGCCAACCAGGATTTCGCCATCCTGCATGTAAGCCACGATGGAAGGCGTTGTGCGACCGCCTTCGGCATTTTCGATAATACGAACCTGGTCGCCATCCAACACCGATACACAGCTATTGGTGGTTCCAAGGTCAATACCAATGATTTTGCCCATGATTTTTTACCTGACTAAAAGATTGATTGCGAAAGCAAATTATTCGATGAAATGCATATGGGGAAAGGTACGTGCATTTCAAGAGCCACTGCCTTAATTTTTTTCACTGGGCAAGCGGCAGGTCCGAAGCAAGCACGCAAATGCGTCTATATTCTGGACGGCCTGCCGGCCCAGTTTGCCAGGCGCGATTACTTGGGCGCCGACACCATCACCAAGGCAGGACGCAAAACCCGGTCCGAAATGGTGTAGCCTTTTTGCAGCAGCTGGGCCACCGCGCCTTCTTCAAACTCCGAGGGCACAGCAGAAATGGCCTGATGCAGGTGTGGATCAAACTTGTCCCCGGCTTGCGGTGCCACTTCTTTCAAGCTATTGCGCTCGAAGGCCTTGTTCAACTGGCGCAACGTGGTTTCCACGCCTTCCTTCCAGGCCTCCGGGGTTTGCTCGGTCTGGGCCAGAGCGGCTTCCAGACTGTCGCGCACCGGAATCAGGCTTTCAGCGAAAGACTCGGTACCGAACTTGCGGGCTTTGGCCACATCGTCGTCCGCACGGCGGCGGATGTTTTCCACTTCGGCCTTGGCACGCAACAACTGGTCGTAGTACTGCGACACTTTTTCCTGAGCCTGGGCCAACTCGGTCGCCAGATCAGCTGGGTTTTCCTCGGGCTGCTGGGCCAAAATCTCTGGCTGGTCCTGCTCGACAGCGCCCTGTTGTGCCTGTTCAGGCGTGTTTTCCGTCACTTCCCCGTCCAGAGGCTTATTGGGATCGGCATGTGTAGCCATTCGATGTATCTCCACTACAGAATTCGTTGATCGTATAAAAATGGGGGCATCTGCCCCCAGTTCAAGACCCGCGTTCGTATTTTGCTGAGCTGAGCCTGAAACACTGCCTCATCCTAACGGGCGGGCACCAGACGACTGGGCAGCCAGCCGCCCAAGTGCTGCACGGCCAGCCGTCCCAGGCCCTCTATCCACTGGGGATCGTCATTCAGACAAGGGATGTAATGAAACTGGCCGCCCCCTTCTTGCAGAAAGGCGTCTCGACACTCCACCTGGATCTCCTCCAGGGTTTCCAGGCAGTCGGCCACAAAGCCGGGGCAAACCGCATCCACGCGCCCCACACCCTGCTTACCCCATTCACGCAAAGTCGGCTCGGTGTACGGCTCGAGCCAACGCTCCGCACCAAAGCGGCTTTGAAACGCCATATGCACCTCTACGCCGGGCTCATCGAGCGCGGCACGCAAGGCATTGGTCGTTTCACGACAATCCCGGTAATACGGGTCACCCAGTTCCACGCAACGGCGCGGCAAGCCATGAAAGCTCAACAACAAGCGCTCGGGCTTGCCGTGCTCATCCCAGTAACGACGGATCTTGGCCGCCAGCGGGCCGATATAATCCGGATGGGTGTGGTAGCGCTTGATAAAGCGCAATTCAGGCTGATTGCGCTGTTTGGCCAGATGCCCGGCCACGCAATCCACGGCGGTCGCGGTGGTGCTGGCGGCATATTGGGGATACAGCGGCAGGCCCAAGATGCGTTCGCAACCGGCCGCTTTCAACTTATCCAGCCCACTGGCAATGGACGGGTTGCCATAACGCATGCCCAGCTCCACCTTGACATCATGGCCTTGCGCCTGCAGCAGCGCCTGCAATCCATCGGCCTGCGCCTGGCTGTAAACCAGCAACGGCGCGCCCTGCGGCAACCAGATATCCTGATAACGCGGGGCCAGCTTGCGCGGGCGCAGCGGCAAAATGAACAGGCGCAGAATAATTTGCCAAAGAGGCTGAGGGATTTCGATCACCCGGGGGTCCGACAGGAACTCGCCCAGATAACGGCGAATGGACGCAGCATCAGGCTGATCGGGCGTACCCAGGTTAAGCAGCAAAATACCGACAGGCCCGGCCGGTCTGACCGGAGCCTGGGCATTGAACATATCGGCATCCTTTGCTTCGGGCAAATAAGGAGAGGCAAACAACTTGGGCATGATTTGATTAATACCTTAGACAGCCAGCGAACCTTGCGCCTACCAACAGGTTAAAGGTCTATCCATTAACTGGCCGAGTGATGGCTCAGGGCATTGGACAATAGCCGGGCTGTAATGTCTACGATCGGAATCACACGATCATACGCCATCCGTGACGGCCCGATCACACCCAGCGTGCCCACGACTTTACCGTCCACCCCATACGGTGCGGTAATCACGGAGACATCGTCCAGCGGCAGGAGCTGGGAGTCGCCACCAATATAAATCTGCACCCCTTCAGCCTGGCTGGACACATCCAGCAGATGCAGCAGATCGGTTTTTTTCTCGAACAGGGAAAACAGGCGGCGAAGCCTGTCCATATCCGCCACCATTTCAGTGACGTTCAGCAACTTGCTCTCGCCTGCAATCACCACCGCTTCCTCGCTGTCGGGTTGGTGACTGCCAACATCCACGGCTTGTTGCATGAGGCGCGAAATATCCAGCTGCAAAGAGCTGAGCTCTTTTGACAAAGCCAGCTTGACGGCCTCAAAGGACATGCCCGAAAAATGCTGGTTGAAAAAATTGCTGGCCTCGATCAGTTCCTGTTCCAGATAGTCGCGCGGCACAAACAGGATACGGTTTTGCACATCCCCATCCGGGGTGACGATAATCAGCAACACCCGCTTGTCGGACAAACGGATAAATTCAATTTGCCGAAAGGTCTGTGCTTTTTTGGGTGCCAGAACCACGCCGGCGAACTGCGACAGGTTCGATAGCAGGGACGCGGCGGAACTGACCGCACGGTTGGGTTCATCAAAGGGCAGGTACTGGCTGAGATTGCGGGCATCGGGGCGCTCAAAACGCTCGGCTGCCAGCAGACGGTCCACAAACAAGCGGTAGCCTTTAGGCGTGGGGATGCGCCCCGCCGAGGTGTGAGGACTGTGAATCAGGCCCAGACCCTCCAGTTCCGCCATCACATTACGAATCGTGGCCGGAGAAAAATCAAAAACGGTCGATAAGGTGCGAGACCCCACCGGCTGACCATCGGCGATGTAACGCTCGATCAGCACCTTCAACAAGGCATTTGCTCTGTCATCCATGTCGCGTACGTCACTTAAAAACACCAGCTCTGCATGATAAAGGGGAGAATCTTACAGCCAAGCCTAGAGTGGCAACTCTATAATCCACTGATCGCCATTATTTCATTAATCATAAGGTTTTCGCCCCATGCATTTCAAAACGGTTGCCATTGTTGGTAGATACCAGGACTGTGGCTTGGATGCGCCCATCCGGTCGCTGGCCAACACCCTGGTCAACACGGGCTGCTCAGTACTAATTGAGGCTACAACCGCCCAAAATGCCGGTATAACCGAATTTCCCATCGGCGATTATGCCCAGATCGGCCAGCGCGCCGATCTGGCGATCGTGATGGGCGGGGATGGCACCATGATAGGCGCTGCACGCGAATTAGCCCACAGCAAGGTCCCCCTGATCGGCATTAACCATGGCCGCCTGGGCTTTATTACCGACATTCCCTTGAATGATGCCAACGAGGCCTTGCTCAGTGTTCTGAAAGGCGAGTACGACATTGAAGAACGCTCCATGCTGGAAGGCCGCGTGGTGCGTGACGGAGAAGTGCTGTACTCGGGCGTGGCCCTGAACGATGTGGTCATCAACCGCGCCGGACGTGGCGGCATGATCGAGCTGCGTGTGGAGCTGGATGGCGTTTTCATGTACCGACAGCGATCGGACGGCCTGATCATTTCCACCCCCACCGGCTCAACCGCTTATGCCCTGGCGGCCAGTGGCCCCTTGCTGCACCCGTCGCTGAAAGCCTTTCTGCTGGTGCCGGTCGCCCCGCAAACCCTGTCGAACCGCCCCATTGTGCTGCCCGATACCGGCACCCTGAATTTGACCATTACCGCCCTGGGTCGGGTGGAAACCGGCGGCAGCGTGCACTTTGATATGCAAACCTGGTCGGACTGCCAGCAGGGAGACCGGATTGATGTGCGCCGCTCCCAGGACACCAGCCGCTTTATCCACCCCAAGGGCTACAGCTTTTTTTCCACCTTGCGCCAGAAGCTGGGCTGGAATCACATCCCTTTGCCTAACGACGAAAACGACTGAACCCCTATGCTCCGTACCTTGCACGTTCGAGACTTTGTAATCGTGGATCAAGCCACGATTGATTTCGACTCCGGCTTCACGGTTTTTTCCGGGGAGACCGGCGCTGGCAAATCCATCCTGATTGACGCCCTCTCACTGGTACTGGGAGCTCGCGGTGACGCCAAAGCCATACGCGAGGGCTGCACCCGTACCGAGGTCAGCGCGCATTTCGATTGCCCGCCCGATATTCAAGGCTGGCTAAGCGAGCGCGACTTCGATGTCTCTGATGAGCTGATACTGCGCCGCCTGATCGACCAGCAGGGTCGCAACCGCAGTTACATCAATGGTGGCGCAGCCACCTTGACCCAGTTGCGTGAACTGGGCGAACTACTGGTCGATATTCATGGCCAGCACGCGCACCAAAGCCTGATGAATCCCCAAAGCCAGTACGACCTGCTCGACAGCCAGGGTGGCCATTTGCCACTGGCACGACAAGTCGCCCAGGCCTGGCAACAACTGAGCCAGGCCCGCAAGGCCGTCGAACAGGCCAGCCAGAGCGCAGAACAGGGCAAACGCGAACAGGAACGCCTGGAATGGCAGATCAATGAGCTCTCCAGCCTGAATCTGCGCCCCGGGGAATGGGATCAGCTGCAGCAGGAACACACTCGCCTGTCCCATGCCCAAGCCCTGATTGATGGCAGTGCCCTGGCCTTGAACGCGCTGGACGGCGAAGAGACCTCGGTACAACAATTGCTGGGCAAAGCCAGTCATGAAATGAGCGCTCTGCTGCGCCACGACCCTGGTCTGCAGGCCATTGTCGATGCCCTGGAGTCGGCGCAAATTGCCGTGACCGAGGCGGCGTCAGACTTGAACAGTTATTTAAGCGATATGGAGCTGGACCCGGAACGCCTGGCTCAGGCGGAGGAACGGGTATCGGCCATTTTCAGTGCCGCTCGCAAACTGAAAGTCGAGCCGCAAGACCTGCCCAGTCTGCTGGAAACCTGGCAAGAACAGCTCGCTCAGCTACAGCAATCTTTTGATTTGCACGCCTTGCAAGCCAGGGCTCGGCAGGCTGAACAGCACTATCAGGAGCTGGGCGGAAAACTGAGCGCGGCACGGCGCAAAACCAGTGTGCAGCTGAGCAAGCAGGTCAGCCAGGCGATGCAGTCCATGGCCATGCAAGGCGGCCGTTTTGAGGTTGCCCTGACCGCCTGCGCCCCGCAGGTTCACGGTCTTGAACAGGTGGAGTTTCTGGTGGCTGGCCATGAAGGGGTCACCCCTCGACCGCTGGCCAAAGTAGCCTCCGGCGGTGAGCTGGCCCGGATATCCCTGGCACTGTCCGTCATCGCCAGCCAGGCGGCTCGTGTGCCCACCTTGATTTTTGACGAAGTAGATACCGGTGTGGGCGGCGCCGTGGCCGAAGTGGTAGGACGATTGCTGCAAGAACTGGGGGCACGCCATCAGGTCTTGTGTGTGACCCACCTGCCCCAGGTCGCTGCTTGCGGCAATCATCATTTAAAGGTCGAAAAAACAAGCGAGCAAGGCCAGACTTTTTCCTCCATCCGCCCCTTGTCTGAACAGGAGCGGGTAGATGAAATTGCCCGTATGCTCGGAGGACTGGAAATTACCCAGACCACGCGTGAACACGCACGAGAAATGCTGGCACGCCAGCGTTGAATTCGTCTTGTCGTTCAATGACAATTTGAACCACCAGCGCCAAAAGCCACTGGTGGTTTTTTTTGTGCCGTCCTGATCAGCCCTGCAGCCCCGATCTGATTATTCTTTGAATTTTCAGGATGCCTGCCTGGCTATCCTGCCCCCAATCATCAGATTACACGCCTGCGGGCACTATCAAAACGGATTAACCGCGCAAGATAGGCTTGGCCTGTTTGCCCGCTTCCGAACATTTAGGGCAAATGCCATACAACAGCATCGTATGGCTTTCCAGCACAAAACCGTGGTCCTTGGCGACCTGGTGCTGGCGAGCCTCGATATTGCTGTCGGTAAACTCTTCAACCACACCACAATTGGTGCAGATCAGGTGATCGTGATGATCGCCGTCATTGAGTTCAAAGACGGCTTTGCCACCGTCAAACTGGCTGCGCACCAAAATGCCGGCTTGCTCGAACTGGGTAAGCACACGATACACCGTGGCAAGACCAATATCGACTTCTTCGGCGATGAGCAGGCGGTAGACGTCTTCCGCGCTCAGGTGTCGTTGTCCGTCCTGATCGGAGCGGCGAAAAATATCCAGAATCTTCAGGCGCGGAAAAGTCGCCTTAAGCCCCATGTTCTTCAGTTCATTTTGATCGTTCATGGCTAAATTATCGCATCTTGATGGGGATGGATCTCAAGTCCGCCCTGGTTAAAAACCAGCTCGTCTTGAGGCGGTTCAATGCGCAATTCATGCGCTTTTTCCTAAACCCTTATATGATAACGATTTTATTCCTACTGGGGCATTTCGTGCAGAAGAAGGCCAATTCATTCACTCCTGTCATCCGCGCCATACTCGCAGCCAGTCTGGCTGCCGCCGCCCTGAGCGCTTGCGGATCTTCCAAATGGGGTTTCCCATACCGCGCCGACATTCAGCAGGGGAACTGGATCACTGCCGAGCAGGTGGCGCGCCTGCAACCCGGGATGACGCGCGAACAGGTTCGCTACCTGCTGGGCTCTCCCACTTTGCAGGACATTTTCAACGCCGACCGCTGGGACTACCCCTACCTGAACAAGCCCGGCTATGGCAAGAGCGAACAACGCAAGTTCACGGTCTGGTTTGAAGGCGATACGCTGGTTCGCTGGCAGGGCGATGAGCAGCCGGATCGCCAGCCTTTCGAGCGCAGCGACACCGGCAAAAAACAGACGCCGCCTCCCGCAGACAGCGATAGTGCCGCCCCCACCCCCAGCGTGAGCGGCTCCCAGCCCACGCTTTAAGCTTTACGTTAAGGACACAGGATTCATGCGCATTGCCATTGCTGGCGCAGACGGCCGTATGGGCCGTATGCTGATTGAAGCTGTCTTGAACAGCACCGACCTGACCCTGGCCGCTGCCTTGGACCACCGCGGCTCCCAAGCAATCGGTCAGGACGCTGGCGCTTTTCTGGGCAAAGAAACGGGCATCATGGTCACGGACGACCTGAACGTTCTGGCCCAGGCCGACTGCCTGATCGACTTCACCCGTCCCGAAGGCACCCTGGCCCATCTGGACGCCTGCCTGCAACACGGCACCCGTCTGGTCATTGGCACCACCGGTTTTTCCGAAACCGAGAAACAGCAGATTCAGGCGGCTGGCCGCGAAATTGCCATTGTCTTTGCGCCCAACATGAGCGTTGGTGTCAATGCCACCCTGAAATTGATCGAAATGGCCGCTGCTTTGCTCCGCCAGGGCTACGACGCCGAGGTATTTGAAGCCCACCACCGCAACAAGGTAGATGCCCCTTCGGGGACCGCACTGGCAATGGGCGAGGCCATCGCCAAGACTTGGGGAGAATCCCTGAATGACGTAGCTGACTGGGCCCGTCACGGCCACACCGGCGTGCGTCAGGACGGCCGCATTGGTTTTTCCGTGGTGCGCGGTGGCGATATTGTGGGCGACCACACCGTATTTTTTTGCGGTGAAGGCGAACGCATCGAGATCTCGCATCGCTCCAGCAGCCGTGCCGGATACGCCAATGGCAGCCTGCGTGCGGCCCGTTTCCTGGGTGATAAAAGCACCGGTCTGTACAACATGCAGGACGTGCTGGGCCTGTAAGTGCCGCACTTGCAAACGCGCTCATAACAAGCCGGCTTTCGAGCCGGCTTTTTTTTCCCTCAAGCGGCGTCTGCCCGGCAAACAGTGTATTGAAAGACGCTTCTTTTCTCACTGATCTGCGCCCCCTTACGGTCTCTTTCTCCCACCCTAAACACGTTTCCAGGCAGGCGCCCACAAGGGCGTGCGCGTTTCAAACGCACTGCGCTGGTGCACCCCCCCTATTTTCCCTGCTTGACGTAAAGAAAAATATCACTAATATGTCAGTTGGATATTCAAAGAATAAACTTTTCTGCAGGAGACAGACAAGATGATGAGCGAACGCCAACGCAAGTTCCGCGAGGAATACAAATCCAATATCAGCCCCGCCTATAACGGTATTGTTCATGTCCTCGTAACGTATGTCGTGGGGCTGGCAGCGATTTACTACAGCATCAGTCAGTTGCAGTCGGTAGGCTGGGAATGGCTGATCATCATCCCCGTCTTTCTGGCGGGCAATTTTGTGGAATGGGCCATGCACCGCTATGTCATGCATCGGCGCATCAACATTATTGGTTTACGGGAAATTTATGAGCGTCACACCCGCCAGCACCACCAATACTTCACCGATAACGAAGCAACCATTGATTCGAGCAAGGAGTTCCGGATCGTCTTTTTCCCTTGGCGAGTCCTGCTCACCCTGGGTATCGGGGGTGGCATCCTGGGCTGGCTGGCCGCTACCCTTATCAACCCCAATGCGGGCTACTTTGTGTTCATGACCATGGTGGCGCAATACCTGGTGTACGAGGCTTTTCACTATTGCTGTCACGTCCATGAAAACAGCTTTGTGCGCAACATGCCCTTTATCAACACAATTCGCCGCCACCATACCGCTCATCACAACCAGGGCATCATGATGAAGTACAACATGAACCTGACCTTCCCCATCGCCGACTGGGCCATGGGCACCACCGATCTGCGCCGTGGTCTGCTGGGCCACCTGTTCAATGGCTACAGCGAAAAACACGTCAAGGAAGAGCTCAAGCCCATTATTCGCCGCTTCCGCTTTGAAGACACGGGTGACACCACCGATGGCCCCGCCCTGAAACAGGAAGAGGCACACGCGCTGGAGCGCGGTCTGGCTAACTAAGACCCCGACCTTGTTTACAAGCTGGAGATCAGCGTCGTGCGAGCGAGCTCTTCAATGTAATCCATCAACCGGTCCAGGCTTTTTCCGGCCTGGTCCACATCACCGCCCGCGATAGTCATGGCCAGATCGGCATGCAGTCTGCCCATTTCCGTCAAGTCCGGGTTTTGCTGATAGTGGCAAAACCAGAATCGGCGGGAAAGGCCGTGAGTCAGGCGCATGGCCCCTTCCGCGAACTCGTTGCGTGCGGCCTCGATTTCCAGCTCATTTAACCGTCGATCTGCCCGGATGAAACTGACTTCATCATTCTGGGCAGCCGCTTCCAGGAAAGCGTCATGCAAGCCCTTGAACTGCTCGCGTTGGTCCCGTGTCGCCCGCTTTGCCGCACTGCGGCAGATCAAGCGTTCGATTTCCCGCCGTGTCTCGATCAGACGCAACTGCTTGGGCATATCCAGCTCGGGAATCAACAGGCCGCGTTGCGGCAACACCAACATCAAGTGTTCACGTGCCAGGCGCTGAATGGCTTCCCGAATGGGGGTGCGGCCAATCTCGAACATCTGGCTCAAGGTCAGCTCCGACACAATGCTGCCCGGCGGCAACTTCAAGGTAATGATGGCTTCTTCCAAGCGCTCGTAAGCAATGTCCGTGAGCTTGGGCTTGGGTTCTGTCAAGGCCTTGATTTCCCGCGTCTCGTCCTGAGACCGCTCCTTTCCCGCTACCTTCCGCTTGCTTGTGACCATGCTAACCCTGCCTTAAAAACGCAGCGTTCGCTGCTGAAACCTGATACCTGAGGTCTGCTGCCCCCCCGGTGCACGCACTGAGCAGAGCCAGACAACAATCTCATATCTTAGTTGTATTTCTTTACTCCAGGAAGCCACATGAGCATTGCCTGCCCTTCAACTGCCCCGGCCATCCTTGCTGTTCATGGCATTCAAGGCACTCAACGCAGCTGGCTGCCAGTCGTCCAGGCCAGTTCACTTTCACCGCATTGGCAGACTCCGGATTTACGAGGCCGGGGGGACGCCCACTACGGTACCTGCCAGCAGGATTATGAGCTGAGCCAATTTGTCCACGATCTGCGCATCCCTATTGCCGCCTTGCCGGCCACGACACCCTATGTTCTGGCTGGCTGGAGCCTGGGCGTATCGATTGTGCTGCAAACCTGCCTGACGCTACTGGAAGAACAGGCTGTGCTCCCTCAGGCCCTGGTGCTGATATCGGGTACCCCCAGCCTGAATCAAACCCGCTGGTTCAAGTCTGAGCACACCCCCGCCTTGCTGCAGGAAATTGCAGAACGTGAGCAACGCCTGGGCCTGAGCCAGGCGGCCGGCCATCAAGATGTGGCCTGGACCTGGCTGGCCAACCGACATCACGACCAGTACGCACAGTTGCCTCGCATTTCCATCCCCTCATTGATTATTCATGGCGATCAAGACCAGGACTGCCCCATTGAACATGCCCGCCTGTTAGCGCAGGCACTGCCGCAAGCCAGCTTGCACAGTTTGCCTGGTGCGGGCCACAGCCTTTTAAGCTCGCATCCCGACCGGATCGCTTCTTTGATCGACTCTTTTTGCACTGCAAGGACTACCACATGAACACGCACGTTTTCTTTTGCCCGCCCCCCCGTACCTTGATGGGGCGCGGCTGCCGCCATGAGCTTCCTGCCTTGATCGCCCATTTGGGCTGGCGCCGCGGCTTAGTGATTACTGACCGTTTTTTCACCACCCAGACCCGCTGGGTTCAGGACCATATTGACGCCTGTAAGGAACAGGGCATTGAGATTGTGGTGTTTGATGGTGGCCAGCCCGATCCTTCCACCACTTTGTGCGATCAGGCCACGCAGCACGTGCGGGCTCATCTGGCCGAGCAGCCCATCGACTATGTATTGGCTATGGGAGGCGGCAGCAATATCGATCTGGCCAAAGCGCTGTGCCTGACCGTGCCAACTGGCCAAACCATACGAGCGTACAGCGGTACCTGGCCTGCCCACACCCGCCCCCTGCCTCTGATCGCCTTGCCCACCACCTCCGGCACAGGCTCGGAAGCCACACCAGGGGCGATTCTGGTCGATCCCGACAACGCCACCAAGATCGCCGTGATGGGCAACGCCCTACGCCCCGCCATTGCCGTCATCGACCCTGAACTGAGCGATAGCTGCCCGCCCCGCGTCACCGCCGATGCCGGTATTGACGCCCTAACCCATGCAATTGAATCATTTGTCACACAAGACGCCAGCCTGTTTGACCGCGGCGGCAGCCCTGACCCGGGCTATAGCGGCCGCTCCGGCCTGACGATGATGTTTGCACGCGAAGCGATACGGCTGTGCGGACACTACATGCTGCGAGCCTATCGCGACGGCACCGACACCGAAGCCAGGGACGGCATGGCCAGCGCCAGCTACTATGCAGCCCTGTCCTATGGCACGGCGGGCTTAAATGCCGTGCATGGCATCGCCTACGCTCTGGCCGGCTTGACGCATCAGTCTCACGGCACCACCAATGCCGTCTTGCTGCCCTATGTTCTGGACGAACTGCGTGAGACCCGTGCCCCAGAGTTGCGGGAAGTCGCCCAGCTTCTGGGCATGCCAACCGACCAGACAGAAGACGCCGTGCTGGCACTGCCCGCCTATGCGCGTTCATTAATCGAACAATTGGGCATCCCCACCGATCTACGCCAATGCGGCGTGCAGGAACACCAACTGGAAGGCCTGCTGCACGATGCGCTGCAAGTCACCCGTCTTGCCAAAGCCTTCCCGGTGGCTGATCGTACCAGCGCCTATCAGCGCATTATCCGACACGCTTTTGAGGGCTCATTGGCCACTCATTTCATCCTTAATTAATTAGCCAGCTAAGTACATACCAGTATTTAACCCTGGGCCAGATACCACTAGTATCCATGTAATATATCAGCAAAAGAACAAAGACCTGTCCTGGCCTGACGACAGGTCACCTAGTCATAAAACCCGCCACAAGAGCGGACCTACAGGAGACACCTATGACAGCCGTATCCCCCAATGTGGCCAATCGTCTGGAGCGATTGCCCATGACTCGCTATCAACGCATGCTGTTCGGTATTATTGCGACCGCCTGGTTCTTTGACTCCATGGACCTGGGCATCATGACTTTTGTATTGGGTTCCATCAAGGCAGAAATGGGACTGAGCACGGCGCAGGCAGGTCTGCTGGCCAGCTCCAGCTTTTTAGGCATGTTTTTAGGTGCGGCCATTGCAGGCATGCTGGCAGACAAGTACGGCCGCAAGCCCGTCTTTCAATGGAGCATGATTTTTTGGGGAGTGGGGAGTCTGGCCTGTGGGCTGGCCCAAAACGTCGAGCAACTGATGGCCTTTCGGGTACTGCTCGGGTTTGGCATGGGGATGGAATTCCCTATCGGCCTGGCGATGGTCTCGGAAATTGTGCCCGCCAAAAGCCGTGGTCGCTATATTGCAATTCTGGAAGGTTTCTGGCCGCTGGGCTTTATCAGTGCCGGGATTCTGACCTATCTCAGCCTGGACTATATAGGCTGGCGTGGAATCTTCATTGCCTTGTCCATCCCTGCCCTGTTTGTATTCGTAATTCGCCGCTGGGTACCGGAGTCACCCCGCTGGCTGGAAGAAGCAGGACATAACGAACGCGCCGAGCAGGTGACCAGCGCTTTTGAGCATAAAGTCATTCAGGCCAATGGTGGTCAGGCACTGCCCTTGCCCCTGCCTCCCAGCCCTTGTGAAAAACTCAAGCGCGGCGCCTTGTTTGCCCAACTCTGGCAAGGCCAATATGCACGCCGCACCTTGATGCTGTGGATGCTGTGGTTTTTCTCCCTGCTCGGTTACTACGGCTTGACCACCTGGCTGGGTGCGCTGTTGCAACAGGCAGGATACGCGGTCACCAAGTCCGTGACCTATACCATCTATATTTCCCTGGCAGGCATTCCGGGCTTCATTTTCTCGGCCTGGTTGCTCGAAAAATGGGGGCGCAAGGCCACCATGGCACTCATGTTATTCGGTAGCGCAGGCTGCGCCTTTATTTATGGGCACGTCGCCACCAGTCAGGCGCCGGTCGCACAATTGATCGGTGCCGGGCTATGCATGCAGTTCTTCATGTTTGGCATGTGGTCGGTCTTGTATGCCTATACACCTGAGCTCTATCCCACGCGGACACGCAGTACCGGAGCCGGGTTTGCATCGTCTATTGGTCGCCTCGGTTCCCTGCTCGGCCCTCTGCTGGTTGGCATTATCTTGCCGTGGACCGGGCATACCGGCGTATTTACGCTGGGCGCCATCTCTTTTTCGATTGCCGCCTTAGTGGTCGTCGCCCTCGGGGTGGAAACCAAAGGTCGTTCTCTGGAAGAAGTATCAGCCTGACGAACAAGAGCCGGACGGGCTGCCAGGCCTTTTGAACAAGCAGCAACGTCACCAGCAAAAACCCCGTGTCAGTGCAACGCGCCGACACGGGGTTTCCCTTTATCGGTCTGCCTCATCCCTGAGTTGACCGGGCTTGCCCGACGCAACGTAGCTACGAGCCACGATTCGCCAAACCCTAGAGAGCCGCCAGGCCTAAGCCACCACAACGGGTTCTTGCTCCAGCTCGACGCCGAAGCGCTCCCGCACCGAGGCTCGGATCGCTGTTGCCAGCCGCCCAATATCCGCAGCGGTTCCACCACCATGATTGACCAGCACCAAAGCCTGCCTGTCGTGCACCCCCACAGCGCCATCCGTCCGCCCTTTCCAGCCGCACTGCTCAATCAACCAGCCCGCTGCCAGCTTGCACCGCCCCTGTCCCACGTCGTAAGACACCAGATCAGGCCATTGCTGTTTTAGCGCATCGCGCTGCGCGGTCTGCACCACCGGATTCTTGAAAAAGCTACCTGCATTAGCCAGAACCTTGGGGTCTGGCAGCTTTTGACGACGAATATCGCAGACGGCCTGAAAAATCGTTTCCGGGTCCGGCTTACCTGCCAGGTGGGCTTGTTTGTTCAGGTCGGGATACTCCAGCACGGGCATCCAGGGACGAGGCAGCATGAAACGTACCGCCACAATCAACCAACTACCGGCAGGATCGCGTTTGAAACGGCTGTCTCTATAAGCGAAACCACATTCTGGTGCTGACAGTTCCAGCAATCGGCCCTCTTTAAAACTCCAGGCCAGCACACTGTGAACTCGTTGCTCCAACTCCAGACCATAAGCACCGATATTCTGAACCGGAGCGGCGCCCACTGTGCCGGGGATCAGCGCCAGATTTTCCAAACCGGGCCAACCCTGTTGCAAACAGTACTGCACAAAGTCATGCCAGCATTCGCCTGCCTGCGCTTCCACTATAAAGCCATCGTCATGCTGGGCCAGCAAGCGAATTCCTTTGCTTTGCACTTTGATCACCAAGGCATCGAGTTGCTCGGCCAGCACGACATTGCTGCCCCCGCCGAGGACGAAAACACGTTCGCCCTGCTCCACCGCAGCCTGCAACTCCGGTAGCTGGCCAAGCTGTTCGTACACCACCAGATCACGTGCACAGCTATCCAGACCCAAGGTGTTAAAAGCGCTCAAATCAACATTATGCTGCCTGTCCACGACCCAGTCCCACGATCCAAGAAAGCAATAAGCATAGCTCGGACAGACAATTTTCCGGAAAAAATTACAGAATCTCTTGACAGGGATACGTCTTGCAGACTAAATTTACGTTCTTGCTTGACGCAGCGTCCGTTTGGCAGCAAAAAGCAGTTTGCAGGCAGTAAAGTTTGTTCAGCAGTTTTGATGAAAGCGTGTGCAAATTATCAAAAAAACTTGACAAACAAAAAAAGCCACTTTAAACTAGCTTTCTTTACTTAATCAGCACCAGCTAATAAGTAAAACGCTGAAAACAGATTCAATCTGCACAGCAAAATGCGGGAGTAGCTCAGTTGGTAGAGCGCAACCTTGCCAAGGTTGAGGTCGCGAGTTCGAGACTCGTCTCCCGCTCCAGATTCCTAAGGGAAGCCTAGGCTTCCCTTTTTAATCGACCACGGCGCAATGGCAGAGTGGTTATGCAGCGGATTGCAAATCCGTCTAGGTCGGTTCGATTCCGGCTTGCGCCTCCAGTAATGCTGGTCACAAGTCGGTAATGCAGTAAAAATGCGGGAGTAGCTCAGTTGGTAGAGCGCAACCTTGCCAAGGTTGAGGTCGCGAGTTCGAGACTCGTCTCCCGCTCCAAATTCAAAAAGCCCAAACTTCGGTTTGGGCTTTTTTTCGTCCTGCCATTTCCCTCTCCTCCCAAGAACATCCGTACCAAACCCGGCTCGTCCCTGTCTGAGGCGCATCACCGCTAGCGTCTCAATAAGGCAACGTGCCCCGCCCCGAGGTATAAATACCGCTAAGCTGTCATGACGTGGAACAAACGGAAATCATCATCGTCCACCAGCGTCACTTTATCGAGATGGGCCCCGTTACTGATTGTTTTTTACAGCCGACCCTATGGAGCACTGGACAACCATGAGCGCCCCCTCCTACCCGGTATCTGTCGAAGAAGATCGTCGCCTACGCGCCCTGGCGGAGTACAAACTGCTCGATGCCCCTCCCACCGAGGAGTTTGACCGACTCGCCAACCTGGCGGCCAGGCTATTCAAGGTTCCCATCGTTCTGATCACACTGATCGATAAAGATCGACAGTTTTTCAAGGCGCGCGTGGGTACGGACCTGAACGAGATCAGTCGCGCTGATTCCTTGTGCGCACATGCCATCCTGTCCAATGACATTCTACTGATCCCCGATGCCCTGCAAGATCCACGCTTTGCTTCGAACCCTTTAGTCACAGGCCCGCCCTTCGTTCGCTTTTATGCCGGAAAGCCGCTGCTGGCCCCAACAGGAGAACGATTAGGCACCGTGTGCCTGATTGATACCAAGCCACGACAAGCCTTTAGCGATGACGAGCGAGCCAATCTGTCCGATCTGGCCAGCCTGATCATGGAACGCATGCAAGCCCGTCGTCTGGAACAGACTCCATCAGTCAGCAAAGCCCGATTTGAAAATATCGCGACCGCCTCTCCCGATGCCATCATCGGCTCGGATGAGCATGGCCGCATTACCTTATGGAATCATTCTGCCGAAAAGATCTTTGGCTATGTAGCGGAAGAAATTCTGGGGCAACCCGGCTCGATCATTGTGCCTGACAACTGGCGCAAGGTTTACGAGCACGAACTTGTCCGACTCCAGCAGGGCGAACAGATGAAACTGCCTGACCGCAGGATCGAACTGTCCGCTTTGCGCAAGGATGGCACCGAATTCCCGGCAGAGTTCTCCCTATCGACCTGGACTGAGGCCGGCTCACGCCATATCGGCGCCATTGTTCGAGACACCACGGCGCGGCGGCACCATGAAGAAAGACTGTTCCAGCTGGCTTCGCTCGATGCCCTGACAGGGCTTGCCAACCGGGGAATGTGGCAGGCACGCCTTGCCCAGACACTTGCCGAAGAAGCGCCCGCCACCATCTTGCTGATTGATCTGGATGACTTCAAGGAGATTAATGACACCTTCGGACATTCCGCCGGCGATGCCGTCCTCAAACATATCGCACAGCAAATGAAGTCCGCCTTTCCTGACGCGATCATGCTTGCTCGACTGGGCGGCGACGAGTTTGTGGCCTTGCTACCCGGCAATCAGGAGCAGGCTGCCCGCATCGCGGCTCAAACGCTGCTCAATACCTTGGCGACACCCTGCAACTTTGCTGGCCAGGTTATTGAAACCAGTGCCAGCATGGGAGTGGCGCTGACGCTGGTGCACGGCACCAGCGCCGAGGAGGTTCTGAACGCTGCCGATCTGGCGCTGTACAAAGCCAAATCCTCCGGGAAACGACACTACGTGATGTTCTCTTCACTCTTGCGTGAAGTGGCGGTCGCACGCAGATCGTTCGAGCGGGAGCTACGCCTGGCTTTTGAACACGGGGAGTTTGAGCTTTTCTACCAACCCCAGGTCTCTACCCGCAGCGGATTGCTAACCGGCGCGGAGGCGCTGCTCCGATGGAATCATCCAACACGAGGCTTGTTATCCCCGGTCTCTTTTATTGATGTGCTCAACGAAAAGCAGTCTGCCCCTGCCATAGGGGCGTGGATAATACGCACGGCATGCCGTCAGGCCGCGCACTGGCACGCGACCATCCCCACTTTTCGGATTGGCGTGAACCTGTTCGAGGCACAGCTACGAACCAATCGTCTGCGCTCCACGATCAGCACCATCCTGGCTGAAACAGGCCTGCCAGCGCACTGTCTGGAACTGGAGATTGTGGAAACATCCTTGTTCCGCAACGACATGGTGACCAAGAACCTGCTCCACAGTTTACGTGACCTCGGCATTGGCCTGGCCTTCGACGACTACGGGACGGGCTATGCATCATTGAGCCTGCTCAAAACCTACCCAGTCAGCCGACTGAAAATTGACCGCTCTTTTATCCGCAATGTCCACGAAGATACCGGGAACGCCGCCCTGGTCAAGGCGATTATCTACTTGGCTAAAAACTTTGGTCTGGATGTCATTGCAGAAGGCGTGGAAACCGAGGAGCAACTTCAGTTCCTGAGAAGTAATGAATGCCCCGAAGTACAAGGTTATTTGTATGGCAAGCCGGTTTGTGCCGACACATTCACAACACAATTCATCCAGCACAAAGGCCCACTCAAACCTTGCCTACTCGATAGAAAACCCATTATCGGTCCCTAGCATCGGCACAAGCGGGCTTCACAGAAGGGCGAGCCCGCCCTTGGCCCAGTCTCAATATTGCGCCTTCAGGGACAGCATTACGTTCTGAGGCGCGCCATACCAGCCCTGATTATAAAAACCGATCTGCGAGTAGTACTTCTTGTCAAACAGGTTGTTCACGTTCAAGGTGGCAGACATACGCTTGTTAAAGTCATAGCGGGCCATCACGTTGACGATGGCATAGCTGCCCTGCTCTACCTTGACCACGTTGCGCCCCGGCGCGGTCGCATCCTGGTACATGCGGTTTTGCCAATCGATGCCACCGCCCACTGTCAGTCCTTGCCAATCTCCCTGCATGCGGTACGTGGTAAAGAGCTTGAACAAGGTACGCGGCTTGTTTGTGTTAATAGGCTTGCCCTGTGCATCCTTGGCGGTAAACGTAGTCAGGCTGCTGGCCACGTTCCAACCGGGCATCACTTCACCGCCCAGTTCCAGCTCAATCCCCTCTACCTTGGCACCCGAGACCGGGCGATAAGCAGGGGTGTTGGGCGGCGCGCCCATCACCTGCTTGCCAGTAGCCTGAGCCAGGTTGTCCTGTCGCGTCTGAAAGACAGACACCGCAGCATTTAACCGTCCGTCCAGCCAGGCCGCTTTCAGCCCGAGTTCGTAACTTGTACCCGTGATCGGCGCAAGAATCTCACCTTGCTCATCGCGTGCATTTTGCGGTTTGAAAATCGCTGTATAGCTGGCGTAGGCCGTATAGCTGTCATCAAAGTCATAAGTCAGGCCAGCATAAGGAATCAATTCATTCCGATGACGATACTGACGTTTAGCACCAAAGTAGGTCTGGTCCGTTTCCCAATTGCTCAACCGCCCGCCCACCATCAAGCGCAGATTATCCCGCAGGCTCAGACGGGCCACGGCATAAGCTCCCGATTGTCGGTTATCCGTATCATCCGCCTGGGAAGGATTGGCGGACCAGACCGGCTCGGACACAAGCCCGGGCTGATAAAAGCTGCCCGCATCCGGCAACGGCGCCATGGCACGATACTGGGGAAAGGAGACTCGATCCCGAGATGTCGTCCACCCCACCGAAAACTCGTGCTCTTTGCCAAACAGCTCCACAGGCCCCGACAAAGCAGCATTGAAAGCCTGGCGACGCACTTCCCCCTTATAAAACGAATAGGAGTTGGACATCCCGAGACCCGTGTCCCGGTCCGGATAGCCCCCGCGGAAAATCTGTTTCATGGACGCATCCGTATGCGACTGGTTATAGCTCAGGCGCAGTTTCAAGTGATTGGCAAACTGGTGGCTGACATCCACAAAGCCAGTGAGTGTGTCGTTCTCGATACGTGACCAATCACTATTGTTGGAAACCGAGCGCTTGAAGTCCGTACGCGAGCCGTCGCTATAAAACAGCGGGAAACCGCTGCCAAAGCCATTATTGGCGCTGGACTGATAGGCCACCCCGCCGCTCAGCTCCATCCCCGGGATCAGGTCAGCCGTCATTACGCCATACAGCGTACGCGTCTGCGTATCCTGCCAATCCGTGTAGCTATTACCCTTGCCATAAGCGCCCACGAGACGCCCGCGCACACGACCATCCTGGCTAATCGGTGCAGAAACGTCTGCGTAGCCTCGTGCGAAATCCCAACTACCGGTCTGCACCCCGGCCGAGAACGCCAAGTCCCGTAAAGGCCGTTTGCGCACATAGTTGACCGCTGCAGAAGGGTTACCCGCGCCTGTCATCAAACCGGTGGCACCGCGCACCACCTCCACCCGGTCAAATACCACCAAATCCAGATTACTCTCTCCGAACGCCCAGGGAGACAGAACAGGCTGAGTCCAGCCGTCGAATTGGTAGTTATCTATGGCAAAGCCACGGGACGAGAACGAATAGCGGTTGGTGTCGCTGCGCGTCACCGAAACACCCGGCGCGCTTTGCAGCGCATCTGCCGTCGTTTGCATACCCCTATCATCCATCATCTGACGGCTGACCACGCTGACCGACTGTGGCGTTTCCCGAATGGACAGTGACAAACCAGTGGCCGTGCTCATGGCCTTGGCGGTGTAGGACCCGCTGGTTTCTGTCACACCCGGGTCCCGACTGCCTTGAATGGTAATCACGGATAACTCCACCGGTGAGGGTTCAGGCGCACTGCCTTGCGCCCAGACGGGGCTGGCGGCCGTCGCCAACCACAGGGCTGACCGGGAAAGGGACGTCAGTAGACGGACACGCAAGCAGGCAGAGCTGGAAAAAACAGCAGACATGAAGGTCAATCTCGGCATAGGTTTTAGATGCGAATAATTATCATCTACACATTTGGTAGTGATGTATTCACAAACGCAAAAACGCTATGCCAAACACCCGTCCTGGCTGTACTGGCGCCCAGCTCGCCACCGCCGCCGAATCGCATCGGCCAGCACATCTATCAAGCTTGGCTCAACTCGCTAGGCGATATGCCGTAGCGCTCGCGAAATGCCGTCGCAAAGTTGGTGGCATGGCGGTATCCGACAGAGTGCGCCGCCTGCTGCACGCTCCCCCCTTGCATCAGATATTCACGCGCCAGTTCCAACCTGCGTTCACGCAGCCAGCTAAAAACCGAGCATCCATAGACAGCCTGAAACTTCAAGCGCAAGGTGCTGGGGCTCATGCAGGCCAGCCGCGCCAGTTCAGCCAGAGTGTGATCCTCGCCGGGGGCCTGATAGAGACATTCTTTAACGCGTTCGAGCAATTGCCGATCACGGATCGAGACAGGGGAATTTTTTTCTGTGCTTCGAGCCAGTCCATCCAGCGCGTGGGCCAACACTTGCAGGCTGATCCCCTCCAGCAACAGGTGATGCAATGCTCCTTGCAAGGGGCTGTCGATCAATTGGTCGATAGCGGTCAGCAAGTGAGGGGGTACGGCCCAGGGTTGCAACCATATTTGCGTTGAAGCCATGACGCCAGTCAGGGCTTCGCCCAGCGGCGAATCAGCCAGACTGTCTGGGGTGCTCATGGTGATATTAAGGCCCCGCAGGCGCTGCCCGGCAGGGTGAATTCCTGTCACGTTCAAGGCATCAGCATGGGCAATTGTGGCTCCCCGTTGGGCCGTCATGCTAAGCGAACTCTGCTTGGCAAGCTGCGCGTGTGCCCGCCCCCGCACAATGACAATTGCTGAAAACTGCGGGGCGGCCAGTGAGGTCGCTGCGTATTGATGATGAGTGATGATGTCCGACAGCACCATCTTCATGCCTGGCCGAAGCTCATAGTCCTGCACCTTGCCCTGAGCAATGCACAGCTGCTCCATGTCCTGCTTCGGGCCGGTGTACTCCGGCAAGCAATAGCGGAAACCCATCGGACTACCGAGCCGGTTAAAGTCCGATACCGTAAATCTGATCATAGCAATCGAGAGGGGGAAATGCTCAAGCCAGACCCGCAGCTCCTTCTCTTTACCAGAGCAGGCCACGACGGCAAGGGGAAACGGCGTAATTGAGAATAACACACATTCTCAATTATATGGTGGCTTTATGTCTCCCTCGTGCCCGTCAACCGCGTTGGGCTTATCAAAAGGGACGGGAAAACAAAATGGGTTTACTCTTCCTGAAGCCCTGAGATGTAATAATAATCATTAGCAATTAATTTTCCCGTTTCACACCTTGATAATGACTTTCCTACCCCGCTTTCTGCTCAATGCCGTCACGCTCTGCTTGACCCTCACCCTTGCCGCTCATACTTACGCCCAGCAAAGCACCCGCCCCTGGGACGAGCCAGTAGGTCCTACCATCGTGGACCAGCAACAAAGCCTGTACCGCTTTGAGACGCTGTTCATGAACTCGCAGGACGGCCAGCGGCGCTACAAAATCCAGATCGGTACGCCAAACCGCCCTGCTCCTGCACGCGGTCATCCCGTGATTTACATGCTGGATGGCAATGCCGCCATGGCCAGTATCGAGGTGGACGACTTGAAAGCCATCAGTGCCCTATCTGCCCCGGTTCTGGTCGCCATTGGCTATGAGACCGATGCCCGCCACGATGTGCTTGCCCGTTCTTTTGACTACACGCCTCCCGTCATAGACAACGGCCCGAACAAAACGGTGGAAGTCCGGGGCCGTTTGGGTGGCGGCGCAGATGTTTTTCTGGACTATATCGAAACGCAGATCAAGCCGATGGTCGAAAACCGCGAACTGATTGACCGCTCGCGCCAGACGCTATGGGGCCACTCGTACGGCGGCTTGTTCACCTTGTACACCCTGTTCAACCGTCCCGATCGATACCATCGCTACGTCGCGGGGGATCCCTCCTTATGGTGGCACGATGGCATTCTGGTCAAGACTGCCCTGGCCTTTGATACGTCGCTGGCGAAGGACAAGCACATCGCCATCCTGGTTGGCGGGCAGCGCAGAAATACCTCCATGAGCAATGCCGCAGCACACTGGTCTACCCAGGATCTGGCCACGTATCTGCGGGATGCGGGGCTGAATGTCAGTTACGAAAACTTTAGCGAACTGAATCATAGGCAAATGCTGGCCGCCTCCTTGAAACCAGCGCTGAGAATGGCCGCACAATAATAATGCCCACCCAAAGCCTCCTCCTGAGCCGGTCAGCCCCTATTCCCAACGGCACTGGACGACGCCGCCTTGAGTAGAAAACAGCCCTAGTCCTCGTCGCGCAGCTGACGCAGCAGCACAGCGGGCTGACACCGAGGCCAAAGAAAAAAAGAAAGGCAAAGCAGACGACGTGAGCAACACCCTACCTTAGTCTGCAGACTCGCAAGTACCCGCTTGGCTACCCCTTCCTGCCCTACTCGTTGAGGCTTGCTTTTCCTAGAACAAAAAAAACCTGAGCCGGCACAGCACCAGACTCAGGCAAAACGGTTTCCGCTGTAAGCGGTCTATCAGAACGCGGCGCTGTAAATAGCGAAAGCGTCGTCTTCGGTCACGTCGCGGGGGTTGTTGCCCAGCAGACGGGTTTGTTTCATGGCTTCCTGGGCCATACGACGCAAGTCGCTTTCCTTGATACCCACGTCGCGCAGTTGGCGCTCGATGCCGGTATCAATGGCGATCTGTTCCATGAAGTGGATGAAGGCTTCGGTCTTGGAGGCCTCATCACCCTGGATGCCGGGAATCAGCACTTCAGCCAGCTCGGCATACAACGGGGCTGCAGCCGGAGCGTTAAAGCGCAGAACGTGCGGCAGAACCAGCGAGTTCGACAAGCCATGTGGCACGTGGAAAATACCGCCGATCGGGTAAGCCAATGCGTGTACGGCACCCACGGGGGCGTTCGCAAAAGCCTGACCAGCCAGCGTGGCGCCCAGCAGGATGTCCTGACGTGCAGCGGCATCCTGGCCGTTGCGACAAACGTGTACCAGCTTGCCGCCAATCAGACGCAGGGCTTGTTTGGCCAGGTTGTCCGAGAGCGGGTTTTTCAGGATACGGCTGGTGTAGGCCTCGATGGCGTGGACCATGGCGTCGATACCGGTCGCCGCCGTAATACGGGGAGGCAGACCTAATGTCAGTTCCGAGTCCAGAATGGCCAGGTCGGCGTACAGCTCGGGAGCGACCACACCGGATTTGGTGGTCTCGCCGGTGGTCACGATGGAAATAGGCGTCACTTCCGACCCTGTTCCCGCTGTGGTCGGAATCTGCACCAAGGGCAGGCGTGAGCCGCGCACCTTATCAATGCCATACATCTCTTGCAGGGGCTGGTCCGACGCCAGCAACACAGCCAGCAGCTTGGCCACGTCCATCGACGAGCCGCCCCCCAAACCAACCACGATTTCCGTCTTGGCCTGACGGGCGCGCTCGGTCGCCTGCAGGACAATATGCTCGGGCGGATCGGCAATCACATCATCAATCACTTGCACGGTCCAGCCGTTGGCTTTCAGATCAGCCAGTGCAGGGTCCAGCAGACCGCTTTCGTGCAGGAATCGGTCAGTCACCAGACAAACACGCTCTTGCGAGTAGCGCTTGCGCAGGATCTGGCCGAGCCGGGCAGCGGCTCCGCTTTCAACGTAAATAGCGGGGGTGGTTCTGAACTCGAATGCCGACATGGGCTTTCTCCTTATGGTATGGCGGGCTGCGGTACTTCGATACGGCCGCGGTCCATCCGGTAGGTGTAATCAATCACATTGCCGGCGTGCTGCAAGTCGGCACCCGACAACAAAGCACTGAAGCCTTCTTTGCTCAGCTCGCCCACCACTTCCGCAATACGCTTGGACAGCGCAGGCGCGACGCCTTCAAAAGGCTCGTCCAGCAACAGCAGCTTGTCGGCAGTCATCAAGGCGCGCCCAATGGCAACCAGCTTTTGTTGCCCTCCGGACAACTGCAAGGCACGGCGCGGGCCAAACACCTTCAATTCCGGGATGATGCGCCAGACACGGTCCAGACGCGCTTCGATATCCTGAGATTTCAGTGCCCAGGCGGGCAGGCGGATGTTCTCTTCCACGCTCAGCTCAGGGATCAATTTGCGATCCTCGGGGGCAAAACCCATGCCCAAGCTGGTGCGACGGTAAGCGGGCATCTTGGCCAGCTCCTGCCCATCGAACTGAATCGAGCCGTTTTCCACGGCCAGCAAGCCCATTACCGTACGCATCAGCGTGGTTTTACCTGCCCCATTACGGCCGGCCAGACCCACGATCTGGCCTTGGCGCACTTGCAGGTTTACCTGGCGCAAGATGCTGGTCGGGCCAATACGTACATCCAGATTTTTGACATCAAGCAGCATGATCGGCCTCCTGTTTATTGCGTCCCACCGGCTCGCCGATGATGTATTCACGAACCTGCTCATGGGCCAGCACTTCGTCTGGAGTGCCGTTGGCCAAAATGGTGCCGTCGTAGAAAGCCAGCACGCGATCACTGTAGCGACGCACGATTTCCATATCGTGCTCCACAAACAGAACCGTCACGCCCGCATCACGGACCACTTTCATGACGCGGTCCATCACTTCAAATTTCTCGTCACTGGCAACGCCACTGGTGGGCTCGTCCAGCAAGAGCACTTTAGGCTGGGCCACCATGGCCAGCGCAATGTCCAGCAACTTGCGAATCCCTTCGGGCAAGGTGCCTGCCTGGGACTGGGAGAAAGCGCTCAGGCCGAAACGCTCCAGAATTGCACTGGCTTCGGACAAGGACTGTTTGGCCACGCCCAGGGCAATTTCCACGTTTTCCAGGGCGTTCAGCGAGGTAAACAGCTGCGGAATCTGGAAAGAACGGGCGATACCCATGCGGGTCACTTCCCGTGGTGGCAAACCCGTAATCTCGCGACCGGCAAAAAAGATATTGCCCGAGTCCGGCTTCATGTAGCCGGTCAACATGTTCACGAAGGTGGTTTTACCTGCGCCATTGGTGCCAATCAGGCCCGTAATGGTTTGCGCATGGATATCAACGGTCATATCGCGTGCAGCGTGGACAGCGCCAAACTGCTTGCACAAACCTTTAGCGGAAATCAAGGGTGACTGACTCATGAGCGGGCCCCTGTCGGTGAAGAAGAATCGTTGGAGGTAGCAGCCGCATTGCGACGGTTCAAAATACTGATCAGGCCACCGGGCAAAAACACAATTAGGGCCAACATGCTGACACCCATGACAATCTGCCAGGTGTTAGGGGCATATTGGTAGGCCAGTGTGCGGATCAGTTCCAGGCTCAAGGCACCCAGGAAAGGCGCGTAAGCATTACGAGTACCGCCCAGCACAGCAATGAAGATGAACTCGCCCGAGGTGGTCCAGAACGCCAGTTCAGGGTCTACGTGACCGATGCTCAGCGAGGACAGGGCACCGCCCAGACCGGCCAGCGCGGCAGCCAGCACGTAGCTCAGGTGAATATTGCGGTAGGCCGAAGCCCCCAGGTATTCAACGCGGATTTCATTGTCCTTGATCGCTGGGCCGAGACGACCGGCGCGGCTGCGCAAGAAGCCTTGCATGGCCCACAGCACCACACCGACCAGCACCACGGTCAGGACAAACACACCCGGACGCGACAACGTATCGGCGAACGTTCCCCACAGAAAAGAGGGAGCATGAACATTAAAACCGTCACTGCCGCCCAGGCTGGGGTTACGCACCAGCAGGCCGTACATAATCATGGACAGCGCCAGACTGAGCATGGCAAAGAAAATATCGCGGTAGCGAGCCAGCAGAAAACCCAGCACCCAGGCAAGCAACGCGGCACAAGCGGCGGCAAAAGGCAGCAGGATGACGGTTTCGCGCCAGTCCAGATAGTTCATGGCCATGCCGACGCCATAGGCGCCAATGCAGTAGTACAGACCCTGACCGAAAGAGGCCAGGCCCGAGCGCAGCAACAGCACCACGCCCAGGGCAACCAACCCCTTGGCCAGCGCCACTGTAATCAGAAACTGCCAGGATGGCAGGCCAAAGCCCACAATAAGGGCAGCCACCGTAATGGTCAGGGCAATCATGCCCTGCTTAAGCGTAATGTTGGTCTTGTTCATATCTTTCGGGCCTCGGCAGCAGCAAACAGTCCTTTAGGACGGACGGCCAGCACCAAGGCCATTACCGCGTAGATGGAGAAAAGTTCGATTTCGGGCCAGTAGTGAACAGCAAAAGAGCGCACCAGGCCAACAATCACTGCGCCAAGCGCAGCGCCGGGCAAGGAGCCCAGACCGCCAATCACGACCACGGCGAAAGCCATCACAATGACCTCCACCCCCATGCCGGGCGCCACAGAAATTGTGGGGGCCGTCAGCGCGCCACCCAGCGCAGCCAGTGTGGCACCGGCAATAAAGGTCAGCAGGAAGTAGCGTTGCACATTGATGCCCATGGCCTGACTGACTTCACGGTCATGAATCACGGCCAGCAAGATGCGGCCCTGACGCGAATACTTCAGGAACAAGGTCAGGCACAAGCCAGCCAGAATGGCCGCCACGACAATCACAAAGCTGTAGGTGGGGTAGAACAGATCACCGAATTCGACGTTACCCAGCAAACCGTAAGGCTCGGCGATCACGTAAGGATCGACACCCCAGACCAGTTTGACGGTATCTTCCAGGATCAGGAATACCGCATAGGTAATCAGCAAAGAGACAACCGGCTCTTCCTGGTAGAAAAAGCGCAGCAGGCCGTATTCAATGACAAGACCCAGCACCAGACCGGCAATGACCGCGGCCAGGATCAGCATCAGATAGCTGCCGTACGGGCTGTGATCGGTAGAGAGCCACTGCGTCACCATGGTGACAGCGGTGTAAGCGCCAATGGTATAGAGGCTGCCGTGGGCCATGTTCAGGATCTTCATCACACCATAGATCAGCGTGAGTCCGACCGCGACCAGAAACAGCCAGGCGGCGTACATGATGCCATCTATTAAGGCAGCAGAAAGAAGAGACATAGTCGGTTTCTGTGGAAATGGAATAAAAAATGCCACCACGCCGCAGCGTGGGTGTGCCTCCCCCAAACGGGGGAGCTTTTACCTGGGGAACAGCCCGGCGGTAAACATGCGCCCTGGCTACGCCTTCGGCTTGCTTCCCCCCGAGGGGGCCTTTACCCTGGGAGCGTCCCCGTGGTAAAGACCGGACATACAAAACAAGGTCTTGCAGGCCCTCAGGTTCAGAGCAGCGTCCTTGTCAGGACGCCTGTCCGTATCAGTGCTTCAAGCCGCCCTTGATCCAGTCGATGGATTTCACGCCTTCGGGCGGTGTCACTTCTTCAGGTTTGAAGTGACGCAGATCGGTGTAGCTGATCACGCCCTTGTCGTTTTTCACCACGCCCAAGGTCGTACCTTGAACAGCCTGGTGGCCTTTGCCCAAGGACATGCTGACATCACCCGATGGGCTCTCGAAGGTCAGATGCTCGAAAGCACTGATCACTTGTTCGGTGGACGGTGTTTTACCGTCGTTGGCAGCCTGGGCTTTTTCATAAGCGGCTTTCAAACCCAGCAACGTCTGTGTCATCTTGTAGGAAGGGTAGCTGGGGTCCGCATTGAACTGCTCGCGGTAGCTGGCACGCAACCACCGGTTCAATTCATTGTCAGGGGCAAACGCAGCGTGTGGACCGCGAGCGCCAATGATGGTGCCTGTGGGGATCTGGTTGTTGGCTCGGTGCGTTGCTGTTTCGCCAGCAGTCAGCACGGTCAGGGTGTTGCGGAACAAACCACGTGGCAGAGCCTGCACCACAAAGCCTTCCAGATCGCCACCCCAGAAGCTGGAGTGAATCACTTCTGGACGGGCCGCCATCAGGGAAGAGATCTCGGCATTGTACTGGCCCGCGCCCAGTTTGGGCATTTGCGAGGTCTTGGCTTCTACGCCGGGCTTGAGCGCTTGCAATGTGCCTTCAAAGTCGTGCCAAGCATCCTGACCCCAGGCGTAGTTCTGGTTGATACCGGCGTAGCTCTTGAGTTCGGGGTTGCGCTCCAGCACAAAGCGGGCAGCGGCCACGTTGTCCATCGTGGCGTGGGCCACCGGACGGAACACGTATTTGTAGCTGGCATCTTCAAACAGACGCGGTGTGCCGCAGTCGAAAATCAGGGTCAGTTTTTTCAGTTCTTCAGCAACGGGGGCCACGGCCAGACAATCGCCCGAAGAGATGTAGCCGACCACGATGTCCACGTTTTGTTGCTGAACCAGGTTGCGGTATTCGCTGACCTGCTTAGCAGTACCACCGTTCTCGTCAATGAAAACCAGTTCAATCGGTGCACCGCCCAGACCCTTGGTGTTGTAAGGGGCGGGGACCTTGCCTTCGTTCAACTGGGCAGCCGTCAGTTCAGCGGCATTCTTGGCAGGCACGCCAAAAGGACCGGAGGCCGCGCCGGACAAGAAGGTGACCACACCAATCTTGATGGGTTTGACCTCTTCTGCCAGGGCAGTCGTGCCGGACAAAAGGCCAGCCGTGGCCAACGTCAGGGCCAGGGTCAGTTTGCGTGGGGTTGCAGACAGGATAGACATAACGTCTCCTTATTTAGCTTATTGTGGGGTTCTGCTGATGGGGCGCTCTGCGCTATCGGCAAAGCGGCCCCCTTCGCTGCGCGGGGCGCGGGTATGTATCAACTTACAGCTGCTGGCACATGTATTTGATTTCCAGGTACTCGTCGATCCCATAACGGGAGCCTTCACGACCCAGACCGGATTGCTTGACGCCGCCAAACGGGGCGACTTCGTTGGAAATCAAACCGGTATTGACGCCGACCATGCCGTATTCCAGCGCTTCGCCCATGCGCCAGGCACGGGCGTTGTCACGCGTGAACAAATAGGCAGCCAGACCATACTCGGTGTCATTGGCCATCGCGATGGCTTCGGCTTCATCTTTGAAGCGGAACAAAGGTGCCACAGGGCCAAACAATTCTTCACGGGCCACGCGCATGGCGGGTGTCGCCTCACCCAGCACGGTGGGTGCAAAGTAGGTACCGCCCAAAGGATGGGGCTGGCCGCCTTGCAAAACGCGGGCCCCCTTCTGAACGGCATCATCAATCAGTTCGCGCAGGCGATTGACGGCCTTTTGCTCGATCAGCGGACCTTGCTCTACGCCTTCGTCCATACCGTTGCCCACTTTCAGGGCAGCCACACGTTCGCCCAGGGCTTTGGCAAAGCGGTCATAAATACCGTCCTGCACCAAAAAGCGGTTGGCGCACACACATGTCTGACCGCTGTTGCGGTACTTGGACGCCATCGCGCCTTCAACGGCCGCATCCAGATCCGCATCGTCAAATACGATGAAGGGCGCATTGCCACCCAGTTCCAGCGACAAGCGCTTGATGGTGGGAGCACACTGTGCCATCAGCAAGCGACCCACCTCGGTGGAACCGGTAAAGGACAACTTGCGCACGATAGGGCTTTCCGTCAGGGCGGCACCCACCACGCGGGACTGGCCAGTTACCAGCTGGAACACACCCGCGGGAATACCCACGCGCTCGGCCAGGACGGCCAGCGCCAGGGCGGTCAGGGGAGTCAGGTCGGCAGGACGAACAATAATGCTGCAACCAGCCGCTAAAGCGGGTGCAACCTTGCGGGTAATCATGGCCGCCGGGAAGTTCCAGGGGGTGATGGCCGCGCATACGCCCACGGGCTGCTTGACCACCACAATGCGTTTGTCCGCCTGGGGGTGGCCGACCACGTCGCCATACACGCGCTTGGCCTCTTCGCTGAACCATTCCACAAAGGAAGCCGCGTACAGCACTTCGCCACGAGCCTCGGCCCAGGGCTTGCCCTGTTCCATGGTCATGATGGTGGCCAGGTCATCCGCATTGGCCACCAGCGCATCGAACCAGGCGCGCAACAGCTTGGCGCGCTCGTGCCCGCTGCGTGCCTTCCACTCGCGCTGGGCCACTTCAGCATCGCTGATGACCGCTTCAATCTCTTTCGTGGCCAGGCTGGCGACATTGGCCAGGCACTCACCCGTGGCCGGATTCAGAACGGCAAACGTGTTGCCATCCCCCGCGCTGACCCAACCCTGAGCGGTCCAGGACTGATCTTTGGCCAGGCTGGGGTCCTTCAGTTTGCTAATCAATGATGCCGCGATATTGTTCATTATGCTGAACCTGTTTCTCTTATAGTGAACTTGGTAGAATTATAGGAGCCGAAAAAACGCGTCGTCAACGAATCGGCTTACGGGTTTACCCGTATAAGATCAGTCGCCGTATTTTTTGTTTTAGGGCGTTTGAGGGCACAATGGAGCGCTGGCATCAAAGCGGCAAATCTGGCCTAATGCAGGACCTGTACGTCTGGTCCGGCCGGCTCGATTATGGGATGCTGCACCTTGTACGGACGGTCCCTTACCCCTGTTTCCAGAGTTCAGCACCCGTGCATCCGGGCTCACTGGACTTCCTGTGTGTTGTTATGGAGTTAGTCGTAGTGGAAGAGAAGAAACTGGTTCCGGCTGTAGTACGCGCAGTCACCGTACTGGACGAATTGGCGGCCTCACCGGAGCCCCTGTCATTTACGGACCTGGTCAAACGTCTGGGTATGCCCAAAAGTTCCCTGTATGGTCTGTGCACCACGCTACTGGATCTGCACCTGATCCGTAAGCTGGAAAATGGCAGTTTCACCTTGGGCACACACGTCATGGGCTGGGCCAATGCGTTCCTGTCCCAGCTGGATCTGACACAGGAATTTTTTGCCGCCTGGGACGACATGCGCGTCCTGCCGGAAGAGACGATTACCCTGTCCATTCTGGATGGTGAAGATGTGGTCTACATTGCCTGTCGAAACGGGACCCGGCCGCTGGGTTTCACCTTCCGCGCCGGCATGCGCCTGCCGGCGGTCTACACCGCCACCGGTAAAGCCATGCTCAGCACGTTGCCAGCGCCGGAACTGGACCAGGCCCTGAATCATCCCTGGCCCGACCCTTTGACGGCGCACGGCCCGCGCAACAAGGAAGAATTGATGGTGGAGCTCAGCGACGTGCAGCGCCTGGGCTATTCGGTGGATGCCTGTGGCGTACGGGATGGCATGCACTGTTTTGGAGCCGCGGTGTTCGACTCCAATAACCGTGCTGCCGTGGCCGGGGTCGCGGTCAGTTTGCTCACCCAGGAAGCGGACGAGGCAGCCCAGCGCCGTGCAGGGGAAGCCATGCGTAAACTGGCCAATCGCCTCTCGGAGCGTCTGGGCGCATCGCGCAAAGCATAAGCGCATCCAGATCTGTACGACGCGCTGCAAAAAGGGGCCGCTTCTGCCGCCCCTTTTTGTTTGAATCATGATCGGCAACTGTCCCCGCTCGGACTGCCTTCTATTATTTCCCAGCCATCGGTCCGCAAACGGTAAACTGTCGCTAAATCCTTTATTTTGCAGTTCTTTTTGATGTCTCCCATCGTGCCACATACCTCTTTCAGTACCCTTCCCCTTCTGCCCGCCTTGCTTGAAACCCTCGACAGTCTGGGTTTTGAAAACATGACGGCGATTCAGGAGCAAAGCCTGCCGCTGATTCTGCAAGGCCGTGACCTGATCGCCCAAGCCAAGACCGGCAGCGGCAAAACGGCCGCCTTTGGCCTGGGTCTGTTGCAAACCCTCAACCCCAGCAAACTGACACCGCAAGCCTTGGTGATCTGCCCCACGCGCGAACTGGCCGATCAGGTCACCACCGAGTTGCGCCGTCTGGCTCGCCAGATTCCTAACGTGCGCATGCTGACCTTGTGTGGGGGCGTGCCCTCGCGCCCGCAGACAGAAGCCTTGCGCAATGGCGCTCACGTGGTAGTGGGAACACCAGGCCGGATCCAGGATCATCTGGAGCGAGGCAATCTGGACTTGTCGGCCCTGAAAACACTGGTTCTGGACGAAGCCGACCGCATGGTGGACATGGGTTTTCATGATGATATTGTGGCGATTGCTTCGCACTGCCCTCCCCGCCGTCAGACACTGCTGTTTTCGGCCACCTACCCCGAGAACATCCGTAAGCTCAGCGCCCGCTTTTTGCATAAACCTGCAGAAGTCAAGGTGGAGGCGCTGCACGATGCCAGTCAGATCGAGCAGATCTTTTATGAAGTCCACCCCGAGCAACGCCTGTCTGCCGTGGTGACCTTGCTGGAGCACTTCCGCCCCGCCTCTACCCTGATTTTCTGCAACACCAAAATGCGGTGTCAGGAAGTAGTGGAAGAGCTGCAATCCGAAGGCATCCAGGCCCTGGCGCTGACCGGCGATCTGGAGCAGCGTGACCGCGACGAAATTCTGGTGCAGTTCTCCAACCAGAGCTGCGCTGTACTGGTAGCCACCGACGTGGCCTCGCGCGGTCTGGATATTCAGAATCTAGGCGCTGTCATCAACGTGGACGTTACCAAAGACAGCGAAGTGCATATCCACCGTGTGGGCCGTGTGGGTCGTGGTGATCAGAAAGGCCTGGCCCTGAATCTGGTCTCGCGCAGCGAACAGCGCTGGGTGAAGTTGATCGAGGAGTTTCAGGGCAGCGAAGTCAAATGGAGCAACCTGAAAGGCTTGCGCCCTCAGTCCAAAGAGCCGTTACGCGCGCCCATGATGACGCTGGAAATTCAGGGCGGCAAAAAAGACAAGTTGCGCCCCGGCGACCTGCTCGGTGCCTTGACCCGCGATGTGGGGCTGAAAGGTGAGCAAGTCGGCAAGATTGCGATTACCGATGCCCGTTCCTACGTGGCGCTGGATCGCCGGATTGCCCGACAATACGTTGATCGGATCGCCGAAACGAATATCAAGGGCCGCCGCTTCCGCATGCGCTTTGTGGAAGATAAGTAAGTCGTCCCTTCTCTGCGATCCCGCCACACTGAGGCAGCCCCCGAATGGGGGCTGTTTTCATGCCCAAAGCCATGCTGGGAAGGCTGTGCCGCCCCGCCACAGCCAGACAGAAAACCGGCCCCTCCAGGCCTTTCACAGACAGGCGATCTTGCTGGGTGCCTGTTTCAAATGACTGGCGGCTGACGGTCCCGAACCATGCCAGCGTGCCAGCTCCCGTATGCGTTCTATCAGGCTGACAGCCGCCTCGCTCATGCAGCCTGTCTCACGAGGGTAAGCCATAAAAAGTTCACACCGCGGCCCGCCACCAATCAAGGGGCGTGACACCACGTTCTTGGGCATGAAGTATTCCGCGTACGTGGGCAACAAGGTATAACCCAGCCCGGCCGCCACCAGATTAATGCTCATCAAGGGGTTGGCCGAGTTGTAGGTATGCTCGGGCACCACTTTATGGTGAGCCAGGTAGCGGGCCAGCACATCATGCATGGACCGACCGTAAGAGCGGTCAACGGCGATCATGGGCAGACGATTCAAGCGGGCGGGAGGTATCAGGCTGTAGGCTTCCAGGCGGTGCCCTTTGGGCAAATAGACCCGCAAGGGCTCATCCAGAACGACCTCGCTACAGACATTGGTGGCGCGCACCGGCCCGCGCATAAAACCCAGATCCAGCTCTCCCCGGGCCAGGGCTCCTTCCTGCTCATTGGAGGTCAGGCTGCGCAACACCACATCCACTTGTGGAAAGGCGGCACGAAAGGCAGGGAGAACAGAGGGGAAGATACGCACCTCTGCAGCAGGCACAAAGCCTATCGTCAGCACTTCCCGAGCCTGTGAAGCCACCCTGCCCGCACGTACCAGAGCCTGCTCCACTTTATGCAAGATCTCGCGCGCATCCTCCAGGAAAACCACCCCGGCTTCCGTCAACTCAACTTTGCGCCGCGTACGGTTCAGCAAGGGGTAACCGATCTCCTCTTCCAGATTGCGGATCTGCTCACTCAACGAGGGCTGAGAAGTGTAGAGCCGTTCCGCAGCACGGGTGAAATTCAACTCTTCCGCGACGGCAACGAAATAACGCAAGTGTCGCAATTCCAAGTTTGTCTCCTGTCAAATTGATCACGCCTGCCCGGCTCAAACCCGAACAGGGTCTGGTCCGGCCAGCAGTTCTCCCACCGGGCCAGCCCGTCTTGCAAGCCCTATTGTCGCTGCTCTACGGCCTTCAAAATCAGCCCCCAGGTTGAATGCTGCATCGCAGCATTCATGCCTATCGTAAACCCTAACCCCTCTCAAACCCGCATCAATACTGGACCTCGCCCTTAGACCCTACCCAAACCAGGGTCTTAAGCCGGACTTATCGGCTTTGCCGATCACCCGATCTAAAGCAAGTATTGGTCGGATTCATTTCAAGCTTCTACATTTTGCCCTTGGCGACAAAAACCTGTTTTGCAAAAGCACGCATTGCAATAGCGAGGAGCAAGCGATGGGAATCAACCCTGAAAAAATCGAAGCCTTGGTCGATGCGCGTAATGGACGCGTTACCCCTTCCATTTACACCGACCCGGATATTTATGAGCTGGAGCTGGAACGCATCTTTGGCCGTACCTGGCTGTTTTTGTGTCATACCAGCCAGATTCCCAAAGCGGGAGATTTCTTCAATACCTATATGGGTGAAGACCCGATTATCGTGGTCCGTCAAAAAGACGGCTCGATCAAGGCCTTCCTGAACCAATGCCGACACCGCTCGATGCGCGTGTCCTATGCCGACTCGGGCAATACCAAAGCCTTTACCTGTCCCTACCACGGCTGGAGCTATGGCACCAACGGCGATCTGGTGGATGTACCGCTGGAGCCGCGCGCCTATCCGCAAGGCTTGTGCAAGGAAAAGTGGGGTCTGCAGGAAGTGACCCGCGTCAAAGTATACAAAGGCCTGGTCTTTGGCAATTGGGACGCCACCGCTCCCGATCTGGAAGAGTACATGGGCGACATTGCCTGGTACCTGGACGGAGTTCTGGACCGGCGCGAAGGCGGTACCGAAATCATCGGTGGTGTTCAGAAATGGACCATCGAGTGCAACTGGAAGTTCCCCGCTGAACAGTTCGCATCCGACCAGTATCACGCCTTGTTCTCGCACGCTTCTGCCGTGCAAGTGCTGGGCCAGAAACCGGGTGACGAGGATAAAGCGCTGGGTGCCGGCCAAACCGCACGCCCGGTGTGGGAAACCGCCAAGGACGCCGTTCAATATGGCCAACGCGGCCATGGCAGTGGCTTTTTCTTTACCGAGCAGCCCGATGCCAACGTATGGGTGGACGGTGAAGTGTCGCAGTACTTTCGCGACACTTATGCCGAAGCCCACGAGCGCCTGGGCGAGGTGCGTGCCCTGCGTCTGGCCGGTCACAACAATATGTTCCCCACCCTGAGCTGGCTGAACGGCACGGCGACGCTGCGCGTCTGGCATCCACGTGGCCCGAACCAGGTGGAAGTCTGGGCATTTTGCATTGCCGATGCCGCTGCACCCGACGATGTGAAGGCCGCCTTTGAGCGCAGCGCCACCCGCGCCTTTGGCCCCGCCGGTTTCCTGGAGCAGGACGACTCCGAGAACTGGGCTGAAATTCAGAAAATCCTGCGCGGCAAGCGCGCACGCAACACCCAGCTGTGCATGGAAATGGGCCTGGGCAACGAAGGTCTGCGCAGCGATGGCGTGCCGGGCGTCACCAACTACATCTTCTCCGAAACAGCCGCTCGCGGTCTGTACAAGTACTGGGCCGACCTGATGGTGTCCGAGACCTGGGATGAAGTGCTGGAGCGCAGCCGTGTCTATGAAGAGGAGCTGGTGAAATGAGCGCCGTCATTGAAGAACCGACCCAAACCGCCATCGTCGACATGCACGTGCATCACGAAATTGCCGACTTCCTTTACATGGAAGCCGAACTGCTGGACGACTGGCAATTTCGCGACTGGCTGGATCTGCTGTCCGAGGACGTGCATTACCACATGCGCAGCACCACCAATGCGCAAACCCGTGACCGCCGTCGCAGCGTACAGCCGCCCACCACCTGGATTTTCAACGACAACAAATTCCAGCTGGAACGCCGCGTCGCTCGTCTGGAAACCGGGATGGCCTGGGCGGAGGAGCCGCCCTCGCGCACCCGCCACTTTGTCAGCAATCTGCGTATCCGGCCCACCGCTGACGGGCAGGGTTACCAGATCCGCAGCAACTACATCCTGTACCGCGCCCAGAAAGAAAAGGACGAAACCTGGTACGCCGGCAAGCGCCTGGATTATGTACGTCGCGCAGACAACCGCTTTGGCTGGGAACTGTATGAACGCGAGATCGTTCTGGATCAAGTCGTCATCACATCCCACAACCTGAGCGTGCTGTTCTGACCCCGCTCACCTTCCGATGTTGATTGATATGACACGCATTACCGCATGTGAAACCGGTGCCCTGGCCGATGGCGAGGCACTGAAGATAGACACCCCCGACCGCCAGATTGCCTTGTTCAATATTAATGGCACCTTCTATGCGACGGATGACCGTTGCACACACGGCAACGCGTCCATGTCCGAAGGCTATATCGAGGACGACGGCACCGTGGAGTGCCCGCTGCACGCTGCCCGTTTCTGTCTGAAAACGGGCGCTGCCCTGTGCCAGCCGGCCACCGAAGCATTACGCACTTATCCGGTGATCATCAGCGAAGGCATGGTTTATATCGATCTGGAGGCCCAGGCATGAACGGCTGGCTGCAAAACGAGGTGGCCCTGATCACCGGCGGCGGCTCCGGCCTGGGTCTGGCATTGGTAGAGCGCTTTCTGAAAGAAGGCGCATCCGTGGCCGTGCTGGAGCGCTCGGCAGAAAAATGCGCCGATCTGGAACAGAAATTCGGCGGCAAGGTGCTGGCCGTCCAGGGTGATGTGTGCAGCGCAGCCGACAACCAGAACGCCGTGAAGGCCACGGTGGCCCGCTTTGGCAAGCTGGACTGCTTTATTGGCAATGCTGCGGTCTGGGACCACGGCGCACGGCTGATCAACACCAGTATGGAGCAACTGGACAAAGGCTTTGACGAGCTCTTTGCCATCAACGTCAAAGGCTATCTGCTCGGTGCCAAGGCCGCTGCCGACGAACTGGTCAAATCCTGCGGCAGCATGATTTTCACCTTGAGCAATTCGGCTTTTTACGCCGAAGGCGGTGGCCCGCTTTATACCGCCAGCAAACATGCCGCGGTCGGTCTGATCCGCGAACTGGCTTTTGAACTGGCCCCTAAAGTTCGTGTGAATGGCGTAGGCCCTTGCGGTATGAAAACCGATCTGCGTGGCCCCCAAGCCTTGGGCCAGCAAGATACCCGCATCATGGACTCGCGCTCGCCCGAGGCCATCAAAGCGATCCTGCCCCTGCAATTCTTTCCTGAACCTGAAGAATTTACCGGCCCCTTTGTGCTACTGGCCTCGCGCCAGAACAACCAGACACTGACCGGCGTCATGATCAATGCCGACGCAGGTCTGGGAGTACGCGGCATACGCAATGTGGCCGGTGGACTGGAGCTGTGATGCAGACACCTCATATTGTAATTGTGGGCGGGGGACAGGCCGGTGCCACGGCTGCTGCTGAACTGCGCCGCCGAGAATTTGCCGGACAGATCACCCTGGTCGGTGAGGAACCTCACTTACCTTACGAGCGCCCACCCCTGTCAAAAGACGCCTTGCTGGACCCGGACAATGTGCAGCTGAACCTGCATCCGGCCAGCTTTTACAGCGAACAGAACATCAGCCTGAAATTGGGTATCCGTGCCGAAGCGATTGACGCTCAGCAAGGCTGCATCACCCTGTCCAACGGCGAAACCCTGCGATACGACAGCCTCTTGCTGGCGACTGGGGCACAAGCCCGACGCCTGCCCGAACTGGACGCGTTGGGGTCGGTGTCGCATGTTCTGCGCACCCTGGACGATGCCCACCGCATTCGCGCTCAGCTCAAACCTGGCAGCCATGTGCTGGTGGTCGGTGCCGGTGTCATTGGCCTGGAACTGGCATCCAGCCTGGTCGCTTTGGGTGCCACGGTGGAACTGATCGATCCGGCCAGCCGCATCATGTCGCGCAACGCGCCCGAAGTCCTCAGTCAGTATCTACAGTCCGTGCATGAGGCTCGCGGCGTGCGCTTTCACCTCGGTGCCCACGTCCACAACGCCCGACTGAACGATCAGCAGCGCGTGGTACTGACGCTGGACAATGGCGAACAACTGCAAGGTGAGCTGCTGATTTATGGCGTGGGCGTGAGCATTGACACCCGTCTGGCCGACAGTGCGCGATTGCACACCGAGCAGGGTGCAATCGTGATTGACGAGCATGGTCGAAGCTCTCAGCCCAATATCTATGCGGCGGGCGACACTACGGTGCAAATCGGTCTGGATGGCCGCTGGCAAAGACAGGAGACCTGGGAAAACGCCAATCGGCAGGCCAGCATGGCCGTTTGCCACATGCTGAACCAGGAACCCGCCAAGCCCTGCCCTGCCTGGTTCTGGACCGATCAGTGCGACCTGAACATTCAGTTTGCCGGAGACATGGCCGCTGCCCACTGGGTGTTGCGCGGCACACTGGACATGCCCCCCTTTGTCCTGATTGGCCTGGACCCGGAAGGTGCCATCTGCGGCGCCATCACCGTCAACCAAGGCCGCGACATGCGCCCGCTCAAAGAGCTGATCGAACACCGCGCCGTCCTCCCATTGGAGGTCTGGAACGACACTGCCCAGAACCTGCGCAATCTGGCCAAACAAATCACGCAGACCACACGCAGCCAAGCCACCAATGCCGCCTTGACGGACGAGGCGGCTGCCCCTGCACACCCATAATCAGAATCAGGAGACTGACATGCTGGCACACCTGGAGTGTCTTTCACACACGCCTTTGCTGGGTCATCACGATCCGGCCCAAGCCGTCCTGGACGAAGTGTTTGCGGTACAAAAAGCGGCCCGCGAACGGGTCGCTGCCTTCAAGCCTGATCTGATCGTGTTGTTCACCCCTGATCATTTCAACGGCTTTTTCTACAACGTCATGCCCAGCTTTTGCATCGGCACCGGCGCGCATGCGATTGGCGACTTTGACAGCCTGGCCGGACGCCTGGACGTGCCCTTCGAGCTGGCCACGGAATGTGCCACCCATGTCATCCATAGCGGCGTGGACGTAGCCATTTCACACGATATGCAATTGGATCATGGTGCCGCCTACCCGCTGGAACATCTGGTGGGCAGTCTGGACCATTACCCGGTCATTCCCGTTTTCATTAACGCGGTGGCAGCCCCCTTGCCCACCTTCAAACGTGCCCGTTTGCTGGGCGAGGCCATCGGCCAATGGGCCCGCTCCACGGGCAAGCGTGTGCTGTGGATCGGTTCGGGCGGCTTGTCGCATCAACCTCCCGTCCCCGTCTACGCCGAAGCCCCCGATGCCGTGCGACGCTCGCTGGATGGCGAAGGCTACACGCTCTCGCCCGAAGCCCGTGCCGCCCGCACACAACGCACGATCGATGCTGGCAGAGCCTTCACCCGGGACCCTTCTGTTCTGCATCCGCTCAACCCCGAATGGGACCAGAACTTTCTGGATCTGCTGCAAACGCAAAGCTATGCCCAGCTCGATGAGGTCGCCAACGACGACGTGTCCGCCCTGGCAGGCCGCAGCGCCCACGAAGTCAAGACCTGGGTGGCTGCTTTCGCGGGTCTGTCGGCCTATGGCCCCTATGAAGCGGCGCACCGCTATTACCGAGAAATTCCCGAGTGGATTGCCGGCTTTGGCGGCTTGTCCGCCCATCCGCGCAAGAACTGAAATCCACCACCCAAAAATACCAGGAGATTGTCATGAGTCTGAATGAATCTGATTACAGCCGTTTCGCGACCGTGGTCGAGGAAGGCAAGGAACTGCGCATCCATTACAACGATCTGGGTCAGGGCGAACAGACGGTTGTCATGCTGCACGGCTCGGGCCCCGGTGCTACCGGCTGGGCCAACTTCAATCGCAATATTGAGCCGCTGACCCAGGCTGGCTACCGCGTTTTGCTGATCGACTGTCCTGGTTGGGGCAAGAGCGATTCCATCGTCAACAGCGGCTCGCGCTCCGACCTGAACGCCCGTGTGGTGAAAAGTATTATTGACCAGCTGGGCATAGACAAAATTCACATGCTGGGCAATTCCATGGGCGGCCATAGCTCGGTGGCCTTTGCCCTGACCTGGCCCGAGCGCGTGGCCAAGCTGGTTCTGATGGGCGGCGGCACAGGTGGCATGAGCCTGTTTACCCCCATGCCCAGCGAGGGCATCAAGCTGCTGAACGGTCTGTACCGCGAACCCACGCTGGAGAACCTGAAGCGCTTTAACAATGTGTTCGTATTCGACGCCAGCGTGCTGACCGACGAGCTGCTGCAGGCCCGTCTGAACAATATGCTCAGCCGCAAGGACCACCTGGACAACTTCCTGAAGTCCCTGGAAGCCAATCCCCGCCAGTTCCCCGACTTCAGCCCTCGTCTACCCAGCATCACCGCCCCTACCCTGATCATCTGGGGCCGTCAGGACCGGGTTGTACCTTTCGATACCGGCCTGCGTCTGCTGGCAGGCATTCCCAACTCCGAGCTGCACGTCTACAACCAGTGCGGTCACTGGGCGCAGTGGGAGCATGCCGAGAAATTCAACCAGCTGGTTCTGGATTTCCTGGAGCGTTGAGATGAACAAGGCACCCAGCGATCTGCTCGATACCCTGGCCAGCCGTCTGCGCCAGGCCGAGAGCAGCAATCAGTCCATAGACCCGATTCGCAGCCTGATTGGTGAAGATAATGCCGAGGCAGCCTACACCATACAGCGCATCAACATTGCCCGTGGACTAGCCCAAGGTCGTCGCCTGACGGGCCGCAAGATCGGCCTGACCAACCCCAAGGTCCAGCAGCAACTAGGCGTGTCGCAACCCGACTTTGGCGCCCTGTTTGCCGACATGGCCTATGGCGATGGCGAGACTGTCCCCATTGAACGTGTGCTGCAACCCAAGATTGAAGCCGAAATTGCTCTGGTGCTGGAGCGCGATCTGCCCCACGCCGACACCGGCTTTAGCGATGTCGCCACGGCCGTAGGCTGGGTCATGCCCTCCCTGGAGATCGTGGGCAGCCGCATTGCCAACTGGGATATCCGCTTTGTGGATACCGTGGCCGACAACGCCTCCAGCGGCCTGTACGTGCTGGGCGGCCCTGCCCGTCGCCTGGACGGTCTGGACCTGCGCGCCGCGCGCATGAGCCTGCATCGCAATGGCGAGCTGGCCTCCAGCGGCAGTGGCGCCGAGTGCCTGGGGCATCCCTTCAACGCCGCCGCCTGGCTGGCCCGCACCATGGCCAAGCTGGGCGAACCGCTACGGGCCGGCGATCTGATTCTGACCGGAGCCCTGGGCCCGATGGCCCCCGTCGCCCCCGGTGATCACATTGAAGCCGTGATCGAGGACCTGGGCTCGGTATCCGTCACCTTCAGCGCAGGCTAAGTCCTCTTTGTACGGAGTAACACACATGACAAACCCCAACGGCATTGCCGTCGCCATCATTGGCTCGGGCAATATCGGCACCGACCTGATGATCAAGGTGATGCGCCAAAGCAAACACCTGAAAATGGGCGCGATGGTCGGAATCGACCCCGCCTCCGATGGTCTGGCCCGTGCGGCCCGCCTGGGCGTGCCCACCACCCACGAAGGACTGGATGGGCTGTTGAAGCTGCCCAACTTCAAGGACATTCGCATCGTATTTGATGCGACCAGCGCGGGGGCACACGCCCGTCACAATGCCGTCCTGCAGGCGCACGGCATTCAGGTCATTGACCTGACACCGGCGGCTATCGGCCCCTACACCATCCCGGTGGTGAACCTGGACGACAATCTGGACGCCTCCAACATCAATATGGTCACCTGTGGCGGACAAGCCACCGTGCCCATTATTGCGGCAGTCTCGCAGGTCACCCCCGTGCACTATGCCGAGATCATTGCCTCGATCTCGTCCAAATCAGCCGGTCCCGGAACCCGTGCCAATATTGACGAATTTACCGAGACCACCAGCAAAGCCATGCAGGTGGTGGGCGGCGCCACCGTGGGCAAGGCCATCATTGTGCTCAACCCGGCCGAGCCACCTTTGCTGATGCGCGATACCGTCTACACCCTCAGCGATCCGGGCAAAGAAGCGGAAATCGAACAGTCTATTGAGCGCATGGCCGCCAAGGTTCAGGCCTATGTGCCTGGCTACCGCCTCAAGCAAAAAGTGCAGTTCGATGTGATCCCCGAGGACAAGCCCATCAATGTGCCTGGCCTCGGATGGCGTTCGGGTCTGAAAACCTCGGTGTTTATCGAGGTAGAAGGCGCGGCCCACTATCTGCCCGCCTATGCCGGCAACCTGGACATCATGACCAGCGCCGCGCTGGCCTGCGCCGAGCGTCTGGCTCAAACCCGCCTGCTGACGCAAACCGCATGACACGCAAGGACATCACAATGGCACACGATCCCAACAAAAAGCTCTTTATTTCCGACGTGACGCTGCGCGACGGCAGCCACGCCGTACGCCACCAATACAGCGTGCAAAACGCCATGGATATTGCCCGTGCCCTGGATCAGGCCAAGGTCGATTCCATCGAGGTCGCCCACGGCGATGGGCTGTGTGGCTCCAGCTTCAACTACGGTTTTGGCGCACACACCGATCTGGAATGGATTGAGGCGGTGGCCTCGGTTGTCACCCATGCCAGGATTGCCACCTTGCTGCTGCCAGGCATTGGCACCATCCACGATCTGAAAGCCGCTTATGACGCCGGTGCCCGCATTGTGCGGGTGGCCACACACTGTACCGAGGCTGACGTCAGCAAGCAGTACATCGAATATGCCCGCAATCTGGGGATGGATACGGTGGGCTTTCTGATGATGAGCCACATGATCACGCCTCAACATCTGGCCGAACAAGCCAAGCTGATGGAAAGCTACGGAGCCACCTGCTGCTACGTGGTCGACTCGGGCGGGGCCTTGAACATGAATGATGTGCGCGACCGTTTCCGCGCTTTCAAGGATGTGCTCAAGCCCGAAACCGAAACCGGCATTCACGCCCACCACAATCTGTCCCTGGGTGTGGCCAACAGCATTGTGGCCGTGGAAGAAGGCTGCGACCGCATTGATGCCAGCCTGGCGGGCATGGGTGCCGGAGCCGGCAATGCGCCGCTGGAAGTGTTTATTGCTGCCGCCGCACGCATGGGCTGGAACCATGGCACGGATCTGTACACCCTGATGGACGCAGCGGACGACATTGTGCGCCCCTTGCAGGATCGCCCGGTGCGCGTAGACCGCGAAACCCTGGCCCTGGGCTATGCCGGTGTGTACAGCAGCTTCTTGCGTCACAGCGAAGTAGCCGCCCAGAAATACGGTCTGAAAACCGTGGACATTCTGGTCGAGCTGGGCAAGCGTCGCATGGTTGGCGGCCAGGAAGACATGATTGTGGACGTGGCTCTGGACTTGCTGCAACGACAAGCCGCGACGGCCTGATTCCAAAAAATCGAAAAAAAAGCTCTACCCCGACTCACCGCCGCTTTAGCGCGCGGTGAGCGGATTTCTGCGCCCTGAATTCGGGGCGGGCAGGTCGCAGAAGCAATAAAAAAACGTCCCGGTCAACCGAGGAGACATTGCAATGACACAAACCCATGGCCGCAAGCATGCGGTCCTTACCGTGGCGATCTGCTTTCTGATCGCTGTTATCGAAGGCATGGACATTCAGGCCGCCGGCATCGCCGTGAAAGGCGTGGCAGCGGAGTTTGGACTGGATAAAACCTATCAGGGCTACTTTCTGAGTGCAGGCATTCTGGGGCTGCTGCCCGGTTCACTGATGGGCGGGCGCTGGGCAGATAAATACGGGCGCAAAGCCGTGCTGATTGTCTCGGTCGCCGTATTTGCCCTGTTTACCCTGCTCACTGCCTGGGTCAACAGCCTGGCTATCCTCCTGATGGTACGTTTTCTGGCCGGGGCTGGCCTGGGCGCAGCCATGCCCAACCTGATCACTCTGGCCGCCGAGTCGGTCAAGCCCGAACACCGTGCCCGTGCGGTAGGCATGATGTATGCGGGCATGCCGGTGGGGGCAGCCATTTTGTCGCTGGTCGCTGCCTCCAACTTCGGGGAAAACTGGAAAAACATCTTTTATCTGGGCGGTCTGCTGCCCCTGCTGGTCATCCCTGTCATGGTGTGGCTGTTGCCTGAATCACGCGAGTTTCTGCAGGCACGAGAAAGCCGAACCGCAGTTCAGGGACGCTTCCAAGATCTGTTCAGCAATGGTCTTGCCGCCCGTACCCTGCTCTTGTGGGTCAGCTATTTCTTCACCTTGATGGTGGTGTATCTGATGCTGAGCTGGCTGCCCTCCCTGTTCCAGGAGCTGGGCTTTAGCCGTAAACAAGGCAGCACCGCCCAATTCTGGTTCATGGTCAGTGCAACCGTGGGCACCGTCTTGCTGGGCTATCTGACCGACCGCTGGCACAAGGCTTTGGTCATCGCCCTGATGTATGGCGGAATCCTGGCCGGTTTGCTCAGTTTGAACGGTGCTTCCGGGCTGGAGCAGATGTATTGGGCCGCCGCCTTGACAGGTGCTTTTGTAATCGGCTGCCAGGGTGTCTTGTATGCCTTTGGCGGCATCGTCTACCCCACTGCCGTGCGTGCCACGGGTGTTGGCACCGCCGCCGCAGTAGGCCGTATTGGCGCCACCCTGGGCCCGACCATTGCAGGCATGTTGCTTAGCCAGGGCTATGGCGCTGCGGGTGTGATCACCTCCGCCATTCCCTGCATTATTGTCTCGGCACTGTGCATGTTCCTGGTGGTACGTCAGATCAGTCAGGAGCAGACACAGGCATCCGGCACCTACGCCCTGCCTGCAGCAGGGAAAGCCTAAAAGCAGAGCGGATTGCAGACCAACACCAAGCTGTGGTCCGCAGGGCAATCCCTCCATAAGCAGCCCTTGTGCTAAGGCTGCTGCCGACCAAGCGAAGGCACTCCAGACATGAGCCACTCCCCACAGCCAAAGCCCGTATTCGACTTTGGGGGTGGCTCGAGATGGCAAGGCCATCTTTCACAATGCCATGCCTGTTTTGCCGCGCATCAGGGCTTCGTGTTGAGCCTGGCAGTTTGCCAGCAGCAGGTGATGGTGCTCGGCCTGATTGTGATCGGCGGCCATCCCTGCTAAGAATGAAAACAAGAATAAAGAATGACGGGATACAATGGCCGGCTGCTACGTTGACAGCATTATTCTATGGCCTGGCCTAACCCTGCTGCAGGAAACAAGAACAAGGCGCCAGGCCCAGCACGGAAACACGAGTGATGGACACAGTCATACTTCTTCTGATCGCCGCTATTGCCCTTCATTTTGTACGGGCACGCTATCAACGCGGGCGCATTATCTTGCTGGGCCAGCATCTGAGTAGCTTTCAGTTGGAACGTCATATGGAAACGCTGACAGAAGGTTATACCCGCGCGATTGGCGAACAAGACTCCTCACGCCAACTACAGGTATTGGAGATGTTTGCCCAGACCGAAAACGCGGTAGCCACCCAGATTCAATCCTTGGCCGATGCACTACAAAAAGAACCGGCAGAAAACACCCGTGTGGGCATGTTGCCTTTTTGTGTGCCTTACGCGGAACGAATCATCCCGTCCATGACGCGCGACTTTCGCCAGCTTTTGCAGATTCATGCCGCCGGTTTGCGCCATGTTGTCGACAATCCCGAGCAGTTGGACCCCAAAAGCCGTGCCTATCATTTGTCAGCCGAACTTTATCTGTTCCAGCATAGCTGCCACTGGTTTTGCAAGTCCAAAACCGTGGCCGATGCACGCTTGCTAGCACGCCATAAAGTCACGCATCAAAAAGTACTGGAGTCCGTCTCTGCCCAGACTCGCCACGCGTATTTACGCTGGCAGGAGAACCCCACCAGCAAATAAAAAAGCGGAGCCCCTTGGCTCCGCTTTTTTTTCCTGCTTATCAGGGATACACAACTACAAAAGTTGCAGCCGCTTCCATAGGCCCTGATGTAATATCAGCTTCGGTTGTATTCGGAAGACGTACATACTGAGCAGTAAAGGAGGCAGAGAGCGTAGCCCCGTTTACCGTTGCAGGTCCTACAGAGGGCGCATAGCGCGATGGTACTCATGACCCTGAAGGTGCGGGCCCCAAAGACACAGGATCATTTTCACTCCCATGAAACATGCGTATGCCCACTGCAGGATTGCTAGTCAAGATATAGGTTTTAATCGTTGCCATATCCCGAACATCAGTAAGATAAAAATTCAGCTTGGTATTTTTCGCACAGCCTGTACCCTTAATTAGAAAATGACTCTGCCCTGTTTCTCCAAAAATACGAGGGGATGTCGTAAGTGGAATCTGATCACGACCAATCGGCCCCAAGGTGACAAGTTGTGCCAATGAGTCGGCTGAGAACGAACAACTTGGCAAGATTGGTCTCGGTAATTCGGGCACCAACAGGCTGTCATTCAAAGCCCCCATCAGATCTATAACACCTCCAATACAGCTTACAGGGTCCGAGGAAGCTGTTTGATGGGTAGAGATAATAGTACAGACTTTATTATACTCTGCACCTGCACCACCCAACTTACCTCCTTCGTAAAGGTTGGCGTCAATCACAACAAGTTGAAAACGGTAATACAGGGTCAGAGTATGAGCAAATTTAGCTTGTCCCTTGAGCGCCGTCTGCAAGCGTGCTGAGCTCGAAAAAACCGTTTCTGGCGGCATCGTAGGGAGAATAAGCGTCAAATTCTCAGTTGAGTTGCTCCCCGACCAGCGCACAACCAAGCCCAGTCCTGGCATCCCCCTTAAAGGAACAGCATTGTACGAATTACCCACATTGCTTCCCAGAACGGCAACTGAGTCCACAAAAGATTCCAACCTAAAACTGGTGTAAGCGAGTGTGCTCGCTACGATACCACCATTCTTAAACCCACTACCACTGGGGACTATAGTCCAGGTAGTAGTGTGTGTCAGGTCTTGGCTTCGATAGCACGCCAAAGCAGCCTGAGCATTTTCCATGCCTGTGAATAATACGAGAGGCAAAATTAGCGCTAAAAGATTTAAATACCGAATTCGGAACAACCTCAGCCTGTTAAATAAATAGGTCAACATATGGCACACTTTATTTTTTACAATTCACCACACTCCTCACGAAGGCCAATTACTAATAAAATCTTAAAAGCTCACACTACTTAATAGCTTAAGATTAATCCGAAGCTGTTTGATTATTCTCGGTAAATGCCATAGCTAATAAAAATGAATCACCAAGAATTGAAAAGCCATCAAAAAAAAAATTTATATAAGTCTCACTTACCACTATCTAATTCATAGCACCGCATGTTGAAGGACCAAAAATACATGGCTATGTATGTGACCTGCTCGGGAATTTCCTGCCATCAAGAGTACGAAAACTTACTAAATCCCTTCACGCTATTCCGCGATGAACCAAAATTAAATACACTTCCGACCTGAACTGACCCTATAAAGCTGGACAGTTAAAAAAGCCAATTTACGAGCAGTCCAAACCGACCTTCGCAGGCCGGTTTTTACTCCCGGTTATCAAGGGTACACGATCACGAGGACTGATGCAGCCTGCAGAGGCCCCGACTTAATATCAGCTTCGGTTGTACTCGGAAGACGTACATACTGAGCGGTAAAGTAGGTAGAGAGCGTAGCCGCGTTTGTCATTGCCGGCCCTATAGTTGGCGCATAACGCTGCGGCAACATGCCGCTGTTTGCAGGTAGAGGTCCAAAGGGCATAGGAGCATCTTCATCTCTATGAAACAGACGTAAGCCCACTGTTGGGTTACTAGTCAACATATAGTTTTTATCTGTTCCCGTATCCCGTGTATCAGTAAAGTAGAAATTCAACCTGGTGCCTTGAGGGCAGTCTGTTCCCTCAATTGAAAAATGAGCCTGACCTACTTCTCCGGAAAAACGGGGGGAAGTAGCGTGCGGAATTTGGTCGGAATCAACCGGTCCCAAGAGTACTGTTTGCTGCAATGTACCAAGTGAGAACCTGCAACCTGGTAAGTTAGATCTAGGCAGTTCGGGTAACTGAAGAAACTCAATCAAACCTGTCATGAGATCTACCGAACCATTGATACAAAGCGCAGCGCCGCCCATCATCTTTTGGTAGCTTGTCATAACCTGAACTTGATTCGGCTCTGTATAGGCCAGCCACCCCCCCCTATATATGCTCTCGTCAATCACCACCAACTCATAACGATAAAACTGAGTGAGCGTGTATACGCCGGGCAAAATCTGTGCCGCAAGCAACGTTTTTCGCTGTGGTATGTTGGAAATGATTGTCCCTGCCTTAGCAGGAGGTACCAGATGTACCGGGTCGGTAAGCCCGCTGAAGCCTGTCCAACTCACCCTCACACCAAGTCCAGGCATCCCATACAAAGGAGCAGCACTATAAGGATTGTTCACCATCTGCCCAGCGCCCTCAACAAGAATTACTCCCGGCTGCTCTTCTCTTACAGCGTACTGGAGATAGGCGCGCGCAGACGCTACGATATCGCCGTTCTTAAAATTGCCACTCGGTGCCATGCTCCAGCTACTAGACGGCGTAAGGACTCGTGATAAAGAACACGCTTCTTGGCCTTGAACCTGTTGCATGCCTATGAGCAAGACGATAAGCAACATTAGCGCTTTGAGCCTCAAAAAGCACCGACGGTGCAACTCCGGTCTTTTGAATCGATGGTTCCGCATATCGAACTTCTTATTCATCACAGTTCGCCCCCCTTTATATGAACTGATTAGTGATGAAATTTTAAAAGCGCAACCTATTTAATAGATTAAGACTAATCCTAACCCCCACGGTCTGTAATAGTCGCCTGACACTAGCTATGCTTAATTATCAAGAATTGCAAAACCAGTAAAAAAACAACTTGACAGAAACATTACTTGTATAAACCGATTAACAGACCATAGTTTAAGAATAGTCTGAAACTTCGTCGCCGATTAATTTCCTAAACTTCACTCGTGCCCTGCTAACAGAGCATACATACATGGAAAACAGCAGTGCGCCCCAAAGCGCACAACGGCGCTGCTCCATTAGTCCAACAAACGGAATTCACGCTAATCATGAAACAAACCTTTTTAGGCCTAACCCTACTTTCTGCTTTCACTGCGGCCAGTGTTAACGCTGCACCCTCCATCGGTGCCGTAGGCAACATCAGCTTTATCGGCAGCATTAACGCTGACAGTTGCACCGTGCGTTCTTCTGGTGCAAGCAGCACCGGCGCCAACATGCTAGTCGACATGGGCCCCGTCTCAGTCAATTCGCTGGGTAACCAAGATACGCCAGCCACCTCCGGCAATAATGGCAGCACTGCAATTGCCAAGAATATCGATATGCAGATCGAATGCGTCGCAGGCACTAGCGTTAAACTGAAGCTAATTCCATCTGCGGTCTCTGGTAAAGGTATTGATGTTACAGGTGGCGCACAGAACGTGCAGATTATGCTGGTCAGCAACCAAACCACTCTAGACTTCACCCCTGGTTTCTACGAGTTGGCGGCCCCTTATACCAGTGGCTCCATCCCTCTGACCGCGTACTACACCTTAAAGCCGGGTAAAACCAAGGCGGATGTAGTCAGCGGCCAAGCCAATGCAACCGTTGCCTACGAGCTTTCTTACGAATAAAACAGCATTAGCTCCTGGCGAGAAGCGATCCTCTTCGCCAGGAGATTAAAAAGCATAAACCATGTCTATCTTAACATTCAAGAAACTGGCTTTCAGTTGCCTAACCCTCAGCGTTGTGCTGTTATGCAACCAAGCACAAGCAGCGATCTCCTTGAGCAGCACCCGTTTGATCCTGCCCGAAAAGCAACAAGAAACCAGCATAACGGTTCGCAACGACAATTCGCCTATCCTGGTTCAGTCCTGGCTTGAAGCAGATAACGATCAAGCCGAACTGCCTTTTGCGATTACCCCCGCACTGGTCAAAGTTGCCCCTGAAGGACAACAAGTGGTTCGCATACTCTATGCCGGCGGTGATCAAGGCCTTCCCCGCGACCGAGAAACCGTGTTCTGGCTAAACATCCAGGAGATCCCTCAACAGGGTCCCGGTGAGAACCAGTTACAGATAGCCATTCGTCAGCGCATCAAATTATTTTTCCGTCCGGATGGCCTGCCTGGTTCCGCAGACGAGGCCCCTGTCAGACTGCAGTGGTCTGTAGTGAACAACCAGGATAAGTCCATGCTTGAGATTCACAATCCAAGCGCGTATCACGTATCTATATCCACCCTTCGAACCGCCAAAGGCCAGGCCATAGAAGATCCCGGCATGATTGCCCCCGGCCAGACTCGTCTGCTGCCATTGGGCCGCTCGAGCGATCAAGACACCTTGCTGTTTCGCGCCATCAGCGACTACGGCAGTGCTGATCCGTATGAAGTGCGCCTGAACGGCAAAGCCAAAGTCCAGCCTCGAGCATCGGATACGGACACGCCATAAGAAAGCGACATAACCTGCCGCTGTCCCCCGCCTCACATCTGAACCTTTCGGCTACTGGCATTCGGTCAGTAGCAGGAGTACCTGTACGTCTACGAATCGTCAATTACACCCTCTGGGTGCTGAGTCATGTTCACAAAAAACCGGCAGTTCTGCCAACGCATTTGCCTCATCAGCCGCCAGCCACTGGACGCTCTGTGGCTGATCTTACTGTCCTGCATGGTCCTAGCGGCTGACTCTACCCTAGCTCAGACGAACTCAGCCACCATTGCCGCTCCCCAGGATAATCAGGCTAAAACCATTCAAGTGGCTGCTCTGGACAACACAGAATCACTGCGTTTTAACATGGCCTTTCTGCAAGGCAAGGCCTCCACAGCGGACCTACGCACCTTGCTTGCGAGCAGCAACGTACCCGAAGGCATACAGCGCGTGGACTTACATGTAAACCAGCAACGTACCGGGCGGCGCGACATCACTTTCAAGCGCAACCCACGCACCGACGAAAATGAGCCCTGTTTCAACCAAGAAATGCTCGATCAGGCTGGGATTGACATGGGCAAGCTGCCCGCTCCGATATCGGCTGACGCCACTTGCCTACGCCTGCCCGAGATCGTTCCTGAAGCTACGGTAGTGTACGAAAGTGCTCAACTGCGTCTCTTGCTAAGTATTCCACAAATTTATCTAAATCCCAGCAAGCGCGGCTATATAGACCCATCACTATGGGATTCGGGTAAGACTGCGGCTTTTTTGAACTATGGCGTCAATATGCGCCGTGACCAGAGCAAGAGCATGTCCGCCACCAATGACCTCAGCGCAGACCTGCGCATGGGTGTGAATATTGGCTCCTGGCGTGTACGCAACAACTCCTACTACAGCTCAGGCACCAATCGTTCCGGCTCCTTTACCAGCCAGAACACCTATGCCCAGCGCGATGTCGTAGCCCTAAAAAGCCAATTGCTGGCTGGGCAAACGTATACCAGCTCGCCACTTTTTGACAGTGTGCGTTTTATGGGTGTGCAAATGCGCTCGGACGAGGCCATGCGCCCCGACAGCGAGCAAGGCTACGCGCCGGTTATCCGTGGGACGGCCGAAAGCAATGCCACGGTGGAAGTACGCCAGAACGGCTACGTGATCTACACCACTAACGTCGCCCCCGGTCCTTTTGCCATCAACGATCTGTCGCCCTCGGGCTCGAACGGTGATCTGGAAATCACCATTATCGAAGCCGATGGTTCGCGTCGCATCTTGCGCCAGGCTTTTTCTGCCCCCCCGCTGATGGTGCGTGAAGGCCGAGTAAACTATGACATTGCTGCTGGTCAGTTGCGTCTGACCGACGAGATGCAAGAACGCCCCCACTTTGTCAGCAGCTCCATGCTGTATGGCATCAGCGCCAACACCACCCTGGCTGCTGGGGTGCAAGTGTCCAAAGACTTCAATGCCTATTCCTTGGGAGTAGGCATGAATACCCGACTAGGTGCCGTGTCGCTAGATGCAACCCGCTCCAACAGTCGTATCCAGGGACAGCAATCCCAGGGCAGCAGCATGAACCTGCGTTATAAGAAGTTCATCGAGACTACCGGCTCGAATGTGTCGATCAATATGCGTCACAACTTGAGCCGTGGCTATCGCACCCTGTCCGATCACGTCACTGCCTCTGAAGCACCAGCACACCTGCGCCTGTACAGTCAGCGCGATTCACGCCAGCGCATCGATGCCAATATCAGCCAGCCTGTAGGCGGTGGCAATCTGTACCTAAGCGCTTCCTACAACAAAAACTGGGAGAACAACTCCCTCAATAGCTTATCGGTAGGCTACGGCAACCGTATCGGCAAGGTGAACTACAACCTATCCTATACCCGTACTCAGAACCTACAGTCCTCCTTTGACCCTTCCCGCTCACACAACAATACCGTCATGTTGACCCTGAGCATCCCTTTGGGTAGCGGACCCAATGCAGCACAAAGCTTTACCACAATCAACCGCAACAATCGTGGCAACACGATCCAAGCCGGTGCAACCGGTCTACTGCCTACCGAACGCAAGATCAGTTACGGCGTTGCAGGTGGCAGCAGTGCTGCCGATGAAAGTCGTACCTCATTCAACGTAGCGACATCAACGTCCTTTGCTCAAATGAATGCTGGTTACTCCTATAGTAGTAGCGGGCACAACTCCGGTAATTTCTCGGCCAATGGTTCGGTTGTGGCGCATAGTGGTGGAGTGAACTTGGGACAGACCCTAGGCGAAACCATCATATTGGCCAAAGTGGAACCACCCGTTGCCGGTGTAGGTATCTCCAGCCACGTCGGAGTCGAGACCGGTTCGAACGGCTATGCTGTCGTCCCCAACGCCACCCCATACCGCAGCAACCACATCAGCTTAGATACTCGTCACGCCCCTAAAAATGCCGAATTCGATAACGCAGTTCAGCAAATCGTCCCTACCCGCGGGGCTGTTGCCCTGGCCACCTTCAAGGCCGAGGTCGGTTATCGCGTACAGTTTGAATTGCGCGATGAACAAGATGCAGCTTTACCCTTTGGCGCAATGGTACGGGATGCCACCGGCCAGCAATTGGGCATGACGGACCCGCGGGGCCGTATCCTAACCATGGTCTCCCCTGAACAAATGCGCGGCCATCTGGATATCAGCCGTAATGGTCAGCAGTGTCGTGCCCACTACGAACTGGCCGAACAAGCCCAAAGCATGAACTATCAGTTGCTTCGCCTAAGCTGTGTTAAGCGCGAACCCAATCCCATGCTGCCTGGCGATCTGGCAAAACAAAGGGCAAACCAGGACGAAACAGTATGAGGCCTGTTTTGCTAACAGGCAGCCCCATGCGAGAGAACCTGCCCTGCATGCAGATTCCTCGCTTTCCCAGCGTCTTGCTGGGTGCATTGTCCTTAATCCTTATCCTGTGTGCCTCCTTGGGCACTGGAGCATATTTATATGCATCCGCTACGCACCTGATTTCTGAATACCGTCGGCAACTGAACGGCGCAGCCGACCGCGCACAATTATTTTTTGACCAGCGTGAGGTCCTGCTGCGTGCCGTGGCCGCGACAGCGGTTTCTCCCGACACAGTTCAGATCTCGTCCAACAGACAAAACCTGGAAACGCTAGACACCCCGAACAATGGCTCAACCGATCGTTACGTCTTTTTGCTGACGCGTCGCCATTGGAACGCCATCCATCGCACGGGGACATTGCGATACAGCGAGCTGGACCCTGCACGTGACTACCGTCTGGAGCGCGATAGCCAGCGCCGGTTCTGGGAGCCACAGGTGGATGCGCAGGCCATACGCCTGAACGCGATTAATAAAAAACCGTACGCCCGTCAAGTTCCCGTGCTCTGGCTAAATCAGGGCAATGACTCTAATTCACAACTGGTGGCATACACCCCAATAGATAGAGAAAACCGTCAGGGGGCCTGGTTGGGTCTTGAGCTGCACAATATCGACCGCGCTCTGACATTAACGTCGCCCCCACCTGGGACGGAATACCTTTTGTTCGATGTACGCGGGCAAACTATTTTGTATAGCAGCTCCCCGCCTGATGCTTCTGAGTTGCGCTGGGTTCATCAAGACTATTTTGGTTTTGACGGCAAAGGCTGGCCCAAACATATTATTCTGAGCAAATCCATTGGGACGGGCGGTCTGCGAGTACTCTACGCCCTACCTACCATGCAATTATTACACGATGGCCGCAATGCCTTGATTACGGCATTGCTAGCCCTCATGGTCTTTACCGCCGTTACCCTCATCGGCGCTTACCTGATCCGAAAGCGCTTGCTGCTGCCTGCACGCCAGCAGCAACAAAGCCTAGTCGACAGCGTGTCCTTGAATCGCATGCTGGTTGCTATGGCTCCCGTCGGTCTGGCCTTAGTCGACGCACAAGGTGAAATAGTTTTTCAAGAGAACCTACTGGCACGCACCTGGATGCAAGGTGACAATCAATGGCGTAAGCGCTTACCCGGTGAGCATGAGTCAAGCGTGTGCTACGACGTTACTCTGAGTAATGGCCGCAGTGTGCGTGTACATGCTATAAATTTGAATTACCGCGGACATCCTGCGGCTCTGTGCTCCGTTGTTGACGTCACCACTGAAAAGGCTGAAGAGGCTGCCCTGCGCCACTCCCGCCAAATGGCGGAGAATGCCAATATTGCCAAAACTCAATTCTTGACCACTATGAGTCATGAAATCCGCACGCCCCTGTACGGAATTCTAGGGACACTGGAACTACTGTCTCTGTCAGAAAAGCAGCAACACCCTTCGATCTACCTGGATACCTTGCGCCGCTCGGCCGAAACACTATTCAAGGTAGTAGGCAAGTCGCTAGACTTGTCTCGTATTGAAGCGGGGCACGTCACCCTGGAACCTCACGAATTCTGTGCGCAGGAGCAGGTGGAAGAAACTATTGCGGCGTTTGCTGCAACCGCAGAAAGCAAAGGCTTGCTACTATATTCCATCACCCCAGTCAGGGCGTTAGTCCCCACCATTGGTGACTCTCTGAAAATTCGCCAAATTCTAAGCAACCTGATCAGCAATGCCATCAAGTTCACCACTTCTGGTCATGTGGTGCTACGTCTGCATACTGAACCGCAGCCGGATAACCGCCTTTCGCTGCGTTTTCAGATTACGGACACCGGGCAGGGCATCAGTGCAGAGGTTCTGCCCAAACTATTCCTGCCCTATTTCAGTCTTACCAAAGGCGGCGCTAACAAGCAGCCCGGCACGGGTCTGGGCTTGCCCATTTGCCAGCGTCTAGCCAGACTGATGGGCGGCTCTCTGTCCGTAGTTAGTGAGCTGGGTCTGGGCACCAGCATCACGTTCGAAGTGACTCTGCCTATAGCCTCACCGCCCGGCACAACTCCGACACCTGCATTCCAATTGGCGTTCCGCCCCGTCTACGTGACTGGGGACATCCCGGAAGTAGTCTTGAACGTCAGCAAATGGCTCCGTCATTGGGGGGCCTATGCCATGCCCTACACCGGACAAGAAGCTAAAGCGGGTGCTGTGCTGGTGCATAGCTGGCCGTCTTTTACCACCGGTACACCAGAATGGACAGGCCGCAGAGTAATAGTTCAACCCAATACCCAGACCCAAGCTCATAAAGAAAATAATTCCGACAACTTCTACACCGCCTCAACCGCTATAGAACACATCATGCAAGCCGTGCAACAGGCTCAAGCGCTGAATTTGCCGCCCCAGTCGGCCAAAGAGGCATTAAAACCCTCCATGTACACCCAACATGCACTGATCGTGGACGACAACCCGGTTAACCGGCAAATTCTTCAGGACCAATTGACTTTGTTGGGCTGCACTACTCATCTGGAAGAAAGCGGTGAAGCCGTATTAACACTGAAAAACCGCAATCAGTTTGATATTGTGTTTACAGACCTGTTCATGCCCGGTACAGATGGCTACTCTCTGGCCCGTACCCTGCGAGCGGAAGGTTACCAAGGACGCATTATTGGCATTACCGCTAATGCCATTTTGGATAAAGACAAAAAATGGGCCGCCTCAGGCATGGATGCTCTATTGATCAAACCTCTGTCCATGGCAGCCTTGCGTGATAGCCTGCAGGCGTCGCCCCCTAAACCCGCCCGATTACCCACAAATACTGCGTAGCTACCACTGCGCCGGAGGGTATGATAAGGCAGGAATTGCTCAAATCGGCGACCCCACGGAGAACCATGCCCAACACACCTTTTAATCGTATGACGCGGCGTTCGCAGGGACACACACGCCTACTGCTTAGCGTTATTCCTGTCTCCTTCGTGTTGCTGGGCGCTCTGGTCGTAAGCGGCCAGCATTTTTTCAGCCAAGAGCGCCATCGGCTGACATCCGATTTCACCGTGACGGTAGCCTATATCCACGAACAGGAACGATTTTTAGGGCAACTCAAGGCAGATGCAGCCAAACTGCAAGCTGGGCCGAAACCAGAACCTCCACCGGTAGAAAGCGGCCATTCAGTGAATACCTGGCGGCCAACAGCCAGCGTCTCTTTTTCCATGATTTGCGAGCAGCTCTGCCGTGCCCCAAAAGAGGCATACGGAGCCTTAGGGGCCGATCTGGCTGACAGCTTTGCGTCCTTTTGGGCCAGATCCTATTTTCCGTCCGGCTACCTGTTCCTGTTCCATCCCGACATGGAGGACAGTCTGAGCATTCCGGAGCTGGAATCCTCCCGCACAGATACGGTCCTGCCTATTGCGTCGCACAAAGAAGCGCGCGACCACGTTCAGCCCTGGAGCACGCCTTTACCCGGTCCACAAGCAGTGAAGTGGGTTTCCCTGCCCGACCACCCCTTGCATATGCTGGGCATCATCCCGGTTGCCTTGCCCGGGCTGCCCGTACCTGGTGCGGACCCCGCCCGATTCCAGGCAATGAGTCTGTTTGACAAAGGCAGGCTGCGAGAATTTTTCAATCAGTCCGAAGCGCCTGTCGGGTATCGATTTTGGCTGCACCATGCCCAGCAGGGTTTGCTGATCGGTAAAAACGACTCCCCTGATTTGCAGCACGATGGTTTTAGCATCAGTTGGCGGGGCCTGGCCTTTCAAATGAGCGATCCCTCGGGCACCTGGACAGGGCGCTACCTGATCAGTCCCGGTCAGTTGCTCGACAGCACATGGGTGTCCCTGGGCACGGTCGCATTTTTATTGTTGAGTTTGCTAGGCGGCATGGCTTATGCCCGCTGGTACGGGCGCCGTGTGGTAGAGCCTGCACGTCAAGCTCAAAGTGCGCTGCTTGAGAGCCAGGACTTCAACCGCAGCATTATTGATACCTCACCGGTGGCACTGTGCGTGATCAGCAAAGAAAAACGGCAGATTATTTTTGGCAACCCCCAAGCGCTGGAATGGCTGGGGCTGGATGCGGGGGATATATTACCTGAACAGACACCTCTAGCCTTGGCCCTGAGCGCCTTGCAGCAACAGGAAGCGCAGGCCACCGAGGGCAAAGTAGATCTAGCAGATGGACGCAGCCTGCATCTGGTCTGTGCACCCAGTCGCTATCATGGGCAGGACGTTCTGCTATGTGTGTTGATGGACCTCACGGCACAAGAAGAAATCCAGCGTGAACTGAAACGCGCGCGTGCGGCGGCCGATGAAGCCAGTACAGCCAAGTCCGCTTTCCTGGCCACAATGAGTCATGAGATCCGCACGCCCCTATACGGAGTTTTGGGCTCCCTGGAGTTGCTATCCATGACAGAGCTAAATAACCAGCAGCATCAACAGGTCGCCCGGATTCAAGGTGCCTCACGCCTCTTGTTACAGATCATAAGTGACATTCTGGATATCAGCCGTATTGAAGCGGGCCAGACCCATGTGCAATCGGTATCCATGGACCCGATTGCTTTGGTCCAGGATTGCACCGCCACTTATAGCGCCATGGCTCAGCAAAAAAACCTGCTGCTGTTTTGCAATATAGAACCGGATGTACCCCCTTGCGTCTTGGGCGATCCTCTGCACATACGTCAGATCCTGAGCAATCTGATCAGCAATGCCGTCAAATTCACCCATGCAGGTCACATTATTGTCCGACTTCGTCTTGAGCATGTTGTTCAAGGAAAAGCCCAATTAATGTTTCAGGTGGCTGATAGTGGCGTTGGCATTGAGCACGAGCGACAGGACAAGCTGTTCACCCCTTTTTATGTTGCACATGCGGGCGAGCACACTATACGAGGAGCTGGCTTGGGGCTGTCCATCTGTGCCCGTCTGGCTGAATTGATGGACAGTCAGATTCAGTTAACCAGTGAGCAAGGACTAGGCAGCAGTTTCTCCTTTACGTTAAACCTGGACATAAAGACCCAAGAGATCAAAATCCGCCCTGCCCCAAACCTGCATGGCATGAAGCTGTATGTGCGAACACCGCATGCCGAACTGTCCGAGTCAATCTGCAAATGGTTCAATCGCTGGAATGCCGAGGCACAAACCCTGCAGCCTAGCGAATCCCTGACAGGCAAAGACGAAGAGATCTTGCTTGATGTGATGATGCCTTACAGCCAGCCGGTGCCTCATTGGGTAGGCCGCTACCTGAGTGTCTCGGCACGCGATGGCAGTAGTTCCTTGCCAGAGACAGATGGCATTAATCCCGAAAGCATCGCTCGTTACCTAGAGGGCTGGCGGGAACAACAACAGGCCACACCGGCGCAAATCTTGAAGTGCGCGCCACCTGCCAAAAAAAAGATCGAACACCACAGTCGGCCTGGCCTGCATGTGCTGGTCGCAGAAGACAACCCGATCAATCAGGCGACCTTGCGTGAACAGCTGGAGCGTTTGGGATATCAGGTAACCATGACTCAGGATGGTGAAGAAGCTTTGAGTCTGTGGAATGAAAACAACCATGATTTGCTGCTGACAGACGTCAATATGCCCAATATGACAGGCTACGAATTGGCCCGACGTCTGCGTACTCAAGGTATGAATGCCCCCATCATTGGAATTACCGCCAACGCCATGCGAGACGAAGCCCAGCGCTGTACACAAAGCGGCATGAATGCATGCTTGGTCAAGCCCATGAGTCTAGCCACCCTGAGCAGTCTACTGGAATCCTTAATCAGCTCACCTGTGCCCAAACGCTACCGGGAAATTTTCCGTAGCAGCATGAGCAGGGATTTACAGAGTCTGGAACAAGCTCTGCAAAAGCAAAATGCGGCACAAAGCCAAGCCATCTTGCATCGTATAGCCGGAGCTCTGGTGGTAATGGGTCTTCATGAAATCGCTGACAAAGTGAAAGAACTGGAACAAAATTTCAGGCAAGATATCCAACAAGCTGACACACAAATTCATGAAGCAGCTGCCGTGTGCCGGGCACTACGCGAGCTGATTGAAAAAGTCTAGGAAAACAGACAAGGAAACCCGAATGACCACCATTCAGAAACTGCGCGTCATCATTGCAGACGATCACCCATTGATCTTAATGGGTATACGCGAACTGCTAAGCCGCGATATCAATCTGAGCGTTACGGCCGTAGCAGTCAGCCCCTCGGAGCTAGTCGAGCACCTGCAGAAAAACCAGCCTGATGTCATCATTACCGACTACTCCATGCCCGGAGATGGACAGTATGGCGACGGGATGCGCTTCATTTCTTATTTACGGCGCCACTTTCCCGATGTCAAGTTAATTATCCTGACCATGGTGTCCAACTCCATGATTATTTCTTCTTTGTACGATGCTGGCGTACAAGGAGTTGTCCTCAAACAAGACGAGCTATCTGAAGTTCTGGTCGCACTGCACTTGTTGCGCCAAGGCGTGAAGTACTACCCGTCTAATTTCAAGCAAGATACCCAAAAAGATCTGCTGTCCAGTTCGGTACAGGAACGTAAGAAATCCCTGAGTCCCCGAGAATTTGAAGTCCTGCGCCTGTTTTCCATGGGTAACTCCATTAGCGCCATTGCCAAGCAGTTGAACCGCAGCATCAAAACCATCAGTGCGCAAAAAGCATCAGCCATGCGCAAGCTTAATGTACATAACAACCAGGACCTGATTGCGTTTTGCACTCAGAACAATCTGTTTACCTAGGCACGCCAATGCTGCCGCATCCACATATCCAGTTCAAAGGCCGGAGCTGGTTTGGCGAACAAATAGCCTTGAGCATAGTCACAGCCCATCTGCCGTAAACAATCCAGATCCTTCTGATGTTCTACTCCTTCGGCGGTAACACGCAGGCCACGCTGCTTGGCCTCCTTGATCCAGCCTTGCACTTGTTCGATTTGTTCGCGACTGTGCGCTAAGCCATTCACACTTTGCCGGTCCAGTTTGAGCTCTGAAATCGGGGCTAACATCAAACGCTCCATTGAACTGTGGGCCACCCCGGCGTCATCTTGCGCCAGCACAAAACCCATCGCCGCCAAGCGCGAAGCCCCTAGAAACAAGGCACAGGGCGTCCGGGTGTTGGAGTTTTCCAGCAACTCCAATGTAATTTGGCTGGTCTGCCCCTGCAGATCCTGTACACAAGACATCAAACGATCTGGCAGGCTAACATCATCAAGCAAATGAGTGGGCAAGTTCACTGCAACAGGCACCTCCAAACCCTGACGAAGCCAATAAGCCTGCAAACCTAGTACCTCTTGCAGCATATGTAACAGCAAAGCCTCATCAAGGCCATGGTCACGGAACCAGGGCAAAAACACATCGGGTGGCAATACTCCCCATTGAGGGTGACGCCAGCGCGCCAGGGCCTCCAACGCAACTAACTGCTGGGACCGAACCGAAACCTTGGGCTGCAGCCAAGCCTGGACCTGGTCCTTTCGCAATGCATCGAGTAAAACGGCTCGCGTAATCAGCATCCCGCTCTGCTCTGCGTGAGCACACACTCTATAGCCCGGAAAGCTGTAAGACCGGACTACGTGGCTGCTAAAAGCCTTGTCGTCTAAAGACGTCGCGCTTGCATTAACAGAACGCACGACAGCAGGTATAGCGCATCTGGGCATGCTCAAGCCGGACCCCGCACGAGGCTGACGAAGCACATTTATAACCTTTGTAGGTGACATGCGAGAAGTGGATGGTGCGAACATGAATGTCCCCGGCTAACAATGAATAGACTTGAGATTCCAAGCCAGAACTGACAACGTGAATCATAAGATTTCCCGTGGATTACTGATCTAGGAGTAGTCTGAAAACCCCAGCCTTTACAAGTGCAGCCCGCGACTTGTATGCTCGGATGCCATAACAGTCCTATCCATACATGAAAGTGCCTACGACTTGGCGTGCAAACCGCCAAGTGTCACGGCGCCGCTTTATATATGAGCAGCCCCGGCCTGCCTGTTCAACTCTACGAACATCCCTACGCTATGGTTGCTGCCATATGCAGCCACCCTCGCGATTGTGATTGGCGACATGGTCACCACCCGACGCAGTTTCGCAAACGCGCAGCTCGAGGCGTGCGGTGTATGTATTTCGGAAACTTCGCCCAGTTTTACCAAAACCGCCATCAAATTAAGAAACTGATTGATTTAAATTTTTCCGCCTGCCAAACTAATTCCAAAAAATAACAACTACTCACCCATGAGAAACCAAAAAAATCATATATTTATTTTTTCCACATCGATCAATACAGTTTCTTATTTAAAAAAAAAAGAAAACAAAATTTATTTAATATGAAAACGAAAAATAATAAAATTTCAAAAATTGTTAAACTGATTACAGAAAAATCTTACCCCAATCCAATGCCTCCGCCATAGAGATAAAATTATAAAATCAAATACTACCAGCCAATTCCAACCATCTAAAATTGCTTTGCATTTGCATGAGGAAAAAAGCGTCGATCTTATAAACATTGATATTATTAATTAATCGTTTTAAAATTATTTACATAAAACAAAATTACTTATCATTGGAATTTAAGTTTTTAAAAAATTTTATTATCAAAAACAATAGGCTTAATTAATAAAATATTAAAAATCAAACCTCAATATTGAACGAAAATTATTTACAAATTTTTTATAAGATTTTTTATATTTAAAAACCGTCCATAACCCCGCCAATTTATACGCCAATAAACCAACAATCTATTCCAATAGCGCTTTCCTCTCCCTGACTAAACCAGTGGACACAACCGGCTCAAGACCATATATCAGTGGCCGTAAACGGCAAAATCGTCCTACCTTTCCCGACCCCGACGCCATCTGGTAAACCCTAGTATGTATAGGCATCAATATTTTGTAGATTAAATAAGCAGACACCTGAGTCTGCCAAAACAGATGCATGCGCTGCCAAAGTTGCCAGCGACATGCAGGCAATAAAGCCTCACTCCCTTTGCACAAGGGGTGGGGCTTTTTTTGTGCGCGTCATTTGCGCATGCACGGTTTTGACAACGATAAGGAGAGGACAAATGACTGTAAGTGTCAAAGACACCCTGGCTGCAAAAGGGATACACCCAAGCCCCGAACATCTGGCCAAGCTGGAGACCAAATGGCGTGAAATTCAGGCCATGAAGGGCAATCTGGAAGGGATCGCCATCGACGATGCCGACCTCGCGATCAAGCATCTGGCCGGAGGGGACCACCATGAATAAGGAACTGCTTGAACTCAGCGTGATTGAACTGGCGGATAAACTGCGCACCAAGGCGGTCTCCCCTGTCGAAGTCACTGACAACCTGCTGGCCTACATCGATCAGTCGAACCCGCAGACCAACGCCTACATTTCCATCACCGCCGAGCAGGCGCGCCAAAGCGCGCGTCAAGCCGAGCAAGACATCATGGCCGGCAAGTACAAGGGCGTATTTCATGGCGTGCCGCTGGCCCTGAAAGACAATATCTACTTTGCCAACGAGGTCACCACCATGGCCTCCAAAATCCACAAGGATTTCGTCTCCAAGGACGACGCAACAGTTGCCACCAAGCTGCGCGATGCCGGCGTAATTTTTACCGGCAAGCTGAACATGCACGAGTACGCCTGGGGCATCGACAACAACAACCCTCACTTTGGCCCCGTGCATAACCCCTGGAATCCAGACCGTGTGCCCGGTGGCTCCAGCGGTGGCTCGGGCGCTGCCGTGGCCTCACACAGTTCCTACAACACCCTGGGCACTGATACGGCCGGCTCCATCCGTATCCCCTCCGCCGCATGCGGTATCGTCGGTCTGAAGCCCACCCACGGGCGTGTGAGCAAGTTCGGCGTCTACCCGCTGGCCTGGACCCTGGACCACGTCGGCCCCATGTCCAAAACCGTGGCCGACGCCGCTGCCATGCTGGAAGTGATTGCTGGCTTTGATCCGCGCGACCCAACCTGCGCCAACGTCCCGGTCGGCTCCTACCTGAGCGCCCTGAACGGTGAGGTCAAAGGCCTGCGCATCGGTATCATTGAGGACTACTTCTTCAAAAACGTCGACTCGGGCATTGAAAAAGTCATCCGCGAGCGCCTGGCCGACCTGGAAAAACAGGGCGCCAAAGTCATCCCTCTGACCGTGCCTGCCCTGCGTTATTCCGAATGGGCCGAGCTGGCCGTCAGCCTGACCGAGGCTGCGACCATCCACCACCAGGACCTGATCAAACGTCCCAACGATTTCGGCGGTGACATTCGCTTCCTGTTTGAACTCGGTGAGCTGTTTAGCGGCATCGATTATTTGCAAGCCCAGCAAGTACGCCGCGCCCTTAAACAGCAATTTACCGGCACCTTCAGCGACGTAGACGTCATCATCGCTCCCACCCTGCCTTGCCAGGTGCCCGACATTGGCGTCGATACCGTCAACATTAATGGAAAAACGCTGGACTTCATCGACGAAGGCATCCGCTTTACCGGCCCCAGCAACCTGACTGGTCTACCGGCCGTCACGGTGCCCGCCGGTATCGCCAACGGTATGCCCGTAGGACTGCAAATCATCGGCCCCGCCTTTGAAGAAGCACGCATCCTGAATGTTGCCTACGCCGTGGAATCGATGAAACCCATGGCCGGACACCAGCCCGTTCTGAAGCCTTAAGCTGCCCCCTGCCCCCTCTGTACGCCTGGTCAGACGGGGCAGGGTTTTCACACCAGCACGCCGGTATCAGCAGACCCCCTGTGCTCTCCAGCCGCTGAATGACGCCGGTCAACTCCGGCAGATCTGGATGTCGCCATCCTGACCAGCAAGACCCTCCTAAGCGGCCGGCCTGCAGGCCCAAAAGAAAGACCGGCGCCCAGTCACGGGCGCCGGTCTTTCTTTCATCAGCAAACATTGTTTTGCGCCACCTAACACACCGTGGCAGCGATAACACGCAACGCCGCACCCCTCATCCACACAGCACGGCCAGAGCATGAATGTTTCATACTCGGCACTCCGTCACAATGTCATGCGCACCCGGTTTCAGGATTTGCGCGTCCGTCCTTTGGCCGTGCTGCGACCCGTGGCAGCGGACTTGCCCGCCACCTTTCCGGGTGCTGCGGTCCGGGTAGCACGGCTGGCAGTTTGCGGCGTCGTTTTGGTCGCGCTCCTGGGGGCCGCGGAAGCTCTCGCTTCAGGCGCGGGTTTGGCGACAACTGCAGCAGCCACCTCAGGACCAGACTGTGCAGCCGCGGGCGCAGCCACTTCAGGCGCCAGTTTGGTGCCCGCTGCGGTCTTTTTCACCGGAATACCTGCCCCAGTTTGAGCCAGTGGTGTCGACATAGCACCGGGCGGTGACCCGGGCACTGTCTCGCTCGTCGCCTTGGCTACCGGCGTGGCTACTGTCCTTGCAAGCGGTGTGCTTTCAAGCGGTACGGACTGTTCTGCCTGCTCCCGCTGCCGGGCCGCCGTCTCGAACAAATCCAGCACCTCTTGCGAGGCCTTGGCCACCGCCGCAGGTGCCGCATCCTGCTCATCAATCGCACTGATCAGCTTCTTGATCAGGGACGCCACCAGACGAATTTCCTCCGGCGTATGTCTGCTCAACAAGTGCGGAATCGCTTCCACCGCCTTATGGCCATGATGGGCCAGCACCAAGGCCTGCTCGCGAATCGCGGCACGCATTTTTTCAATATCAAACTTGCCGGCATCGTACTGCTCGCGCAAGCGCATGGCGGCATGGTGATAACGCTCGTCCACACTATTGCGCTGTTTGGCAATATGGAACAAACCGCGCAGCGCGGCTTCCAGCAAACCGCCTTCATTGAGCAGACCGTCCAGTCTGTGCATTTGCTCACGGACAAAAGCCAGATGCTCGGGTGAACTACCCGGATGCGGGCGCGCCGGCGTCGAATCACCGGGGGCGTGACCGGCCAGGGCCAGCAGCAAAGGCGAACCATACACCGTGTCAAACCAGATCTGATAGATGCTGTCACGACGATCGCGGTAGTTATCCAGAGCCCGTTCCATGGCCTGCGAGAAATTCTCTTGCGCTTGCAGCAGGGGGTTGTCCTGGTCCACCGCCTGACGCTGCTGGGCAATATTCTCGGCCCATTTATGAATCGTGTCCGCCCAAGGGTGAGCGCTGGTCCAGGACTCGTAAGACAGGCGCATAGGATGCAAGGCCTCCAGCAAGGCGGCGCTATACGGCGTGGACAGAGCCTTGACCCAAGGCTGCAAGGTGCTCTTGTAGAAAGCCAGATTAATCTCGGACAGACGCGCAGCAGCGGCAAAACGACGGTCCGACTCGGGGTCCGGCTGCACAATCTGCGCGATTTCAGCCAGACCACTCTGGCGCACTGACATCAGATACGGATCATTCAGCAAGGTGTCGTCGCCCGGAGTTTCCTCTACCGTGGCCCGGTAAATGCCAGCGGGCAACAGATCAATCTGATCGATGGTACTGGCAAACTTGCGATGTTCTTTGCTGCCCACACTGCCCGATACAAAAATGCCCAGGTGGCCGATACGATCATGCGTGGTGAACACGATGGTCTGGTCATGGCTGCGCACATCGTCATCGTCCAGATACAGGTCCGTGATCCAGCCCAGTGCCTGGGCCGGTGGCGTGATGTTGTCGCCAAAGGAGCTGAACACCACAATGGGCGAACGGATATTGCGCAGATCGATGCGAATGCCGTCCGAGGTCAGAAGCTGAGCCGTGGACAGTTTGTTGCCGATAAACAAGTTGTCCACGATGTACTGCATTTCCACATCATTCAGAAACACATAACCGCCCCAGTATTTCTCAAAGCCGATGTAACGCTCAGCCTCCGTGTCCGCCTTGGCGTAAACGTGGTACTGCTTGGTCCACAAGGTATTGGCAGGGTCCAGGTTCTCAAAATTCTTGACCAGCCACGCACCATCAAAACGGCCATGCCCCACATCACTGGTCAGGGCGGTCAGCCAACTGCCCCCGAGCAAACCGCCGGCATAGCGCATGGGATTGCGCCCCGCCCAATAAGACAGCGGGGCGCCAGCCAGAATCAACGGTCCAAACAGATCCGGCCAGACCGCGGCGGCCATCATGACCTGCCATCCAGCCTGACAATTGCCAATGACCACCGGCTTACCCTGGCTGTCGGGGTGCAGCTCGGCTGCCTTGCTGACGAAGGCGGCGTGTGCGCGCATCACATCCTCGACCGTCTGGCCAGGGACAGGGTCAGGTAAAAAGCCCACAAAATAGCAAGGGTGCCCCGCTTTGAGCGCAGCACCAATTTCGCTGTCGGATTTGAATCCACCGATACCCGGCCCATGCCCGGCCCGGGGGTCCACCACCAGAAACGGGCGCTTGCCAGGGACGGTAGGCTGATCGTCGGGCGGCACAATCCGTACCATCAGATAGTTGACGGGTCGGGGAAGCGTCAGCCCCGACATGACCAGTTCCGCCGGAAAATTCAGCACATTGGGCACGTTCATCTTACGTTGGGCCTGGTACTGGTCCCCGACCTGACGTTCGATATCGGCATACAAAATGGCGCGCTGCCAGGCATCCACCCAGTACGAGGAGACGGTCTGACCCAGGTTCCAGGGATTCATCATCCAAGGGGACCACGCCGTGCTGTCGTCACGAGACTTATCTGTCATCATCTTCTCCCTTCATTCTGCTACCGGTTCATGCGGCCTCAATAGCGATAGCCACACCTTGACCGCCGCCAATGCACAAGGTGGCAAGACCCTTACGCGCACCGCGACGACGCATTTCATGAACCAAGGTGACCAGCACACGGGCGCCCGATGCACCAATGGGGTGACCTAAAGCGATGGCCCCACCATTGACATTGACCTTGTTCATGTCCCACTGCAAATCCTTGGCCACGGCGAGCGATTGGGCGGCAAAGGCTTCATTGGCCTCGATCAGGTCCAGCTCGTTCAGGTCCCAGCCTACCTGCTTCAAGACCTTGCGGCTGGCCGACACAGGGCCAATCCCCATGATGGCTGGATCTACCCCGGAGCTGGCCCAGCCCCGAACCCATGCCAATACGGGTAGGCCCAATGCCTTGGCCTTGTCGGCGCTGGCCAGCAAAAGCACGGCGGCACCGTCATTAATGCTTGAGGCGTTGCCCGCCGTGACGGTGCCCTCTTTCTTGAAGGCAGGGCGCAATTTGGCCAACGACTCCAGCGTGGTTTGCGCACGAGGTTGCTCATCGGTCTCCACACGCAGCGGGTCACCCTTACGCTGAGGCACCTCAATCGGGGTGATTTCTTCCTTGAAACGTCCCGCTTGCAGGGCAGCCACGGCTCTGCGCTGGGACTCAAGGGCAAACGCATCTTGCTGCTCGCGGCTGATGCCGTAACGCTCGGCCAGATTTTCTGCCGTAATGCCCATATGGTAGTTGTGAAACGCGTCTGTCAAACCATCACGCAGCAAGGTGTCATCCATCATGGCATGGCCCAGGCCCAAACCTGTACGCGCCTTGTGAACGGCAAACGGGGCCAGACTCATGCTTTCCTGTCCACCGGCCAGAACCAGATCGGCGTCACCTGCAGCAATGGCCTGCGCCGCCAGATGGACCGCCTTCAAGCCCGAACCACACAGCTTGTTGAGCGACATGGAGGGCACCTCGTAGGGCAGACCCGCATTCACGGCAGCCTGACGGGCCGGATTCTGGCCTGCGCCGGCGGTCAGGACCTGGCCCAGAATGACCTCGTCAATCTGATCGGCGGCTACGCCCGTCGCCTGGAGCACGGCACGAATCAATTGGGCGCTCAAATCGTGGGCGGGCACCGTGGACAGCCCCCCCTGAAAACGGCCGATGGGGGTACGGGTCGCGGCAAGAATCGCGATATCTTTGTGCATATCCATTCCTTTCCTAAGTCACAGGCCCGACAAGCGGGCCCCCTACAGGCAGCCAGTGGTCAGCGTCAGGATCAGTACATATGCTGGCCGCCATTCATGGCGACGTTACTGCCTGTCATAAAACCAGCCGCTTCGCTGGCAATAAAGGTCACCAACGCGGCAATTTCCTCGGGCTGTCCCAAACGGCCCACCGGAATGCCCGCGATAATGCTGTTGCGCACATCCTCGGGCACCGCCATGACCATCTTCGTGGCCAGATAGCCGGGAGAGACGGTGTTGACGGTCACACCCTTGCGTGCCACTTCCTGTGCCAGCGCCTTGGTAAAACCATGCATGCCCGCCTTGGCAGCCGAATAATTGGTCTGGCCAAACTGTCCCTTGCTGCCGTTGATGGAGGAGATGTTGATCACCCGGCCCCAGCCGCGCTCGAGCATGCCATCGATAAAGGGCTTGGTCACGTTAAACACCGAGTCCAGATTGACCCGCAAGACCTCGTCCCACTTGTCCTTGCTCAGCTTGCGAAAAGTGCCGTCACGGGTAATGCCGGCATTGTTGATGAGGATGTCAACGTGCTGGCCGTCCTTTTCAATGGCCTGGGCCATCTGCTGGCAAGACTCGAAATCGGCAACATCAACGTGATAGCCCTGAAACTCATAACCGGCCTCGGCCTGTTCCTTGAGCCAGACCTGGGCATCGGCCTCGCTGCGCGAGTGGGTCACCAGTACCCGATGACCCGCATCATGCAGGGCACGGGCGATCTCTTGACCCAGACCGCCCATCCCTCCCGTCACCAACGCCGTGCGTTTAACCGTAGACATACCGCTTATGCTCCCTTTTGAGTGTCAGAGGCGCTGGCAGCATTTGCCCAAGGCGCGCCCCACTGCTTGAAAATATCCATGACCGGTACTGCAGCACTGGTCTCGCTGACCACGGCCAGCACCGACTTTTGCCAGGCTTCCAGCGCTTCTTGCAAACCGGAGGTGAACTTGGTCTGGTTCTCAATAGCCAGCTGGTTGATGGCCTGGCTGTCATTGACCCCGTGCTGGAACAGACGCCAGAACGTGTCGGCCGGCAGAGTTGCCAACGACTGCCAGTTGCCGGTTTGCAGCAAGTTCTCAATCTCAGCCGTGGTCTGCTCCACGCTTCTCAGGCTGCTTTTCTGTACGGACTCCAGCCAGCGGTGACCGCCCTCCTGCAACAGGCGCGTGATACGCAATTGCAGCTCGACATTGGCCTTGTACAGGTCCAGGGGAAGTGTCTCCATGCTCATCGAAATCTCCTTAAAGGAAAAAAGTGCCCCCTGACGGGGCCCAGTCCATCAAGCCATCTGAGAGATGGTGTTACGAAAACGCCGTAGCGACAGAACGAACAAAACCGTCCCGATCACCAACAGGGCCAAAAAGGGTTGCCACACCGTTTCAATACCGGCACCACGGAACAAAATGGCCTGCCCTAACGACACAAAATGCGTGGTGGGGGCAAGCTGCATCAGATGCTGCACAATTTCAGGCATGCTTTCACGGGGCGTGCGCCCGCCCGAGAGCAGGTTCATGGGCAGCAGGGTCAGCATCAGCAACAGGCCAAACTGGGGCATGCTGCGCGACAAGGTCGCCAGATAGATACCCATGGAAGTCATGGCAAACAGACACAGCACTGCGCCGCACAGAAACAGCGCAATGGAACCTTCAATCGGCACACCCAGCAGACCTTGCACCACAAACTTGAGCGATGCAGCCGTGGCGATCAGAACCACCAGCCCCATGGCCGTCACTTTGGAGGCCATAATCTCGCCCGGCGTGACGGGCATCACCAGCAAGTGTTCAATGGTGCCGTGCTCGCGCTCTCTGATCAGGGCAGCCCCGGTGAGAATAATGGACAGCATGGCAACCGAGTTGATGACTTCGGCAATACTGCCAAACCAGGCTTTTTCCAACGTGGGGTTAAAGCGGACACGCAAGGCCAGGTCCACCGGCAAGGTGTCAACGCTGCGGTAGCGCCGCACGAATTCGTTGACCTCACCCATTACCACCTGCTGGATATAGTTATTGCCGGTAAAGGCCTGGCTCATGCGAGTGGCATCAATATTGAGCTGCACCTCGGGGCTACGCCCCGCCAGGACATCGCGCTGAAAATTGGGAGGAATGTTCAACACAAAAGTGAACTGCCCAGTGTCCATACCCGAATCCATTTCGCCGTATTCGATCATGTGCGGGCGAATGAACTCCGGCGGATAAAAGGCCGACGCAATACGGGCCGACAAGGGGCTCTGGTCCTGATCCACAATTGCGATAGGCGCATTGTTCAAGGTTTCCGGCTGGGCAGTGGCCGAGGTGTAAATCGAGACCGAAAACACGTACACAATCAGCAGCAGCATCATGGGATCACGCCATAGACTCCAGAGCTCCTTGCGACCCAGCAACAGTACATTCTTGAGTTTTCTCATCTCAGCTCTCCTGCTTTCTGAGCAGCATGACCGCAGCGCCCAACACCACCGGGATGGCCAGCAACAAGGCAAACAGGGCGCCATGCAGGTCCGAGAAGGTCAAGGCCTTGTTAAACACCCCACGACTGATGTTGAACATATGCGTGGCAGGGTAAAGCTCGCCCGCCCAGCGACTGAGACCTTGCATAGAGGACACCGGATTCAGCAAGCCGGACAGTTGGGTGGCGGGCAGCATGGTGCCAATCATGGCAAAAAACATGGCGGCAATCTGACTGCGAGTCACGGTAGAAGCCAGCAGCCCCATGCCGGTCGAAATCACGCAAAACATCAAGGTCGCCAGACTCAGGGTTAGAAAGCTGCCCTTGATGGGTACATCGAATATCGTGATGGCCAGCAAGCACATGCACAAAAAGTTGACCATCGCCAGGCCAATATAGGGAATCTGCTTGCCCAGCAGGAATTCCACGCGCGTAACCGGGGTCACGTAGAGATTGATGATGGAGCCCAGCTCTTTTTCACGTACCACAGACAGCGCGGTCAGCATGGCCGGCAACATCAACAAGAGCACAGGAATGACGGCCGGAACCATCGCAGGAAGGCTCTTGACATCGGGGTTGTAACGGTAGCGGTCCTGGATACTGGCGGGCGTCACCAGCGCCCCTGCTCCCAAACGTTCTTTGGCCTGCGTAATCAGCCACTGCTGATGCATGGCTTTCACATAGCCCTGGATGGTCTCAGCACGGGTGGGCATGGAGCCATCCACCCAGGCGGCAATTTCAGGATTGCTGCCACGCAACACATCGCGACCAAAGCCCGGCGGAATCTCAATGGCCAGGGCAATCTTGCCGCGTCGCATTCTATCGTCCAGATCCTGATAATCCGTCAGCGGCGGCTGCTCCAGAAAATAGCGCGACCCTGACAGATTCAAGGCGTAGTTCTGACTGATGCTGGTCTGATCACGGTCCAGTACCGCATAGCGCAAATCCTCCACGTCCAGAGTAATGCCAAAACCCATCACAAACAGAAGAATCAGGGAACCGGCCAGAGCCAGGGTTGCCCGCACCGGATCACGGCGCAGCTCCAGCGTTTCGCGCCAGGTGTAACTCAACAGACGCTGCAGACTGAAACGCTCCTGATGCTCCTGCTGCTCGGGCGCTTCGACAAGCGTCGTCTGTTCGGTCGCGGGCTCGGCCTGCGGCTCGGGGCCACTGGCCTCGAGCAGGTAGCCGATAAAAGCCTCCTCCAGCGTGGCCGCTCCCCGTTTTTTCACCAGATTGGCGGGCGTGTCGCTATCGAGCACTTTACCGGCATGCATCATGGACATGCGGTCACAACGCTCGGCCTCGTTCATGAAGTGGGTGGAAATAAAAATGGTGACCTTGTCCCGTCGGGACAGCTCGATCAGCAAACGCCAGAAATTGTCGCGAGCCACCGGGTCCACCCCCGAAGTTGGCTCATCCAGAATCAGTAGCTCGGGCTTGTGGACCATCGCCACCGCCAGAGACAGGCGCTGACGCATGCCCAACGGAATGGCATCGGGCAGGCGATCCAGAATCTGGCCCAGCTCAAAGCGCTCCACCATTTCAGCGACACGCGCTTGCACCTGGTCATCAGGAACGTGGAAAAGCTGGGCATGCAGCACCAGGTTTTGTCGAACCGTCAGCTCGCCGTACAGGGAGAACGCCTGCGACATGTAACCCACACGACGGCGGGTATCGATGTCTTTGGGATTGACTTCGTGACCAAACAGCCAGGCCTGACCCTCTGAAGCCGGCAGCAGGCCCGTCAGCATCTTCATGGTGGTGGACTTGCCGCAACCATTCGAGCCCAGAAAACCAAAAATCTCGCCACGCCGGATGCGAAACGATACATGGTCCACGGCGGTAAAGTCGCCGAAACGGATGGTCAGTCCTTCGGCCTCAATGGCGATATCGTTCGCATCCACATCCAGTGGTGGTATCACAACCTCCTGGTGGCCCTGACGCTTGTCCTCGGGCAAAAGGCGAATAAAAGCCTGCTCCAGATTTTTGCTCTGTGTGCGTTCCAGCAATTCCCGGGGTGAACCCGTTGCCAGAATCCGCCCATCATCCATGGCCACCAGCCAGTCAAAGCGCTGAGCCTCATCCATATAGGCGGTGGCCACAATCACGCTCATGCCTGGGCGCTCACGTCGTATGCGCTCGATCAGGTCCCAGAACTGTTTGCGGGCCAGGGGGTCCACGCCGGTGGTGGGCTCGTCCAGCAGCAAGAAATCCGGGTCATGAATCAGCGCGCAACACAGCCCCAACTTTTGCTTCATGCCACCCGAGAGCTTGCCAGCCGGGCGCGTCAAAAAAGGATACAGTCCCGTGCTGCGTGTCAGATCGTCAATCCGGCGGCGGCGCTCGGCGGCATTGTGCCCAAACAAACGGCCAAAAAACTGCAGGTTCTCTTCCACCGACAAGGTGGGGTACAAATTTTTGCCCAGCCCCTGGGGCATGTAGGCAATGCGCGGGCAAATCTTATCGCGATGGCTTTTATCTGCCATATCGCCGCCCAGTACCTCAATGTGGCCTTCCTGAATCACGCGTGCACCGGCCAGCAAGGACAGCAAGCTGGACTTGCCCACACCATCCGGACCAATCAGTCCGACCATGCAAGCGGCAGGAACATCCAGGCTTAAACGGTCCAGGGCGAGCGTATCGCCATAACGCTGACTGAGCTCCGTTACACGAGCAACAGCCGTCGCTTGCTGCTTGGGCATGGTTTACTCCGTCAGGGTGGAAGTCAGCGACTCAGGCCAGCTGGCATTGGGGTCCAGCTTCACCCAGGCCACCCCAGGCAGGCCTGTCTTGACTTGCTCCAGGTGTTTTTTCAAGAGCTCTGGAGCAATCTGAGCCTTGACACGAAACATCAGTTTTTGACGTTCTGACGCCGTCTCGACACTCTTGGGCGTGAACTGGGCCGAGCTGGCAACAAACGACACGGTGGCAGGAACAGGCATATCGGGGATCGCATCGAGCACCAGACGCACTTCGGAGCCCAGGGCCACCTTGCCCGCCACTTCACTAGGCAGAAAGAAGGTCATGTACACATCGGACAAGTCCAGCACATTGAGCACCCGTCCCCCGGCCCCCAGCACCTCACCAGGCTGGGCAACCCGAAACTGCACCCGTCCATCGCGCGGACTGACCAGCTCACTGTCGCGCAAGTCCGCTTCGATGCGGGCAACCGCGGCATGGGCGGCCTCAACCGCAGACTGGGCGCCGATCAACTGGGCCTTGGCCGCATTGATGGCAGCAACCGCCGCATTGGCTTGCGCTTGACTGGCAGCAACAGCTGCCTGAGCGCCCCGCACGCGGGCGCGGTCATCGTCCAGTTCCTGCACCGACGCGGCCCCTTCTTTGGACAAGGTGGTGGAACGAGCCAGACGACGCTGGGCAGCATCCAGTTCGGACTCACGCTGCCCGACCATCGCCTTGGCGGCAATCGCATCGCTTTCACGCAGTGCCACCTGGGCCTGCGCAACGGCCACATTGTTCTCAGCCTGCCGCAAACCGGCAACAGCCTCATCACGGGCAGCCTCCAGACTGTCTTGCTGCATGACAGCCAGCACTTCGCCTTTCTTCACAAAGTCGCCTTCGCGGGCCTCAATGCTCTGGATACGGCCGGCAAACTTGGTGGAGATATCAATCTCGGTCGCCTCGATACGACCATTACCGCTGACAAAGCCGTCACCCGGACCGGTATTGGACATTTTCTGCCATGCCCACCAACCCAGGCCTAGAACCCCGGCAACAATCAGGACAGGAACAATGTTTTTTTTCAAGGTAGAGGGTGTGCTCATAACTGGCTCGAAGATGAATCCGATTGAGAAGGGATAGAAATGTTTGTCAGGGTGTCGGCGGGGTCCAAGCCACCGCCCAGGGCGCTGTACAGCGCAATCTGACTGGCTAGCAGTGCGCGGCGCGTTTGCACCACCTGCTGCTCCACATCCAGCAAGTCTCGTTGCGCATCCAGCACTTCCAGATATGCAGCCGACCCATTGTCGTAGCGCATCTGCGCTAAACGGGCGCGCTCGGTCTGGGCCTGACGGGCGACCAATTGGACCTCCAGCTGCTGACTTAACCAGCGACGCGCCGACAAGGCGTCCGAGACTTCACGAAAGGCACTCTGAATGGCTTTCTCGTACTCCGCCACTCGTATGTCACGGCGTACATAAGCCGCATCCAGGTTGGCACTGCGGCGGCCGCCATCAAAAATAGGCAGGGAAATGGTAGGAGCGAATGTCCAGGCCTTGCTGCCGGAATCGAACAAACCGTCCAACTCAGCGCTGGCCGTGCCGAAACTGCCCGTCAAGGCAATGCGTGGGAAAAAGGCCGCACGCGCCGCTCCAATGTTGGCATTGGCGGCGCGCAATGTATGCTCCGCGGCAATAATATCCGGCCGCCACAGCATCAGGTCCGAAGGTAAACCAGGGGCCAGCTCGGCCAGCATCACGCTCTCGTTGAGCGGAGCGCCGCTCAGGGGGACGCCCGGGTCCGCGCCCAGAAGTTGCTGCAGGGCATGCACTTGTACCGCCCGCTGCTGCTCCAGTTGAGCCAGTAGCGACTGAGCCTGTGTCAGCAAGGTTTGCACCTGGGTGACATCCAGCCTGGAGGTGGCCCCCACCTCGTAGCGGCGGGAAAAGATACGATAGGACTCCTGACGGCTCTCGACACTTTTGCGGGCAATCTGTACGCGTTCATCCAGTTCGCGCACGACCAGATAGTTATTGGCTACTTGCGAGACCAAGGCCACATGCACCGCCTGACGACCCGCCTCACTTGCCAGCCAGCCCTGCAACGCAGCATCTTCCAGGCTGCGCACCCGTCCCCATAAGTCCAGCTCCCACGTGGTCAAACCAATCTGCGCACGGTAATCCCCGCCTGTAACGGCCTGCCCGGAGGGATTCATATCGCCCGGCACACGCGACCGGGCTGTCTGACCGCCCACCGTAAACGCCGGAAAACGCTCGCTACGCTGCAAGTTCAGCGCGGCGCGCGCTTCCTCAACCCGTAACACGGCCACTCGCATATCGCGGTTATTGGCCAATGCGGTTTCAATCAGCTTGCTCAGAACCGGATCTTTAAAGTACTGACGCCACCCCAGGTCCCGCGCCCGCACCGCCTCGGCCTGCCCTGCGGACAGATCCGGATAGGCGTGCGGAACAGGGGATGCGGGCTGAACATAATCGGGCGCCATCGAGGCACAACCTGCCAGCGTGACCAGCAAGGCAGCCAGCGCGAAATAAGGACGACGCGCAACGCTTTGATGCTTGATACTCACATCGTGGGTCTGTGGAGCCATTTGGAAACATGCCTAATGAGAAAAAAGAAAACTGCCGTCAAGGCAATACAGCATGTCAGCAACTGGCGTTGCGCCGGTTGCCGACCTGGAACAAAGCGGCAAGCTCACAGTTGTGCAAGCTTGTATGACCAGACTGCTTACTTCATCAATACGTATTGACCGGGCGCGGGGCCTAGAGGGGCGTAACCCTGCTTGGCGGCACCCATCTGCGGTGGCTTTTTTGTTTGCGCGCCCGAGCGCGCTTTCAGCCATGCACTCCAAGCGGGCCACCAGGAACCTGAATGCGAAGCGGCTTGTGCCTGCCACTCGTCCACCAAAACAGGCGCTGTGCCTGCTGCACGGGTATGAATCTGATAATGACGGCGCGGATGGCCCGGTTCGCTGACGATTCCGGCGTTATGACCGCCTGTGGTCAAAACAAACGTGATCTCGGCAGGCACCAGATAATGCAGCTTATAAACAGAGCGCCAGGGGGCAACATGATCAGAAACAGTGCCGACGCAAAAAATAGGCAAATTAATGTGCGCAAGAGAAACGATACGACCTTCCACCGGATAACGGTTTTGACTTAAATCATTATTCAAATACATGCGCCGCAAATATTGCGAATGCATGGTGGCAGGCATACGGGTAGCGTCCGCATTCCAAGCCATCAGATCGTTAAGCGGACGGCGTTCACCCAATAAATACTTATTGACCAAAGGCGCCCATACCAAATCCGCGGAACGTAGAAGCTGAAAGGCCACTTCCATCTGATTGGCGCGTAAATACCCTTCATCGGCCATCTGGGCTTCCAGCAGACTGACCTGGCTTTCGTCGATGAACAAGGACAAATCGCCCGGCTCTGAAAAGTCCGTCTGCGCAGCAAAGAAGGTCAGGGAAGCGAGGCGCTCATCGCCATCCCGTGCCATGGCGGCTGCCGCGATCGCCAGCAGGGTGCCGCCCAGGCAATAGCCCGTAGCATGAATTTTCTGGCCGGGGACAATCGCGTTGATCGCATCAAGGCTGGCTTTCCAGCCCAGACGAATGTAATCGTCCATGCCAAAAGCATGATCCTGGGCCTGGGGGTTCTTCCAGGACACGCAAAATACGGTATGGCCTTGATCTACCAAGTATTTAATCAGGGAGTTATGGGCCGACAGGTCTAGAATGTAGTACTTCATGATCCAGGCCGGAACAATCAAAACGGGTTCCGGGTGGACCTGCTTGCTGCTGGGCGCATACTGAATCAGCTCGGCCAGCTCGTTGCGCAACACCACCTTGCCGGGTGTAGCGGCCACATCCTTTCCTACCTGAAAATCCTCGGTCCCGACAGGCGGCTCACCCGCTAGTTGGGCCTGCATATCCTGCTGCCAGTTCTCCAGACCGCGACTGAAATTCGCGCCCTGCTCGGCCAGGGTTCTGTCCCATACCAGGGGGTTGGTCCAGGCAAAATTGCTGGGACTCAGCATGTTCAGCCATTGCTCGGCACCAAAAGCGACCAGCTTTTGATGATGCGGCTCAACGCCAGCCACTCCTTCAGTGGCACTTTGCCACCATTGCTGCTGCGCCTGATAGGTCTGTCGCAATAAATTGAATGGCCAACGGTCCCATGCAGGATCAGAAAACCGACGGTCGGCAACAGCAGCAGACGACGGGGTCTGAACAGAGGCGTGAGCAGGAAGTTGAGCCGCCGCTGCCAGCTCTTGGCTCCATTCGCGAAACAACTGCTCCCACTGGCGTTGAGCCAGTTGTCTGAGCTGCTCCTGTTTACCTGGGCTCAAACCCAGATGGCGTATCCAGTCCATCCAGGCTAGAAACTGCGATTCAGGAGAGAGCGAGCTCCAGATACGAGCCCAAGCGGCTCGTGCGGATGCGTCCAGATGCTCAGTCTGATCAGGGGACTGCCTACTCACCATTGTCACTCCGCAAAAAGTACATCCAAAGAAAAAGCAGATACGACCGCTTAGTCTTTTTGATAATACACCAGTTTACATCTAAACTTTTTGCATGCAGGCCTTTTAACAAAAACCTATAAAAAACCTTTGCGTTAGATCAAGCTCATGACACATAAAAACACAACATCCAAGCTGCACTTGTTGTTATACCGTGCCTGAAATGAAATAGGGAAATAAAACGGAAATGAAAATAAATAAACCTTACCTAAAAAGGGAAGAAACCTAAAAGAAAAACCAATGAAATCTATTGAAACAAATACGGTTTTAAAGTCAGGACAGAACTATTATTTCTGCCGCCATATGACAAAACAAGCATGTGCCCAGGACACGCTTACCTTCTGGCAAACCGGGGCCCGAAACTGACGGCCTGATATACTGCAAGCCCCCATCTCTTGCCCATCCCTACAGGATGACATGACAGACTCACCTAGCAATAAATCGACAAAAAACGAAAGCACAAACAAGCGACGCTACCTGTCCTCGGCCGAGCGCAAACGCGAAATTCTGAGCGCCGCCTTTGAAGAGTTTTCTCACCGGGGATTTCTGGGTACCTCGCTGGAACGCATCGCGGCCCGCGCCGGCATTTCCAAGTCCGGAATTTACGCGCACTACAGCAGCAAAGACGAGGTATTCGAGGACATGCTTCGCCACACTCTGCTGCCTGCTCAAGGCCATGCCTTCGAACTATCGGATTCTTACCAGGCCGATACTTTGTCCTGTATCGTGGACGAGTATCTCAAGCAACTGTATGAACGTCTGTCCAGCCCGGATGTGCAAGCCATGTTCAGGCTATTGATGACAGAAAGCGGTCGAGTGCCTGATCTGGCGCATTACTGGGGCAAGCAGCTCCTGAGCCAGAACTACATGGCTAACCAGGCTTTCTTTGAAGCGGGAATACAGCGTGGGCTCATCCGCCCCGATGTCAGCGCCTCGGACTACACGCTGGCTGCCTCGCCCTCCCTGATGTGGCTGATGGTCCTGCTGGTCCTGGGACCGGAAAACTCGCCCGTGGCCTTTGAAGAAGTCCGTCTGTTGCACAAGCGCCTGCTGATGGAACAACTGCAACCCACCGCTTAAATGGGATCGGTCAGCCCAGCCCCAGGCGCCGGGCTGCTGCAAACCGCAAGCGGGGGTGCAATCGCCCCACTCCTGCGTTGAGCCATAAGCCTTATCAAGCCAGACATATAAGGCGGTCGGGCGCCCACGCTACACTGGCGACCGGTACACATTCCCTCAAACCGCAACTGCCCGTACAATAGTTGGTTGCAGTCCATTTTCAATGGGTTCCCTCACCCCATCCACCAAAAAGGTTCAGACATGATTCTGCCCGCTATGCCGTCTTCACGGCTGTCGCTGTATGTGCGACTTCTCATTGCCTTTCACGTATTCATCGTGATCGCCAGCAATTATCTGGTTCAACTTCCTATTGAGCTGTTTGGCTTTCATAGCACCTGGGGCGCTTTCAGCTTTCCTTTTGTGTTTCTGGCAACCGACCTGACCGTGCGCCTGATGGGTAAATCGCAGGCACGACGCGTCATCACCCGCGCCATGTTTCCGGCCCTGATCGCCTCCTATGTCGTCTCCGTGCTGTTCCATGAAGGCCAGTTCAATGGCTTGCAGGCACTGGGCGAGTTCAACAGCTTTGTCTTTCGTATTGCACTGGCCAGTTTCGCGGCCTATGTGCTGGGACAGTTGCTGGACGTACAGGTCTTTGACCGCATCCGCCGCGATTACACGCAGTGGTGGATCGCCCCGGCCGCCGCCTCAGTTTTTGGGCAGGCACTGGATACTCTGGCCTTTTTCGGCATCGCCTTCTGGCGCAGCAGCAATCCTTTCATGGCGGAGCACTGGGGCGAAATCGCGCTCGTCGATTACGTCATCAAGCTGGGGGTGAGCCTGTTGCTGTTTGTTCCTATGTACGGTGTCTTGCTCAACTCGCTGATCAGCACCATGAAACGCCGCGCCCTGAGCCCTGCGCAGGTCAAAGCATGAAGCCGCAGCTTGCCCGTCGTCGAGCCCTGGTCCTATTTTCGGGGGGACAGGATTCGGCCACTTGTCTGGCATGGGCTCTGGATCGTTTTGCGTTTGTGGAGACCGTGGGCTTTGACTACGGCCAGCGAAACCATGCGGAACTGCAATGTCGCCAGACGTTGCGAGAAAATCTGTGCCGACACTTTCCACATTGGGCAGAGCGCCTGGGCGAAGATCATGTGCTTGACGCCGGTGTTCTGGGACAGATAGGCGGCAGCGCCATGACTGAGCCTATGCGCATTGCGGTGCAGGACGATGGCCTGCCCAATACCTTCGTGCCCGGTCGCAACCTGCTGTTCTTTACTTTGGCCGCTGCCTTGGCCTACCGTCGCGGGCTGGATACGCTGGTAGGCGGCATGTCTGAAACTGACTACTCAGGCTACCCGGACTGCCGGGACAACACCCTTAAAGCTTTGCAAGTCGCCCTGAGTCTGGGCATAGAGCGTCCCCTAACCATAGAGACGCCCCTCATGTGGCTGGACAAGGCTGATACTTGGGAGATGGCCGACCAACTGGGCTCAGATGCTCTGGTCAGGCTGATCCAGCAAGACAGCCATACCTGTTACCAGAATGAGCGGGAAGCGCTGCATGACTGGGGATATGGCTGCGGACGCTGCCCCGCTTGCGAACTGCGCGCCAAAGGATATGCAAACTGGAGCAGGCGGCGTGCCGATCCCGGTCATTGAGCATTTCGGCAGGGATGCAGGATTCGATGCAAACGCAATGCGGTGGACAAAGAGTGGCTTTTCAATAGCAGCAGAACAGAACACCACATCAGAAAAATCAGGATGGGCGCACTGAAATAACGCTGGAATTTCACCGTTGAGTGTAAGCTGGAAAAATAATCTCCTGACTTGACCGCCGCACAAACCCACTCCCTTTCATCCTCAAGAAAAGGAACAGTCTGGGCTTGTTTCGGTAGTGAGCAATCGGAAAGATCATAAACCCATTTTTTATCTCCTGACGCCAGGAAAGAGCGCAAGCCCTTCTCGCCCTGCCATGCCCAAACCTCGCTTTCTTTAAATTTAATAATCGCATCGGGACGGATGACTAAAGTCGCGAAAATCGCGATCAAAAAAGTGATCAAAACCCAAAAAATCGGCAGCACCACCCGTTGCACAGCCTTGGGTTTCTCTACTCTTTGCTCTTTCCAGTTGACCCAGACCCCTGCTTTGCCCAGTGCTCTCAGAGCAATGGCGCTGGAGTGCGCCCATTTCACCGCGCGATGTGTGTCTTTCACTGTCTGAATATCATCAACGCGGTGGAGCCCGAACATGATCTTGAAACGCTCTACATCCAGCGATTTTTCTCGCTCGGCATCCAAATAAGCATCATAAAATTTGTCGCGATGAAAGAAAGACCATAGCTTATTGAAAAATATGAAATACGCCCCCCTTAAGAACAGGTAGAGCAAGCCCGCCAACACGCTCAGAAAGATAAATAAACTAAAAGCGGCAGAAAAATAAGAAAAAAGACTTGAGATAGTATTCATCATAAAAAAACCCAACCACCGAAGTGGCTGGGTCCTTATCAACAGAATGACACATTACAGCTGGGCTGGTTCCGTTTGTACCTGATACACCGGGTACGTACGACACAAGGTGACGATCTTCTCACGAATATCGTGCTTGACGGCCTCCAGCGTGCCCGCCTCATAAGCATCGAGCACATCGCACAAGTAATGCGCCAGTTGCTCGCAATCGGCCACGGTAAAGCCCCGTGTCGTCACGGCAGGCGTTCCGATACGGATACCCGAGGTCACCATGGGCGAGCGCGGATCGTTGGGCACTGAGTTTTTGTTGACGGTGATGTAAGCATCCGCCAGGGCATCACTGGCTTCTTGCCCGGTATAAGGCTTGGTCGACAGGTTAATCAGCATCATGTGGTTATCCGTACCCCCAGACACGATGGTATGGCCACGCTGAATCAGTATCGCTGCCATCGCTCGGGCATTACGCACCACATTTTGCTGATAGGTACGGAACTCGGGTTGCAAGGCTTCCTTGAAGGCAACGGCTTTGGCTGCAATAAGATGCATCAAGGGCCCCCCTTGCACGCCGGGGAACACCGCTGAATTCAAACGTTTGTAGAAATCGTCGCTTTGCCCTTTAGCCATGATCACGCCACCACGTGGGCCGCGCAGGGTTTTGTGCGTGGTGCTGGTAACCACATGTGCGTATGGCAAGGGGCTGGGGTACTCACCCGCCGCCACCAGGCCGGCCACATGAGCCATATCGACCCAGAACCAGGCACCCACCTTGTCAGCGATCTGGCGCATACGCGCCCAATCCTTCACGCGTGAATAGGCAGAGAAACCGCCGATCAACATCTTGGGCTTGGTCTCGATAGCAATCCGCTCCATTTCGTCGTAATCGATCAGCCCGGTTTGGGTATCGACGCCGTAAGGAACAATGTTGTAAAGACGCCCCGAAATATTGATGGGATTACCGTGCGTCAGGTGCCCGCCCTGCGCCAGATTCATCCCCATTACCGTATCGCCAGGTTTGAGCAGGGCCAGAAACACGGCGGTATTGGCTTGTGCTCCGGCATGAGGCTGCACGTTGGCATAATCGCAATCGAATAGGGCCTTCAGGCGCTCGATGGCCAAACGCTCGGCCACGTCCACAAACTCGCAACCGGCGTAATAGCGCTTGTCCGGATAACCCTCAGCGTACTTGTTGGTGAAAACGGAGTTCTGAACCTGCATGACCAAGGGGCTGGCATAGTTCTCCGAGGCAATCAGTTCTACATGATCTTCCTGACGGCTTTGTTCACCAGCCATGGCCTGAGCCAGTTCCTTGTCGAATTCAGCCAGAGTGAGTGTGTTGTCGTACATCGCTTTTCCTTAAAAAATCTTAGGTCAAATCGCAGCCACCTGCCTGGCCGCTCTGAGAGGCGGGCATCGCCCTTAACCGTGCGTGCGCACGAATTCGCGCATGAACAGCGCCAGCTCCTGTACCGCATCCAGGGTGACGGCGTTGTAAATGCTGGCGCGCAAGCCCCCAGTCGACTGATGGCCCTTCAAACCATGAAATCCGTTTTCCTGCGCTTCCCGAACAAATAGATCCTCCAAATTTCTTTCGAAAATATGAAAAGGAACATTATTGATAGATCGATAATCAGGCAAAACATGATTGATATAGAAACCATTACTGCCATCAATCACGTTATAAAGATGGCGTGACTTTTTCTTATTGATTTCATGCAGCACTTCTATTCCACCCGTACGTTCAATCCACTCCATCATCAAGCCCATCACATACCAGGAAAACGTGGAAGGAGTATTTAACAGGGACTGCTTTTTTGCCTGAATGGAAAAATCCAACGCCTGTGGCGTTGCAGCCAAAGGCTTGTCTAAAATAGCAGGATTGAGCAATACGAGCGTGACACCGGCAATACCCATATTTTTCTGGGCTGAGGCATAAACCAAATCATGTGCGGCAATGTCAATCGGCTTGGACATCAGGCTGGAGCAGGCATCACACACTAATGGAATAGACGAAATGGGTGGTTTTGAAAATTGCAAGCCCTGTGCAGTTTCATTCTCCGTGTAATGCAAGTAAGCCGCATCCAGATTAATATGAGATTCATTAATTTCAGGAACACGATCAAATCCAGTTTCATGAGAACTGGCAATGGTTCGCACAATCCCATATTGCCTGGCGGCATTAGCCGCTTGCTCCGACCACAAGCCCGTGTGTATATAGTCCGCTGTGTTTGTTTTATGAAACAGGTTCATCGGAATTTGAGAAAACTGCAGATACGACCCCCCTTGCAGGAGCAACACGTGATAGTCCGATGGAACTGCCAGAACGCGACGCACCGCGGCGTCAGTCGCGTGGGCAAAATCCATAAAGGGCTGGGAGCGATGGCTGATTTCCATCACGGATACCCCCGTGCCGGCAAAATCGAGCAGTTCATCGCGCACTTGCAAGAGAACATCGATCGGCAAGGCGCTGGGCCCTGCGCTGAAATTAAAGGGTCGGGACATACTTGCTGAGATCCTGTACAAACCTGAACGCCGGAACAGGCCCCCCCCTATTTCGGCAACGACAATCAAGTCTACGAGCACAATGGTCTGACTAGTCAGACCATTAATCTTCTCTGGAGCAGACCGCATGACGCGTTCGTTTGAACTGGACACCTTGAAAATGCGTCTTAACGATGACGAACTTCAATCCCTGGATCTTCACCAGCGTATTCAACGTGCCCTACGGGCGCTGATTCTGGATGGCGCTCTGGGTCCCGGAGTCAAGCTGCCTGCCACGCGCTCACTGGCCAAATCATTGAGCATGGCGCGCGATACCGTCGAGAACGCCTATGTCCAACTCCACCGCGACGGCTTTATCGTGCGACGTGAAGGTTCGGGCAGTTATGTCTCTGAATCCGTGGGAACCGAGCTGCGAGGCAGCGCCTACCGGCGCATCAAGGCCCAGGATCTGAAACGCAGCGTCATGGAACCGGGTACCGGCTTGAGCCGCCGGGGCCGCGCCGTATTTGAAAGTGGCGGTATTGCCGATCAGCAAACCATCAAGGCCTTTGCCACCGGCTTGCCTGAAACCCGCAACTTTCCGACCGATGTCTGGGAGCGCCTGCAGCGTCAGGCCATGAAGGACTTTCGCGCCAACATCCTGCTACATGGTGATCCCCAGGGCACCGAGTCCTTGCGCAAAGCGATTGCCGTATACCTGAATCTGGAACGAGGCGCCAAGGTATCCGCGGATCAGATTCTGATTTTGAGCAGTACGCGCCAAGCTCTGTTCCTGTGTGCGCAACTGCTGGTCGATGCGGGCAAGCCCATTCTGGTTGAGAATCCAGGTTACTTCGGCGCGCGCAAGGCTTTTGAAGCGGCCGAAGCCCGTGTCGTACCTATTGGGGTGGACGAACAGGGCCTGCGCACCGAGCTTTTGCATGAAGACCGCAGCGGTGCAAACTGCATTTATGTCACCCCCTCCCATCAGTACCCAACAGGGGCGACCCTTTCACTGGAACGTCGCCTGGAACTGATACGCTGGGCGGCCGAAAATGGCCGCTGGATTCTGGAAGACGACTACGACAGCGAGTTTCATTATGACGGCCTGCCCACCGCCTGCGTGCAGGGTCTGGACAAGTATCAGCGTACGATTTACCTGGGCACGTTCAGCAAAACGCTCTATCCGGGGCTGCGCATGGGGTATATGGCTCTGCCGCCGGAGCTGGTCAAACCCTTTACACAAGCCCGCAGCATCATGGATGGGCACACTCCCCAGATACTGCAGCTGACCCTGGCGCGTTTCATGGAAGACGGCCACTACAACTCGCACATCCGGGCCATGCGCAAGCTGTACACGGGGCGTCGGGAGATCATGCTGGAGGCCATTGAACAACATCTTCAAGGTATTGTGCGCGCCGCCAGACCTGAGGGCGGCTTGCAGATACCCTGTTTCCTTGAGCCAGGCTGGTCGGAAGAACACACCTTGCGCCGCGCCCTAAGCGCTGGCGTACAGCTACCCGGTTTGAGCCGGCTGTATATTGGTGAGGAAAAACAACAGGGGTGGCTACTGGGCTATGCATCCTTGACGGCCTACGAGATTGAATCCGCCATGTTGCGTCTGGCCAACGCCTTGCGTCAGGGCAAGGGTTGAGCCAGGCTGCAGTCAATATGCAAGGGGATATCGCCGGTTCAGATCGGCTACCCCTTCTAAAATGGCATTTTCGGTGCGCGCGCTGCGAGCACCGCTGCGCACGCCGCCCAGCAACGCCAGAATCATGTCGCCAATTTCCTTGAAGTCATCCTCCCCCAGCCCCCGGGTCGTACAGGCGCCGCTCCCCACCCGTATGCCGGAATAGGCCGCATAAGCCTGCTCATACGGCACACGATGTTTGCTCAAGCTGATACCCAACTGCGCCAAGGCCCGTTCTACCAAGGGCCCGGACAACTCCCAGGGGCGCAGATCCACCACGCCAAAGTGGCAGTCCGTGCCTCCCGACACCACAGTCAGGCCACCTTCAGCCAATCGGCGGCACAAACTGCGCGCATTGATGATGACCGCCTGTGCATAGGCTTTATAGGCAGGGCTCATTGCCTCTCCCAGTGCCACTGCCTTGGCCGCCATAATGTTCAGCAAAGGCCCACCCTGCAGGCCCGGATACACAGCCTGACTCAGACGCTCCGCCAACTTGGGCTCATTACATAAAATGATGCCACCTCGGGGACCGCGTAAAGTGCCATGCGTGGAAAAAGTGGTCACATGGGCATGCGGTACGGGCGACTCCATCAAGCCCGCCGCCACCAGTCCGGCGCTATGAGCCAGATCCACCATCAGATATGCATTGACCTCGTTGGCAATCGTTCTGAACTCGGCAAAATCGGGCGTCCGTGAATAGGAGGAGCCACCCGCGATGATCAGGCGAGGACGCTCCTTGTGAGCCAAAGCACGCACCTCATCCATGTCCACCCACTGGGTCTGGCGATCCACACCATAAGAACAGGTCCGAAACCAGCGCCCCGAAACATTCACATGCGAGCCGTGACTGATATGGCCGCCGGCACTTTGATCCAGCGCCAAAATAGTATCACCCGGCGAGAGCAGGGCCAGATAGACCGCCAGATTGGCCTGGCTGCCCGAGTGGGCCTGCACATTGGCAAACGCCGCCCCGAACACCGACTTGGCCCGCTCGATAGCCAGCTCTTCGGTTTGGTCGGCCTGTTCGCACCCGCCATAAATCCGTTGCCCTGGGTATCCCTGCGCCTGCTTGTTGCTCAGCAAGGACCCCTGTACGTCCAGAACGGATCGGCTCAGGTAATTCTCCGAAGCAATCAGCTCAATGGTGTGCTGCTGTCGGCGTCGCTCGGCCTCGATGATGTCCCAAAGATTGCGATCGCTTTGCTGTAGAAATTGCGAACCCACCACAGGCAGGTGGGAGGTGTCGCCACCGGCAAGACTCTTCATGGGAGTTCCTGTTTAGATATAAGCCCCTTGACGGTCGCGACCGTTTTTCAGTCACGAGACAAAAGGGCAAGCCCGGGTATGTCGTTTTCCAGGGCGAAAGATAAACATCCTATTCTGTTTATCGTCCAATCAAACAGTCCATTAAAAATTAATTCACCAGACCACTTTTAATCATTATTGTCCGGATAAACATTCAAGGCATAAAGAATTAAAAATCCCTTGAAACACAGCAAGAAAGCCAATCCCGATTATTTCAGTCAAGAATTAAAACAGAAATCAAATTTTTATTCTTAAGTGGTCTGTTAAATATCCTGAAAATGGTCTGTCATTTATTGTCATAGGATCATTAGAATGCAGCCAACGAATACTCAATGCCCATACTTCTAAACGCTCAAACAGATTATCACTCTTTTCAATCTGCGCATTAAAACCACCCCCAGTTTTCCCATAACCACAGGAAACGCCATTGCTTTAACGGCAGTTCAACCGCGCTGATCTTGCAAGGTTCCTAAAGACCCGGTAACGGGCTTTTTTTGAAACCGGGCTGAAAGAGCAGCAAATCCTTTTAAGCCTGCGAATTTCCATTCGGAAATAGAGACAGGTGGAATAACAAAACGATCTGTTCATTTCGAACGGATCGCAACCAACAGCAAGGAAGTTTGAAATGACTATCAAAAGCTACGAAACCGATGATGCTGTACGTAATATGCTGCAAAAGCTGTCTGTACTTTGGAAAAACCGGGCGGCGGTCAATCAGGAGCTGCCGGACTACAACAATTTGGCATTCGATCCGAACAAGGCCGATTTCAGCGAATGTCTGCTGCCTTTCCGTGAGCACCAGGCCTGGCTGGAAGCACCTGAGGAATTGAAATCGCAGTGTCTGTCTTACGCTTGGGGGATCTACAACCTCAAGACCATTTATGTGGAGTGCAACGTCGTCACTCCGTCCTGCGAAGACATCATCAAGACGCCGCCACCGAGCGCCAACCGCAATCTGCTGCAGGATGTGATGTCCCAGGCCTTGCTGGATGAAGCCCTGCACACCCGCATGTCCATCATGGCATGCAACTACATCTATTCCATGCGCGGTCTGCAACCTTTGGATTTCACCAACTTCAACCTGGTGCAATGGCGCAACGACATCCTGAGCCAGTGCAGTTCTGAATCCGAGCGTCGCCTGACCCGCTTTGCCATTGCCTGCGCGTCCGAAACCCTGATTACCGACTACCTCAAGACCATGGCTGAGGACAAGAGCATCCAGACTATCTGCCATGAAGTGACCCGCACGCACGCCATGGACGAGTGGAGCCACTCCAGCGTGTTCAGCTTTGTCGCCTCGGACATCATTCACGGTCTGAGCCAGAAAGAGCGTGAGCATATGCGTGCCGTTATCCTGCGCACCGTGGAAATGTTCGCCAACAACGAAATGGGCGCCTGGGAAAAAGTGTTCTCCATGGTGAACTTCCCCAATGCACGCGACATTTTGCACGACACCGGCGATTCCAACGAAATTGGCGTGTACACCGGTTCGGTTGAAAGCCTGATCGAGCGCATTGGCTTGAACAGCAAATCGGGGCAGGCACAGGCCCAAGACGAGCAACAGGAGGCGCTGCAATGACAGCCATGATTCAGGCGCGCTGCGAGACCGTTCGCCCCGAGGCCGGAAACGTCAAAGTGTTCACCTTGCGCGTGCAAAGTAAGCATTTCGATTTTCTGAGCGCCTTGCGGGCCGGCAAGCATGTCGCCCTGAGCTACCCCGATACCGGTGGCACGATTCAACAGCGTATGTATTCGATCACTCGCGTGGCCGATCCAGACCTGATTGAAATTGCTGTCAAAGGTTCGGGCCGCAATAGCGTCTCCGATCATTTGCACGCCACGTTGCGCGAGGGCATGAGCGTGCCCCTGCAGTATGTGGCAGGCGAGATTTCGGTAGATTCTATTGTCGGTTATGAGCGTATCGCCATGATCGCTGGCGGCATTGGCATTACCCTGCCCATTGCCTTGCTGCGTGAACTGGCGGCGCGAGCCCAGGACGGCTTGCCAGTACCACAAGTACATTTGCTGCTCAGTATTGCCCGTATTGCCGACATTCCCTTTTTGCATGAACTATTGCAACTGGATCTGACCAGCAGCTGGTTCACGCTGACGGTGTTTGTCACGCAGGAAAAAATCCGTGAAAGCGCTCATTTCAAGGTGGGACGCCCCTCCTTTGAAAATATGGAGCAACTAAAAGATCCGCAGGCCGTCGTCATTTGCGGCAGCCACGGCTTTGCTCAAGCCCTGCGCGAATACACCAAACAGGCACACCCCATCTCGCATATGTTGATCGAGGCGTTCTCCCCGCCGGCCAGCTCGGCCGCAGAGATCCAGCCTGCAGCTGGCAGCGCCCCCTTGCAGATCAATGTACGCAGTACCGGACAAACACTCTCGCCCGAACCGGGCAGCAGCCTGCTGGAAATGCTGGAAGCAGCCGATGTACCCATTCGCAGCCAATGTCGGTCGGGCATTTGCGGCGCGTGCCGGGTACAGATCTCGGAGGGCGAATACCGCTCTGAACCTGACTTTTGCCTGAGCGATCAGGACAAGGCGCAGGGCCATGCTCTGGCATGTTGCACCTTCCCGCTATCGGGTGCCATGAATGTAGACATCGGCACCACGAGCTGACATCCTTACCCTCTGGACTGAAAGAAAACCTTATGAAGAAAGTCATCGCACTGCGTCATATTCATTTTGAGGACTTGGGCACGCTGGAGCCTGTTCTGATCGAGCAGGGCTACCAAGTTCACTATATTGACCCTTCCGTCGAGTCTGTGCGTCACTTGGGAGCACAGGATGCGGACCTGCTGGTGGTATTGGGCGGGCCGATCGGCGCTTACGACGAAAAAATCTACCCCTTCCTGAGCGATGAGCTGGAACTGATCCACAAGTTCCTGCTGGCTGGCAAGCCCCTGCTGGGCATTTGCCTGGGCGCACAATTGATTGCGCGCGCGCTGGGCGCCAATGTCTACCCGCTAGGTGTCAAGGAAATCGGTTTCTCTCCTCTGAAACTGAGCGAGGCAGGCAAGGAGTCGCCTTTGGCCGCCATCAGTGGCATTCCCGTTTTGCACTGGCATGGGGATCAGTTCGACATTCCGGATGGCGCCGTTCATCTGGCCAGTACCGATGTAGGCCAGAACCAGGCCTTTTCCTTCGGCACTCAAGTCCTGGGCCTGCAATTTCACCTGGAAGCCGACACCAGCAAGCTGGAGCGCTGGCTGGTCGGTCATGCCAATGAGCTAGGACACGCTGACATCGATCCGCAAATGCTGCGCCTGGAGGCCATGGCAGTACAGAAACGCCTGCATGCCGCTGCCGCTACGGTTCTCAACAGCTGGCTCAGCCAACTCAAGCAAGCCGACAAAGCCGATTGTGCTGCATGAACAATGCGGTAACGTTTGTTGATCGGGAACGACATCCCTACCATGTGGATGTCGTTTCCATTCAGTCCCAAGTGGTTTACGGTCGGGTGGGCAACAATGTTGCCGGCCCGACCTTGCGCCGATACGGCTTTAAGGTGGCGACCGTTCCGACTGTGCTCCTGAGCAATAATCCCCAGTATCCAACCGTCCATGGCGGCGCCGTGCCCGACGAGTGGCTGGAAGGATTCTTGAACGACCTGGTGTTACGCGGTGCTCTGGACCAGGTGCGCGCGGTCCTGATCGGCTATCTGGGCAGTGCCCAACAGGCCGTCATCATTGCGCACTGGCTCCAAACCTTGCTGCGCCAACACCCGGATGTACTCGTCATCGTCGACCCTGTCATGGGCGACCTGGATGTAGGCGTCTATGTGGACCCGGCACTAATCGACAGCTACCACGACACCTTGCTGCCACTGGCCAATGGTCTGACCCCGAATAACTACGAACTGTCCCTGTTGGCCCAACAGCCCTGCGATACCGTTCAGGCCAGCTCCAGCGCCGCGCACAAACTGCTTAACGGTCGCACGGAGTGGGTCATTGCCACCAGTGCTGCTCCCCAATCCTGGCAGGATGGGCAGATCAAACTGTTAATGGCCCGCAAAGAGCCCCGCGCCGACACCTTGCTGGGTCACCCCCGCGTCGACTGCGCCGCCAAAGGCACCGGCGATCTGTTTGCCTCGACCTTGCTCGCCCATCTGATCCTGGGCGCAGACCTGCATTCGGCCGTGCATACAGCCAGCGCCAGTGTGCTGCATCAGCTGGAGTTGACCCGGCAGGCCGGACACCAGGAACTCATTTTGCCAATAGATCCTTTCCGACCCTGAGCAAATATTTCCTAATCTAACAAACCTTTCAAGCGGCAGTCGTTCTCGTTAAGCTGTGCCCTCTTAGTTACAAACGGAGCATGACATGGGGCTGCCTTTTAAAAGCACGCTACATCCACGGGTGTTCTGGGGATCGACCTTTATCGTCCTGATCTTCTTGCTGATCGGAATTATTTTCCCTAAAGACGCCGCACTTATTTTTGAACAGCTACAAAACTGGGTCATTAAAAGTTTCGGCTGGTTTTATATCCTGGCTGTGGCCCTGTTTTTCTTTGCCGTGGTCTACCTGGCCTTGAGCCGGTATGGCAATCTGAAATTGGGGCCGGATGATTCGGAACCCGACTACCCGTACCTGACCTGGATGGCCATGCTGTTTGCAGCAGGCATGGGCATTGGCCTGATGTTCTTTGCCGTGGCCGAGCCGCTGCAACACTTCTCGGCCCCACCCTCGGGCCTGGCCAGCACCGTCGAGGCGGCACATCAGGCGCAGATCATCACCTTTTTTCACTGGGGCGTTCATGCATGGGCCGTTTACGCGGTTGTGGGTTTATCCCTGGCCTATTTCTGCTTTCGCTATAACCTGCCCCTGACCATTCGCTCGGGACTCTATCCCTTGTTTGGCAAACGCATTGAGGGCTGGATTGGCGACAGCGTCGATATCTTTGCCGTCTGCGGCACCTTGTTCGGTATCGCAACGTCCATGGGCCTTGGGGTGCTGCAAATCAACGCTGGCCTGGAACATTTATTTGGCTGGCCTCAGGAAACCTGGCTGCAAATTGTTCTGATTGTGGTGGTTACCGCCTTGGCCACCCTGTCCGTTGTCAGTGGACTGGATGTAGGTATACGCCGGCTCTCTGAATTGAATCTGCTGGTTGCCGTTGCCCTGATGCTGTTTGTGCTATTTGTGGGCCCGACGGCCTTTTTGATGAATGCTTTTGTACAGAATATCGGCGGTTATCTCGATAACTTTTTTGCGCGCTCATTCAGTACACAAGCATTCCGCGGGCAAAGCTGGATGAAGGCCTGGACCCTGTTTTACTGGGCCTGGTGGATTGCGTGGTCACCCTTTGTAGGCATGTTTATCGCCCGTATTTCCCGTGGTCGTACAGTCCGCGAATTCGTGCTGGGCGTACTGCTGGTGCCCACGGTGTTTACCTTCTTCTGGATGACCGTCTTTGGTAATACCGCCATCTTTCTGGACATGGGTGTGGCCGCTGGCCAGCTGGCCCAGGATGCTGCTGCAAATGCCTCAGTGGCCCTGTTCGAGTTTCTGGAATACCTGCCCTGGTCCAATGTCACCTCGACCTTGGCAATTATTCTGGTAGCTATTTTCTTTGTGACCTCAGCCGACTCGGGCTCCCTGGTTATCGACACTCTGGCCGCCGGTGGGGTGGAAGATGCCCCCGTCTGGCAACGCATTTACTGGTGCGCCCTGGAAGGCACCGCCGCTTCCCTGCTCTTGCTGGCTGGTGGTCTGACCGCTTTGCAAACCGTGACTCTGGTCAGTGCCCTGCCTTTTGCCATCATCATGTTCCTGTTGATTTTGGGGCTGTTCAAAGGCATGAAGGCGGATATGTCCCGGCTACGTCGTCAAGGCCCACTGTCCGGCCCGGCGCCTGGCTCGGAGGTGTCCTGGCGACGGCGCCTTTCCACCATCCTGCACACCCCTAATCAGCGCGACGCCCGTCGTTTTCTGGCTGACACTGTCATTCCCGCCTTGCAGGCTGTGGCAGAGGAACTGGGCAAGCGAAACCTGAATGTCAACCTGGAAACCGGCGAAGCAGACACGGCCCAGTTGACGATTCAGGCCGATAACCAGCGCAACTTCGTCTATGGGGTGGAACTGCGTGCGCGCCGCGTCGCCAGTTTCACCGCGGCGGCCGCCCGTAACGAGCAGACCCGCCCTCAGGAATGGCAGGTGCGCACGGTGTTTGCCGATGGCAGTCGGGGTTACGACCTGATGGGGCTGTCTTCCAGCCAGGTCATCAACGATATCCTGAACCACTTCGAGCGCTACCAGGCCCTGGTTACCTCGGAGGCAACGGCGCTTTACGCGCAGTCGCCCGACCCGAGCTAAGACGCTACGCCGGTCTCCAGCTTTCTTTCCAGAATCTGGGGACCGGGCCCTTGCTGGCCCAAAATGTCAGCCGGATTGCGCAACGGGCATTCATTCATCGACAGGCACCCACAGCCAATGCAATGCATCAGCTCATCTCGCAGACGCGTCAACTGTTCAATACGCTCATTCAAACTGTCTTTCCAGCGGCGCGACATGGCTTGCCATTGCTGTGCGTTGGGCTTGCTGCCCGCCGGCAAGCCACGCAAGGCATCGCGGATTTCGTCCAGCGGAATGCCGGTGCGCTGGGCGACTTTGATAATCGCAATATAGCGCAGCACCACTGAATCAAAGCGGCGCTGGTTTCCACTGTTGCGCGTGCTGGCAATCAAGCCCTTAGACTCGTAAAAATGCACGGTGGAGACAGGCACGCCGCTGCGTCTGGCCACTTCCCCCACCGTCAGGGTACGGCTGGGATCGACTGTTTTTTCCATTTCGGCCCCCTTGACCTCAAGTTAACTTGAGGTTTTATAGTCCAGGTCCCTAGTTAAGGCAAGCCATGTCGGCTGCCTTTTTGTCGTCACAGGAACCTGCCATGTTTTCCCTTTTCTGGACTCTGTTTGCCAGACCGTTAGTCTGCATGCGGCCCGGCATGTCTACGCTAAGCGCGCTCATTGCCATCGTGTTCTCCCCGCCCTGCAAACCGCTTGTGCGCGCCACCTCTTTCAAACCCGAGGACTGGGCACAACGGGACCAACGATCCGGACGGACGCATCCACCCAGACAGCCGCTGTGGCGGGAGCACCAGGCAGGAGGGCAAAGCGCATGAGTTCACGTCGCATCGGAATCATGATTGTCGTTCTAACCAGCCTGGGGGTATTGAGCTGGCGGCTGCTCCCAGCCACGGAACAAACCCAGTCTACCGGGGGCTACCCGCCTGCCGTCGTCGAACTGTCCAGCGTGCAATCCCAGATCCCCCCTCGTCTTTTACATGCAGTCGGTACGCTGGAAGCCTGGCAACAAGTGTTGCTCAGTGCACAGACCAGCGGACGCATCCGCAAGATTGAATTCGCCTCAGGACAAGCGGTTCAGACAGGTCAGCCCTTGCTCCTGCTCGATGATGAGCTCGAACAGGCCGGTGTGCATCGTGAGCAGGCAAAGGTCAAACAGACCGCGATCCAGCTCATGCGAGTGCGCAAGCTGAAAGAGCAGCAGGCGGCCACCCAGGAACAACTGGACCAGGCGCAGGCAGATCATGCGATGGCACAGGCACAGTTGCAGTACCAACAAGCCGCTTTGGGTTTGAAGCAGGTCAATGCTCCGTTTTCGGGCCAGATAGGCATTACCCACTTGCATCAGGGCCATTATCTGCAACCTGGCCAGCCTATCGCCAGCCTGGTCGACGATAGCCGCTTGCGAATCAACCTGACGGTTCCGGAACACAGCCTGCCTGACTTGAGCGTCGGCCAACAACTTCAGGTGCAGCTTGATGCCTGGCCGGGCGAACACTTCCAGGCGCAAATCAGCGCCATCGACCCGCTGATCGGCGACTCGCGCACGGTGCGCTTGCAAGCACTGCTGCCCAATCCAGAGCGGCGCCTCAAGGCAGGGATGTATGCCCGAGTACAACTGAAGCGCCCCGCGCCGTCTTCCGTGCTGACCGTGCCTGAAACAGCGCTGACCTATACGGCCTACGGTCAGACCGTTTTTGTCGCCTCCCCGGCCAGCCAAGGCTTGTGGCAAGTCAAACGTGTGGCAGTGCAAACTGGCGAGCAATGGGATGAGCGCGTCGAGATCACGGATGGTCTGAAAGAAGGTGATCGGGTGGTGAGCGCCGGACAGATCAAGATCCAGGACGGCTCCACGGTACAAACTGCCCAGCGCAAGGAGCCTGTATGAATACCGCTTCCCGTCCCGGTTTTACCGATTTGTTCGTGCGGCGCCCGGTCCTGGCCCTGGTGGTCAGCGCTTTGCTGTTGATGGTGGGTCTGTTCTCCCTGAACAAGCTGCCGATCCGGCAGTATCCCCTGCTGGAGAACTCCACCATCACGATTACCACCGAATACCCTGGCGCCTCTGCGCAGCTGATGCAAGGCTTTATCACGCAACCAATTGCCCAGGCCCTGGCCTCGGTCGAAGGGGTCGATTATCTGTCCTCCAGCTCCGTGCAAAGCCGCAGTGTCGTGAGCTTGCGCATGGCACTGAATCGCGATTCCACCCAAGCTCTCACAGAGGTCATGAGCAAAGTCAGCCAGGTACGTTATCGCTTGCCCGAAGGGGCGTATGACCCGGTTATCGAGCGCTCCTCCGGCGACTCCACCGCCGTCGCATATGTGGGCTTTTCCACAACCTCACTCTCCATCCCGGAACTGAACGATTATCTGTCTCGCGTGGTGGAACCCATGTTCTCCACCATTGACGGGGTGGCCAAAATTCAGACCTTTGGTGGTCAGAAACTGGCCATGCGCCTGTGGCTGGACTCGGACCGCATGGCTGGCTATGGCCTGACGGCGGCCGATATTGCCCAGGCCGTGCGTGCCAACAACTATCAGGCCGCCCCCGGCATGGTCAAAGGTCAACATGTGCTCAGCACCATCCAGCTCAACTCCGACCTGACCAGCGTGGCCGAATTTCAGGACCTGATCGTGCGTGAGGACGGCACCTCCTTGGTGCGACTGCGCGATGTGGGCACGGTGGAGCTGGGCGCGGCGACACGCGAAACCAGCGCCCTGATGGATGGCCTGCCGGCGGTTCACCTGGGTTTGTTCCCGACGCCCGGCGGCAACCCCCTGCGCATTGTGGACGGCATTCGAGAGCGTCTGCCTGCCATTGAAGCCACCTTGCCGCCGGGCGTGGAAGTGGAGCTGGCGTTTGAAACAGCACGCTTTATTCAGGCCTCTATTGATGAGGTACTCAAAACCCTGACGGAAGCCATGCTGATCGTGGTGTTGGTGATTTACCTGTGCCTCGGCTCCTTGCGAAGCGTGCTGATTCCGCTGGCCACCATTCCTCTGTCCATGTTGGGGGCCGCTGCTCTGATGCTGGCGTTTGGCTTTAGCCTCAACCTGCTGACCTTGCTGGCCATGGTACTGGCTATTGGCCTTGTGGTGGACGATGCCATTGTGGTGGTGGAAAACGTACACCGACATATTGCGGCGGGACGCTCGCCCGTAGTGGCCGCCCTGCTGGGCGCGCGTGAAGTTGCGGGCCCGGTCATTGCCATGACCCTGACGCTGGCCGCCGTCTATGCCCCGATTGGCCTGATGGGCGGATTGACTGGCGCACTTTTCAAAGAGTTCGCCCTGACCCTGGCGGGCGCAGTGCTGGTGTCCGGGGTAGTGGCCTTGACCCTGTCCCCGGTCATGAGCTCTTTACTGCTACCCGCGCAACAAGAGGAAGGCCGCATGGCCCATCTGGCCGCACGATTTTTCAACGCCCTATCGGTCCGGTATGGCCGTTTATTAGCGTATTCCTTACGTCACCGCTGGCTTAGCGTGACCGTCGCCCTGGTGATCTTCATCAGCCTGCCGGTGCTCTATCAAATGACGCACAGCGAACTGGCGCCGGTTGAGGATCAGGCCAGCGTGCTCACCGCTGTCAAAGCCCCCCAGAACGCCAACCTGGCTTATGCCCAGCGCGATGGTAAACAGCTGGATGACATTTATCGTGACATCGCCGAAACCGAGAGCACGTGGCTGATTATGGGAACAGACGGCCCAGCCGCCAGCTTTGGCGGAATCAACCTGAAAGACTGGGGCGCACGCGAACGCAATGCCAACGAGGTTCAGGAAGAACTGCAAGCTCGCGTCAGCCAGATTGCAGGCAGCAGTATCTTCGCGTTCCAGCTCGCCCCCCTGCCCGGTTCCAGCGGCGGTCTGCCGGTGCAGCTGGTATTGCGCAGTCCCGGCGACTACCGCACGGTGTACGACACGATGGAATGGGTGAAGCAGCAAGCCCGTGACAGTGGCCTGTTCGTCGTGGTCGATAGCGACCTGGACTATAACAAGCCGGTTGCCCGTCTCGAAATCGATCGTAGCAAGGCGGCCAGCATAGGCATCAGCCTGCGTGACATTGCCGACTCGCTGGCCGTGCTGGTCGGCGAAAACTACCTAAATCGCTTCTCGCTGGATGGCCGCTCGTACGACGTCATTCCGCAAAGCCAGCGTGAACTGCGCCTGACGGCTCAAGCCCTGACACGCCAGTTTGTACGCAGTGCCAATGGCGAGCTGGTGCCCTTGTCGACCATGGTTCAAATCCAAAGCGAAGTGGAACCGAACAGCCTGCGCCAGTTCAACCAGCAAAACTCGGCCACACTGCAGGCCATTCCAGCCCCTGGCGTCACCCTGGGGCAGGCAGTCGCGTACCTGGACGACCTTGCACGCCAACTACCCGCCGGCTTTACGCATGACTGGCAATCGGAATCACGCCAATTCACCCAGGAAAGCCAGTCGTTGGCCTGGGCCTTTCTGGCCGCGCTACTTGTGATTTATCTGGTGCTGGCCGCGCAGTACGAAAGCCTGTTGGACCCCATCCTCATTCTGGTGACAGTGCCCTTGTCCCTGTGCGGGGCCCTGCTGCCTTTGGCCCTGGGATTGGGCACGCTCAATATCTATACGCAGATCGGTCTGCTCACACTAGTGGGGCTGATCAGCAAGCACGGCATTCTGATGGTGGAGTTTGCCAATGAGCTGCAATCCCGAAAAGGGCTGACCAAACCCGATGCCATCTTGCAGGCGGCCCGCATTCGCTTGCGCCCTGTGCTGATGACGACCGCAGCCATGGTCTTTGGCTTGATACCCCTGCTCTTTGCCTCCGGGGCGGGGGCGAACAGCCGCTTTAGTCTGGGTGTGGTACTGGTCTCAGGCATGTTGATCGGCACCGTATTTACCCTGTTTATTTTGCCTACCTTATATACCTTGCTGGCGCGCAATCACGCTCATCAGGCCGACACTCCTCGGGCACGTGAGCTGGCCCAGGCGCTACGCTCTTGCACCGGAGAACAGGCATCATGACGCGCCTCACTTTACGCCAGTCGCTTGCCCCTTTGACGCGTGCTCTACAGTGGATGATCCCCTGCCTGATGCTCAGTGCTTGCGCCGTGGGGCTGGACTCCTCCATTCCCGCCACCCCTCAGCTGGACGCCACCATCTGGAGCGGCCAGTTTGCCAATCCCGCCAGCCAGGACAAGAACTGGTGGACGCTGTTGCAGGACCCGCAACTGGATGCCCTGATCGCCCAGGCCCTGGATCACAATCTGGATATTGCCCAGGCGCAGGCTCGCTGGCGAGCCTCCCGCGCCCTGATCGATGAACGTCAGCACGACCGTCTGCCGGCCGTCACGGCTCACGCTAACTATCACCGTAGCGGTTCGCAGTTTGCTGCACCAGACGGGTCGATTGATCATGGCGTTCAGGAAAATTGGCGACTGGGCATGCAGACCTCCTGGGAGATTGACGTTTTCGGCCGCCTGGAACAATTGGCCCGTTCTGCCCAGGCTCGCAGCCAAGCCAGCGCGGCGCAGTTGGACCTGACTCGCCAGGCCATTGCGGCTGAGCTGGCCCGCCAGTATGTGCAGGCCCAAGGTTTGCAACGACGGCTGGCGCTGGCCGAGGACGATGTACGCAGCTGGGAACAGACCATCAGGCTGGTAGAAGCTGGCGTGTCACTGGGCCGGGAGTTGCCCGAGAATCTGGACAATGCCCAGGCCAGTCTGGAGCGTGCAAACGCCGTGGTGCCCCAACTGCGCAGCGAGCTCGAACGAGCCCGTTTGCGCATGCAGGTGCTAAGCGGTGGAAAAGCTCAGGCTCTTGATGCGCCGCTGCCCAGTGCGCAAGCCCCGTTGGCCGCCGCCCTGCCGTTGGGGGATGTGAATGCGCTGCTGTTTAACCGGCCTGACGTACGGGCCGCCCGACAGGAGATTCTGGCCAGCTCGCACGACGTGGCCGCAGCAACAGCAGAGCTGTATCCACGTCTGGATCTGGCAGGCTTTATCGGGTTTTTCGCTCTGCGGGGCAGTGATCTGGGTCATGCCGCCCGGGCCTTTGATGTCTCGCCCGCCCTGCAATGGCCTGCCTTGCGTCTGGGCCATGCCAAAGCTCGTTTGCGCGGCATGCGCGCTCTTGCAGACGAGTCCCGTCTGCACTATCAACAAGTCCTGCTGCAGGCTCAGGAAGAAATTCAGGGGGCTTTGCACCATCTGACTCAACACCAGAAAAGCCTGCTTGGTCTGACCCGCGCCGCGCGTCATCTGGAACAAGCACACGCCCGTGCCGTAACACGCTACGAGATCGGCGCGGGAGCCTATCAGGATGTGCTGGAAAATCAGCGCGACTTAAACCAGACCCGACAGGAGCTGGCGCTGGCAGAAACCGGGGCTTATCTGAACGTGATTGCCTTGTATCAGGCGCTAGGCTGGGGCGTCGCGACCTCACCGATAAGGGAGTAGTGGCAGACCGGATCGGTCCAGGAGCGGTCTGTCTCAAGGACAGACCGCCCTTTGTCTGTGTGCAGTGCGTCTGCCTGGGGAAACTCGTCCTGCTGCGCACGGCTGTTTTGCATCAGCCGATTCGAGCGCTTGCCGCTCACACACCACACAAGGGCAGGTAAAACAACACCCGCAAACAGGGCTGCGCTTGTCCCACTCCTTGAGGCTTCCCGCCCCCCTGAACAACCTTAGGCAAGGACACCGGACAGGAAGAAGCAGAAGGAAAACATCCGCCTAGCTCCCCCGCCAGGGCGCTCCCTGCTGTCCCAGAGAAAGCACTTCACTGGCATTTACAATGGCAATCGAAATATCTTCAATCGTGCTGCGCTTGTTCATCGCCTGCTCGCGGATCAAATCGTAGGCCTGATCCTCGGACACCTGATGAGTTCGCATCAGGATTGTCTTGGCCTGCGCTACATGCCGCTGCCCCATCAGCTTGGTCTGCAGTTTGCTGATCAGGCGACGCTGCTGGCGCAGTTCCTTGTGGTATTTTCGGGCCAGCACCACCGTGGAGAGTAAGCCGAAGGACCGGATCGGCGAAGGCAGAATGGCCTGAATATTCAGATCCAGCACGGCAGAGACAATCGTGGGGTTTTCGTAATTGACCACCGCGATAATGGTGGGCGCATCCTGCTCGCACACCCAGTCAAGACGCAGATGCAGCAGATCGGGCTGCACGGCCAGAAAGACCAGATCCGTTCCGCAGGGCAGATTTTGCGTCGGTGGCCAGATTGTCTGGACGGAACACCCCATGCGCTGCAGTTGTTGGGTCAGCAATCGGCCGTCACTGTCGTCCGGATGCATGACCACCATTGTCAGCTGCCGCAGTTCCTTGAGCTGCGGCGAGGTGGCATGCGGAAAACGATTTCGTGCTCGCAAGGGCTTGTTTGCCGGCTCATCACCGTAGGAAGAGGAGTTGGCCACGCTTTATGTCTCCAAAGTATCCAGCTTGGCAGTCCAGTCACCCAAGGAGTGGGTGACCAGATAGGGGTCGGGCGAGACGGGACGGGTTGCCTGACGCACAATCGTAAAATTGCCCTCGGCGTTGATGCGCCCGATTCGTGGATAGAGCCAGGTGTGATGATTGGAGGGATCGATTTTGATCCGCCCCTGCGGGGCATCCAGCTCACTGCCCAGCAGATAGGGCAGCAAGTCCCCAATGGCATCACTGGCCGATTGTCGATAGGCATTGGCGAACAAATGCATCTGTGAATAGGCGGCCTCCCAACACAGATTAGGGTGACAATCCGCCCCAAAACGCTTGCGCAAACTGGCCAGGCAGCGTGCATTGACCTCGGACTCGATGGATTGGAAATACGGCGCCGCCGTGAAGTGTCCACAGGCAATGTGCGCCCCCATCTGGGCAACTTCGGCCTCGGAGGTCGTCAGGCTGGCAATGGGCATGGTCTGCGGGTTAAAGCCGGCATGGGCATAGGCGCGGTACAGATTGGCCGTGGAGTCCCCCACTACGGTGGAGAAAATAAAGTCCGGCTGCTTCTGCCGTATATCATCCATAATCAGGCTGTAATCGCTCTCGCTAGCATCCAGGGGCAGATAGTGTTCGCCCAGCACCTTGCTATCGGGATGCTGCATGACCAGCTCGCGCATGATCCGATTGGACTCGTAAGGGTAGATATAATCCGAGCCGATCATATAGACCCGCGCGCCAAAATTGCTGGTCATGAAATGCGCCAGCTGGACACTATTCTGATTGGGTGCGGCCCCCGTATAGATGACATTGCCCGAAAACTCAAAACCCTCATACAAGGTGGGATAGAACAGCAGCTTGTTCCACTTTTCCACAATCGGGATGACAGCTTTGCGGCTGCTGGACATGTAGCAACCGAAAATCACGTTGACACGATCCTGCACGATCAGCCGCTCGGCCTGCTGTGCGTAGCACGCTGGCCGGGAGGCCGGATCGTAGCAAACGGCCACCAGTTCGCGTCCCAGCAAGCCGCCAGCTTCGTTGATCTCCTCTATCGCCAGTTTGGTCCCCTGCCATTGCGACTGACCAATTGTCGAGGTCATGCCGGTTGCCGAATAAAGAACGCCGACGCGTACGGGGTCGTTGTGAGCCAAAGTCCATCTCCTGTCTAGCATGGTAGGGCAGCAGGTCTACAAACCTGCCGGTGAACACTACGAGCGAGCATCAGGTTACTCCAAAAAAACAGCATGCCTGCGGCCTCTCCTCCCGGCCGGTCTGCCCAGCCGCACTACCAGGCATCCATCAACATCAGGGTACCGGGCAACCAGCAGGTCAGTACCCCGATCAGGACGGTGTACAGGGGCAAGATGCGCAAGGACCGGCCCAGCCCCAAGGACAGAAAGAACAAAAACCACAGGCTGGACCACAAAAGCCACAAAGTGACCAGGCGTGGATCACTGGCAGTCCAGGCAAAGGCCAGAGCGCTGATGGCCACAAACAGGCAATACCAGCCAAAACCCACGCCCTTCAAGCCATACCACTGCACGACGGCCAGATACAGATAAGTGAAAGCAAACAGCAGTCCACCGGCAACGGCAAAATAATCTGCCATGTGCTCGCCGCGCTGCAATCCCAGCAAATTGATGAACAGCGCCAGCAAGCCCACCAGCAAATTGAAGGGAGCCAGGTCCCGACTTTCAATACGCCCGGTCAACCCCACGCCATTCACCATCAGCACGGCCCCAATAAAGAAAAGCGCAACACCCAACATGGCATAAGCCTCCAAAACAAGGTGACGATTCCGGCCTGGCTGGCGTCAGACCGTGCTGACGCTGCGTGAGCTCTGTGTCTCGCAATGACATACTGCCGCGAAGCAGGGCCTCAATTAGTTTGCGACCTAACTACAAAGTCGGATCTATTTGAGGCAAACGAAAAGGCCCAGACGGGTTCAAGCATTGAACCAGTCTGGGCCTTTTTGCCCAACACCCACGCTGGCATCATTGGCAGCGGATGTCGTCTCTATTCGAACATATAGCAGCGATCTGAAATCGCGATCGAAGCAATTCTTACATAGCCTGCACTATCGTCTGTACTAGCGATTACCCTAGCGGCTGATTATGTGTGGCCTAACACTACGCTGTGTCAGTGCGCTTAATCCTTTTAACGATTTGTTTGCGCTCATCCCTGAGCAGAACACCGTGACCCTGTGCCGACGATTCCGGGCGATTTATGCCGCCCCTGGCTATTTCAGAAATGACGGACTGTCAGCCGATGGGGCAGGTTTCAGAGCCTTGACTCGCTCTCGAGCACACGAAGGAAATAATCCACAATCGCATGGGCCCGCCTGTCCTTGCGCATGGCCAGCGATAAGGGAATCGTAAATCGGCGTTGCTGCGGGTCCACGGCAATCATCTGCTCTTTTTCCACCCAGCGCGCGGCGACGTGCTCAGGCAAGAAACCAATGTATTGCCCCGTCAGAATCAAAAAAGCAATTCCTTCCCGATCACTGGCCGTGGCGACACAGTTCAAATCCTGGTGCTGTCCAATCGCCTCCGGGCTCATCCGGTAGGCAGGCGCAATCGCTGCCGCCCGACACAGGGACTGTGCAGAGACCTCCCCCTGTTGTGCTTGCTCAAACAGTGGGTGCTCCCAGGAACAGTACAGAAAATAGGGCTCATCATAAAGCCTGCGGTATTCCAACCCACTGAGCGCATTGGTTTCGGGCAGGACCCCCATGTGCAAACGGCCTTCCAGCAAACCGCGCTCGATCTCTCCCGGCGTACTCATGCTGATGTGTACACGTACCGCCTCACTGTTCTGACGCAAGGTGCGCAAGGCCGAAGTGATGTGCATATGTGGCTGGGAAATCAGGCTGTTCATCAAGCCTATGTTCAAATCCCCCCGCAAGCTGGAATGCAGCTGATTGACCTCGCTACGGAAATTTTCTACTGCCGCCATCAGCGTTTCACTGGCCTGCAACACCTGCCGTCCCTCTTCGGTCAAGGCAAAACCTGCCCTGCCACGCTGGCACAGCCGCATGCCACCCAGACGTTTTTCCAGATCACTCATATGCAAGCTGATGGCCGAGCGTGTAATCCCCAACACGCCCTCCGCCGCCGAAAAGCTGCCCACCTGCGCCACCGTTCTGAACACACGCAACAGGCGCAAATCAAAATCGGAAACCTGCAAGAGTCCTTTCAGTTGCATATGGGTGAGTAAAACAATAAGTGAAGTTAAATAAAAACGTATTTTACTCAACAACTTAGCCACCTACACTGGGGGTATTCACCGCCTTGAGGAGACCGCTATGAACTCACCCTACTTTGCGCCACAGCAGATTGCCAGTGAACTCAATCTCCAGTCCCACTGGATGCCCTTTACGGCGAACCGGCACTTCCAGCAAGACCCGCGCCTGGTCGTCAAGGCGGAAGGAAACTGGCTCTACGATCAGGAAGGCCGCCAGATTTTTGACAGTCTGTCCGGGCTTTGGACTTGTGGTGCCGGACACGCTCGCCATGAAATCCAGGCAGCCGTACATCGTCAACTCGGGCAACTGGACTACTCTCCCGCCTTTCAGTTTGGACACCCCGCCGCATTTCAACTGGCCGACAAGCTGACCCAGCACACCCCCGACGGTCTGGATCATGTTTTCTTCACGAACTCCGGTTCGGAATGTACCGATACCGTCGTCAAGATGGTGCGGGCCTACTGGCGTATCAAAGGCCAGGCCAGCAAAACCCGTCTGATTGGCCGTGCTCGTGGCTACCACGGCGTGAACGTGGCCGGCACCAGCCTGGGCGGCATAGGCGGTAACCGCAAAATGTTCGGCCAGTTGATGGATGCCGACCACCTGCCCCACGTACTGCAGGCAGACTGCGCCTTCACGCGCGGCCAGCCCGAAACAGGGGGCCCTGCCCTGGCCGACGAACTGTTGAAACTGATCGAACTGCACGACGCCAGCACCATCGCTGCCGTGTTTGTCGAACCCGTTTCGGGCTCGGCAGGCGTGCTGGTGCCACCTGCCGGCTACCTGCAGCGCCTGCGCCAGATTTGCGATCAACACAACATCCTGCTCGTCTTTGATGAAGTCATCACCGGCCTGGGCCGCCTGGGCACCTACACCGGGGCCGAATACTTTGGCGTCACCCCCGACATCATGACCATGGCCAAGCAGTTGACCAACGGCGCCATCCCCATGGGCGCAGTCGTTGCCAGCCAAGAAATCTACCAAACCTTCATGGGCCAGGACTTGCCCCTGCACGCCGTGGAATTCAGCCACGGTCACACCTATTCTGCCCACCCCGTCGCCTGCGCCGCCGGACTGGCTGCCCTGCAGTTGCTGGAACAAGACAATCTGCTGCAACGCTCCGCCGAACTGGCACCGCATTTTGAGCAGGCACTGCATCAACTGCGCGATAGCCCGAATGTGATCGACATTCGCAACTGCGGCCTGGCAGGCGCCATCCAGCTGGCCCCCCGTAACGGCGACCCAGCCATCCGCCCCTTTGAAGCGGGCCTGCAACTGTGGAAACAGGGCTTTTACGTACGCTTTGGTGGCGACACACTGCAGTTTGGTCCCACCTTCACCAGTACACCTGCTCAGCTTGATTCACTCTTTGATGCCGTCGGTGGCGTCTTGAAGCAACTGGCCTAAGCACAAAAAGGGCGGCCTGCCCTGGGCCGCCCCAAACCACGCCCAGTCGTAGCAACTGGAAACCTTAACTTTCTTCCCAAGCAGCCCCCACAGCCTGCTCCAAACCCCACAAACGCGCCATAATACGAGCTTTGCTCCACAAGAAACGTTCAGCGCCATGAGTTCACCCATCCCGCCCCCCTTGGCTCAGGCCCCGATCGGCCTGTTTGACTCGGGCGTGGGCGGCCTGTCCATCTGGCGGGCCCTGCGTCAATCCTTGCCCCAGGAAAATCTGCTGTATCTGGCCGACTCACAATGCGCCCCTTACGGTGACCGCTCCCCGGCATGGATCATTGAGCGCACCCAGCGCATGGCACAACTGCTGGTTGACCACGGCTGCAAAGCACTGGTCATCGCCTGCAACACGGCTACCCTGGTCGCCGCCCCGACCCTGCGCGCCACGCTGAACCTTCCCATCATCGCCATCGAACCGGCCATCAAACCCGCTGCCGCACTGAGCCGCAGCCGTAGCGTTGCCCTGATGGCTACCAGTCGCACCCTGGACAGCAAAGGCCTGCAAAGCCTGATCGACCGCTACGCCAGCGACATTGAAATTATCCGCATTCCCTGCCCCGGACTGGCTGACCGCGTTGAAGCCCTGCAACTGAGCGGCCCGCAAATCGAGGCGGAACTACGCGAGCGCCTGGCCCCCGCCCTGCAAAGCCGGGCCGATACACTCGTGCTGGGTTGCACCCACTACCCCTTCCTGCGCCCCACTATCGACGCCATCAGTGGTTCGCGCTTCCATATCCTGGAACCTTCCTTCGCCGTTGCCGCTCAAGTCCATCGGCGCCTGCAACAAGCCAACTGCCTGAACCCTCAAACACTGGCGGGCACCAGCGCTTTCATCAGCAGCGCCCCCATGGACCAAGCCCAAAAAGTCATCCAAGCACTGACAGGGCTGGCCGAACCCACCATGCTGGCGTTCCCGACGCAACCGCTACACGCGCTGTAAAACCGGCTGCACTCCATCTCCCGATGCATCCAATCAAGAGCAGCCTGAATTGGCTGCTCGACCCGAGTGAGCACCACCTTCTGCCGCCCAACTACAGCTTCACTCATTCATCGTCTACGCCCCACTCCGCGTCCACACCGCCGCCGTGCCTTTAAACCAGCCATCGGCCCAAGCAAAGATTCCAGACATTATTCCTTAGGCCCTTGAGCACTGTTCCAGGTGCATGCACAGGAGGCACAGGCACGTTCGGGCTGCGCCCCGATTGTCACTTTGCCAAGGGTGCCGACGCGCGGCGTCGGCAAGGGGACCGCTGCGCCCCATCCGGCCATCCAACAACAACGTTGAGCCTAAAGCACAAAAACTCGCTCAAAACTCACGCGCCTTCTTCCCCTGTAACAAACCATCCATCAAACCGCCACATCCCCGCCGAGCCGCGGCCCGTCACCACTCCCCGCCCTTCCTATCTGCCCTGAACAAGCCCACCGCATAAAACACAATCCAATCATCGGCGGATTTGCTGATCCGTTCACAGCGCAGTCATACGCCCTTCCTACACTGCCCGCAGTCCTGATCCGATGCCGACTGGGCAGCCCACCCCCACGCACAGTCCGGCCTCTCTTTTTACCTCCTCTTCTTGAGTGGCTGTATGACCTTCACCTCACGTCCCCAAAAATCCCCTACCGTGCAACGCCTGCAACAGGCGGGGCTCTCCCTGTCACTGGCACTGCTCCTGACGGCTTGCGGTAGCGGCTCCGGCACCAATGATGGTGCAGCAAACCCCGATGTCAATCCCGAGTCCCCCACTGTAGAGCCGGGCGATAAACCCCAGGCATTGGGTGGTAAAAAAGCCCTGATTGTCACTATCGACGGTCTGAGCTACGACGCACTGCAGCAAGCCCGCCAAGCGGGTCAGCATCCTGCGCTGAAAAACCTGACTATTGCCCCGGCGCAAACCGGCGGCTATACCGGCACCCCCAGTGAACAACGTACCCTGCCCCTGCCGGGCTGGGCCTCCCTGATCACGGGCGTCTGGGCCGATCAACACGGCCTGCGTGGCGTCGGCCAGGAACCGGTACAACTCAAGAGCCCCACTCTGGTTGCGCTGGCCTCCGAGCCAACACCGGCCGCCCTGGCCGTAAGCACAGCAGACTACCGCACGCTGTGGGCGCCAGACCTGCAAGAAGGCCGGATCATTGAAGCCGCCAACTGTACCGACTCGGACAGTTGCGTCAGTGAGCAGACCCAGAAATACCTGCAAGAGGGCAAATCCCTGATTCTGGCCCAGATCCAGGCGCCGGCTCGTGCGGCCTCACAAACCGGATTGGGCAGCCCCCAATATCAGGAAGCGGTTCAAGAGTCGCTGGCTTCCCTGGACAAGCTGCTGGCCCTGATTGAGAAGCGCAAGCAGGCTGATGCGTCCGAAGACTGGTTGCTGATCCTGACGAGCAGCTACGGCATGGACGAGTTCGGCAGCGCCACCGGCTCGCAGTTCAACCGCAACAAAACCAGCTTTATCGCCACCAACAAGACCCTGGCGTCCTTGCCTGCCATCGATGGCCAGGTCACCAGCAGCACCGACATGAACACGCTGGCCGCCGTGATCGATATCGCTCCCACTGTTCTGTCCCATCTGGGCGTACAGGGTGAGCAATACGCCTTTCGCGGTTCGCCTTTGCAAGCCCAGACCCGTATCCGCAACCTGAGCTTCAACAAGCCAGCCGATAAAAACATGGTGGACCTCAACTGGGTTCTGGACGGCGATGCCTCGCAGGAAATCCAGATCATGCGTGATGGCAAACTGATTGCCACCCTGCCCGCAGGCTCGACCCAGTACTCCGACCCGCTACCTGTCTCGGAGAACGCCCAAGTCTACTCGCTGAGCTACTCGGTCAAAACGGGTCAGGCTGCCTCCACCTTGCAAGCTGAAGCAGGCTACCAGCCTCCTCCAAAACTGGCCGATACCCTGAGAGACGGCCTGCGCAGCTATTACACCTTCAGTGCTCAGCCTTTTACCGACAGCAAGGGCGGCAGCAGCCTGCAACCAGCCAGCCCGGGCGTTCCAGCCGGCGAACTGCTGGCAGCCGACTTCCTGGACCCTACCCAGCCCCAAGGTGGCTTGCGTCTGCTCGGCAGCAAGGCCGATGCCAATGGCAACCGGGGCTATCGCCTGGCCTTGAGCCGCGAACTGTTGGGAACCGGTGGTGCACAAAAACTGACGATCGGCTTCTGGTTCCGCACCCCGGACAACTGTCACGGCTATGGCGCCTCCATCATGGCCAACAAAAACTACGACTCGGGCAACAACCCCGGCTTTGCGCTCGGCCTGTTTAACGCCAACGGTTGCGACATCCGCTTTAACACCGGTTATGGCGGTGGTCGCAATGAAAGTCAGGGCTACAACATCACCCCTGACCAGTGGGCCTATGTGGCCGTGGTGATCGACAAATCCAAGGGAATCATGCGTGGACATGTCTTCGACACTAAAAAAGGTGCGCAGTTTGGATCGGTCGCCCTGGAAGCCCGCACCATCGCCGCGCTGGGCGGAACCGGCACCAGCGAGCTGGGGCTGAACGAAGACGTCACCGGCCAGTACTACAAACGCTGGGGCCGCAGCGACATCAATATGGACTTTGGCGAACTGGCCATCTGGGACCGCGATTTGAGCACGGACGAGCTGACCAGTATTTATGAATCGCGCAAGCCCCTGTCCAGCCTCCAACCCTGATTGCACAACCAAGGATTTTTCATGACCCCAACACACCCTTCCATCACCGTTGAGCGCCTTAAACGCGCATCCGTCCTGCTGATGCTCTGCGGCCTGCTGGCTGCTTGCGGTGGCGGCAGCGACACGGACAGTTCGGGTGGCTCCGGCTCGACAGAAGAGCCGACAGAGCCGGGCAAACCCACTCCCGAACCCGCAGCACAACTCAAATGCGCCCCTTAATTGTTGACGAGATCACGAACAATGACTTCACGCCGTACCTTCCTACGTAACGTCACTGGCGCCGGCCTGGCTGCCGGATCACTGGCTGCCTTTCCCCCCAGCATTCGCAAGGCCTTGGCCATTCCTGCCAACAACAAGACAGGCACCATCAAGGACGTGGAACACATTGTGGTTCTGATGCAGGAGAACCGCTCCTTTGACCACTACTTTGGCACCCTGAAAGGGGTACGCGGGTTTGGTGACCGATTCACCATTCCCCTGCCCAATGGCCGCAATGTCTGGCAGCAAAACGTCAGCTCGAACGAAACCGTCCTGCCCTATCACCTGGATGCCACCAAAGGCAATGCCCAGCGCGTGAACGGTACGCCCCACTCCTGGTCAGACGGTCAGGCCGCCTGGGACCACGGTCGCATGGATTTCTGGCCCAAGCACAAGAACCGTCACTCCATGGGCTATTACCGCGAAGCCGAGGTGCCGTTCCAGTTCGCAATGGCCAACGCCTTCACCATCTGTGACGCCTATCATTGCTCCATGCACACCGGCACGAACTCCAACCGCATGTTCTTGTGGACGGGTACCAACGGTCCGACCGGCTCGGGCGAATGTACCGTCAACAACGCCTGGGACAGCCTGCGGCCCTCAAGCGTTGGCGGCTACACCTGGAAAACCTACCCTGAGCGTCTGGAAGAAGCCGGAATCAGCTGGAAGGTCTACCAGAACCTGCCCGACAACTTCACCGACAACTCGCTGGCGGGCTTTTTGCAATACCGCATTGCCAACGAGCAATCGGGCAAACCCACCAACACTCCTTACGAACCTTCGGACGATATTGGCAACCCGCTGTACAAGGGCATTGCCAACACCATGCCCGACGGAGGCTTTCTGGAGCAAATCCGCAAGGATGTCGAAGCTGGCACGCTGCCGCAGATTTCCTGGGTCGTGGCCCCAGCCAACTACTCTGAGCACCCCGGCCCATCAAGCCCGGTACAAGGTGCCTGGTACACCCAGGAGCTGCTCGATGCCCTGACGGCCAACCCCGAGGTCTGGAGCAAGACCGTTCTGTTCGTCAACTTCGACGAAAACGATGGTTTCTTTGACCACGTCCCCTCGCCCTCGGCCCCTTCGATTGACCCGGTCACCGGCAAACCGGCCGGCAAGACGACCCTGAGCAAGGAAGAGCTGGCTTTCGAGTACTACAACTACCCCAGCCCTCAGGGTCTGGCCGGCCAGCCCCCGCAAGACGGCAAGGTCTTTGGCCCCGGTGTACGGGTTCCCATGTATGTCATCTCCCCCTGGAGCCGTGGCGGCTGGGTGAACTCGCAGGTGTTTGACCACACCTCTGTCATCCGTTTCATGGAAGAGCGCTTTGGCGTGATGGAACCGAACATCAGCCCCTACCGCCGCGCGGTGTGTGGCGATCTGACCTCGGCCTTTAACTTCGCCAGCCCGAACGATGAGCCACTGCCCACCTTGAATGGCCGACGCAGCCGTCAGGATGCCGATGCCATTCGCAGTGCCCAGGAGCGTCTGGCCCAGGTACCCCAGCCCGTGGACAACCAGCGTATTCCCGTCCAGCAAACGGGTGTGCGTCCATCCCGCGCCCTGCCCTATGAACTGCACGTCAGTGCCCGCTGCGATAGCGAGAAAGGCGTTCAGCTGCTGTTTTCCAACACCGGCAAAGCGGCCGCTGTATTCCACGTTTATGACAAGCTCAACCTGGATCGCATCCCACGCCGCTACATGGTCGAACCCGGCCAGATGCTCGATGATGTCTGGGACGCGCAGGCAAACAACCTGGGACACTACGATCTGTGGGTACTGGGTCCGAACGGCTTTCACCGCCACTTCCGTGGTGATGTCAGCGTGCTGGGCCAGGCCGAGGCCGCCCGCCCCGAGATCCGTGTCTGCTACGAAATCACCAAAGGCGATATCTATCTGGAAATGATGAACGGTGGCCAGTCCGCCTGCACCTTCACCATCCAGTCCATGGCCTATCGTGAAGACGGTCCATGGGAAGTCACGGTGGAACCCGGCCAGCAGTCCAAACAATCCTGGGCCTTGAAATCCAGCGGTCATTGGTACGACTTCGTGGTTCGCAGCAACAGCGACCCCAGCTACTACCGCCGCTTCGCAGGCCGGGTGGAGTTTGGCGCGCACGGCGTCAGCGATCCAGCCCTGGGGATTCCCGCCTACCTGTAAGACTTCAAGGCGCTGAATCTATCGTTCTATTGTCTGACTAAGTGTGTGTGCGCACCACGCACACTTTTTACCCCGATGCCAAATACAGGCATCGGGTTTTTTTTACGCATCCGTAGTAGCAACGGCAGGTACCCACGCATGGGGCTGCCATCAGTGAGCTATGCCTGGCAAATGGGCACACCGCCTCAAGGAATGTGAAGTCTCTGTACCTGACCCGCATAGACAAGCGGGCAATGCAAAAGCCAAGCACAGGCTACGGGCTGAACACGCCGCGCCCTACTGACTGCCCCCAGGCGATGGGGCAGGCCCAGCACGGCATGCTGCATCAGGATGAACCGCTCTGCGCCTTTCGCCTTGCATGTGTATTGCCACACCCGCTTACTGCACCAACTGATTCATCTCAATAATGGGCAACATGACGGCCAGCACGATCAGCAATACCAGGCCGCCCATCAGCAAGATCATCAACGGCTCCAGCAAGGCAGTCATGGTCAGGGCCTTGCGCTCCAGCTCGGTCGACAAAGTCCTTGCCGCCCGGTCCAGCATGGGAGCCAGTTCACCGGTTTTTTCTCCACTGGCAATCAATTGCACCAGTAAGGGCGGAAACAGGCCACTGCGTTGCAATGCGCTCGCCAAAGGCAGACCCTCACGCACATGGACAGCTGCCTGATTGACGGCGTCACGCAAGGCCAGATTGGACACCGTGCGTCCGGCAGCTTCCAGAGCAGTCAGCAAGGCCACATTACTGCCAGCCAAAATCGCCAGCGTGGCAGCAAAACGAGCAGTGTCCACCCCCAGCAAATAGCTGCCCAGAATCGGCGCCCCTAACAAGCGTCGGTGAAAGGCCTGCTTCAAGGCCGGTTGTCGCAATAGAAACGCCACCAGGGCGCCCCCCAGCAACAACACAAGAAACAGAACCCCTCCCCATTCACGCAGCAAATCGCTGGCGCTGATCATTACACGGGTCAGCAAAGGCAACTGCTGCTTGGCCTGAGTAAACGCGCCCACCACTTGCGGGACCACATAGCTGAGCAAGAACACCACCATCGCCACGGAGATCAGGCTGACGATGGCGGGATAAATAAAGGCCGTCAAGACCTTGCCTCGCAGGGCACCGCTCTCTTCGATAAAACTGGCCAAGCGGTCCAGCACCTGCTCCAGCTCTCCGGACTGCTCGCCCGCCCGCACCAGTGCCCGATAAATTTCCGGGAAGTCGCGCGGGTGACTGGCCAAGGCATCACTCAGGCTATGACCGGCACGGATATCCGCACGCAGGGCTGCCAGCAGCTGGACCATCGGACGTCGGGTGGACTGCTCGATCACCACGCCCAGACTGGCTTCCAGAGACAGCCCAGCCGCCACCAGACTGGCCAGTTGACGGGTCAACCAGGCCAGCTCGGTACGGCGCAAGCCTGCACTACGGGCGCGAGCGGCGGCACGACTTCGTCCCGCTTTCAGGGAAACAGTCAACAGACCACGGGTCAACAACTGCTGGCGTGCCAGACGCTCACTGTCGGCTTCCACGACGCCCCGCTCGCTGCGCCCGGTCTGATCCACCGCCTCATAGTGATAGGTACCCATCTTGTTTGACCCGCCTATAACTCGCGCGTGACGCGCAACACTTCTTCCTGGGTGCTGATGCCCTGCTCCACCCAGCGCTGGGCATCCTCGCGCAAGCTGCGCATGCCCGATTCACGGGCTGCCTGTCGCAAGGCGGCTTCGGCACCCGCGGCATTTAACAGGTGCTGGGCCCGCTCATCAATCCGATACAGCTCGTGAATACCGGTGCGCCCCTGGTAACCGGTATGGCCGCACTGTTCACAACCTTCCGGGCTGGCTCGATACTGCCCCTGGTCCGCGGGCTGACGACAATGCAGGCACAGCTTGCGTATCAGCCGCTGGGCCAGCACACCGCGCAGCGTGGACGCCAGCAAAAACGGCTCCACCCCCATATCCACCAGACGGGTAGCAGCAGACACGGCATCGTTGGTGTGCAAGGTGGCCAGGACCAGATGGCCGGTCAGGGATGCCTGCACCGCAATCTGCGCCGTTTCCAGGTCGCGGATTTCTCCGATCATGATAATGTCCGGGTCCTGCCGCAAGATGGCACGCAAGGCGCGTGCAAAGCTAAGTTCAATACGCGGATTGACCTGCGTCTGGCCTACGCCAGGCAAGTCATACTCAATCGGGTCTTCGACGGTGAGCACATTGCTGCGCGCTGTGTCGACGCGACCCAAGGCTGCATACAAGGTTGTGGTTTTCCCGCTGCCGGTGGGCCCGGTGACCAGCACAATGCCATGAGGCTGGTGAATCAGCTCATCAAGCTGGGCCAGGATGTCCGGGGCCATTCCCAGCCGCTCCAGCTCCAGTTGTCCGGCCGACTTGTCCAGCAAACGCATGACGGCACGCTCGCCATGGCCGGTAGGCAGAATCGATACGCGCAGGTCCAGGGCCCGCCCCCCCACCTTCAGGGCGATGCGGCCATCCTGAGGGAGCCGCTTTTCAGCAATATCCAGGCTGGCCATGATCTTGATACGCGACACCAGGGCACCGTGCAAGGCGCGCCGTGGGCTGACAATATCGCGCAAACGGCCATCCACCCGGTAACGCACCACCGAATGGGTTTCATAGGGCTCCAGGTGAATATCACTCGCTCCGTCCCGCACTGCCTGGGTGAACAAGGCGTTAATCATGCGGATAACCGGTGCATCGTCCTGGTTCTCCAGCAAATCGGTCACGGCGGGCAATTCCTGCATCAAGCGATCCAGGTCCACCTCATTGGCCGCCGCATCCACCACGCTGGCGGCATCGTCTCCCTGCGCATAACTGGCATCAATCAGGGTGTCGAGCTGGGCATCGGGCACTTGCCGTTCCTCGAACTCGGGGTAACGACGACGCAACTCCACCAAAGCCCAATCTGGCGTGCGCTCGCTGATGACCCGCGTTCCCACGCCTTGCTGCTGCGTCAGCACGGCCCGGTGCTGACGTGCCCAGGAATACGGCAGACGACTCATAGTGTCTCCCGCAAGTCGACGGCGCCTGGCGCGCCGGCAGCTTGTGGCAGCACCATATGCTCCGCATCCGGATGGAACCAGGTGGAGCGGTCCGGCAAAGTGGTCTGCAGCGCACGCATATAGTTGTAGCGGTCCAGGGACAAGCTCTGGCTATCCTGGGCATTGCGCACGATATGGGGGCGCAGAAACACCATCAGATTAGTCTTGCTGCGCTTGCGCTTCTCGTATTTAAAAAGATTGCCCACCAACGGAATATCGCCCAGCAAGGGCACCGATTGCTGACCATCCTCAATCGAGTCTTCCAATAAGCCGCCCAGCACAATAATCTGCCCATCATCGACCAGCACATTGGTACTAAGCGCACGTTTACGCGTGACAGGCGTGCTGGGTGATACCGACGTCGTAGGGTCCAGGCTGCTGACCTCCTGGTACAGAGCCATCTTGACGGTCCCACCTTCGGAGATCTGCGGACGCACTTTCAGGGTCAGGCCCACATCCTCGCGCTGAATGGTCTGAAAGGGATTACTGGCCCCATCACCCGTGGTCGTGTACTGCCCCGTCACAAAGGGCACGGTACGGCCCACCATGATGCTGGCTTCTTCGTTATCGAGCGTCATCAGGTTGGGCGTGGACAGAATATTGATGCCGCCCTGGCGCTCCATCGCCCGGGCCAGGACGCCCAGATTGACAATCTGCTGGCCCAGCACGTTCACCGTACCTTTGACCACGCCCAGACTTAAACCCGCCGCCAACGAATCCAGGGTGGTCACCCCGGCCTTGTTAATCCCGCTACCGCCCAGATTGGCGCCCCCGACAAAACCTGAACCTCCATCGGCAATATTGCCACCGCCTGTCATCCACTGGATGCCAAACTCGGCCGCATTCTCCGCATTCACCTCCACAATCAAGCTCTCGACCAGCACTTGAGCGCGACGTTGATCCAGTTGATCGATCACTTCACGCAAGCTGCGGTAAACCGGATCGGGGGCCGAAATGATCAGCGTATTCGTGGATGGATCAGCCTGCACAGTGGCACCGCCAGCGCTAAAAGCCACGGTGCCGCTGGCACTGTTTGCGGCGCTCAAACCCATCTCGGCCTGAGGCTGCTGCTTGGCAGTGGCCGACGTGTCCATGGCCTTGGCACCGCCGGTGATACCGGCATTGGCGGCGGGTGCCAGGCTATTGCTATTTGACTGTTGATTCCCGGTGCTCGCGTTCCCCGAAGCCGCTTGACCGGTCAGGGCCCCGCGCAGCACCTCAGCCAGCTGCACCGCCTGAGCATTGCGCAGATAGACCACATGCAAATTGCCTTTATTGCTTTCCGGGCTGTCAATACGCCGGATCAGGTCACGGGCCAGATCCAGCCGGGCCGGACTGCCTGCCCGCACCAGGACCGAGTTGCTACGCGGGTCGGCCACCACCGTAATGCGCTGCGCCACATCGTTGCCGGGCGTATCGAGCATTTGCGAGGCCAGGGCGGCCACATCCAGGGCCACGCCGTAGTCAATCGGGATAATGTCCGTGTTCAAGCCCGCGGGGGTATCGATCCCCGCAATGACCTGGGCGATACGGTCCAGATTGTCACCGTAATCGGTCACCACCAGCGTATTGTTGGACGGGTAGGCATTGATGGGATTATTGGGCGAAATCATCGGCCGCAGCACCGGAACCAAGGCGGTCGCATTTTCATAACGCAAGGTAAACACCCGCGTTTCCAGCTCACCGCTGCCACTGGCCCCGGTACCAGCCGCCCGCACCGCACCGCCCTGCTGGCGCGCTTCGGCTTCAGGGACCACCCGACTGATCTTGCCATTACGCAGGACGGCAAAGCCTTGCATCCGCAGCGCCGACAGCAGCATCTCGTAGGCCGTTCTGGCGTCTACCGGCACCTCTGACACCAGCGTCAACTGCCCTTTCACGCGCGGGTCCACAATAAAATTCTGACCCGTGAAACGGGCCAGAGCCGCCACCACGCCATCCAGCTCCGCATCCACAAAATTGAGCGTAATGTCGTCGCCTTGCGGGAACTCGGCCGGGTCCGGCAAATCGATAGGCGCCGCACTGCCCCCGACCCGCTGCGGTACCCGCCGCGTGACGGCCGCAGAGGCCGTATTGCTATTGGCAAAGCGCGGATCAGCCTGCCCGCTGCGTACCGGCGCCTTGCCCACTGAGGCAAAAAAAGAAGAAGGGTCGGGACCGGGCTCAGGTTTCTGACCATTGCTGGCACAGGCGCTCAACAGCACGGCTGCACCCAGGCTTAAGAGGAAGCGAGGCCGCAGCCCAGGAAGTCGTTTAGTCAAGGTACTCATAGTCAAAATATCGTTAATCCTGCTTGCTAGTCGTTGTGGCTATCCGCCAATGGGTCACGCCCTGACGCTGAGGCCCCAAGGCCTCTAATAACTCATTAAATCGTTGATCGTCGGCCTGTCTGGGTTGAGCGCGCCCTTCAAACAGGCCGCCCTCCGGCCCCCACTGACCTTGCCCGGCCAAAGTGAAGTCTCCTTGAAGTGTGCGCAGACCCAGTTGAACGCCCTGCCCCTTGCGGCTGACCAGCAACTGGTAATCGCCTAACTGAGCCTGTGCTGCCAAGGCAGAGCGCGCATTGCGCCAGTCCAGTTCCAGCAGCGGACCGGTCGTGGCTGCCAACGCCTGACTGGGCCAACGCAGCTGTAACTGACCTTGCGGTTGCACAGTCTGCAACAAGGGATGCAGACGCCCCAAAAGTGCTGCGGGCACCGTCAGGCTTTGGCCGGATATTCGCCAGCCCTGCAGGCTGGCTTGCAGTCGCACAGGCTGATCCAGCCAATCATGGTTCAATTCCATTTGCGGCCAAGGGGTCAAGCGCCAACGCCAGCTCACCGGCCCAGGAACCGTACGGGCCAGCAGTCCCGAGCCCACGACCAGCAAGCCTTGTCCCGAAGCCAGGCTGCCATGCGCGGTTTCAAGCCGCAAAGGCAAGCGCTCCGGCTGCCAGATCAGCATCAGACGGGCTGGCAAAAAAGGCACCGCGACCAACAACAGTCCCATCGTCAGCAAGGCCAACACGAAAATCTTGGTGAGTTTTTTCATGAGGGCTCTCCGGTGCGCAGCACAATACGCCCATCCAGCAGCCCTGCACGCTCCCGGCTATCCACCACCGAGCGACTGAGACTGAGCTCCTGGACAGCAAAGCCCAAAACACGGGGAGTCTGCAGCAGCCAGTCCATCAAGGCCGAAGCCGCTACGGCCTGACAGATCAAGACACGCTGCCCGGCCGGCGACTCCTCTGTCTGACACTGAGCGCCCAACGTTTGCAAACTGCGCTGCAAGGCCTTGTCCTGCCCCTGCGCATCGACCGACGTCACCAGTGCTTTATCCAGAATCTGAATCTGCGCCAAGACTGTTTGCAACTGCGCCATCTCGTACTGCAGGCGCGGCAATTCCTGTTTGGCCAGGGCCAGATCACGAACGGCGGGGCGCACCAGCAGCAGCCACAAGAACATCAAGGCCAGCAAAGCACCCAATACAGACAAGGCCAGTTGATCCCGGCGGCTCAAGGCCTGCCAATGCTGTCTGGCAATGGCGAGCTTGCCTTGCACGGTCAGCAGGGCAGGCTGGAGGGCAGTGAATTTGCTCATTGCTGCGCCTCCTGCTGGCTGGATTGCCCCTCTTTGCGTAAACCTATTTCCCACTGGCGGGCCGAATCCCCCTGCTTCCAGGTCAGTTCGGACTCGGCAGGCAAGGGCTGTGCCGGCAAGTCACTGGCCAGCGTCAGACGCAACTGCTGATCGTCGAAATGCAGTGCGCGCACCTGCCCCTGCAAGTCTGGCCACTGTATGGCGCTGCTCATCAACAAACGATCAAACGGTGCGGAGGCAGGACTTTTCTCCGCCAGCAAGGCATCACGATGCTGGCTGGCCTGCGTCAAGGGCGCGACGATGACAGGCAAATGCGGCAAGGCTTGTCGAACCGCCTGCTCCATCTGGGTCTGCAGCTGTTTCGTCTGGGACCGCAAGGCCTGTGCCTGCTGCTGCAAAACCAATGTCCAGCTCAGCACGGCGGCCAGCGTCCACCAAAGGCTGTGGCGCACGACGCGACTTGTGCCGCTGGCGGCCATCTCGGGCATCAGCAAGGAACAGGCTGGCACCGTCACGCTCGGCCCCTTGCCCTGTCGATCCTGTGCGTGAGCCTCGGACCAGGGATAAACCGCGTTCAAGGGCAGACCTGCCTGGCGGGCCTGCGCCCCCAACGCCAGCAAAGGCTGCCGCTCTGTCCAGGCCAACTGACTCATCCCGGAAGGATCGGGGGCCGAACACGCCACCCACACCTGTTCAATCGGACTCAGACACAGGGGTTCAACGGCGCTGCAGGCCACAGCCTGCCGCCGCGACGCACTGACCGCGGGAAGGCGCAGCTCGGTCACCGTTGCCATCCCTGCCGGCAAAACCAGCTCCAAGGAGCGGGCCTGGGTCTTGAGCTCGTCAAGTTCTCCTCGCCCGCGACGCAAGACTTTGGCGCGTTTGTCCCGCAGCACAAAGTCCACCGGCTGATCCAGCCTGGGCGGCACGTCCAGATAAATACGCAGCACTTTACTCATCACTTCAACGAATCCAGACAATCCGGCTGCGATCGGCGGCCCTGTGGATCAGGGCCTGAGTCGCCACCCGGCTATGGTCAAGTCGCAACTCACCACTTAATAAAAACCATTCACTGCGCACTGTCAGTGTTTGCCCCTTGAGCCCTTCTTGCGCCTGCAGGCGCGCCTGCACATCTGCCTGATCCCGGAACCATTGCCCCCGGTCACGCTGCTCCAGCAGTCCTCGCCACTCCACCAGACTGACCGAGGGCTGCACGGCGGCGAGCACCTGAGCGCTGGCCGTATTCACATTCAGAGACTTGGCCTGCGGCAAATAGCTCAGATAAGGCTCCAACTGCTTGGCCAGTACGGGTGCATCCGGGAAGAAATCCTGCAAATGAGTGGGCCAGGGTGCCTGCCCCGCCTGTGCCCGCTCCAGGCGCTGAGCCAGCTCAAGCGCAAGAGAAGGCGTTTGCTGAATACTGCGCAGCAACTGCTCAAGCGCCTGCACATACATGGCCTGTACACGCCCCTCCCGCAATAACAGGGCCAGATTGAACTTGCCCTGCTCATCCTGGATGTAACCGGAGAAATAGGCAGCCCGGGTCTTGTCCGGCGTCTCTACCTTGAGCTCACTGAGGGCCTGGGCCCACAGACCACCCTTGTGAGTGACCGCCGTGCGCTGCGAATCCAGGCGCAGTACCAGCACCGCCCAATCCAGCGCACCACGAAGCAACCAGTTGGCCTGAAGATAGTCACGCTCACTGGCCAACTGGCTTGCCAGCCCGCTTTGACGCTGCACAATGCCCATGGTGGCAATGGACACCGCCATCACCAGCACCAACGCATTGATCACGGCCATGCCTTGTTGTCTGGCGCGTGTCATAGCAGCATCACCACCTTGCGATAGGGATGCTCCTGACCTTCGAGCTGCACGGTCAGCTCGATTCCTGTGGCCGCTGCTCCCGCCTGCTCGGGCCAGGGCCAACTTTGCCAGCCGCGCGCCGGAATCCAGATACGTAAATTCCATGCGCTGACCTGCTCCAGAACATCTTGCAAAGGTCCCAGTTCGGGCAAGGGGTAAGCCGTTCCGGCCAGACTCATCGCTCGTTGCAAAACCCCATGCTGCAAACGCCATTGAATATGCTGGGTGCCCGCCCCTGCGTCGGCGCGACGCTCAATCGTCAGGATGGCCGGCCCCTCGCCCTGAGCCTGCCAGCGGATACTGGCCGGCAGGACCGCCGTCGCTGCGCCCGGGTCTTGGGCAGACAGCACGGGGGGTAGATGCAGTTCCAGATCGCGCCCCATTTGGGACAGGACATTGAACAGGGCCTGGGTCTGACGCGCCTGACGACTGAGTTGCTCATCGGCGTGCAAGACTGCGTCCAGACCACGCCAGGACATCAGGCTGATCAAGGCCATGATGGTCAAGGCCACCAACATTTCCACCAGCGTAAATCCCTCCTGAGCCGGCTCTGTCATGGCAAGGACGCCAGGGTCGCATGCAGTTCAGTCAGCACGGGGCCATTGGGCAAGAAAGTCTGAATCGTCACCTGACGAAAGAAACGATTGGCCGTGGGTTGCACCGTCTGTCTGCACTGCAGATCCAAGCCCCCTTGGCGACACGACACCACCGTTTCACCGGGCTCGGGAAACAGACGACGCAATCGCATCTCGGCCATCACGCTGTCGGCGGCCAGCAAGGCCAGGCTGCGCTCATGCATGGCCTGGCTGCCCGAAGCACTCAATCCCAGCGCCCGCAGCCCGGCAGTCAGCGCCACCGACACAATGGCCAACGCAATCAATACTTCTATCAAACTCATGCCGCGCTCAGTCATGACTGCACATCAAAAAGGCCCGTGGGATCGCTGCGCAAATGCAGGACCTCATGACCATCATCCAGCTCCAACTGACGCGGCGCAGACAACCACTCATTGACGAAAACCCACGGTCCTGCCGGATCCAGGCGCACACGCAGCGCCTCCAGCGACCAGGAGCGCGCAGGAAACAATTGTGCAAAGCGGGCCTGGTCGCGCAACCATCCCGGCGTTGGGCTGGAACCATCGGTGGCATCCGGAATCAGGCTGAAGCGATAACCCTGCTGATCCGCACTCCAGATCACACTTCGGCCGCTTTCACGTACATAGCGCTGTACATCGGCCAGGCGCAGAGCCAGCTGGCGGGCTTCCCGCTGTATTCCCTGATCACGATCCAGTACCAGCACACTCAAGCCGGCGCTGCTGACGATGCCCACGATCAGCAAGACCACCAAAGTCTCGATCAAGGAAAAGCCCCGTTGTGTCACGTCAGTCCCAGTTGCCTATGTCCGCGTCACTGCCGGACCCGCCGGCCTGCCCGTCCGCCCCCAAGGAGAACACATCGATCTCGCCATTAACGCCGGGTTGCAGATACTGATAGGGATTGCCCCAAGGGTCATTGGGCAAACGGTCCATATACGAGCGCCAGTTACGAGGCTCTGGCGGCTGCGAGGGCCGCTGATGCAAGGCGGCCAGACCTTGGGCCGTGCTGGGGTAGCGACCGTTATCCAGGCGATACAGCTTGAGCGCCTGGGTCAGGGCGGCAATGTCCTGACGGGCCGCCACTGCGCGCGCCTGATCGGGGCGATCCATGAGGCTGGGAACTACCAAGGCCGCCATAATGCCCATGATGACCACGACCACCATGACCTCAATCAGAGAAAAACCTTGTTGAACGCGCGAGCTGGCCGGTCTGGCCAGGGTACGCGCCGGCGTACGAAATAAAATAGGACGAGACATGAAAGAAGTAAGTCACCCAAAAAGACAAGCTCCTGTCATACGGGCTTCATGCAGCACACGCACAATAAGAGCTCTTAAGACAGCCAAACAGGCCGTCTGCCAAAGCACTATGCGATGCAGTCTAAATGGGTATTATTTCCGCCATATTTCCGTCACATCTTTGGCTGCGTTTGTGTCAGGCCGGCGTTGTGCTGGCCTTGATCACGCTGCTGATCAACCTGTTCCTACCTTCGCAGGACACGATTGCTCCCGTGCTGGACGAAGACCACAGTGAGCAGATCAGCACCCGGCAAATCGCGCAATGGTTTGGCGGCAGCACGGCCCTGCCGGAGTTGCGCTTGCACGGCATGATTGTGAGCGGCACGGGCGGCGCCGCCCTGCTCAGTATCAATCAGCAGTCTGTACGGGCGTATCGCCCTGGTCAGGAGCTGGCTCACGGCGTGTTGCTGGACTCGATACAGCGCGAGCACATCGTGATCACAGTCGATTCCGTCCCTCAGCACATCGCCACCGAGCGCAAAGGTCCTGTTGCCATTCCCGGTATCCGGCAAGGGGCTCAGCCCTGACATAAACAGTTAGCAGTATGATCTGAGGCTGTCGTCCTTCTTTGCCCTGGTGGCTAATGCCCGCTTTACTTCGTCACTGGTTTGACAGCCTGCGCCCCAAGTCCCTGGCCATTGCACGCCCGGAAATGTTGCGTGCCACCTTTGGTGCCACGCTCAGCGTGCTGATTGTTTCCTCCCTGAGCCTGTACCTGTCGGATTTTGCGCATACACATCATTGGCTGGTGGCCTCTCTGGCAGCCAGTGCCTTGCTGATTTTCCTGGTTCCGACCAGCCCCCTGGCTCAGCCCTGGAATGTGTTGCTGGGCAATCTGGTGGGCGCGCTGACGGGCATTAGCTGCGCGATTTTTCTTCCTCATCCGATTGCTGCTATTACGATGGCCGTGTGCCTGAGCATGCCGGTCATGCTGGCCTTGCGCTGCGTCCACCCGCCCAGCCTGGCGATGGCCGTCTTTCCGGCCCTCAATGGCATTCAGAACTATGACTTCGTGCTGTTTCCGGTGATGTTTGACTCCAGCCTGCTGATTATGCTTGGCATGCTGTACAACCGCCTGACAGGCGTGGCTTACCCGCCAGTCCATAAACCCGCCACGCGCGCGGTCACGACACCATCACGCTTTACCGACCAGGATTATGATGCAGCGCTTAGCCATTACAAGCAGACGCTGAATATCAGTCACGATGATCTGGAAAAACTGGTCAGCTATGTGCATCAGTCGGCATTCCGGCGCAATCTGGGCACCCGTCGCTGCGCGAGCCTGATGAACGATGCCCCGCTGGCCTGCCAGGCCGACACGCCCTTGCAACAGGCCTGGGACCTGATGCGCGAGCGCAGGATCAAGGCCTTGCCGGTGCTGGACCAGAACAAGCAGGTGATCGGCATTCTGGCCCTGTCGGACTTTTTACAGCGTGCCGGGCTGGATCAGCCCGATAATCTGCGCCAGCGACTCCGGCGCTTCCTGAGCCCCCGACAGCGTTCGGCACCTACCGTGGCCGATATCATGACCAGTCCCGCCGTCACTGCCAATGCCAACTGGTCGGTGGCCGAACTGATCCCCCTGTTCAGCCAGGGACGGCATCGCCACATGCCGGTGGTCAACGATCACCAAGAGCTGGTGGGCATGATTACTCAGTCGGATCTGATGCTGGAGCTCTTTCGCATTCTGCAGCCAGCCCGCAACATCCAGGGCCAATAGCTAGAACACCCCAAAAAAAATCCCCCTGTTTGCCATCGCCAAACAGGAGGGACAGGTCAGCGCCAGTCGTGTGAGCACTGGCACGGAACCGCTTTACTGTGCCTGCAAGACACCCCGACGCAGCTGGTCGCGCTCAATCGATTCAAACAAGGCCTTGAAGTTGCCTTCACCAAAGCCGTCATCACCCTTGCGCTGGATGAACTCGAAAAACACCGGGCCCATCAAGGTTTCAGAAAAAATCTGCAGCAAGAGACGGCGGTTGCCCCCTTCCGATGTGCCATCGAGCAAGATGCCGCGGCGTTGCAACTCGGCAGTAGGCTCGCCATGTCCGGGCAAGCGGCCCTCCAGCATCTCGTAATAGGTTTGTGGTGGCGCAGTCATAAAACGCATGCCCATCGCCTTGAGCTTGTCCCAAGTGGCAATCAGATCGTCTGTCAGAAAGGCAACGTGCTGAATCCCTTCCCCGTTAAATTGCATCAGGAACTCTTCGATCTGGCCCGACCCCTTGGCGGACTCCTCATTCAAAGGAATACGAATTTTGCCATCGGGAGCCGTCATCGCCTTGGAGGTCAGACCGGTGTACTCCCCCTTGATATCGAAGTAGCGAATCTCGCGGAAATTGAACAGATGCTCGTAGAACTGGGCCCAGTAGGCCATGCGACCGCGGTAGACATTATGGGTCAGGTGATCGATCTCTTTAAGACCTGCACCCACAGGATGACGGTCCACCCCTTCCAGATAAACAAAGTCGATATCGTAAATGGAGTTACCTTCGCCAAAGCGGTCGATCAGGTACAGGGGAGCGCCGCCGATGCCCTTGATGGCGGGCAAACGCAACTCCATGGGGCCGGTCGGAATGTCCACAGGCTGGGCGCCCAGTTCCAGTGCGCGCTCGTACGCTTTTTGCGCATCGCGCACCCGAAACGCCATGCCGCAAGCCGATGGGCCATGCTCGGCTGCAAAATAAGCCGCCTGACTCTTGGGTTCTTCGTTCAGGATCAGATTGATTTCCCCCTGGCGATACAGAGAGACTTTCTTGGAACGGTGCACGGCCACTTTGGTAAATCCCATCATCGCAAAGACGGGTTCCATCAGACCAGGCTGGGGAGAGGCAAATTCGATGAACTCAAAGCCCATCAGGCCCATAGGATTGTCAAACAAGTCAGTCATGGCAGACTCCAGTTGTAATCAGGTAATCAAAGATGGCGTGAAACGCCTTGCAACTTGGACTCAGACCGTGCAGGGGGGCGCGCAGGATACCCCGCGCACACTGCGTGCCAAGTGATCACCAAACAACAATTGAAATCCCAGAACTCTCACAGGCTCTGCTCCAGTGGGCGGGAACCCGAAATGCGCTCCCGATGCCGATTCCCATTATGAGGGGGGCCGTCGCTCAACCGCCATAGAGCATTACCCTAGCGGTCTAAACCACCCAGCCTCTGACACGAAACAAGCGGGCAGAAAAAAGCCTCCACAATGGAGGCTTCCCAAACTGTTACCGGCGTCGGCCAAGACTGGCCAAATCAGGCCTGGTTCAGAATGGTTCAGGCTGGGTCAGCAGCACGCAGATCACGGGGTTGGATCAGCGATTCGGCACGCAATACCTCGTTCAGGGTTTCAGCGTCCATCAGGCCACGCTTGAGAACCACATCACGAATGTTGGTACCGGTCTGGAAGGCTTCGGCGGCAACCGAGGTAGCCGCTTTGTAACCGATGAACGGATTCAAGGCAGTCACCAGCGAAATGGAACGCTCGATATTGCTCTCCAGGCATTCACGGTTGGCCGTGATCCCCACCACGCAGAACTGAGTCAACGTGTCGCATGCATTGCTCAACAAAGCCATGCTACGCAACAGGGAGTGAATAATCACGGGCTCAAACGCGTTCAACTGCAGTTGACCTGCTTCGGCGGCCATGGTCACGGTCATGTCAGCACCGATCACTTCAAAGGCAACCTGGTTGACCACTTCTGGAATCACCGGATTGACCTTGCCAGGCATGATGGACGAGCCAGCTTGCACGGCAGGCAGACAAATTTCACCCATACCGGCACGAGGACCGCTCGAGAGCAGACGCAAGTCATTGGACAGCTTGGACAGTTTGACGGCAGCGCGCTTCAACACGCCCGACAGGTGCAGGAAACCACCGCAATCCTGCGTTGCTTCGATCAGGTCCGCCGATACGCGCAACGGCACACCGGACAGCTCAGACAAGGCAGCCACCGCCAGCTCGGCGTAATCAGGGTGGGCCGTAATGCCCGTGCCAATGGCGGTACCGCCCAGATTCACGTCACACATCAGTTTGCGCGATTCCTTCAGGCGCACGATGTCTTCGTTAATCATGGTGGCAAACGCGTTGAACTCCTGACCCAGGGTCATGGGCACTGCATCTTGCAGCTGGGTGCGACCAATCTTCATGTACGAGGAGAATTCCTCGGACTTTTTCAGGAACGCATCACGCAAACGCTCCATGGAGGCAAACAAGGGGTCCAGCGAACGGTAGGCCGCCAGATGCAGCGCCGTCGGGTAAACGTCGTTGGTGCTTTGGGCCATGTTCACATCTTCATTGGGGTGAAGATACTGGTATTCGCCCCGCTTGTGACCCATATGCTCCAAGGCCAGATTACAAATAACCTCGTTGGCATTCATATTGGTCGAAGTACCGGCGCCACCTTGAATCATGTCTACCACGAAATGCTCGTGACATTTACCCGTTTGAACGGCTTGACATGCCGCCACGATGGCATCGTGCTTGTCCTGCTCCAACAAACCCAGTTTGAAATTGGCCTGCGCAGCGGCCTGCTTGACCAGCGCCAGAGCATTAATCAGTTCCGGGTAAGTTGAAATAGGCGTACCGGTAATGTGGAAATTCTCCTTGGCACGCAAGGTATGAACACCATAATAGACTTCATCGGGGACTTGTCGGTCTCCCAGCAAATCATGTTCGATACGGAACTGACTCATAATTCCTTCGTTTCCTTAATAACGATAGCAAGACTTTTCTGACACGCCTCATACTCGATCCCGGACTACAAACGGAACAAAGCCCTGCCATTTCTTGCGAACTTGGCAGGGGCTCGGGGACATGCTGGCAAATACCGCCAATAAGCTTTGGATAATGCTTGCATCCAAATCTGGAAAGCAAAGGCCCGTAAAAAACGGGCCTCTATTGCAATCCGCCACGCGGGGTGAATGATCCAACCGCCTTTTTTGAAGGCATCGTCGAGCTCGGGAAGCGCTGGGAACATTGTAAACGCCGAGCGCACGCGTGTACGCCGTTTTACGGTTTTTCTTGGATTGAGCTGCCTTATCGGACGAACCCACGGTTGAAAACACGCTTAATTTAGCCGTGTATGTCTGGCATAGCTCGCTCATCCTGCCTGCAACCTGCTAAGGGTTCCGACGTGATGAACGTTGCGCGCTTGCATCATTTTGGGGCCTAAATGTCATAAAACTCCCAGGCACAGAAGGCATCAGATCGTCGTGACAGACCGATAGGAAGTTCACACACCTTGCAGTTTGAGAAAAAAAGGAAGGCGAAAGAGTATACCCAGGCTTTAACGCTATTCCATAAAAGTATGGCTGCCTATACTGAAAAAAACTGGTCTTATTTTACTAAATGAAAATTCCTGATCAATAAAAGATGTTTAAATCAGACAAAATGGAATTAAAAAATAAGATCAATTTCCACATTAAAAGAAGCGGCTCAGTAATAAAAGAAAGCAAACCCGTTTTTATTGGGTTTTGTTGATTCTTTCTAAATAACTACTGCTCTTTGCCGCGCCCTCCTTAACGGCACAGCACTATGAAATTACTCGATCTGAAATATCAAACCATCCTGAGCGAATCACAGCGCCGGGCTCATCCTAAAACCGAGGATATCGAACTGTGTTTGCGCGTTCTGTCGCTGGCCTCCAGCATTAATCGCGCCTCCAGCACTGTTTTGAACGAGTTCGGCCTATCCGAAGGACGTCTGGTCCTGTTGTTTTTGCTTAGCCGCCAGCCGTCGGGGCTGAGCCCGGCTCTGTTGGCAGAGCAGGCCGGTGTCACCCGGGCCACCATTACCGGGCTGCTTGACGGACTGGAACAGCAGCAGTTGCTGGTGCGACAAAACAATACCTCAGACCGCCGTGTGCTCACTGTTAAACTCACCGAAGCCGGACACGAATTGTGCGAACACCTGTTGCCCTATTACATCGACTGGCTCTCGGATGCCCTCAGTCATGTGCCACAGGATATGCGCCAACGCTTGTCCAGTTTGTTATCCAAAGCCTTGCAAGGCAATGAAACGCCGGAAGTCAAAGTTGAAAAGACTCACTCGCACCCCCTGCCCGGTACCCTGCAACGCAGTTATATGGCTTAAGACACCAGACCGTCTTGCCCTTGGGGCGACTGTGCTGTCGCCCCTCTCCCATCAAGGGTGGCGCCAGTATGGCTGCCACCCTTTGTTTTCCCCCCTGCCAGGCTAACTCTATGGATACCGCCGTTATTGAAGCCATGAAAAAATGGCCCAATGTCCCCGCTGTCAGCGGCTATCTTTCCCTGGATCAATCCGGCCACTGGCGTCATCATCGGGCCGGTGATGCCAACCGGTATCCCGAGCAGCCCGGTGAGCGCATCACTCATCCAGGGCTGCTGGCTTTTTTCAATCGCAACTACCAGAGCGATGAGCAAGGCCGCTGGTTTATTCAGAATGGCCCTCAACGAGTCTACGTTCGGCTGGACGCTGCCCCCCTGATCGTGTCTCTGGCCCAGGACCTGCTTCATTTACAAGACCATACGGGCAGACAAGTCGACACCATCCAGGCCTGGTATCTCAGTGCCCAGGGCACACTCTATCTGCGCACGCCTGCCGGTCCCGCCTTGCTGTCAGGCCGTGATATTGCCGCCTTGCTGGACCAACTGCGCTCAGCCGATCAGGGACTGGACAGCCTGGATCTGGGGCAGCCCTGCCACTACGAAGGCTGGACATTGCCCGCCTATCCCGATGCCTGTCCGTTGACGGTGTGGTCTTCCTGCGTGTCACCGGCCCGGGAATTGGCGTATATTGTTTTGCCAGAGCCCGATCCAACTTGAACCGCCCTCACAGAATCTGCATGACCCAGCCATCCGCCTCTTTTTATTTTCCCGCCCCTCGTACACAAAACTTTTGCACTCAATGTGGCAGCAAGCTGACACGCATGGTGCCGCCAGACGATAACCGCATGCGCGACGTCTGCGAAAACTGTGGGGCCGTTCACTATCAGAACCCTCGCAATGTGGTCGGTATCGTTCCTATGTGGAAAGACGATCAGGTCTTGCTGTGCCGTCGAGCCATCGAGCCACGCTACAACACATGGACGCTGCCGGCCGGCTTTATGGAGCTGGGCGAGACCCTGGTGCAGGGCGCCTTGCGTGAAATGGGCGAAGAAGCGGGCGCACTGGTCGAACCCGGCCCGCTTTTTACCGTCATCAGCGTGCCCTATGCAGAACAGGTGCATGTGTACTATCTGGCCAAAGTCACTAGCGATGTGCTGGACCCCGGCCCGGAATCCCTGGAAGCGCGCTTTTTTCACCTGGACGAAATTCCGTGGGACCAGTTGGCTTTCCGTACGGTCAGCGCCACGCTGGAACGCTACGTTCAGGACCACAAAGCCGGCCGCTTCCAAATCCACGAGTTTGATATCGCCCCCCGCGACCACGAGTAATCATGGCGCTGACATGGGTCACTGCAGAACAAGCCCTGCCTAACCCGGAACATGCCAGCCCTGACGGGCTGGTGGCTGCGGGCCTGGATTTGAGCGTCCCGCGTTTGCTGCAGGCCTATGGTCAAGGCATGTTCCCCTGGTACAGCCCGGGCGACCCGGTACTGTGGTGGTCTCCGGACCCGCGCATGGTGCTGGAGGTCGACAAGTTCAAGGTTTCCCGGTCCCTGGGCAAGAAATTGCGCCAGATTCATCGACAGCAGGATCTGGCCCAAGCTCGTATCCGCGTCACCTGCGATTTGGCCTTTGAGCAAGTAATTGGCCAATGTGCAGCCCTGCGCAGCATCACCGGAACCTGGATCAGCCCGGACATTCAAAAGGTCTATACCGAGCTGCACCACGAAGGCTATGCACACAGCATAGAAACCTGGGTGGACGGCAAGCTCGTTGGCGGTTTGTACGGTGTCAGTCTGGGGCGCTTCTTTTTTGGCGAATCCATGTTTGCCTTGCAAACCGATGCCAGCAAGATCGCCCTGGCTCATCTGGTGGAGTTTCTGAGGTTTGCCGGCGTGCCGTACATAGACTGCCAACAGGAAACCTCCCACCTGGCCAGTTTGGGCGCGGCCCCCATTCCCCGCAAGGCCTTCCTGCAAAAGCTGGCTTGGGCCACAAGCCAACCCGGCCCCGCCTGGCCACGCGGGCTCCTGCCACTAGGCCTGCCCCCAACTTGCTAGGTGGGCGCGAGCATCCCATAATGGCTCTATCACGCTTGGCAGAGTCGCATGAATTATCCCAAAGCACCCAGTCCCCAAACGCTGCAATTCTATTCCACGGCCAGTTATCGTTGCAGCTACCTACCTGAACAACAGGCACGCTCTCTGGTTGCCGCTCCCGCCCATCTGATCAACGATGCGGTTTACTCCAGGCTGGTCCAGCAAGGGTTTCGGCGCAGCGGCACCTTTACCTACCGCCCTTATTGCGACCAATGCCGCGCCTGTCTGCCCTTGCGCTGCGATACCCAGAACTTCAAACCGGACCGCACCCAGCGCCGCGCTAAAAAACGCCACAGTACGCTGATCGTGCAGGATCTGCCTTTGCATTGGAACGCAGAACACTACGCGCTGTACCGCCGTTACCAGGCCAGTCGTCACCCCGGCGCGGGCATGGATGACGATGACCAGTCACAATATGCCCAGTTTTTGCTGGCCAGCCACGTCACCTCGCGCCTGCTGGAGTTTCGCGAGCCTGACGGCACCTTGAAAATTGTGGCAGTGATTGACGTGCTGCAAGACGGACTGTCTGCCGTCTACACCTTTTTCGATCCCGATGACACCGGCAGTCTGGGCACCTATGCCGTACTGTGGCAACTGGACTATTGTCGTCAGCAATCGCTGCCCTGGCTCTATTTAGGCTACTGGATCGAAGAAAGCCGTAAAATGGCCTATAAAACCCGCTTTCGCCCCTACCAGCTCCTGATGAAAGGTCGTTGGGAATGGCTGGCTTAATGTCCTCTTTTATCGATCCCCATGTCTGCCCTATTCAGCCTTTATCCCTTGGCTCGTCGGGTGCTGTTCAGTCTGGATGCTGAACGCGCGCACGAACTGACCCTGAAATCTCTGCATTGCGCCCACCAAACCCCGCTTTTGGGAAATTTGCTCAAAGACCTGCCCAGCAAACCCCTGGAGTTAATGGGTTTGACGTTGCGCAATCCCGTGGGACTGGCCGCTGGCCTGGATAAGAACGGCGCCCATATCGATGCTTTGGGAGCACTGGGTTTCGGTTTTGTGGAAGTGGGTACGGTGACCCCGAAGCCGCAGCCCGGCAATCCCAAACCCCGTCTTTTTCGCTTGCCTGAGGCCCATAGCCTCATCAACCGGTTCGGCTTTAACAACCACGGGCTGGATACGTTTATCGACAATGTGCGTAAAAGTCAGTTTCGCTCCCAAGGAGGCATTCTCGGACTGAATATTGGCAAGAATGCCACCACCCCTATTGAGCAGGCTGACCAGGACTATCTGACCTGCCTGCGCGCGGTCTATCCGCACGCAGACTATGTCACTGTCAATATTTCCTCGCCCAACACCCAGAACCTGCGCGCGCTACAGGCACAGGACGAATTGGCTCGCCTCTTGGGCGCCCTGCAAACCTTGCGCGGTGAACTGGCCCAACAGTACCAGCGCTACGTGCCAATTGTGGTGAAAATCGCTCCTGATCTGGATCAGTCGCAAATCGACGCTATTGCCGAGACGGTTCCTTCGCAAGGCCTGGACGGCATCATCGCCACCAATACCACCCTGTCACGCGATGCAGTTAAAGGCTTGCAGCATAGTCAGGAACAAGGTGGCTTGTCCGGCCCTCCAGTCCATGAATTATCCTTGAACGTCATTCGTCGTCTGCGCGAACAGCTAGGCCCCGACTTCCCGATTATTGGTGTGGGCGGGATTGAGTCTGGTCGTCAGGCGCAGGAAAAAATTCAGGCGGGTGCACAAGCCGTGCAGCTTTATACCGGCTTGATTTACAAAGGCCCTGCGCTGATTTCCGAGTGTATTCGCGCGCTGTAACACACCTGTTGCCCGCTTGACGCGGGCAGTAGCATCCTCTTTAGCAACAAGCGCACAGATTGCCCAGCATGCAATAAAAAAGCCAGCTCAATGAGCTGGCTTTTTCTTTGGCACCTGATCAAATCAGGCAAGCAAAGATTTACTTCTTGCTGGTAGCTGCGGTAGCAGCAGCGGCAGCAGCCTCAACCGTTTTGTTGCCAGCTTCCGTCACTTGAACAGCCGCTTTCAGGCTGGCATTGGTCGCTGCCTGAATGTTGCTTTCAGCAGCATCAGCCGCCTGGCGGGCCGCTTTCACCACGGTTTCAGCGGCATTGGTCGCTGTGGCAAACGAAGACTTCAACAACGCAACAGCGCTTTCGGTGCCAGTAGGAGCATTCTTGGCCAGTTGATCGATCGCATCAGCGGCGTGCTGTTGACCTTGCGCCAACTGGGCTTCCGCAATGCGCGACAGATTCAATTGCAGGTCGGAGAAGATGTCGTAAACGCTTTTGCCGTATTCCAGAGCCTGAGCCGCGCTGGGTTTGGCCACGTTCTGCGACAAAGCCACCACGTCTTGCACATCTTTAGCGTTGATAGCCTGCTGGGATTGACCAGCCGCTTGCTCCAGCGAGCTGCGCAGCAGATTCAGGTTCAAACCAACCAGCTTCTCAAAGCCCTGCAACAACTGACCTTGAGCGGCGAACAGGTTGTTCAACGTCGCTTGTTGAGCTTGCAGTACATTTTGGGGAATAGCACTCATGATGTTTTCCTTGGAGATACGTGGCCTGGGTCAAGCCAGCGTGAAATTAGTGACTGTGTTACTAGACAGGGGTCTGAAGAAGGCCCGGCCCACTCGCAACTACGCAAGGCAAACCTTCTATGTTGCACCGCAACAATTCCACTTTAAGCGCTATCCAAAACAAAGTCAACGGGATTTGCTGCAATGCAACAAATGCCGTTGACTATGTACTCAACGCAGGCAAAACCGCCTGAAAACAAGGGTCTAGCGCTGTTTGTCGTAACCCAGGGTTTCAGAGATTTTGGCAGCGGTATTGAGTAAAACCGGTATCCAGTCGTCATGCAGACGTTCAGCCGGAGCAGACAAGGAAAGGCCCGCCAACAGCTTGCCCGTGTCGTCATACACCCCCGCCGCGATGCAGCGCACACCCATCTCCAGCTCCTCGTTATCACGGGCATAACCCAGACGACGAACCTGGGCCAGCTCACGTTCCAACAGATCAAGCTGGGTAATGCTGTTCCGAGTCGCGCCAGCCAGCCCGGTGCGCATCACGTAAGCCCGCACCTGTCGGGGCTCCCAGGAGGCCAAAAAGAGCTTGCCAGTCGAGGTCAAATGCAAAGGCGCGTGCCCACCAATGGCGCGCACCACCTGCATGCCCGAACTCTCGCTCCAGGATCGCTCCACATACACAATTTCATCCCCTTGCTGCAAGGAGAGATTCACCGTTTGCCCAGTGTACTTGTGCAGTTCACGCATCGGTCCCAAAGAGGCGGCGCGTACGTTCAGACGCCCCTTGACCAGAGAACCCAATTCCAGCAGACGCATGCCCAGACGGTACAAACCGCTGTCCACGCGCTCGACATAACGACCGACGACCAGATCATTGAGAATGCGGTGCGTCGTAGAGGTATGCAGGCCAGTTGCCGCCGCCAGATTCTTCAAGGCCACTGGCTCGGACTGCTTGGCCAGTTCGTCCAGGAGAATCATGGCGCGTTCCAGAACCTGGATCGACATCTGACCCCCGTTGCTTGACGACGCGCTAGAAGGCGTAAAGGAATTTGTTGTCATTATTGGCAGAATTATGATGCAACGCAACAAATTCCATAATATGAAATGCGCGCGTGCTTGGCAAGCGCTATTTTAGCGCAGGGCTCAAGCTCCCACCCAAGTCAAGCACCTGTTGCCGCAGGTAGGCCAGGGCCTCGGCGGATGGTTCCGCCTCCCCCTTGACGCCCAGCTCAATGTGCGGCTGTCCGCCTGCCTCCCCCACACTGGGCAGGCTGAAGGCTTTGACTCCTGGCCAATGAAGCTCGACATGTTCCATAGCCGGTGTAATCCGCGACTCTGGCAAATTGAATGCCAGGAAGGAATGCTCCACCCGATGAGCTTGATGATGCAGGTCGCGGTACCGGGTATCCAGCGTCCACTCCATCATGGGCCAGGCCATCACGGGAAAGCCGGGCATGAACGTGTGATTGCGAATAAAAAATCCAGGGATCTTGTTATAGGTGTTGGGAACAATTTCAGCACCTTCAGGAAACACCCCCATTTGCAGGCGCTGCTGGTTTTCCGGCAAAGACATATCAGCACTGCCCAAGCCATTGCGTTCATTTTCAGCACAACGCTCCGCAATCAGGGCCGCAGCCTCTGGGTGCAGCGTCAACTCCACGCCCAACGCCTTGGCAGCAGCCTGTCGAGTCTGGTCATCGGGCGTGGCACCAATCCCGCCACAGCAAAACACGATATCCGGTGTTGCAAAACTACGTTCCAAGGTTGCGGCAATGGTGTCCAGATCATCGGGAATGATCTGTGCGCCCCCCAGTTGCAATCCTCTGGCTCCCAGCAGTTCAATCAGTTTTGAAAAATGTTTATCGTAGCGACGTCCCGACAGGATTTCGTCACCGATGATAATCAAACGAATAATGGCTTGATCGTTAGTTGTCATGGTCAATAAGTGGATGAGTGATCGCAACTGCTTCTTGCTGACGCAGGCGACGTAGGTTTTCCAAAGAGAAATGCGCAAATACCAGCGCCGAGAACACGGGTAAAACCAGCCAGGCCGGCGGAATCAGGTTCAACAAGGCAAAAATCAGACCAATCAGCCAATATTGACTGCTCAGACGGGACCAAAGATATTTGCGTTCCTGCACATTGGCATGTTCCACCAGCGCGTCCACCCGCAATATCCGTGTGAGTGCAAAAACCCACCACAACACCGGCAAAATCAGCGCAAAAGGAGGAAAAATCCATAAAGGCAAGGTCAGGAGCCACCCCACTACAAACAGGGTCCCCACCCACACCGCGTTCCAAACACTGTAGACCGTGGCATTGTGTCCCTGTTTGATGACATCGGGATAATCTTTCTGCTGCAAATGCCCCAGAACCAGGGGCATGACCAGCACTGCCGCAAGGACCAGCCCCAGCACCCCTGCCAGGGGCAGCAAAATCCCAATCGCCAGCAACGGTACCAGATACACTTTCAGTGAAAACAAGCCGAGGCCCACCAGCCACTGATCGACGGACTCAAAGGCATTCCAGCCGCCGAGCAGCTCCAGCAACCAGGTCTGGATAGGAGTCCATAACAGCCAGCTCAGTAAAATCAGCCCCACGAACATGATCAGAAAGGGCATAAGCAGGGCCATCAGCATGCGTGGCTGAAATTGCGACACCAACGATCGCTTGAAGGCGGTGGAAATGCTGGCCCATCCGCCAGCAGGGCCCGAGCGCGAGGGGGCGGACGATGAAAAGGACATATGGCTCCTGCTAAGCAAATTCAATTACCCGAGTATCATAGACACAGTCACTTCTTTTTGTCTGTATGAAATTATGGCCTTGTTCAACGCCCAACATGATCTGCCCGCCCTGGCGGCCCACCTGCACGCCCAACCCGATGCCCTGTTGATTGCCTGTTTCTGTGCCCAATGGTGTAAGACCTGTCAACAGTATCAGCCCGCCTTTGAAGCCTTGGCTGCGCAGTTTCCACAGGCCTGTCTGGTCTGGATCGATATCGAAGAGCAACCCGATCTGTTGGGCGATGAAGATATCGAGGACTTCCCCACCATACAGATCCAAAATAAAAATGGGACCGTTTTTTACGGTCCCATGTTGCCTCATATTGAGCATCTGGAGCGTCTGGTGCAAAGCATTTCAGAACGCAGCCCGGTCCTGAATGCCGGGCCTGGAGATTTGCGCGCCTTAGTAGCGGCCGCCGCCTAGCAAAACCCCCACCGAACGCTTGCGCGTGGTGTTGGAGGGCGTTGTCACCGCAGGCTTGGGGGCCGCCGCGCTGGAAGGCTCGTAGGGTTTCAGGAAAAAATCGTCTATGGGTGGCGTGTTCGACTGGTACGAACGACGTTCGCCACGCTCGTGACGGCTGGAACCCGAACGAGACGAGGACGGCGCCGAGGGCAAATCCAGCCTCAGGCGGGGAACCGGGTTCCCGATGAGTTTTTCAATTTCTTGCAGCAAATGCTCTTCGTCCGGCGCCATCAAGGCAATGGCCTCCCCGGACGCCCCCGCACGACCGGTACGGCCAATACGGTGCACATAATCTTCGGCGTTGTATGGCAGATCCACGTTGATCACGCAAGGCATGCCAGCCACATCCAGACCTCGTGCCGCCACATCGGTGGCTACCAGCACGTCCACAGTCCCGCTCTTGAACGCATCGAGTACTTTCATGCGTTCCAGCTGACTCTTGTTGCCGTGAATGGACTCGGCCTTGATACCTTCACGCTCCAGATAGCGGGCCAATTGCCCAGCGCCAATCTTGGTATTGGAGAAAACAATCGTCTGAGTCAGCTTCTTGGTTTTGACCAGATGCACCACGGCACGACGCTTGTCCTCAGCCGACATGGGGTACACCACCTGTGTGACCGTAGAGGCGGTTGCATTGCGTGCGGCCACTTCAATTTCGACAGGATCGTTCAGGAAAGTGCGTGCCAGCTTGCGGATTTCCTTGCTGAAAGTGGCCGAAAACAGCAGGCCCTGACGATTTTTGGGCAGCAAGGAAACAATACGGTCCAGATCAGGCAAAAAGCCCATATCCAGCATGCGGTCTGCCTCGTCCAGCACCAGAATGCTGACCTGGCTTAAATTGATGGTGCGCTGATCAATGTGATCGAGCAAACGGCCCGGGGTGGCAATAACAATTTCCACACCCCGCCGCAGCGCTTCTTTTTGCGGTCCGATATCCACGCCGCCAAACACCACCGTCGAGCGCAGCGGAACCGACTTGCTGTAGAGCGCAATGCTCTCAGCCACCTGATCGGCCAGCTCGCGAGTGGGCGTCAATACCAAGGCCCGCACCGGGTGACGGGCAGGCGACGCGCTGGTCGTGGCATGTGCCATCAGACGATTCAGGATAGGCAAGGAAAAAGCGGCCGTCTTACCTGTACCCGTCTGGGCTGCCCCCATGACATCACGGCCGGCCAGCACCACGGGAATGGCCTCAGCCTGAATAGGCGTAGGCTTGGAATACCCCGCTCCGGTAACGGCGCTTAATATTCCTGGGTGCAGACCGAAATCAGCAAACGTAAGGTCATTGGAGGTCGAAGGAGTTTTATCTGTCATGTACGCAAAAAGTCGGCTTGCCACGAGTGGCAAGCATTTGTAACAATCCTATTTTAACTTATGCCCGCCTGCCTCAACAGCAGTGACGAACAGGTAAGTACTCGCGTCAGGATTTTAGGGCATCAAGGCACGTATCAGCCAGAACGCCACCATCCCGGCCACGATTACCCAAACAGCGTTACGGGTACGGATAAATACCAGCACAGCTACCAGGCTGGCCAGAGCTTTAATATCCAATCGGGGGGTGTCGCCGTAAGCCCAAGGCAAAAGTTCCGGGATGATGATTGCTGCCAGAGCAGCCACCGGAGCAAAGCGCAAGGCGCGCCGCATACGTTCGGTCAGGGGCAGCAGATCACCAAACATAAAATAGCCTGAGCGGGTGAGCAAGCTGCACAACACCAACAGGGCGATTGCACCCAAAACGTACCAATCATACTGCCAATCGCTCATCACCGTGCATCCCTATGCCGTTGCAGTTGTTCTGCCGCCACGCCCGCCAGCACGCCACCCAGCACCGCAGCGACCAGTCCTAAACGCAAGGGCAGCACCTGTCCGACCCACGCAATCACGCTGGCGGTTATCAGACAGGCCCACATGGCGCGGTTGTTGACCAGCGGAATCAACAGCGCCAGCAAAGCCAGAATGGCCGCAAACTCCAGCGACCAGGAAGGCGGCACATAGGCACTGAGCACAATGCCAGACAAGGAGGCAATCTGCCAACTTAGCCAGCCAGGCAAAATAATGCCCAGGTAATACCAGAGATGCTCACGCGAGCCGCGCTCTTTGGCATCTCCATACTTGGACATGAACAACACAAACACCATATCGCTGGTGATATAGCCCAGGCCCAGGCGTTTTTTCCAGCTCAGATGACGAAAAAAGGGCTGCAGGGCCGCGCCAAAAATAATGAAGCGAATATTGACGATGAAACCGGCGGTAAAAATCAGCCACAAGGGCGCGTGAGACTCAATCAGGGGCAAGGCAGTGAGCTGGGCCGAGCCGGCATACACAAACAGCGTCATCAAGGTGGCTTCAACACCACTTAACCCCGACTTGACCATGGCCACGCCCGTTACAAACCCCCACACCACCGTGGCAATCAGGGCAGGAATAAAGTCGATAAAACCGGCGCGCATATGCACACGATCCTGTGCACGGGGCAACAAGGCCGATAATCTTGTGATGGCTGACACGCCGTCTCCTGAGATGTGCTGCCCGCAAGCGCTGAACAGCGGTGACAGCTTTACTTATGATTGGCCTTATTCTAGAAGCAAAACTCGGGCACGAACATCTTGCGCAGTCGATAAGGTCAAGAAAAAACAGGCCGTGTCTTGCTACAATCGCAACTCTAGGCACGTAATGTTCGGCACCGCCGCTACGTGTACGGTATGTTTACCCTTGTCATTGTTTATCAGGAACCCTATGAGCGCCGCTATCGAACCTAAAAAAGCAGATCACGAACTGATTATGGTCGGAGCCGACGATCTGCCCGTGCACTGCCCCCGTCCTGGCAGCCCACTGTGGAACATGCACCCTCGCGTGTATATCGATATCAGCAAAACCGGTGAGGCCGCCTGCCCTTACTGTGGTGCCCGCTACCGCCTGAAAGAAGGCGAGAAAGTTCACGGTCATTAATTTCTGAAACTGGCTTCGTTGGACCCTACTGCTTCCCCCTCTGGCAATGCGATGGAACCGGGCTTGGCGCCCGGAGTAGACGCGCAACCCTGGCGTCACGCCGATCCGGTCGCCCGCCTGGATTCCAGCGCCTGTCCCCTGCCGGCCTGGCTGCCTGGCGGACACCTGCAAACCATCCATGGGGCTTTTTTCGCCCGCCATCACCACATCGCCTTTGTTCGTCAAAGAATCGACACACCGGATGGTGACTTCCTGGATCTGGACTGGACCGGGCCCGGTCTGTTTGCCGACAAATTGGCTAGCGGCGCCACAGCTCAACCTGACGCCCACTTGTCGCGCACTGCCGCCCGACGCTGGATGCAAGACCAGGACTGGAACAGCTTGCCGGCGACGGCCGACACGCATGCCCTGGTCCTGTTTCACGGACTGGAAGGCAGCAGTCGCAGCCATTACATTCAGGCGATTGCGCAATATTTCCGCGCTCGCGGCTGGATTGTCGTGGTGGCCCATTTCCGGGGTTGCTCCGGCTTTCCCAATCGCATGGCACGCGCCTACTATTCGGGTGACTCAGAAGAGGTCAGCTTTATTCTGAATACGGTGCGCACGCATCTACCCCATGTGCGCTGGCATGCGGCCGGCACCTCACTGGGTGGCAATGCCATGCTCAAATACCTGGGCGAAGCGGGCGACGAGGTTTCCTGGCTGCAGGCCTGTGCGTCCATTTCGGTTCCGCTGGATCTGGTCGCCTGCGGTCGCTATCTGTCCGAGTCCCGCATGGGGCGCTGGTTCTACTCGCCCTATTTCCTCAAAAGCATGCGCAGCAAACTGCAGGACAAAGCCCATCGATTCCCCGGCATGGTCGATACCGCACGTCTGAATCAAGCGCGTACCTTGCGGGACTTTGACGATATTTATACGGCGCCGATGCATGGTTTCAGCCACGCCCTGGATTATTGGACACGCGCCTCCAGCAAACCCTTGCTGCGCCACATCAAAGTGCCCACACTGGTCCTGAATGCCCTGAACGACCCATTCGTGCCACAAGTCAGCCTGCCCACCATTCAGGATTGCTCGGACGCCATCTTGCTGCACCAGCCCGCACAAGGCGGGCATGTGGGTTTCATCACAGGGAGTATTCCCGGCAATATGGGGTGGTTGCCCGCACGCCTGGCCCGCTTCTTTGAAACCAATAGCTGATACCGACTGAGCTCACCGGCAAGCGGCGCATTGCTCAAGAGCGGAACCGCTCCAGCAAGACGCGCTCGCTTTCCACCCGTTCGCGTAATTGACGAATCTGGGTATCCAGCTCGGACTGCTGATAAAAATCCTGCGTCAAATTACGCGCCTGCTGCAGTTGTTCCACCGCGGTAGGCAAGGCCCCGACCAGTTGATAATACTCAGCCATGGCGCGCCGGGCTTTTACGCCATCCCCGAGGCGATCGTAAGTCTGGGCCAGCAACTGGTGCAGTTGCGGCTCATCGGGCCATTGCTTGATGCGCTCCAGCAAAAATGCCTGGGCCTGATCATTTTGACCCAACTGCTGCAGAACCTGTACATAGGCCAACGCCACTCCTTGGCTCTTGGGCCAACGCTGCCATGCCTGCTTGGCCAGATTCAGCGCGCCTTGTATGTCCCGATCGGCAATCGCAATGCGAATATCCAGGGTATCCAACTCGGGAGCCTGATACTTGCCCTGCGCTCGGGCCTGTGCCAAATGCGCACGCGCCTGCTCATAATCCTGACGTCCTTGCGCAATATAGGCCAGACCGTACTGGGCTGCCGAACGCTCCACCTCGCTTTGTGACTGATTCGTACTTTGCAGCGCCTGCTCCAATGCTCTCAGGGACTGCCCTCCTCCAGCCTGCAGCACCATCAGCTTGGCCCGGATATACCAGAATGAGGGCGTGTCCTGATACTGTTTGGCCGGCAAGCCCCGCACGCGGTTGCTGATATCCGACTCGCGTTGCTGAGACATGGGGTGCGTACTGGCGTATTCATTGGCAGTGGCCCGCTCGTTCAGGCGCGAGGCGGCAGCCAGGCGCTGAAACATCTGCACCATGCCTTGGGGCTCGTAGCCGGCCTTGAGCAGCATTTCAAAACCCAGCCGGTCGGCCTCCTGCTCAGCCTGACGCGAAAAACCCAGCTGACGATCCACCGCCGCCGCCTGACCAAACGCGGCTGCCCCCATCGCCAGATCGCCACTACCGGCCAAGGCGCCCAGCAAGGCGCCGGCCAGAGCGGCAATCAGCAAATGGTTGCTCTGTGCGCTTTGCGTAATGCCACGCGCCACGTGTCGCTGCGCTACGTGGGCGATTTCGTGAGCCAGCACCGAGGCCAGCTCGGACTCGGACTTCGACGCCGTAAACAACCCGCTATGAATGCCGATGTATCCCCCCGGCAATGCGAAAGCATTAATACTGCTATCGCGCAGGGCAAACACCGTGACGGGTTGTGTCATGGCGGGGCCATACTGGGCCAGCTTGCGACCCATGTCAGTCAGATACTGGTTGATGTCCGGGTCCGACACGTATTCAGGCGAACGCCTGCCCTGCTCCATGATGGCATTGCCCAAGGTACGCTCCAAAGCCGGCGACAGCTCGGCCCCCGAAGCCGCTCCCATGGAGGGAATCCCCACAGGCTGAGCCTGTACCGGCAGCGCCGGACTGAAAGCCAGCGACAGGGTCAGACACAAAGACAAGGTGGAACGAGCAGGTCTAAACGACATGGATACTCCCGACAAAATCAATTGGCCCTGACCATCATAGCGCTGCCCGGCTTGCGCGATTCTGGCAAACGGTGACGCGTCGACAAACGCATCAACGTGCCTAAGGCATACAACAGGCCAAATACTTCCACCAAACCAGCCAGCACCCACATAATCAGGCCACCCATAACCTGATCCGCCAGGGCGTCCATACCTGGAATGGCACGACCACAGAGATCAAAAATCGGATAAAGGTCGTATTCGGTGAACGTGATGACGGCGCCCACGATCATTTGCGGCACCATCGTAATGACCGGCGAAAGTATACGCCCGCCCACCGACAAGCGGGCTGGAGGCGAAGGGCGACGATCCAGAATGAGGTTCCAGTACAGGATCCCGCTGATAACCACAGACCAGTTCATCAGACGGTACAGACGCCAGTCCAACATGGAGTAAAACTGCACCGTGGGCAGCATCCAGATCAGAACCAGAAAAACGAACAGGAAGGCAACCAGAATCGGGTTGGTCAAGATAGCCTGAACGCCTCGCCCAACAGGACGGCGCAGCCATTGCGCCAAGGCTCGACGCCCGCTCAGGGGCAGACCGGCACGCAAGGTTTGGCCGGGATAAGCCCCCATCAGGAACAAGGGACCCAGATGATGAAGAATCAAATGTTGGGCCCGATGGATGAAGAACATGCGCTCAGCGTAATAATCCAGGCGCGTGTGCAAGGAAAGGTAGAGAAGAATCAGGCCAATCCAAAAGAAGGACTGGCGCAAAAGATTGGGGCGGTGCACTTGCCGCCCCCGGACGTACAGAATAATGACCAGCAGAAAGGTCAATAGCAGAACAGGAGAGAACTCCCAGGGTGTCAGCCAGTCGAGCAAGGACATAGCAGCGCCATCCGCAAATCCAGTTGCGGTTTAGTTTATAGCAATACGCTCGCGCCCTGCCCACTTCACATTCAACACACCGGGATAATCCCGAATCAGCCGTGCGCGCTGCATCAGCTCGGCACGCAACTCGGGCGGACAGGTCAACGTCACGCAGGCCGTATCATGCGTGTCGGAATGGTCAACCTGCACATTGGCCACACGGATACCCGCCGTATTCAGGTCTGAATAGATACGGCGCCGAATCTGAGCCAGATCGCCACGTGGGCAGACAACCGTCAGGCGAGAGACGGACAAAGGAGCACGGGCACGCAGGGCAGAAGCCTGGATGCCGGCACGGCGCAAAAAGAGATCAAAAATACGCATACATTCCCCCTATTGCACATGAACGTTGCAACACATCAGGATTCGGAAAAGCCAAGGGCTTTCCAGAGAATGAAATGGCGGGGAATTGAGGGCAGCAGAACAGCTGCCTGAGATACCACGCCCTGAAATTACCAGGACGCGGCAAGCTGTGAAGGAATCAGCGGGCCTGAACGCGCCTGGACATGGTTAGGTCGAACATAGATCGACTAGCACTGTCGCCGGGGTCGGGATTCACCACACAGCTCCTATAAAACGAAAGAACTTGCATTGTAACGTGCCCCTGCTTCCTTCACAAGGGAAGACCTGTGAAAAACCTTTACTTTACAAGGCACTTGATGTGTTTAATACACAGACAGATCCAGCCAGCCCAGGTGGCGGTACACCGCCATGATGATGTGTACCAGCCAGTACAGGCTAATGTTCACAAACGCGACGCTTGCGATAACGGCGGTCAAGACAGAAGGCCAGCCATGTTGATTATGCCGCTCGCTTTGCGGGTTGTAGAGAGCATCAAATTTTTTCGGATTGCGCAGGGCCAAGACCACCGCTTCGATTATCCCGGCGCTGACCGGCAAAATCAGCATGTTCGGGAACACATCGTCCAGCCCCTGCTTCCATGCCACCGTGCCCCCTATGGCCAATGCCGTCACCATCAAAGGGATATACCAGTAGCGACGACCCAGATACCAGCCATGCGCGCCGATCGCCCCCAACAGCAAGGACAGGCAGGCGGCGGTAAGCTGATGACGAAATGGTTTGGTCTGTTCCAATGACAAAGTCGGGTGGGGCATGCGGGGCATCCAGTCCGGGCTTGTGTTGTCAGCCATTGCTCACAGCTGTCACGGGCCTGACGGCAAATTGACAGCCACCTTCCCGTACAATACCCGAATTACTTCCTTGCCGTCATGAGGTTCCCATGAATGCCACTGACTACGACATCGCCATTTGTGGCGCCGGTCCAGTAGGCGCAGCTTTGGCGCTAATGCTGGCTGCCCAGCACCCAAATCCGTCACTTATCGCCGTTCTGGGGAAAAACTTCGACCTGGCCAGCACCGAACATGCACAGGGCGACCCGCGCACCCTGGCTCTCAATCACGGCAGCCGCCGCCTGATTGTGAACCAGCTCCAGGCCTGGCCGGAGCGCGCGGCCCTGATGCGCACCGTGCATGTTTCCCAGAAAGGACGACTGGGCCGCTGCCTGATTCAGGCTGACGAGCTGGGGGTGCCTGATCTGGGCGCCGTCGTCCATTACGACGATTTGCTCTGGGCCTTGCACGCTCGACTGCGAGACAGCGGCGTGACCCTGTTACCCGCGCAGCAGGCGCAGACCCACAGCGCCCCCGGACAGATTCTGGTCGATCACGATAGCGGGCAGGCCACTGCCTTACTGGCCGTGCAATGCGATGGCGTCCGCCCCAAAGGGGTGCGCCGCGACTATGGTCAGCACGCCTTGCTGACCACCGTGCGCGCCAGTCAGCCTCAAAGCGGCTGGGCTTATGAACGCTTTACGGAAAATGGTCCCTTTGCAGCCCTGCCCCATCCTGATGCGCCGGATCTGTACGCAATCGTCTGGTGCAACAGCCCTGAGCGCAGCCAGTCCCTGGCCGAACTACCTGTTGAGCAGTTCCAGACCGCCATGCTGCACGCCTTTGGCGAGCGTTTGGGACAGCTGGAGCTGGTATCGAAACGCCACATTTTCCCCCTCGCCTTTCATGCCGGCCCCAGCCGCCTGTCCGAACGTCTGCTGGCCGTAGGCAATGCGGCCCAGACCCTTCATCCGGTGGCCGGCCAAGGCCTGAACCTGGGCTTGCGCGATGTCGCGCAATTGTCACAGTGCCTGGCGGCCTGGCAAGCAGATTGTCGGCAAAACCCAGACCCATTTCTGGCTCGTTACGCGCGCCTGCGTCGCCCTGATCGCTGGCTGACGGCGGCCATCACGGACACGCTGCCACGCTTGTTTGCGACCAGAAACCCATTGATCCAGCATGCCTGTGGTCTGGGGCTATTGGCCATGGACACCCTGCCTTTTGCCCGTCAGCCATTTGCCCGGCAACTTCTGCAAGGGATGCGCGCGTAAGCACACTGGCTGCCAAGGCCCCGAATCGGGGCTAACCCTTTTTTCTTCTTGCAAGTCCTTGCGCACGAACCGGTGTCGCAGGGTTAAAATCTTTCCCATGCGTATCGGCCCCTGGACCCTTCCCAACCCTATTTTCATTGCACCCATGGCGGGAGTCACAGATAGACCTTATCGTCGTCTGTGCAAGACCTTGGGCGCAGGCTATGCCGTCTCGGAAATGGCTGCCAGCAACAAGCGTTTGTGGGACAGCGTGAAAACATCACGGCGCCTCAATCACGAGGGCGAGGCCGATCCGGTGGCAGTACAGATTGCCGGTTCCGACCCCGAGATGATGGCCGAGGCAGCGGTGTTCAATATCCGCAAAGGCGCCCGCATCATTGATATCAATATGGGGTGTCCGGCCAAAAAAGTGTGCAATGTCGCCTCCGGTTCCGCCCTGCTGCGCGATGAGCCGCGCATCATCCAGATCCTTGAGCATGTTGTCAAGGCATGTACTCCCTACCAGGTTCCGGTTACACTCAAGACCCGCACCGGCTGGGATGCGCAATCGCGCAATGCTGTTCGTATTGCCCGCTTGGCCGAGGATATCGGCATCGCTGCTTTGACCTTGCATGGCCGCACCCGCTGCGACTTCTACCAGGGCCATGCCGAATACGACACCATACGCGAAGTCAAAAACAGTCTCTCTATTCCGGTCATCGCCAATGGGGATATCGATAGTCCCGAAAAGGCAAAATTCGTACTAGAGTACACCGGAGCGGATGCCGTCATGATAGGCCGAGCCGCGCAAGGACGCCCCTGGATTTTCCGGGAAATCCTGCATTATCTCGAGCATGGCGAACATCGCGCTGCCCCCACCTTTGGCGAGCTGCGCGATTGCATGATCGAACACCTGCAAGACCATTACGCTTTCTACGGGCAGCACACTGGAGTACGTACTGCCCGCAAGCACATAGGCTGGTATCTGTCGGACATGCCTGACGCCCGACACTGGCTGGATCAGATTAATCGTATCGAAAACTGTGCAGATCAATTAGAAGCCATTACTCAATGGTTTCAAGAATGCGACCTGGACCAGCCCTACCTGCAATAAAAGTCAGCCATGTGGCTCTTTTGTATTTAAGTACTTCGTATACCTTCAGAAAAAAATGTCAACGACCAACCCACTAGAACAGTCCGTACGTGAACGCCTCGAGCGCTATTTCGCCGATCTGGGCGAATCCGAGCCACGCGATCTGTTGTCGATGGTCATCTCGTGCGTGGAACGGCCTGTGCTGCAAGTTGCCCTGGAAAAATCCGCAGGCAATCAGTCCAAGGCCGCGGAAATGCTGGGCATCACGCGCAGTACCTTGCGCAAGAAGCTCAGTGCCCACAACCTGCAACCCTGATTCCTAACTCTCACGTCTCACCTTCCATGAAAATCCAGACAGCTCTTCTTTCTGTCTCCGACAAAACCGGTATTGTCGAGTTCGCCCAAGCACTTGCCCAACGTGGCGTGCGTCTCCTTTCCACAGGCGGCACGGCCAAGTTGCTGGCCCAGGCTGGCTTGACCGTCACCGAAGTGGCCCAGCACACTGGTTCGCCAGAAATTCTGGATGGCCGTGTCAAAACACTGCATCCAAAAATTCACGGTGGTCTGCTGGCTCGTCGCGACAGCGCCGAACACCTGAAGACGCTGGAAGAACACGACATTGACCGTATCGATCTGCTGGTCGTCAATCTCTACCCGTTCCGTGAAACCATCGCCAAGCCCGGCTGCACCTTCGCCGATGCGGTGGAAAACATTGATATTGGCGGCCCTGCCATGCTGCGTGCAGCAGCCAAAAATCACGGCACCCCCGAAGGCGGCGCCTGTGTCGTGATTGACCCTGTTGATTACGAACGCGTGCTGGCGGATATGGACGGCCCTGCCGGTCACCCTTCTTACGGCCTGCGTCTGGAACTGGCGGCCAAAGTGTATGCTCACACGGCCGCTTACGACGGCGTGATTGCCGCTTACCTGAGCAGCCTGGCTCAAGCCGAGCCCGCCCAGGACAGCGCCCCCGAAGTGAACACATGGCCCAATGTGCTGACTATTCAGCTCAAACAGGAACAGACCCTGCGTTACGGCGAAAACCCGCACCAAAGCGCTGCCTTTTACACAGACGGCACCATTGGCGAAGGTCTGCTGGGCCGCTACAAGCAATTGCAGGGTAAAGAGCTGTCTTACAACAATATTGCAGACGCCGATGCAGCTTGGGAGTGTGTGCGCAGCTTTGATGCCGGCGCTTGCGTCATCGTCAAGCACGCCAACCCTTGCGGCGTGGCGCTGGGCGAAACTGCCCAAGAGTCCTACCGCAAAGCCTTCCAAACCGACCCAACTTCGGCCTTTGGCGGCATTATTGCCTTTAACCGCGAAGTGGACGAAGCCGCTGCCCTAGCGATCAGCAGCCAGTTTGTAGAAGTGCTGCTGGCACCTTCCTACACACAAGGCGCCTTGGACGTATTTGCTGCCAAAAAGAACGTACGCGTACTCAGCATTCAGCCTGGTCAGGCGCACAACGCCTTTGACGTGAAGCGTGTCGGCGGCGGCTGGTTGGTGCAAACACCTGACACGTTCCGCGACAACACCGAAGGCTTCAAGGTTGTGACGCAAGTTCAACCTACGGCTCAGCAAATGCAAGACATGCTGTTTGCCTGGAACGTGGCCAAGTACGTGAAATCGAACGCTATCGTGTTCTGCGGTCAGGGCATGACGCTGGGCGTGGGCGCAGGCCAAATGAGCCGTGTGGACTCCGCCCGCATCGCGTCCATCAAGGCTGAAAACGCTGGCTTGACCCTGCAGGGTTCAGCCGTCGCATCCGACGCCTTCTTCCCCTTCCGCGATGGTCTGGATGTGGTTGCCGAAGCGGGCGCCACCTGCGTGATTCAACCCGGCGGCAGCGTGCGTGATGACGAAGTCATCGCCGCCGCCAACGAGCGTGGTATTGCCATGGTCCTGACCGGCACACGCCACTTCCGTCACTAATATGCGAATCCTGGGCATAGACCCTGGCTTGCGTCGCACTGGTTTCGGAGTGATCGACGCCCAGGGGCCCAGCTTGCGCTATGTGGCCAGCGGGACCATTGTGGTCCCGCCAGATCTGCCTCTGGCAGAGCGGCTAAAGCTGATTCTGACTCACATCACGGAAGTGATTGAGCAAAGCAAGCCCGATACCTCTGCGATCGAAAAAGTCTTTGTCAACAGCAACCCGGCCTCTACCCTTTTGCTGGGGCAAGCTCGGGGTGCCGCCTTGTGTGCGCTGGCTGTAGGTGGACTGGATGTGCATGAGTACACCGCTTTGCAGATCAAGAAAACCGTCACCGGCAGCGGTCATGCTGCCAAAGAACAAATCCAGCTGATGGTACAGCGGCTCCTGCAGCTGAACGGCCTGCCTGCGCCGGACTCGGCCGATGCCCTGGCCTGCGCCATCAGCCATGCTCATCACAGCAGTGTGGTGGGCGGCCTGCAAAAAAGCGGAGCCATCACCACCGGGCCGCGCCGCCGCATTCGTGCTGGCCGGATCTTGGGTTAACTGTCCATAAGGAATGTCATGATAGGTCGCATCCGGGGTACCTTGATCGAAAAACAACCGCCCACCATCTGTGTGGATGTGGGTGGGGTTGGTTATGAAATCGATGTGCCCATGAGTACGCTCTACCAAATGCCGGAACTGGGCGCACAGGTCAATCTGTTCACCCATCTGGCCATTCGTGAAGATGCTCACGTGCTGTTTGGCTTTTCCAGCCTGAACGAGCGCAGCACGTTCAAGGCACTGATCAAAGTCACCGGCATCGGTGCCCGCACGGCCCTGTCCTTGCTCTCGGGCATGAGTGCTGAAGAGCTGGCCGATGCTATTACACGCCAGGAGACTTCCCGTCTGGTGAAGATCCCCGGTATAGGTAAAAAAACTGCCGAGCGTCTGTTACTGGAGTTGCGCGGCAAGCTGGGTGCGGACCTGGGTTCCAGCGGTACAGTCAGCGCGGTGCCCAACAGCCGGGATGACGTATTGCATGCTCTGGAAGCTTTGGGTTATTCCAGCAAGGAGGCCAGTATTGCTGTCAAAGCCTTGCCGGATGATATTGATGTGTCGGAAGGGATCAAGCAGGCACTGAAGTCGCTGTCACGCGCTTGATACCACACTGCCATGTATAAAAAAACCGGGCTGTTCATAGGAACGGCCCGGTTTCTTTGTCTATACAGGGGGCAACTTATCCATCATGACGCTTATTGATGAGATGAGGTACGGGCTAACTGCCCTATTGGCTTACTGTGGTCTGCTCGTTTGCTCGTTTGCTCGTTTGCTCGTTTGCTCGTTTGCTCGTTTGCAACTCCAGTTTGACCCGCTTTTTGAAACATGGGCAAGATCAATGCCTGCGTCTGCAACCCATTTAACGCATCAAGCAAGCAGACGCCCCAGGGCGGACACATCCACATTACCGCCACTGATCAGTACGCCCACCTTGCGGCCTTGCAAATCTCCCTGCCGCATTACCGCCGCGGCCCCCAAACAGCCTGTAGGCTCCACCACCATCTTCATGCGTTCCGCAAAAAAACGCATGGCCTGAACCAGCTCGGTATCAGGCACCGTCAAAATATCCGTCACCATGCTGCGAATCAACTCAAATGTCATCGGTGCCAACGCTTGGGTCAGTGCCCCATCCGCAATCGATGCAGGCGGCGCAATCTTGACGATCTCCCCACTGCGCAGGGACTGCTGGGCATCATCTCCTGCCTGCGGCTCCACCCCAAAGACTTCACAAGCCGGAGCCATGGCCTTGACCGCCAGCAAGCAGCCCGACAGCAAGCCGCCGCCTCCTAAGGGCGCGTAGAACTGTTGCAAGTCCGGCACGTCCTGCAACAGCTCCAATGCGGCCGTCCCCTGCCCCGCGATGACATCGGGATGTGCAAAGGGGGGAATCAGGGTCAACCCCTCACGATCCACCAACTCTTGTGCAATCTGGGCACGATCCTGGGTCAGGCGGTCATACTCGATCACTTTGGCACCATAGCCGCGCGTCGCAGCCAGTTTGGCAGCCGGAGCATCCGAATTCATGATGATGGTGGCCGGTATGCCCAAAAGCTTGGCCGACAAGGCGACCGCCTGCGCATGATTGCCAGAGGAAAAAGCCACGACACCTGCTTTTTTCTGCTGCTCGTTCAACTGCGCCAGCGCATTGAAGCCACCGCGAAACTTGAAAGCACCAATACGCTGAAAGTTCTCGCACTTGAAGTAGACTTCGCCATTCAGGCGCTCGTTCAAGGTGGCAGAAGTCAAGACTGGTGTACGGTGTGCCACAGGCGCCAAGCGTTCAGCGGCGGCTACAACATCAGCAAAAACAGGTAATTCCAGGGACATGGCTAAAATCTCGTTTGAAAACTCCAGTCCACATTATGGAGGATGCCTCGCAACGTGGCCTAGCCCTGAGTGCTTAAAACCGGGTTCCGGCACAAGGTGTGAAGCATGAGAGGTCTACGGCCGCTCATCCCACGCTGGTGACGGTACTCAAGCGGCTTGCGCTTGGTGTACCATACTGTATATTCAATCAGCGTAGTCATCATGGCCATTCATTCCGATTCGCTCTCCAGCCTGCCTTCTGAACAGCGCATCATCACGCCCAAGCCCCTGTCGCCCAACGAAGAGTCCATCGAACGCGCCTTGCGACCCAAGATGCTGGAGGACTATGTCGGGCAAGCCCGGGCCCGCGAACAGCTGGAAATCTTTATCGCGGCTGCTCGCCAGCGCCAGGAAGCGCTAGACCACGTCTTGCTGTTTGGCCCTCCCGGTTTGGGTAAAACCACCCTGGCTCACATCATTGCCCATGAAATGGGGGTGAACCTGCGCCAGACTTCCGGTCCCGTGCTGGAGCGTCCCGGTGATCTGGCCGCCTTGCTGACAAATCTGGAACCCAACGACGTTCTCTTTATTGACGAGATCCATCGCTTGTCCCCCGTCGTGGAGGAAATTCTGTATCCAGCGCTGGAAGACTTTCAAATTGATATCCTGATTGGCGAAGGCCCGGCCGCCCGCAGCGTCAAACTGGATTTGCAGCCCTTTACCCTGGTCGGCGCGACCACTCGCGCCGGCATGTTGACCAATCCCTTGCGCGACCGCTTTGGCATTGTGTCTCGCCTGGAGTTCTATGACGTCAAAGACCTGACGCATATCGTGGCGCGCAGTGCGGGGCTGCTTAATGTCAGCACAACCGATGAAGGCACTTACGAAATTGCCCGCCGTTCACGCGGCACACCACGTATCGCCAACCGGCTCTTGCGCCGGGTGCGCGACTACGCCGAAGTCAAAACCGGCGGCATCATCCATACCGAGTGTGCACAAGCCGCCCTGTCCATGCTGGAAGTGGACCCGCAAGGTCTGGATTTGATGGACAGAAAACTGCTGGAAGCCATCGTGCATAAATTCGACGGTGGCCCAGTGGGCGTAGACAGTCTGGCCGCTGCCATTGGTGAAGAGCGCGACACCATCGAAGATGTGATCGAACCGTATCTGATCCAGCACGGTTTTTTGCAACGCACCCCCAGGGGCCGTATTGCTACCCTGAACACCTGGCGTCACTTGGGGCTAACGCCTCCACGCAACACACAGGGTCAGGATCTGTTCGACGCAGAATAAGTACTTAATCCCGGCGAGCCCAGGGACGAAACACCAATAGCAAGGTAATCGCAATCGACACGGCGGCAGCCAGCAACAAGGCTGTCAGCCAGTGCAGATGCGTGAAAGTCAGCGCCAGCGTGGTGCAAAACCCCGCCAGGCTACCTGTCCCCCACAACGCTGAACGCAAGGTCGCTACCAGGCTTGCCGCACCCAAGGTTTGATGAATGGTCACCGCCACCACGGTGTAGCCAATGGGGAAGGCCATAATCAGCCCTGACAAGCTCGGTCCCAGCAGGGAGCTGCTGGTGGTCACGATAGCGACCAAAAGTCCAGCCAAAGCCCCTCTGAATATCAGCAAGCCCCAGCCCGCCTTCGCTTTGCTGCTTCCTTTCATGCCGGCCAGACGGCGCGAAACGCGCAAGCTGAACGCAGTCACAACAATAAACAAAGCCAGGCCCAGCAAGGGCTGCACAGGCATAAAGGACAGGAGCAAGGCTGCCACCGCCCAACCTGCCACTGCACACAATAAGGTGCGCCAGGGCGACAGGGTGGGAGCACAAAGAATGATGAGCAGCAAGAACAGCTGAGTCGCGCTTAGCGAATACACGGCATAGGTTGCCGCCTGCTGCACATAATCGGCAGGAAACTGCTGGGACAGAAAATAAAAGCCGGGGCCCAATACCATGGGCAAGCCCGCCAGCGCACCACCAATCAAGGGCCCAAATACCCCGACTGACCACGAAACCAGAACAACAACCAAAGCAGTGGCGGCCATGCGAACAGCCAAGGCAGACCACGCTGTATCAAGAAAAGCAGTTTCCACGGAGCTATCTTGCAGTGAAAGCAGATATCAGGAGCTGCCCGACTCAGCGCTATCAAAGACACTGAAATCGGACGGCTTCTTTCACCCTTAGCTCACCACACTCCAGTCCAGAGCCTGGCCGGCAGCCAGAGGAATCAACGGCTCACCCGCCATTTCCACGGACTCGGGAATGGTGAACTGGCTACGTTGCAACGTCATGGTTCCTTCATTGACCGGCAAACCGTAAAAAGCAGGGCCATTCAAGCTGGCAAAGGCTTCCAGGCGGTCCAGACGACCGGCCTTATCAAAAGCCGAAGCGTACAGCTCCATAGCGTGCAGAGCGGTATAACAGCCCGCACAGCCACAGCTTTGTTCTTTGCGGCTACGCGAATGCGGCGCACTGTCTGTGCCCAGGAAGAAACGATTGCTATCGCTGGTGGCGGCATCTACCAAAGCCTGACGGTGCTTCTCGCGCTTCAAGACGGGCAGACAATACCAATGCGGCTGCAGGCCACCCTGGAACAGGGCATTACGGTTATAGAGCAAGTGGTGGGCGGTGATGGTTGCGGCAACCGGGCCTTCGGCCTGGCTCACGTAAGCGGCGCCCTCTGCCGTGGTCAAGTGCTCAAACACCACTTTCAGCTCGGGGAAAGCCTTGCGCATGGGAATCATCACACGCTCGATGAACACGGCCTCGCGGTCGAACAAGTCGATGCTGGGGTCCGTGACCTCACCGTGCATCAGCAACGGCATGCCCGATTCCTGCATCTGGGCCAGCACCTTGGAACAGTTCTTCAGCAAATCTGTCACGCCTGCATCGGAGTTTGTGGTGGCGCCGGCTGGATACAGCTTCACGCCATGCACAAACCCACTTTCCTTGGCGCGAACGATTTCCTCAGGCTGAGTATTGTCCGTCAGGTACAAAGTCATCAAAGGTTCAAACTTGCCGACATACTCGGTTTTGGCCAATGCGCTCAGAATACGCTCGCGATAGGCCAGTGCCTGTGCAGTGGCTGTAACGGGCGGGGTCAGGTTGGGCATGACGATGGCCCGGTCAAATTGTGCCGCCGTATGGCCCAAGACCGATTCCAGCACAGCGCCATCACGCAGGTGCAAATGCCAATCATCAGGACGACGAATGACCAGGGTATCCACAGTAGGGCTCATATCTTTACTCAATCTCAAACAAAGAACCCGCGCTTTGACGCGTTATGCAAGCGACGGGCATCACCATTGCCTTCCAGCAGGCCGAATCCATCATTATGCTACAGCTACCCGTGCCGCGCATGACAGACACGGCAATCCTGAGCCTGGCCGCAGCCTGTCCTGCCCTTGCCCGTAAACACGGGAAAATCTGCTTACAGACCTGCAAAGCGCAGGCTCACAAAGGGCTTGGACGTACAGGGAGTATCACGGTATGCTGACAGACAAGTCGTGCCCTAGCGCATAACCCGCCCCTTCAACTCGTTTCTCAGGAGTTCCGTTCATGGCCAGCACTGAAAAAAAGCCTGCTACCCGCAAACCCAATGCAGCCTTCATGAAACCACTCACTCCTAGCCCAACACTGGCTGCGGTGATTGGCTCCGACGCGCTGCCGCGTACTGAAGTTACGAAGAAAATCTGGGAATACATCAAGAAGCACGATCTCCAAGACCCCAAGAACCGTCGCAACATCAATGCCGACGCCAAACTGCGTCCCTTGTTCGGCAAGGATCAGGTCTCCATGTTTGAACTGACCAAGCTGGTTAGCGCTCACCTGAAATAAGCAAGGGGTGCCCAGGCACCTCTGGCACTATCGGGCCGCGCCGCTGAGCTTTCAGCCGCGGCCCTTTTTCATCCTGCGGCATCCGGCCTTCTGTTTTACCGTCTTCATGTCGATTTCACTGCCTACCCCAACCATCCAAACGCCCCATGTACTGTGCTGGCTGCGTCGTGATTTGCGCCTGCAGGATCACGCTGCCTTGCACCACGCCTTACAAAGCGGACTGCCCGTTGCCTGTGTCTTTGTCTTTGACAGCACCATCCTGGACTCCTTGCCGGCCGATGACGTGCGCGTCGCGTTCATTCTCGACAGTCTGCAATCCCTCCAGGAGCAACTGCGCCAACATGGCAGTGAGCTGATTACCGTTCACGGCGACCCGGTACAGCAAATTCCCTTGCTGGCAAACCATCTGAATGCACAGACTGTTTATGCCAATGAGGACTACGAGCCGGCCGCCTTGACACGGGATCACGCAGTCAGCCAGTCCCTTGCCGCTCAAGGCCGAGTGCTAAAGCTGTTCAAAGACCAGGTAATCTTTGCACGCGATGAGATTCTGACACAGCAAAAGCAGCCTTATACCGTATTCACTCCCTACAAGCGCAACTGGCTGGCGCGTATTCAGCCAAGCGATATACAGGCGTATGACTGCTCACAGGGGCAATGGGCACCACTTCCCGCTCAGGCACTTCCGTGCTTGAAGGAGCTGGGTTTTCACGAGGAAGCTCGCACCAAACTACTCAGCCCTGCGGGCTGGCAAGGCGCACAGACCCTGCTGCAGCAGTTCGAACCAAGAATTCACGCCTATCACGAACGCCGAGACTTCCCAGCCAAACGGGGTGTCTCTTACCTGGCTCCGCACCTGCGCTTCGGCACACTGTCCATCCGTCAGGCAGTAGCACTGGCTTGGCCCAGCGACTCCGAAGGCGCAGCTACCTGGCTGAGCGAGTTGATCTGGCGCGAGTTCTACCAACAATTCCTGTGGCATCACCCCGAAACCGCACAAGAAAGTTTCAAGCCAGCTTATAAGAACCTTCCTTTTCCTAACCGCGACGACTGGTTCCAGGCTTGGAAGGACGGACAAACCGGCTACCCGATTGTTGATGCCGCCATGCGCCAATTGAATCAGTCAGGCTATATGCATAACCGCCTGCGCATGATCAGTGCGTCCTTTCTGGTGAAAGACCTGTTGATAGACTGGCGCTGGGGAGAACAGTATTTTGCCCAAAAACTGCTTGATTACGATATGGCTTCCAACGTGGGGGGCTGGCAATGGGCCGCTTCTACCGGCTGTGATGCCCAACCGTACTTCCGCATCTTTAATCCCATCACCCAATCGCGTAAATTTGACCCAGAGGGACAGTTCATACGACGCTATGTTCCTGAATTGGCGTCCTTGGATAAACAGGCGATTCACGCACCTTGGCAAGCCAAACAACTTCCCTTGGCATTTCGCCTGGGCCAACATTACCCGGCCCCGATTGTGGATCACGATACCCAACGGCATCTTGCTTTGGCGCTATTCAAGCAGGCAGGAGAGCAAGAAGCAGCGGATTAAATACGTTTAAGGATAGGTATGTCAAACAGCTCCAGACCATCACCGCCAGCCAGCACCGCTGTAGTGCTGCAAAATTTGCAAGCCGCCCACCCTCAGGCCCAAGTGGCCGTCCTGGATTTCGCAAGCGACCATGCGGAAATAAGCCTGGCTCATAAAGGCGTGCCTGTTCACACCGAGCATTTTCCAGAACTGAGTGGCACCCAGTTGCTATCCCACTGTTTTACCAACTCTCACTCCCGTGAGGCTCAGTTGGAACATGGTATTGAGCTTGTGGAAGACGCGATCATGCCAGCCAGTCTGGACCTGCGCCAATTCATGGTGTTTGCGACGGGAGAGTACGCCGAAGATCTGGGCGTCTGGCTTAATGAAGCTCAAGGCAGCGAACAGCACATCTTGAGTCGCGACATGATTGATGATCTGTTCACGCTGTATGCCGCCGCCAGCCAAGGAGCCATCAGCCTGAAGATGGTGAATGCAGGCTCCTTGGAAAATATCCATGGGCTGATCAATAATCAGAATCTTGGAATCTATCTTCTGCTACTGCGCGAGTGCATGCACCATATGCATATCGAGCAGGTTCACCTGTTGGCACCCTGATACCGGCTCAGCAGACAAAAGCCTGTCGGACCTGCCTCTCCACACGGGTCAAGCACGCACCAACACCCGCCTACACGTACAAAAAAAGGTGCTCATCAGAGCACCTTTTTTACTTTTCACCCGATCAGGGGCAAATCCTTGGAAAGGATGGTGTCACTTTAATAGTCGTGACCTAAAGCCTGCCCACCCGCCAAGGCTAACCAGCCTTTGATCAGACGGTGAATAATCCAGACCAGAGCCACCAAGGCGGTAACCCAACCGATAAAGATGGATGTCAGCAAGGCGCTCAAAACCATCCACAACAGGCCCCACCAGAACGTCTTGATAAGCCAGTCCAGATGACTGGCATAGATCGTGCCCGATGCGTCACCACGCTTGACGTAGGCCAGAATTACAGCTGCCACAGCCGCTGCACCGAAGATACCTGCACTAATCATAGCCAGAGAAAACAAGCCATAGCAGATGTGCGTGATCTTGCGCAGCGACAAGCCAGGTTCGAGCTCGGGGCTAATGGGCTGAGTCATTCGGTTCTCCTGAAACAAGCATTATCGATAACTATACCGAACTATTTTACCCATACTTTGGCGATTAACCGTATGACAGTGGCTGAGCTACCACCATGACCTTTGCAGAAGCAAACAATCGGCAGTAGACCTGACCGTACCTATATGCTCAAGCAGCATGCCCAAGCGGTGTATATCAGCTTGTTGATGCCCCAAGCTCCAACTTCCAACTGCATCAGGATGTCGTTTGTACGATTGTTGATGTGGGCGGGGTGAGCGCAGGGAGGAGCGTACTCAGGGCGGTGGGCCTGGTTAGGGGCGGTCAGCGCGAGCAAGAGGCAGGCCCAGGGGGACGCCTTCGCCCTTGAGGCTCAAGGACACCCGTCGCCTCTGAGGAGTGCCGCGATCACCCGGCAGATAGACAACGGCTTGATGCGAGAGGCTGAGGTTCAGCAAGCCGCTAAGGCTGAACCCGCCCCTCGCAGGGCTGCCATCGTACAGGTAGCACCCGCAGAGGACTCAACATCAACTCTCAAGCCCAGGAAGCATACGCAATAACGGACCCCATCGTCTTGGGCCAAGAGGCGTAGTCTGCAACAAGAAGGGATAAGCGGTGCCCAGAACGGGCTTTGGGGAGGGGGGTGGTACGTCTGAAGTCGTAACCCAGGGGCCAGACGATCAGCATCGTTCCGGTGTATCCGTCGCCGATGCGTTGGCGACT